>CAWEUT010000017.1:0-110685 GCA_963812305.1 uncultured Ignavibacteriaceae bacterium
AGCCGATATTTTGATGGGCGAGTTGTATGATTCAAATTATGAATCGAATATAAAAGGTTGGGATTCATATAATTTTGATGAAGGTAATGTCAAAAAAGTTAATGTAATTACAGATATAAATCCTGAATTAACTTAGTATGAAGCTGAACCTGTAGGCAGAGATTTAATTTAAACCACAATCAATAACAAGATCAGGCGATAGGAAATTTGTTGTGGATTTTTCGAACAAGTTTGCCGGCTTTGTAAGATGGTTTTAAGGAATGTCGGCAAACAGAAAATTACATTGCGTTTTGCAGAAATGCTGAATGAGGACGGCTCACTCTATACAGAACATCAAGAATGGCCCGAGCACAGGATACTTACATATTAAAGGGGATACTGAAGAAGTTTGGGAACCCTTATTCACTTATCACGGATTCAGATATGTTGAACTATCAGGACTTGAAAAGATTGATGACCAGACAATATTCGGAATCTCAATAAATTCATTGCCCGAACAAACAGCATCATTTACTTCTTCTGATTCCCGATTAAATAAGTTATTTGAATGCATTCTCTGGAATCAGAAATCAAATTATTTAGATATACCCGACTGATTGTCCGCAGCGTGATGAAGAGACTTCGGCTGGACAGGTGATGCTGTCAGCTTTTTTAGAACCGCAGCCTTCAATTTCGTATATCTTCATTTTCTATCCGAATTGGTTTGAGAATCTTTTTGATGCGCAGAGAATGAGATGGCGCACTTCCTCCATTCGCACCCCCTTGCCGACATGGACGTAGGTCCTGTTTACTTCAACTCTGCCGGCTGGGCTGATGTCGGTATAAATCTGCCCATACTTGTTTTATGAATTTTCTGGGATTTAGACTTACTTGAAAAATATTATGGGCAACGAAAATTTTCATCAAGTCTCTGGAGATCCAAAGTAGTGATCTCTACTACCTGAATATGGTTATGGCGATTGGCTCTGCATCGGTGAAGCGACATCAAAAAGTTTTATTGCGACTTCATACTTTGCATATGACTGTTTATTAATGAAAAAGATCGCTTCTATACTCGGGCACTGTAATGATGAATTGTATTATCATGAGCTGTTTCAAAAGATTAAACAATCGTTCAGAAAGAAATTCTTAAATGATGATGGTTCTCTGATTCAATCAACACAAACATCGGCTGTTTTATCTATACATTTTGATTTATTAGATGCTGATGAAGCAGAGAAAGTCAAATCATTTCTGATAAAAGTCATAACTGAAAAAAAATATCATATTACAACCGGATTTCTTGGTTTATCATTTTTAATGCAGGTCTTGTCATCTATAGGTAGAAACGATATTGCGTGGAAGGTGCTCACTAATAATGAATTCCCAGGCTGGTTTTTCATGATTGATAACGATGCCACATCATTATGGGAACGTTGGGACAGCTTTCATCCGGAAAAAGGATTTTATGACCCCACAATGAATTCCTTTAATCATTGTTCACTTGGGTGTGTCGGTGAATGGTTCTTCACAGGAATAGCAGGAATTAATGCTATTGAACCGGGATTCAAAAAATTTATGATCAGACCATTTATTCCTGATGAATTGACATATGCTGAAGCATCATTCAAGACTAATTACGGTATTGTAAAATATGAGTGGAAAAAGATGAAGAGAATTTAACAATGAAAATACAAGTACCTTTTAATACCTCCGCTGTAATTGTTATTCCCTTCAACGTTTATGAGCTATCCAAGACTCACAGTATTCTTAGAAAAGAAAATAATTGTACATACATAGAAGTTGGTTCCGGCAGTTATGAAATTATCTGCAAACATGTATAATTAAATCGCCAGCTCTGTCTCTGAATCAAAGAAATGTAATTTTGATAAATCAAAATAAAGTTTTTTGATACTCCCTGGAACAGGAAGATCATGTGTTGTTTTACGACAAATAAACTGTTCATTGTCTACTTGAAAATATAGAAATATCTCATTTCCCATAGGTTCAACAACATCTATTTTAACTTCAGCTTCAGTAGAATTATTCGAGATTGGTGAATCGCTTATATTTTCCGGTCTGATCCCAAGATATATCGATTTGTTTTGATAAGCTTTCAAACTATCAAATTGTGATATCGGAATATTTAAACTTAGCGAGTTACCATCGCTTACAAACTTTGAAGTGCTGTCGGCTATGATTTTTCCCTTGAATAAAGTTCATTGCCGGGCTGCCTATAAATCCTGCAACAAATTTATTTTCGGGCTTATTATATAAATTCAATGGTGTATCGACTTGCTGAACAAATCCATCCTTCATTACAACAATTCTATCTCCCATTGTCATCGCCTCGGTCTGATCATGTGTCACATAAATCATTGTGGCTTCAAGTTTTTGATGCAGCTTAGATATTTCTGTTCTCATTTGAACTCGTAATTTTGCATCAAGATTACTGAGCGGTTCATCGAATAAAAACACTTTTGGTTTACGAACAATTGCTCGACCTACAGCCACGCGCTGACGTTCACCTCCGCTAAGTGCTTTTGGTTTTCTATCTAAGTAGTTAGTAAGCCCGAGTATTACTGCGGCATCAGTTACCCTTTTTTTGATTTCATCCTTAGGAATTTTGCGTAGCTTTAAACCAAAAGCCATATTTTCATAAACTGTCATATGAGGATATAGTGCATAGTTCTGAAATACCATTGCAATGTCTCGGTGTTTTGGCGATACATCATTTACTCTTTTATCATCAATAAAGAGATCACCCTCTGTAATTTCCTCAAGTCCGGCAATCATTCTTAAAGTTGTCTGATTTACCACAACCTGATGGACCAACTAGAACAACAAATTCTTTATCAGATATTTTTACGTCAATATTATTAACTACCGGTAATCCGGAGTCATAAATTTTAGTAATACCTTGTAAAACTACTTCTGCCATATGAATACCATTTGTAAAATTGATACTTAAATTTAACCAAAAGTTGCTGCAAATTATACTTTTGTTATGGGGTAATTACTGCTCTTCTAAATCTGTTCTTCTCTGTTTTGTTAAATAGATAAAGCCTGTCATACCTATAGTAAAAATTACAATGGATATTATTTGTGCTTGTGATAATCCCATAAGTATTCTTGGATTTAATCTTATAAATTCAACCAGAAATCTTGAGAGTGAAGATAAAATAAAATACAGCATTACTAATTTACCGGCTGTCCAGTTTCTTTTCCGAAACTTCCAGAGTATAAGAAAGATTAATAATGAAGCTAGAAATTCATAAATAGGTGTCGGATGAAGGGGTGTGTCATTCGGAAATATTCCATTTGGGAAATACTTTGCATACTCAGTTCCATTAAACATATGTGATGGCGGTACAATTCCATTTTCATAATTTGTTCCCCAGGGAGAGAGAAGTGGGAATACCATAGTCCCCATCGCCGGCAAGGTGACATCCTATTCTACCGATTCCATAAGCAAGTATGAGCGAAGGTGCGATAGAGTCAGCTGCTTGTAAGAAATTATATTTCCTAACTTTTATATAAATCCAACTTGCTATAAAAGAAAGAGTCAGACCACCCAGAAAAGTAAACCCGCCTGAAGAGAAAGCGACCCGGGTAGGATTAATAAAAAAGTCATCTAAATTTTCAATGACGAACAATAGTTTGCTTCCAATAATTCCGCAGAATACAGCAATGATTGTAATATCGATTGCTATTCGTTCATCTAGTTTTTTCCTTTTGACTTCCCTGCAAGAAAAAATAGTAACCAATGACAAATGCAACCACAAGCATAACACCGTAACTGTAAACTGTAAATGAACCGATTTTAAATAAGACAGGATGCATAATTTATTGAAGACGGGTTAGACAATATTATTTTATTATTTAATTATCATATAATGTGATACTAATTTATCAATTACTAACTATCAAAGAAATATCTAAATAACTAAGTTATTTATTCTTTAATTATTTGAGAATTATATATCTTAAACATTATAATCATTAAAGTATAATATAGATATAATATATTTTCATAAGTAAAAAATAACCAACACTATTATGAATAATTAAAATGCAAAATATTGAATTAGAATATCCCGGGTATATTTTTCGGAAACAATTTGATGATGAAATAATTAAATGTAAAAAAGCTATTGTTAACAACCCTGCTGATGTTGATTCATTAACTAAATTGGCACATGCTTATATCACTCTTTGGTGTTATGGATTTATACCACACTCAGAAGCAATTCCCAATGCAACGGATGCGGCTTTAAAGGCCCTGGAAATTGATAATAAAAGTGCTCTAGCACACGTTGCACTCGGACTAATAAAAGAATCTTTATGGGAATGGGGAGAAATTGAAAATGAATTAAAGTTAGGTATTGAACTCTCACCTTACGATGCTTTAGCATATAATTGGTATGCTAATTATCTATATGCAACTAGCCGGTTCGATGAGGCATATGTAATGGCAAATATGGCTATCAAGTTTTCAGATGACCCTGGATATAAAATTGGACTAGGTGCAATAAGTTATTTTAGGCAAGATTTTGAGAGACTTAAAAAAGAGATGCTAGATCTGATAGCATATTATCCGAATTATGCACCGGCTTATGATTGGCTTGGTATGGCATATATTCAATTACAGGAATTTGATAACTCAATTGAAGCTTATGAAAAAGCAACTTCACTTTCAGGTGGGTTAGCGGAAATTTTGGGTGGGCTTGGACATGCATATGGAATGGCTGGAAATGAAAAGGAGGCAAAAAGAGTATTAGATAAGATGAATGATTACTCCCCAAAAATTTACATACCTCCTGTTCAAATTGCCTTTATATATGCTGGGCTAAATGACGTTGATAATACATTAAGATTACTTGAAAGAGCTTATTCTGAAAAATCATGGGAACTAATATTTATGAGAACAGAACCTTGGTTTCAACATTTACATAGTGACCCCAGATTCGAAAGTATTATCAACAGAATGAAATTTCCTATGAGCTCGTAATGATCTTCTTCATTAAGAGTACTCATTAAATAAAGTTATATAAATTTCCTTTTAATGATAAAATTTTATACGACAGCGATTCTTATTACGTTGCAAAGGCGAAATTAATAATCTCCAATTTTTAACCTGCGCACATCCATAAAATAAATTTAAGAAAATTATTATTATTATCTCTTGATATGTAAACGGTTAAAAGCGATTGACTTGTCTGAATACTTTTAAATCAAAATTCTTTAAGTCTCAGTTGAAAGACATAAAATCAAAAATCGATTTTTGGGAAGTCATTCCGGAATAGCAGCAGAATTTCATAAATATAATTAGTTAGTATATCGCGGTTCATTTAAAATCCAGTAGGACTTACTTTATTGATGATATGACCATCGCATTTACATTATTCTTTGACGGCTGTAACCGAAGATAATTATAAACAAATAGGGCAACTTGAAATGTCGGCTATGATAATTTTAGAATTGTTTAATTCAATAAGTGACTTATGGCTTCTGTTAGCAAAGTTGGAATTAAAGGGGTGTCAAAAGATCATTAAAATTCTTTATTCACTTAAACCATTTAAATATAATGAGTTAGACCGTATTCTCATCCCTTTTGAAAACTGACGATTTAAATTTTAATCTCGCAGGGACAACACTTAATCAATGGTCATAAATGAATCAGAATATAGGTGAATTCTTCAATAACCAGATAACCGCGGAAGATAAGATATAATAATATTTTTCACCTTATTACTCTGCGGTTATAGCGGTTGATGTGTCTTTCTATATAGACTTTTTGCTCTTAAAATTGGCGGTGTCTGCTATTTATAAACTAACCTTTGCCTTTATACTATTCTAAGAAGCTAGTCAGAGTAAAATACTATCAAATGCAATTCTATAATTACAATAAAATAATTTACTTTAGTTTTTCTGCCAGTATCCTTTTCGCATTCACGTTGTATATTTTTTCTAAAATCTTATCATTTAATCCAAAACCATAAAGAGGCCAGTGGTATCCAAACAACTCAATATTGTAAAAATGTTCATCATTTGATTCTAATATTCTGAATGTTGTTTCATACATACTCTTTTCAAATCCCATATCAGTACCGTATAAAAGTCTGTCCTGATATTTTTCAAAAAATGCTCTGGTATATCTTGGTACAGGTGCATTTTCTGAATACCTGGCACTTATATCTGCATAAAGGTTCGGATATAAATCAAGAAGTCGTCCTAGTTTTTCTAAATCGGTATTCTGATTAGCAAGATGACAGGCAATGAACAATGTTTTGGGATGATTCTTAACAGCATTTTCAAGAGTCTTTAAGACCTCATCAAGGTTTAAAATATTTTCCTGATTATCCAGTCGCCAGGTATATGCATTCATTAATCCGTCGTTGGTTGAATCCATTTTTTCATAAAACCACTGCGGCTCTCCAACGTGAATGTTTATCGGCATTCCAAATTCTGCACATTTATCTAATAATGGATCCATTCGTAGCATCATCAATATGCATTCCGTATGCTGGCGGATTACAATAAAACAATCCTTTTCCTTTATCACCGAGTTCGCCGACACCCTTTGCTCCTTTCTTAAAGCATCTTTCTAATTCTTTAACTGCATTCGGACCAAAACCAGGTTTATCATATCCTGTATAATCAAAACCGCACCATAGTTCAAACCTGTCGGAATATTTGGAGTAAAAATTAATTAGTGAATCAAACTCATTCCCATGTGCATGAGTAAGTAGTATTGTCTTAACTATTCCAGCCTCATCCATATTCTTAACCCATAATTCAAGTTCCTCCTGCGTGTTCGCATAAGCATGTGAATGAACATCAATTATCGGGTATTTTGCTTTTTCAATTCTGGTAACCGGCACATTATAAATACTTTTTGGTCTGAAATCTTTAAGCAGCAATTTCTCCGGATCTGTCTGTGCATTTAAACTTTCACTGATGTTTAAAAGAGTAAAGAAAAATAAAATTACAATTTGGAACAATATACTTTTCATTTAAAAACCTTTTAGCTTTTATTGGTATTTATACTAAGATTACTTTGATGCCCATACCCTGAAGATTCTTTAGTTCGTCTTCAGGTATTTTAGAATCTGTTATTATAATATGTACTTTTGAAATTGGAGCGATAAATCCAAAACTTTTTCTTTTGAACTTACTTGAATCTGTAACAACGATAACTTCTTTTGAATATTGAATCATCAGTTTGTTAAGATTTGCTTCTTCGGGATTTGGAGTAAAAATCCCTGATTGCGAGTCGATTCCATCAACACCTATGAAGCACTTATCACAATAAAAATTTTTAATACTATTCTCCCCGATCGAACCGATTAATGAAAGCGATGTACTTCTTAAAATTCCTCCAAGTAGAATTACTCTTATTTCGTCTCTTATCAATTGGCTGGCTATATTAAGTGCATTAGTGATTACAGTTAGATTCTGAATTTTACCAAGGTTTTTTGCGACCTCAACTGTTGTTGTTCCGGAATCGATAATGATAGTATCATTATTATTAATTATCTCTGCTGCCTTTTTACCAATTGCCTGTTTTTCTTTAGAAAAAATCTTAGCCTTTTCATTTAGCTGCTGATCAATTCCGACTCTCTGGATCTTTAATCCGCCGCCCCTGGTTTTAATTAGTAGACCCTTCTTTTCAAGATGTGAAAGATCGTTCCTGATGGTTACTTCACTTACATTGAATTTCTTGTTTAATTCATTTACTGAAACCTGGCCGTTTGTGTTTAATATGTCCAGTATTTTTACACGACGATCGATAGTTAGTATCTGGCTCATCTATATCTCGACGAAATTATTAAAAAACGTTTAGAAAGCTTTTGAAATATAAAAAAAATATTAAAAAAAGGTAACGAAAGCTTGACAAAAAAATAAAAAAGTATTAAATAGCATTAGTAAGGATTCGAAAATAAATAATAAGGTTTCGAAATGTTAGAAACTAGTAATCCAAGTCACCTTCTCGAAAGCGATTCTTTTACTGAAACCGAGATTTTAGGACAGCCGGATCTGTGGTTAAAACTTTGGAAGCACTTTCAATCAGTTAAGTTCGATTTAAAAAATTATTTAGATAAAGTCCTTGATAACAATGAAACAAGGATAATACTTACAGGGGCCGGCACTTCTGCATTACATCGGCGATGTACTTCTTGGAGCATTTAATAAAAATTTTCATAATCCTGTAAGTGCATAGCCACTACGGATTTAATAACCCATCCGGAACTATACCTAAATAAGAATCATAAATATCTTTTAATCTCTTTTGCCCGATCTGGTAACAGTCCGGAAAGTTCTCAAGCTATTCTGTTAACAGAGGAATTATCAAAGCAAGCTTATCACATAATAATAACCTGCAATAACGATAATGAATTAATTAAAACAGTTTCTGATAAAAATCATTTTACTTTTTTAATGCCGCCGGAAGCTGATGATAAGGGTCTTGCTATGACTGGAAGTTTTACTACAATGCTGCTTGCAGGTTTGCTGATAACCAAAATTTACAAGAATAAGATTTGGAGGAACAGTTTAATTTACTTTACAGATATGGCAATAAAATCCTTAATGAATATGCAAGAGATATTAAACAAGTAGCTAGCGTTAGATTTTAAACGTGCTGTATTTCTTGGTTCCGGAATGCTTAAAGGAATTGCCAGGGAATCACAGTTGAAATTACAGGAACTGACAGACGGTAAAATAATCTGTAAATACGATTCTTTTATGGGATTTCGCCACGGCCCAAAAGCGGTCGTTGATGAAAATACTTTAATTGTATATCTGTTTTCAAACGATAATTATGTTAATCAATATGAAGTTGATTTAGTTAATGCAAATGTTTCCGGAAGAAAAAATCTGTTTACAATTGGTGTGATGGAACAGGAAATAAAAGTCCCTGGAATGGATTTACAAATAATCCTTTCTGATAACGGAAAAAACATTCAGGAAGATTTTATGAGTGTAGTCTCTGTTCTTCCGGCCAGTTATTACATTTGATTTTAAACGAGCTGTATTTCTTGGTTCCGGAATGCTTAAAGGAATTGCCAGGGAATCTCAGTTGAAATTACAAGAACTGACAGACGGTAAAATAATTTGTAAATACGATTCTTTTATGGGATTTCGCCACGGCCCCAAAGCGGTTGTCGATGAAAGTACTTTAATTGTATATCTGTTTTCAAACGATAATTATGTTAATCAATATGAAGTTGATTTAGTTAATGCAAATGTTTCCGGAAGAAAAAATCTGTTTACAATTGGTGTAATGGAACAGGAAATAAAAGTCCCTGGAATGGATTTACAAATAATCCTTTCTGATAACGGAAAAAACATTCAGGAAGATTTTATGAGTGTAGTCTCTATTCTTCCATCACAGTTATTAGGATTATATAAATCACTGAACCTCGGATTAAATCCAGATTCTCCTTCAAAAAGCGGAATGATACATAGAGTTGTACAAGGTGTAAAAGTATATCAATACAATAATGGCAAAGGATGATTGCGGTAGAAAATAAAATATTACAGTTAGTAAGTAAACATAAATCAGGTAAAGCCATTGGTCTTACATCTGTTTGTTCTGCAAATCTTTATGTTATCAAGGCTGCAATTCTTAACGCAAAAAAGTATAATCAGATTTTATTAATTGAATCAACATCAAATCAAGTTGATCAATTTGGAGGTTACACAGGAATTACTCCTCATCAATTTAGAACATTGGTTTTTAATCTCGCAAATGATCTTGCTTTTCCAATTGAAAATCTTATACTCGGCGGAGATCATCTAGGTCCGAACAGATGGCAGAATGAAAATTCAAATTCAGCAATGCAGAAGGCAAAAGATCAAATGGCTGCATATATTTCCGCAGGTTATACCAAGATTCATTTGGATGCAAGTATGAAATGTGCAGATGATGGTAACCAAAAAGTACCGTTAGAACCCTCAGTTGTTGCTGAGAGATCTGCAATCCTTTGTAAAGTAGCTGAAGAAACTTTCTCGAATTCCGCTGATAATATCGAAGCACCAGTCTATATAATAGGCACAGATGTTCCACCACCGGGCGGCGCAAAAGAAGATCACAATCAGATTTCTATCACTTCAGCTAAAGAAGTTGAACAGACTATCGAACTCACAAAAAAAGCATTTGAGAAATACAATTTACAGGATGCCTGGAATAGGGTGGTTGCTGTTGTTGTTCAACCCGGTGTTGAGTTTGGTGATTCAATAGTTTTTGATTATGACAGAAATAAATCCGGAGAACTGGTCGATGTAATTGAAAATTATGAGAGTATTGTTTATGAAGCACACTCAACAGATTATCAGCAGAAAGAATTATTAAAACAAATGGTCGAAGATCACTTTGCATTCCTGAAGGTTGGTCCGTGGCTTACATTTGCTTTCCGTGAAGCAGTTTTTGCATTAGCATTAATTGAAAAAGAATTGCTGTCGACTAAGAGAGGAATTATACTTTCAAACTTATTAGAAGTGATCGAAGAAAGAATGATCAGCTTCTCCAAAGTATTGGGAAAAGTATTATAATTTTTCTGATGAAGAGAATAGACTACGAAGAATGTATAGTTACAGTGATAGAATAAGATATTACTGGACAGATGAGAAAGTAAATGAATCTTTGCTAACGTTAATTCATAACCTGAAAGAAAACAAAATTCCACAAACATTAATAAGCCAATATTTACCTGAAGAGTACTTTGCTATTAGAGAAGGTGTTCTTTCTGAAAATCCTGAAGAAATTATTCTGCACAAAATTTCAAACGTTCTTGATATTTATAATTTTGCAACTATCGGAGGTGTTAATTGAAAGTAAGACCCTGGCTAATCTATGCTATAGTTACAACAGTATTTTGGGGTATTTGGGGTGCATTGATTGAACTACCGCAGAAATCAGGTTTTCCTGCAACACTTGGTTATGTCGTTTGGGCATTGACCATGATTCCACCGGCATTAGTTGCATTGAAGATAATTAATTGGAAAATAGAACTTGATAAAAAATCAATTTTTCTTGGATGTTTAATTGGATTAACCGGTGCGGGAGGTCAATTAGTTTTATTCCAGGCTTTAAGAACTGGTCCGGCATATCTGGTTTTTCCATTCATATCATTGTCGCCGGTTATAACAATTATTTTATCATATATTTTCCTTAAGGAAAGAGCATCCAGAAAAGGCTGGATAGGAATTGTGCTGGCGTTAATTGCAATTATATTCTTATCATATCAACCTCCAAATGATGCAAACAGTTCAGGATATTTATGGATAATACTGGCATTAATTGTTTTTATTGCTTGGGGATTGCAAGCATATATAATGAGATTTGCTAATCAGACTATGAAGGCTGAGAGTATATTTTTTTACATGATGGCGACTGGACTTGTATTAATACCATTTGCACTTTTAATGACAGATTTTTCGCAGGAAATAAATTGGGGATTCAAAGGTCCTTATTTAACAGCTATCATACAGATACTCAATTCCATTGGTGCTCTTACAATCGTTTATGCTTTTAGATATGGAAAAGCAATTATAGTCAGTCCTATGACAAATGCTGTCGCACCTGTTATCACGATTGTACTTTCTCTTATTATTTATCAAGTGATACCACACCCGGTTATTATGGGAGGGATGATTTTAGCATTAGTCTCAATCTTTTTAATGGCCATTGAAGATAGCCCTGAAGAAACTCATACTGAAATATTAACAAATAAATAAAATGAGTAAAAAAAGATTTGATGTATTAGTTGTTGGTGAGTTAAATGTCGATTTAATTCTTAACTCAATTGATTCATTCCCTGAAATGGGAAAAGAAAAGCTTGCAAAAGATATGACGCTTACTTTAGGAAGTTCATCAGCAATATTTGCAAGCAACTTAAGTTCTTTGGGTGCAAAGGTTGCTTTTGTCGGAATGATTGGTACCGATGCATTTGGAAATCTTGTAAAAGAAAGTTTATCAGCAAAAAAAGTAAATACTGATTATCTGATTACTAGTGATAAATGGAATACTGGTGCCACGATTGTTCTTAATTATTCAGAAGACAGAGCAATGGTTACTTATCCGGGTACGATGGAACATTTAACTATGAATGATATATCAGAAGAAGCAATGTCATCTGCTAAACATTTACACTTTTCATCATATTTTCTGCAGCCCGGAATTCAAAAAGATATCGCAGCACTTTTTAAAATGGCTAAGGAAAAAGGATTGACGACTTCACTCGATATTCAGTGGGACCCGAATGAGAAGTGGGATTTTAATTACAAAGAAGTACTTCCTTTTGTTGATGTCTTTTTACCTAATGAACAGGAAGCATTACTATTAACTAATGAAAAACAATTGGATAATGCAATTAAAAAATTGACACCATTTGCAAAACACGTTGTAGTTAAACTCGGAAGCAAAGGTTCAATGCTTGTCACAGATGGTAAAAGTAGTTTTAAGAAATCATTTTTAAATGATAGTGTCGTTGATGCAATCGGAGCTGGAGATAGTTTTAACGCCGGGTTTATTTTCAAGTTCATTAATGGTTATGATATTGATGAATGTCAGACATTTGGAAACTTAACGGGCGCTATCAACACAACGGCAGCTGGCGGAACTGCAGCGTTTATCGACTACGAACAAGTGGTTAAAACTGGTAAAGAAAAATTCGGATACAAAAAGTGAGATTGATAGAAAAATTAAAAGAAGTACAAATTCAAGAAAAAGCTTTGCTTGCAGCTAATTTTTATAACCTGGAAACCTGCAGAGGTGTAGTAAAAGCTGCTGGTGCATTAGCAAGTCCAGTGATACTTCAATTAACTCCTGGTTCAATAAAATATATGGGACTTAAAACTGCAGTCGGTATTGCCAGAACTGTTTCAGCTGAAGAGAAGGCACAAACGTGGCTGCATCTGGATCATTGTAGTGATATTTCATTAATTAAATCATGTCTTGATGAAGGATTTGATTCCGTTATGATAGATGCGAGCGATAAAAACATTGAAGATAATATTTTATTAACAAGGCAGGTTGTTAAACTTGCTGAAAGTTACAATGTAAATGTTGAAGCTGAATTAGGATATGTACCTAAACCAAATAGTGAAATTGAAAATGATAAGTTTACTGAACCTGGCGATGCAAAAAGATTTGCAGAAGAAACCGGGATAACCTCATTAGCAATTGCGATCGGGTCCAAACATGGTTTTTATAAAGGTGAACCAAAACTTGATATTGATCGATTGATTGCGATTAGAAAAGTAACAAATGCTTTTTTGGTTCTTCACGGCGCTTCAGGAATACCTTCTGAAACTTTAAGAGAAGCAATTAAAAATGGAATTACTAAGGTAAATGTTGCAACTGATACTAAAGACTTGTTTATGAAATCATTAAAAGAGATAATGAAAAACTCTGATGATATTGATTTACGAAATATTTTCCCTTTAGCTATCAATGAGATTCAAAAAATGATAGAACAAAAAATTAAAACCGTAAGTATGATTAATTAAAATCAGTATATGAAAATGAAAAAAATAAATATCATTGCTTTATTTCTTTTTACTTGTATGTTCTTCAATTTGTCTGCACAGCAAAATTGGACACATAAAGTAAGGATAGCCGGTAATCCTCTTTCGAAAGATGTGATTGAAACTATCATTAAGAATGCTAAAGAAAGCTCTGTATTCGGGATTGAAGTTGATAATGATATTACAGGCAGATATGAAAGTTTTTTAGATCCGACCGAAAAATTAGAAGCAATCCGAAAGGTTACTGAAGAAGCACATAAAATAAATAACAGGACATTTGTATACATAGCAGGATTAGAATGTATTACTTCAGATTCGGATAATAAAACAAATACTTTTTTTAAAGATCATCCTGATTGGGTTCAAAGGGATATAAATGGCAGACCTGCAATATTTGGAAGTAACGATGCATTCTGGATATCTGAAGGAGATGAAGATGTATGGATCAGTCCATATGCTATGGAATGGCGTAAAATATATATGCAGAGAGTCAGAGAAATCGCGGCTACTGGAATAGATGGTATATATGTCGATATTCCATATTGGATGACACATTTTGAGGGATGGGAAAATACCTGGGCAAGTTTTGACGACTACACAGTTGCAGAGTTTAAAAAACAAACAGGACTTGATGCTAAAAAAGATTTTGAATTAGGAAATTATAAAGATCCGGGATTTATAAAATGGATAAATTTTAGAATGCAGACTTTAACTGATTTTATGGATGAGATTGATAAAAATGTTAAGGAAGTAAATCCTGATTGTAAAACCATTGCAGAAATCTATCCCGGTATTTCTGAAGAAGTTGTAAGAGTGGGTGCGGATGTTTATAAGATGTATGATGTTGTTGATGTAATCGGACATGAATACAGCGAAGGCGAATATTATGCTTCAGATAGAGCAGCATATGACTGGTATAATTACATCATAGGGATGTACACCTTTAGAGCATTTGCTGAAGATAAGGCTTCGTGGATGTTAAGTTATTCATGGTTAGATAATAGTGATGTCACTCCTTCTGATGCAATGAAAAGTCTTTTTGTTTCCCAGATGTTCTCCGGAACAAATATGTGGGACGTAAAGGGATATATCATGTCAGAAACCAATGATATGCAAACAAGGACAGAAGTATATAAATGGGTATCAGAATATGAGGAAATCTTTTATTCACCAAGAACTCCATTAGAACCCATCAGTGTTTATTTCTCAGATATTACAAGAAATTACTTTAGTGAAGAATTTATAAATAGTTTTCGCGGAATTGTCAGTTTGCTTATGCATTCTCACTTGCCATTCCAGATAGTTACTTCAAGAACAATTGAAAAGCTTTCACCAAAAATATTAATACTCCCGGATGTAAAATGCATTAGTGATCGGGAATTAAGTTCCTTAAAGACTTTAGAAGAAAATGGGACAAAACTTATTTCAACCGGAGAATTTGCCAGCTATGATGAAAATCTCAATAAACAGAATTCCAGTCTTCCAAGTGATTTGATAATCTTAAATGACTGTCCAGGAAAAACCTATACGGAAAACTTGAAAGTTGAGCTTAATGAATATTTTAATTCTGATGACTTTATCACAGAAGAGATGAATGAAACAAAAAATATATTTTTATCAAAATTATTTGAAATAACATCTTATAGTTCTAAATTTAAAATAGATGCTCCTATAGAATTAATTGCAACTACAAGTGTAGATGAAGATTATATCTATTTATTTTTAACTAATATTAAAGGGATATGCGAGGCATGTGATACTGACAACAGAAATATAACGGATGTAAAAATTAGTTATGCCAGTTCGATTGGCGGCGATGAAGTTTACACTCTGCCGTTTTTAGGTACAAAAGAAAAAGTAAAAACTTTAAAAACTGAGAATGAAATAAGTATTACCATACCTGAAATTGAAAGAGGAATGGTAGTTATTATTAAGCGAATTTAAAATCTGTTAAATAATAGAAAGAAATTGAAAATAAAAATGAGAACTATAACTAAGACAATGATATTGCTGATCGCATTTACTTTTCAATTGTTACCGCAAAGCACTATTACCTACCAGGGAACAGACGAGATATTTTCTAATCCGGAAAGAGGATTTTCTGCTTATAGAAGCAACCCAATTACAATAAGTTTTATAAATACTTTAAAGCCGCTGAACGTAACTGTGATACAGCGGATTTATACAATTCCACAATATAACGATATACCGTTACCTGAAACCTTTTTGAATACTGTTCAAACGGACCTCAATACAGCTCGGCTCGGCGGAGTAAAAGTAGTTCCCCGGTTTTCTTATACTAATAATCAAAATGGCGAAGATGCCGCACTCGATACAATTCTTTTACATATTAATCAGCTTGCACCGATTCTCCAGGAAAATTATGATGTAATCACTTACGTTGAGGCAGGTTTCATTGGTGCCTGGGGTGAATGGTATTATTCTTCTCATAACTTAAACAATACTACTAGCCGAAGAGCAGTTACTTATGCTCTGCTTGATGCACTTCCGCTGCAGAGAAATGTGGTTGTCAGAACACCGGACTATAAACGAAAAATATTTCAGATAACCACGCCATTAGATTCGCTTGAAGCATTTTCCGGAACAAAACGTTCCAGAGTAGGTGCGCACAATGATTGTTTTCTTGCAGATGCTACCGACTATGGAACTTATGTATATAATGATGTTGAAGGAGATAAAAATTATTTGAATCAAGATAACAGATATGTCCCTCAGGGAGGTGAAACATGCTGTGATTGCGGATATGCAGGCTGTTCTAACTCATTAGTCGATTTAGCACGTATGAGATACTCGGTATTAAATAAAGATTATCATCCGAGCGTATTAAGCAGATGGGTTACTGAAGGATGCATGGATGAGGTAAAACGAAGACTTGGTTATCGTTTTGAATTATTAGAGGCAACTATTTCGGACAGTATAAAACCAGCAGGAACATTTAACCTTAATTTTATAATTACTAACAAAGGATTTGCGAGTCCATTTAATCCGAGAAACTTAGAAATTATTTTGAGAAATAATATTACCAATCAAAAATATAGACTGGTTACAGATGTTGATCCGCGATTCTGGATGGCTGGTGATACAATATTCGTAAATGTAACTGGCGGAATTCCTCAAAATATGAATGAGGGTGAATATAGTGCCTATTTATTCTTAGCCGATCCCGAATATAGACTGCATGACAATCCTGACTATGCGATCAGGTTAGCCAATAATAATGTATGGGAAGATTCAACGGGATTTAATTCGCTTAATCATAATGTAAAAATTACAAATAATGCTGATGGAGAAGTCTATACCGGAAGTAATTATTTTGAATTCTATAGCGGTGTTACAGATGTAGAAACTGAGAATCCAATCAAACCTGAAGATTATAAAGTTGATGTTTATCCAAACCCTTTTAACGGTACAACAACTATAGTATTTAATATTAATCCAAATGAAATTATTGAAGCCCAAATATTTGACGGCATTGGAAGGCTCGTTAAAACTTTTGATCCAGGTGATTACAGCAACAATAAAATATTCTGGAATACATCGGACAATACTTCTAAATCGGTTAGCAGTGGTTTATATCTTTTAACTTTAAGGACCAAAGAAAAACTTTTTACTAAAAAAATGCTGTTACTTAAATAAATTATCTATCAACCTAATAGGAGAATGCTATGAAAAAAATAATCACTTTGTTGTGCTTTATTTTTGTTCTTGGAACATCGTTCGCCCAAATAACTATCGATGGCGATATGTTAGATTGGGCCACAATAAATCCGCTTGATACGGGATTACCTGCAGAGAGCTACGGTTTAGTTCAGGATCAGACTTATATAGATTTCAATTTGAAGCATGTATATATAGCTCATGACTCAGCAAATGTATATTGCCGAATTGATTTAGATGATGCAGCAAATTTTAATAACTTTTATAATTTTACAAATCCGCCTGTTTTTGAAATGTATTTTGATACGGAGATAGGTGATACAACCGGTTTTGACTGGGGCTGGTGGAATAATGCTTATAATTATTATATCAACTTAGCACCTACATTACATCCCGATTCAACTAATAAATATGCTGAACTTTACCTCTATACAGGCGGAAGAATGCCGACATATTTACCCGGCGAATTTGTTCTGTTAGCAACTGTTCCAATGGCAATCAGCAACGAAAATAATCAGCTTGAGTTTTCAGTTCCGCGTAACTTGATTAATTTCGGAAGTGAGTTCAGGCCCTGGATTTATTCAGTTGGTGATTTTCAGTGGGATCTAGGAGCATCTCAATTACCTCTGGAGGGCGGCGCTTCAATGTTAAAATATGATTTCTGGTATGGCGGCTCTGTATATCAGCATCAGGGAGATCAGATTGTATCAGACATAGTAATTGATGGAGATTTGCTTGACTGGGTTGGAGCAGGAATTCAACCGGCAGATGTCGGTGCATGTGCAGAAGAATTAGGTGATATGCCGACAGGACCGGAGTTTGATGTTCAGGATATTTATATGACAAGCGATTCAACATATCTTTACGTGAGAATAGATATCGATCCTGCAGCTACATTCGCAGGAATATATAATAATTATACTAACTCTTCAGCCTTTCAACTTTTCTTTGAAGTTAATTGGGGAGACACAACAGGTCTTGGCTACGGTGGATTCTGGAGATTACCAGTTGACTATTTAGTTGATTTAAGTGCTGCTCTGCACCCGGATTCAACAGGAAATGAAGTACCTGTTTGGAAATATATAGCAGATTGGCCGGGCGCATTTGAAGAATTTGCAGAGGTGCCGGGTGTCTTTGCAACATTTGCAAAAAACACTGAGGACAATGTTGTCGAAATTGCAATTCCAAGAGCAGGCATTAATGCAGGTACAGATGTTAGACCTTGGCTATATGTAGTCGGTGATGAAATTTGGGATAATGAAGAATATGTTCCAAATCCTGTTAGAGAAGGCTGGGGTGGTGCTGATGGTGAATTTTATGCAATCAACTATAATTTTATGAAGTGGTCCCTCAGTTCACAGAATAGGTGATAATGCTGTTACTTCTGTTGAAGATTATTATAACCCTACAAAAGTAGATGGATTTGGATTGGTTTCCAACTTCCCTAATCCATTTAACCCAACGACTACTATTGAGTTTAATTTACAGGAATCAGGTCTTGTTAAAGTTGAAGTTTATGATATTCTAGGAAGTAAAGTTGCCACACTGATTGATAATCAGGATTTAAGTGCCGGTCAAAAAAGATTAGTATGGAATGGTAAGAATGACAATGGTGTTCAGATGGTAAGCGGTGCATATATATATAAGATCACCTCTGGCAAATTCAGTGTTAGTAAAAAAATGATGTTATTGAAATAAAATCATAAGCAGGCATAACTCTGTTATGCCTGCTTTAATTCTAAGAAAATTTATTGGTGAAATAATGAATAGAATTATTACTGTATTTGTTGGGATTACTTTATTTTCAATAATTTTTAACGCCTGTATTCCAGATAGGATGCCTTCAGCACCGGAAGAAATTGAACGTCCGGTTTTTGCTCAAATCGAATTTGGCGATACTAATTTGAATGTTTCCTTAAACAATCAAATCAGGATGTACTTTAATGAAGCAATGGATTTAAATAGTTTTCCTGAAAATGTAATCGTTGAAAGTGTAAGCGGTAGAATTGAAGGTGCTTTTTCTTATGGTGAATCTGATACCATAGTTATTTTTACCCCTCTGACAAGCTATAAACAAGCTGAATATTATACTGTGACTTTAAAAGGCGGAGTAAGAGATACTCAGGGGAATTCTATGGTTTCACCAACTCAAGAAGATGTTCCAATTACCGGCTGGTTTTTTACAAGCGGAAATTATTCCAATAATGGTTTTCCATATTTTTTCGTCAGGGATAAATCGGAACGAAATAAAATTTACAGGGCAGGAGATTTAAATGTATATCTTGATAATTTAATATTGCCTGACCCGGTTGATTTTCAGACATCTGCAATAGAAATTGAACCAAATTCAGATAATCTTTTTGTAGTGAATTTAAGAACGACTGATGGGCAGGTAACAGTTATTAATCCAAACACATTTTCTAGTTGTAAATCAAATACCTGTTGGATTAGGACCGACGAATATTGAATTTGCAAATCAAAAAGGATATGTAACAAATTCATCTGCAAAATCATTTTCTGTAATTAATTTAAGTTCACTTACAACAGAATCTACATTTGTTTTTCCTGATGGTTTTAGACCGAATAATCTTTCCTTCAGTTCGTTAAAGAACAAACTCTACTTTTATAATACGACAAATACAGATTTAAAAGTTGTTAACGCTAATGATTTTAATGATTCCCATATAGTACCCTCAGGCTCAACTTCCAAGCCAACAGACATTGAAATATCTCCGGATGGAAAATTCCTTTACATCCTCGGCACCAACTCAAGCAAAATATCATTGTTTGATGTTGAAAGTGAAACGGCAACTATCCTGGATTATGGATATCAATATCTGACGGATGGAGTTATGGGAGCCAATTATTATTATGTAGCCTATTATCGCGGAACGGGCGGAGATAATATCGGCGGAATTCTTAAAGTAGAAATCGGCACAAATACAATTGTAGGACATCTTGAATGGGAATATCAGGTTGACCAGTTAAAATTAACTGCAGCTGAAGAATTACTGTATGCTGTAACTCCAATTGATTCAACAGTTCAAGTTATTGAAACAAGTTCGATGCATAGGATTACAAGCACCAAGGTAAGCGGAAATCTAAAATATCTTGCAGTGACAAAAAATAATTACTAATGCAATTTAAAATATTGGTTATCTTATGAATAAATACATCATAAAAGCATGTGCTTATCTGTTGTTTTTAGCATTTGAAATAAATGCTCAGGCCGGTGGAAAAATTGTCGGCGTTGTTACTGATGCATCAAATGGGCAGCCATTAATCGGCTCCAGTGTTTTCATTGAAAATTTGATGCTTGGTGATGCAACCGATAAAGATGGAAATTACTTAATTCTAAATATTTCACCGGGCACATATAATCTTAAAGCACAGATGCTGGGTTACAATACCCAAATTATCGAAGGTGTTAAAATATCTTCAGGGCTTACAGTTACATTAGATTTTAGCTTAAGTCCGGAAGCGATACAAATCGATGAAGTTCAGGTGACGTCGTACAAAATACCGCCTGTTCAAAAAGATTTGACAAGTAAATTACAAGGCCGCACTGCAGAAGAGATCTCTCAGATTCCCATTACAACCGTCACAGATATTCTAGTTCAGCAGGCGGGTGTTACAAAGCAGATAATGACACAGCCGGTTTCCAGTCTGCCTGTGTTTGGTCAATTCGCAACAGTTCCGACTGACGGGCTGCACTTCAGAGGCGGCAGAGAAAATGAAGCAAGTTATTTACTAGATGGAATTAATGTTGAGGATGCTTTATGGGGTGATTTTAATATGGATCAGATGGGAGAGCTGCTGATTGGTTCTATGGAGACTTTCACCGGAACTTATGCTCCTCAATACGGAGAAGCTATGTCCGGTATTGTCAGAGTATCAAGTTTAAGCGATATATCAACTCAACCCAAATTTTCTTTTAAGAGTTTCACGGATAATCTCGGTTTTGATGCGACCTCATATAACACCTACAGTTACGAATTTGTTCTATCATCTAAACTTCCGTTTTATAACAATCTGGCTTTTGTATTCTCTCACAGAACTTACAGCACTGATGGATATATTAATGGATATATTTATCCTGAATACGTAAACAGTGAAGGCACGGATAAAAGCGGAACCCCTGAAGTTGTACCGATGCAGTATAACGACACAGAATTCAGTTTCGGCAAGCTGGTATGGCAGGCCGCACCAAGTTTTAGAGTAACTCTCGGCGGATATATTTCAAAAGCAAATAAAGGATTATATAATCATTATTTTAAGTATAATCCCTACGGGACTCCAAGAGTAAGGCTGAATGATAATTTAGGATATTTAAAATTAAATTATTTAATAAGTGAAAACAGTTACATAGATTTATCCGTGGCTAATTATGAAAGGGGATTTAAATCTAATGTCTATGATGAAATTTCATATTATGACATAGTTCCTCAAAACGGTACTGCTGAGTTTTCAATTGTCGGTGAGGACTGGGTATTCTTTGATACATATTTTAACAGAAAAGAATTCAGTGCAGACTATGTCTGGCAGATAAATAAGATTCATAATCTCTCGATTGGCGCCACACTTCAAAAATTAAAAACAGATTTAGTCAGAAGAAATCCCGATGGCGGAATGGCTTTAGAGCAGTATTCGTATCAGCCTTATCAGATAGACGGCTACATAAATGAAAAAATGGAATTTGAAGAGATGGGAATGATAATCAATCTCGGAGCCAGATTTGATTATATAAACACAAACAGAATGGTTCTGTCGGATATAACACAGATATCTGATCCTAATGCACCTATGGAGGATGCAAAGCCTGAATTCTATGTTACACCAAGACTGGGAATAAGCTTCCCGATAGCCGAAAGAGCAGCCGTAAGATTCGGATATGGGCACTACTACCAGTTCCCTAATTATTATAATGTATTTCAGGGGACATATTATGTGGAAGCCACCGGTGAGTACAAGCCGAATCCTCAGCTGCAGGATACACCGATTGCCTCTCCTTCAATTGCAACAGAAAAAACCGTTAATTATGAGTTTGGTCTTCAAACGATGTTAAGCGATAAAGTATCTCTTGACGTTACAGCCTTCTATAGAAAAACTAGTAACCTGGTCGGTGTTATAATGAATGAGACCAGCGATGGTAAGAGATTCCAGGAACTTGGTAATATAGATTATGCAACTGTTAAAGGAATTGAGTTTTCATTGAAGAAGCATTTTTCCGATAACTTTTCAGCATTTCTGAATTATACTTTATCCAATACACTTGTAAGTACTTCAATTCTTTTTGAACGTCCTACGAGTGAAACAAGAACATTTCCAGCAAACTGGGATCAGCCGCATGTATTTCAGGGCAATCTCCATTTTGAAATGCAGAACGGATTTGGTCTTTCTCTATATGGCAGTTTAGCATCAGGTTTTCCATATACAAGATCTACATTTGATCCCAATGGAGAACGCTCGCCCACTGTTCATCAACTGGATTTAAACCTCTTCAAGAACCTGAATTTATTTGGGTTTAAGCAGCAGATATTTATACAGGTGACAAATCTTACTAACGATAGAAATGTCTGGTGGGTTTATGCAGATTCCGGTGTTCCAAGTACGGATGCAAGTGAAGCTACTTCCTATGATTATACTGATAATCCGAGCATGTATGGCCCCGGAAGAACAATCAGACTTGGTATAAAATTGTGGAATTAAATATTAAGAAATTCAAAAAGAAAATTCAGATGGCTAAATCAATTTTAATCTTCATCATAATTCTTGTTTCATCTGCAAATTCACAGACGAGCAATCCGATGGACTTCAAAAGATGGAACAAAATGAGTATTAATAAGGTAGCTACCGTGTTTGACAATGCAGGGATGTTGTGTGACGGAAATAACCAGAACTCAAATCTTGCAAGGTCGCCTTCTTTTGAATATCCGCAGGGAAGTGCAAAAGAATACGGAACTTGTATAGCTGTTGTGGTCGGAGCTCCATTTCCTCAAGATCCCGCAGTAGTCGGAGGAGTCAATCCGGATAATTTTCCATATCTTAGATGGAACAATGGATGAAGGACCTGCGGACTTTTGGAACGAAGAGCATTTTGCGCCTTATCAGGAATTTGTTAATCCGACAAGTGCTTCTATTAGTACCGATCCGAATTCCTGGCCTCAATCCTGGATGACTTCTTTACCTAATTACTATCCCGTGGACGGTATGTCAGGAGAAATAATCACGAATAATAGCATTCCTACCGTCCCGATTTTGTTTGATTCGGCAACAGGCTGGCCGGGTGCCGGATTCGATGGAAAGACTATTGCTGACCAGGAAACATTTAGCGTTATGTTCGGCTGGGGCGGTACAGATCAGATAGGATCAGGAAGCAGCCAGACGAGATGGCTAAGAACACAAATGCTTATGAGAGGTATGGCCTGGGAAGGATCTCTTTACGAAAATTTTATAGTATGGGTTTTTATTGTTCGCAATCCTACAGATAAACCGATTGTTGATATGTCAATGGGTGTGCACATCGATTTTAGTTTTTTCCCATCCTTCATTCCGGGAATCGGACAGGATGATGACAGGCATTATTATGATCCTAATCTGCAGCTTGCGTATGGCTGGGATGATAATGGATACGAAGAAAATCCGCTCGGCGGCGGAACAGTAACAGGAGAAAACATTGCATGGGCAGGAGTGCTCGCAATGAAAATGCCCGGTGGAGACGGCAAAGTAAAAACTTATGATGCAGCACATTTCTGGGAAGGACAGACTTCAAATTGGGGAAGCGGCGGTAATCCTGAAATGTATTACAAGTGGAATTTGTTGAATCAGGATGATCCGCATGACAGCAATGGAGACGGTATAGACGATGATTTTGACAGAAACGGAATTCCTGATGCACAGGAAGGCGGTATCGGCTACTATGTTGGTACCGGCGCAGACGGACTACAGATCATAGGATCAGACAAATTTACTCTTCAACCCGGAGAAATGGATACATTAATTTTTGCCACAGTTTTCGGCAACACGGAAGAAGATCTGAAAACTAATTCTCAGAGAGCACTTTCGTTATATGATAACAATTGGATTCCGCTAAAAGCACCGCCCCCTCCGGCAGTTGAATCATATATTGAAGATAGAAAGGTTGTTCTGATCTGGGGAACTGAAAGCGAGAAAGATCCGAAGTTTGAAGGCTATAAAATTTATCGCTCACAGGATAACGGCCAGACATGGGGTTCGGAAAGTTTTACAGATTTTCAGGGAGGGACACATTATATACCTCTCGCCCAATATGATTTGGAAGACGGAATAAAAGGCTACTATCAAACACTGCCTGAATATGCCTGGTATTATTTAGGAGATGATAAGTGGAATGATCTGAGATTTGTAGTTGAGGGTGATTCTATAAATGGATTTGATCTTGGAGATTATAAATTAGAGCATTATACAGACGGAGATACCGTAAACGTTTTTGTAGATAGAGATGTATTAAATGGAGTTGAATATAAATATTACGTAGCTGCTTATGATACAGGAAACGGAATTATCGGGCCATTGGAAAATTCTGCTTCAGCTAATCCGGAAGAATTTAATAATACAGTATCAGTTCGCCCGGAACTTCCTGTCGCAGTTGATAATCTAAGCGAAGTCAAAGTTGTACCAAACCCTTATATAGTTTCAACTATATGGGAATCAAGCTGGGACGAGCATACTGTTCAATTCACAGGCTTATCAAAACAGGCTACTATCAAAATATTTAATTCAAGTGCTGACTTGGTCAAAACTATTTATAAAGACAATGAAAGCAGCATACAGAAGTGGGATTTAAAGAACGAATATAATCAACAGGTTGCTCCGGGAGTCTATTTCTATTATATCGATTCACCTATAGGATCAACATCAGGTAAATTTTTTGTAATACTTTAACAGGAATAAGCTATGAAGTATTTTTTAATTAATAGAAATGTTCAGAGAATATTTTTAGTAATACTATTCTCGATCTTAACATTCCAAACACAAGAAATTAGTGCTCAGCAAGTTGATTACTCTGGAACATCTGCCGCTAATTTTTTAAAGATAGGTGTGGGGGCAAGGCCCATGGCTATGGGCGATGCAGCCATTGCCTCGATAAATTCTGCCGAGGCACTTTACTGGAATGTTGCAGCCTTAACAAGAGTAGATGAGGATTTCTCATTTGCTGTATCAACAATGGATTGGCTTGTCGATTCAAGGCAGTCATATGTAGCCGCTTCTTATAAAATGGATGATGTTGGATCATTTGGAGTAGATCTCCAATATCTGGATTATGGGAAAATTGAAGAAACCACAGTTTACGACCAAGATGGAACCGGTCGATTTTTATCAGCAAGTGACATGGTAATTGGAATAGGTTATGCAAGGCAGCTTACAGACAGGTTTTCTTTCGGAGTTAAAATAAAATATATAAATGAAACTATTGCCGACGCAACAGGCAATGCTTTTGCAATTGATCTGGGTACAGTTTTCCTGACTTCCTTCTTCAACAATAAATTAAGGCTGGCGGCATCATTATCAAATTTCGGAACCAAGCTGAAATTTATAGGAGACGATTTATCTGTTACATACACTGTCCCTGATAATCCGGGTGGCAAGCAGGTACCTGCTGAATTAACAACACTTGATTGGGATATACCTTTGTTATTAAGATTCGGCATTTCGAACTATTTTGTTGACAATGAGGACTTATCGATTCTTGCTGCATATGATATAGTCGACAGCAGAGATTATGAAGTGCGTCATAATCTTGGAGCTGAAGTAGGTCTCTATAAAATGGTTTATTTAAGGGGCGGATACAAGTTTAATTACGATGAAATAAAATATACGGTTGGAATAGGGCTGGACTTTAAAAACATAATAGATTACAATCTGAAATTAGATTACGTCTTCCTGGACTTTGGTGAGTTTGGATCGCTGAATCAATTCTCGCTTATATTTAATCTATAGCTAAGAAATCAGGTTTTATAATGAAAAAAATTCTATTGATTATAATTTTAATCTCATCGCTTATCTCAGCTCAAAATGACCCGATGACCTATCAGCGCTGGAATATTTTTGATATTAATAAAGTCAGAACAGAGTTCAATAATACGGGCTTATTGTGTAATGGAAATCAGCAGTCAAGATCGCTGGCGAGAGAACCTTCGTTTGAATACCCGGCGGGAAGCGGTTTCAGCTGGGGAACAGGAGTAGGTGTAATGATTGGAGCTCCGATCAATCAGGATCCGGGAGCTGTCGGGGGATTCCCGAATCCTCAAAATAACTTTTCTGCTTTTTGCGATGCAACTTTAGATGAGGGACCTGCGGCATTCTGGGATGAAGAACATTTTTATCCTTACCCTCAGTTTGTAAACGGCAGCAAAGCTCTGATGAGTCATGATATAAGCACCTGGCCTCAGCAATGGCCGACAAATTATCCTGTATTGAATGATCCTATTAAATTTGATTCTGTTACCGGCTGGCCTGGATTTGGACCGAATGGTGAGCAGCTGGCAGATCAGGAATCTTTCTCGGTAGTTGAAGCCTGGGGTGGAACTGATATACTCACTGCTTCTGATCCTTATCCAACTTTTTTAAAAACTCAGATGATTGTTAGAGGAATGGCCTGGCAGGGAACTTTGTATGAAGATTTTATTGTGTGGGTTTATATCATAAGAAATATTGGTACTGCACCGATCACTGATCTCAGGGCTGCAATACACGCAGATTTCAGTTTCATCCCCCAATTTTATCAGGGAATTGGTTTTGACGATGACCGTCATTATTACGATCCTGAGTTGCAGCTTGCATATGGAACAGATGATAACGGATATGAGGAGTCACCTCTCGGTGGAACAATCCCGACAGATAAAATTGCCTGGGCTGGTGTAGTGGCTTTGCAGATGCCTGGACCTTCAAAAAAAGTAAAAACTTATGATGCATTTCCATTTCTGGATGGGAGCAACAACTCCGGCCGGCAACGGTGCAAGATCGGATTGGTACTTTGATTATAATATCAGAAATATTAATGATCCCGAAGACAGTAATGGCGATGGAATTGATGATGACTTCGATCATAATGGAATACCTGATGCAATAGAAGGGGGACAGGGTTATTATTTAGGCTTAGGCGCAGATGGTTTGCAGACTTTAGGTTCCGAGCCTATTACATTAAATCCAGGTCAAAGCGACACTTTGATTTTTGCCACAGTGTTTGGTACCAGTGAAAAAGACATTAAAGTAAATGCTCAGAGAGCAATTACTCTGTTTCAGAATAACTGGCAGGTTGTCGAAGCACCTCCGGCACCGATTGTTGAAGTTTTCGCCGGGGACAGAAGAGTAAAACTTGTCTGGGGCACAGACAGCGAGAAGGATCCGGAATTTGAGGGATATAAAATTTATCGCTCTGATGATAACGGTCTTACATGGGGCAGCAAAACTTTTAAGGATTTTGAAGGCGGAATACATTATATACCATTAGCGCAGTATGATCTTGAGGATGGAATAAAGGGGAACTATAAGACAATTCCTCAATATGCCTGGTTCTATCTCGGCGATGATAACTGGACCCAGCTTCGTCAGGTCGTTGAGGTCGATACGTTTAAATATTTTGATGTCGGTGATACAATAAATATCTTTTTTGATAACGATGTTATAAATGGTGTCAATTACAGATACTATGTTGCCTCATACGACAGCGGCAATGGGATTATTGGTCCGCTTGAAAACGGATACAGTAATAATCCTAATGAAATGAATAATACAGTTCAGGTTATTCCGCAGGCACCGGTTGCTACTGAAAATCTTGATAAAGTCACTGTAGTTCCTAATCCATACAGAGTATCCGAAATATGGGAAACCAGCATTGATGATCATCAAATTCAATTTACAAATCTGCCGTCAGTCGCAACTATAAAAATTTTTAATTCCTCAGGAGAGCTGATCAGAACAATTGATCACACAAGCATGTCAAGTGTAGCACCAAGTATTGCTAAATGGGATCTTAAAAATAAGTTCAATCAGCTTGCGGCTCCCGGAGTATATTTCTACATCATCACTTCAGAGATTGGCACTAAAACAGGGAAGTTTTTTATAATTCTGTAATTATTAATTGCATGTAACTGGATTTATAAACATAAACTATTTAAAAACATCTATGAAATACATTATAATCATTCTATTATTATTTATTGGGTGCTCTCACCCTGGTGATAATAAACCAGAACTTTCCAATGACATATTTAAGATTGAATATAATAATCAATTGCACAGCCGAATTATAAGTAATTTGCCGGATGCTAAACTGCTGATGAATGACTTCTCACCCTCAGAGCAGCTAAGACTTGCTAATATTATAATTCAAGATTTTACTCTAGCGGATGTAAAACATTACCAAGAAGATAATTTCATTGGGATGACACTCACCGGAAATTATTCAGATGGGAAAATTCAGATTAAGAAAATAATAAAAGCAGAGATACAAAAAGATTTTCCCGATTTCTTAATTACTACGGTTACATATACAAATACTGGGTCAGATACAATTACGGTAAACGGCTGGACAAATAATTCATACAGCATTTTACCTGCAAAAGATATATACACCTGCATTTTGGTCATTTCAGGGAGGATCATATGATGATAGACGGGATTGGGTTCAACCGTTAGGGGAAAGTTTTTCGCAAGAAAATTTTATGGGTATGAATGCAAGTGATTACGGCGGGGGGACACCTGTAAGTGATATATGGAGACCCGATTTAGGAATCGCAGTCGGTCATCTTGAAACAACTCCCAAATTAGTTTCCATACCTGTTAGTTATACTATCAGTGATACTGCAGCAAATATAAGTATTGCCTATAAATATCTTGAACCGAAAAAAATAGCTCCAGGTGAATCAGTAAAAACTTTTGAAACTTTTGTTGCAATACACAAAGGCGATTATTTCCATACGCTGAAGGCTTTCAGCAAGATAATGGAGAACAAAGGATTAAAGTTTACAAAATTTTCTCCTGCAACTTATCAGAGCGAATGGTGTGCATGGGGGTATGAACGAAATTTTACAATTGCTGAAGTAGTAGGAACGCTTCCTAAAGTTGCTGAAATGGGATATGATTGGGCTACTTTAGATGACGGCTGGCAAACAGCTGAAGGTGACTGGTTCTTAAATCCAAAGAGATTTCCAGCCGGTGACACTGATATGAAAAAATTTGTAAATGAGATACATCAGCATAATTTAAAGGCTATGCTGTGGTGGGCGCCATTAGCAGTTGATCCCGGTACTGAATTGATTAAGAAACATCCCGAGTATTTATTGCTTAATAAAGATGGATCTAAACAGGATATAACCTGGTGGGATAGTTATTATTTATGTCCGGCTTATGGACCGGTTATTGAATATCACAAAGACCTTGTAAAAAAAATAATGTCTGAATGGGGATATGAAGGATTAAAAATAGATGGGCAGCATTTAAATGCAGCACCTCCTTGTTATAATCCGGCTCATCATCATGCTTATCCTGAAGAATCATCTGAAAAACTGCCAGAATTTTATAAAACGATTTTAGAGACAGCATTAAGTATTAATCCAGATGCAGTGATACAAATATGTCCCTGCGGTACTTCTTATTCATTCTTCAATCTTCATTATATGAACCAAACAGTTGCTTCAGATCCAACTTCATCCTGGCAGATAAGATTAAAAGGCAGAACCATTAAAGCTTTAATGGGAACTAACGCACCATATTTTGGTGATCATGTGGAATTGAGCGATAGCGCTTCTGATTTTGCGTCAACTGTTGGAATTGGAGGAATTGTTGGTACAAAATTTACATATCCAACAGATCAGTTAGATCATAAAAATTATTTGCTTACACCTGAAAAAGAAGTTAGTTGGAAAAAATGGTTAGATATCTATAAAGAAAATTATTTATCGAAAGCTGAATACAAGGGCGAACTTTATGATATCGGATATGATAAGCCGGAAACGCATGCAATACAAAAAGGGGAAGCTATGTATTATGCTTTCTATGCTCCTAAATGGGACGGTGAAATTGAGTTGAGAGGACTAAAAAATAAAACTTATAAAGTAATTGATTATGTCAACGATAAATTCATTGCAAATGTGAATGTTAATAATCCTAAAATAAAAGTTAAGTTTGACAAATACTTACTAATTAAAGCAATACCAGATAAATAAATTATTTCTATAAAAACAGGGGAAATAAAAAAGTTTTTTAGCAGGCGTTATAAAATTTATTATTTAATTGATCATCTCAACTCATCATTTGATTAGATAAGCAAGGGATAACTTAATGAATAAGTTTATTATTATTTTAATTTTTTCTCTGATTTTTGGAAAATCTGCTTTCTGCCAATTCAATTTTGAAAACCCGCGCATTGCGATCGTTATAAGTAAAACAAGCTTTACTCATCACTGGGGAGTAACACAAATGTCAGCTCATGGGTGGGGAGGAGTTGTTAATTTAGCAGGAGTGCCATATGACTGCTATTTTGCTGAAGATTTAACTGAGGATATTAATTTAAAAAAGTATGATTGTCTGATTTTCAGTCAATGTACTTATTTGACAAATGCAGCTTATGAAAACACAGTTGATGTATTAGAAAATTATCTTTCAGAAGGCGGGAATCTTATTATTGATGGATTGATCGGTTACTTTGATGAGAGTACAAAAGAACGCAATCATTCAAAGCTGGATCAACTTTTAAATATGAAGTATATCGGGTTCTATGGTGACCCTGATTACAGAATAAAAGTTAAGGACAATAATCAATTCATAACAAAAAATTATAATCAGGGCGAATTTGTTACTCAGCATATAGCAGGCGGATTAAATATTCAGACGTTTGAAAATAACGGAAGAGTATTACTTGAGCTGACAAATGAAAAAGAATCGTATCCATTTCTTTCAATAAGCCAAACCTCCCAAAATCGAATTGTTCTGATAAATGATTTTGCTACCTGGTCAAGTGTGCCTTCTTTTTTCCGCAATGTTCAGCCTCAAGTGTTTTACAAGAATCAAATATATAATTTATTGATTGAGTCAGTTTACTGGTCTTTATATGACTCCTTCGAAGAACCAATTCCATCACTTCAGGTTTCAAATGCCGATCTGACAGCTATCATTCGTCTTGATGCAGATGCAAGTGGAAATCTTAATGCACAAATTCAAACGATTAATTATTTAAACGATATAGCCAAAGAAACAGGCGTTGTCCCTGTTTACGCATGGGTATCAAGCACTGCTGCCACTTCAGGGTGGCAGGACTTAGCTCCGCTAGGTAAAAAGCTGGAAAGTTTTGGAGGGCAAATCGGGACTCACAGCAAATTCCACAATATCGACCAGGAAATGAATGAGCAGAGATGGAAAGAAGAACTTGATGATGCAATCAGAGAAATAGAATTTAATATGGCTGATTATGGATATGATATCGGCAAGGTAGATTGTTTTATTAATCCCGGCAACACGATACATATGAGTGATTATAATCAGGTTGCAAAGCGATTTGGATTTTATATGACTCACGGTTTTGAGCAGGATATGCCTATCGGATTTGGAAATTTTACCTGGTTTAATGAGGACCAGAAAAACTTTGTCGTATTGGAGAATACTCCTTCACCCGATTATCAATGGTTTTACGATCCTACCTGGAGTTATACGACTCAGCAAATAACCGCTTATGAGGAAAGTATTTTTGATCATCTGTACGATAATATTAAACGTGGAGTAATATTTAATCAGATGTGGCATGATTATTCAATTACATCGCAGCCGCAATACGGAAAAGACAGAATTGTTAATACAAATAATCTAGCAATGTATGATGCTATAAAAACTAAATTTCAAAACAATAATATATATTGCCCCGAACCTGAAGATTTGAGATACAAGATTTGCATAATGGCACAATCGAATTACAGCTGGTCAGTTAATGGTGATGAACTTAATTTTAAATTTGATATTTCTAATCTTGGTTTGGATTCCGCAAATCTTTACACTGGCGGAATGGGAATTAGAATAAATAATACATCAAAGAAAATCAGTAAAGTATTTATAGATAATACAGAGCACTTTGCGTTTAATGATAACCTGGTAATTCTACCCAATATCGCTGGTAGTTCCGTGGATATTAAAATTATTTTAGCTGATGAAACTAGCGTTGAACCACATTTGACTTATATATCCAAGCGAATGACGCAGATTGATAAGAGCAACGACGAGTTAGCTCTGAATGTTTTAACAAAAAGTAAAGCAAAATTTACTTTTAATGCACCGGGGGGGTATTTATTATTAAATGCAGACGGATTTAATTATGGTTCTAAAAATCCGAATGAACTTAATGGATTTGTAAATACAGATCGTACTGTGAAGCTAAAAAAGTTTAACTCAAAAAATATATTCATACTAAATTCTACAATCACCATATCAGATATTATTGAAAAAGAAAATACTGTGATACTGAAATTGAAAGGCTCGGGTAAAGACTCGTATCAAATGCAGTTTAAATCAAAAGAAGGTATTAATAAGATATTATTGGACAGCGACGAATTAAATATCACTTCCAAAGACAATAAGTATATAATCAACATTGATCCTTTTGAAGGAGAAAAAGATTTATCAATCAAATTAAAATGATGAGTAAAAAATGAAACTTCACAATAATGAATTAATCAAAACTCTAATAATATTTTGTGTTATAATTCTATTTGCAAATATTTCTTTTGCACAGCAGACTTGGAAGCCTAATACGGATTGGGGACATTGGATACTGGGGCAAAAGTCGGATGTAGGATTTCTTGAAAAGAATAATATGACTGTAACTTTTGGCAGCGGTGCACCAAATTTTGATGAAGTCACCAGGAGTGAATTTGATACTAAAATGGCTGAGGCAAAAAAGTTCAATCAATCATATCATGATAAAGGCTATATCGTACTTCGATATTTATCTACTTCATTAAACGGCAATTCAAATTCCAATAAAGATATTCCTACAAAAGAACAGCTTAACTACTTAAAATTTTATAATGAACGATGGCAGGATTTTGAAGACTATATCGGACCAAAACCGCCGGAAGATCCGACAACGTGGATGATGATAAGATCGGATGGAACATTTCCTTACTATCGTTATGCACCTTATGGAAAGGAGACGGATGAAGGATTTGAGGCGTGGGGAGTTCCTGTAAATCCATATTACGTAAGGTTAATGGAAGGGAAGATCCGTGCCCAGGCTGAAACTGGCATCGACGGATCATATATCGACTGGACACACATAGCAGAAGAAACATCTTATGATAACTACTCGCGACTCGGATTTATCGATTATCTGTAAAAATAATCTTCCTGTAGAAGTGAGCAACAAAAAATATGGAATATCAGATTTTACAGAAATTAAGCTTACCTGAAAAACGTGGCGATAAATTTTGGATGGAGTGGATAACATATCGCGGATATCAGGTTTCAGAATTCCATAAACATATGAGAGATGTTGCAAGGCAATATAATCCGAACTTTATGATTTCAGGAAATGTTTTCGGCGGATTTGGTTATGGACCAATTGCATACCTTGGTGCCGGTAATATGGAAATGTTAGCGAGAGACGGTTATGATGACTTTATATATTCTGAAATGCAGGAGTATCTTGATTCTGCTCCGACGAAATAAAGATGGAATAAAAATTACGAATAGTCCTGCGTTAAAGTTTCTTACAGCTGTTGCACACGGAAAACCTGTTATAATTTATGCTACAGAAATTACTCCTCCAATATTTCCTGATCCGACAGAAAAATGTCTTGAGTGCAATGGCCCAGATTAATATTGCAGAAGCAGTAGCAAATCATTGCATATTCCGAGAGAAAAGAGAAACCCCTCAAGGCGCTACCGATCTTTACAAATTTTTAGCAGAGTACCGGGCAGTATTTGATTGGAGCACAGCTGTTTAGTAATGTTGGTATATTGGCATCATTAAATCAGTATCTGGCAGATGAGCAGAGTTTTGCTTTCACCACTTCACGGGTTCTTTCTGATGAGGGAATAAATCACACATTTTTAGTTGAAGCTGATCTTGCTTCATCCGGGTTGAATCAATTTGAAGTAATAATTCTTCCATACTTACCATTGATGAATGAGAAGAATCAGGATGCATTAATTAATTTTGTAAAAAAAGGCGGCAATCTTTTCATTCTTGGTCAAACAGGTGTCAAGAATCAGTACAATCTTTCAAATGATCATATTCCGTTTCTTGAAGTAAATGCATTGTCTGAGTTTCCTAAAGATAAACTTGTTAAGTCTCTAGGCAATGGGAATATGATTTTTATTCCATTACAAATTCCGGAAAATAAGTTTTTAACAACAATGGAAATCAAAGGCGATGTAACAACATTTGGATCTTCAATGGTAAATATTTTCGCTGATGTTCCGGAAGCTTATACGCGTAACAAAATACATCCTGAACTCAGACAAATTCTGGAAAACCTTGCAAATGAAATGAAAAATATGCTCTCCGATCATCTTACTATTCTAAAGAATGGATCACCATTTGTTGAATTAACCACAATGCGGAAAAATGATAAATATATCCTGGTTCACCTGGTCAATTATAATGTAACAGTTGATGGAGATATTACTTCGGCAAAAGATGTGAATGCGCAAATTAGCATTCCTGAAGGCCTGTCAGTAAAGAATATTACTTATAGTGGTGAGTTAGGAGAAATGAAAAACTTAAAATTTGATAGCGACGAAAGTAATGGAAAGAATATAGTGAATGTTACCTTTCCGAGTTTGAATATTTATGGACTGGCAAAAATAGAATTAGAGTAGTACGAAATTACATTAATGTTACTGGGCTCCTGTTTTAGTTTAGGTAACGATTAGTTTGGAAATAATCATAAGGATACTATCAAATAAATTTAAAATCATGAATTCTAGAAACTAATCTCTGATTTTAAAAAAAACAGATAGGAAAATTAAAATGAATAGATTTCGAAATTCGTTTCTTGTTTTGCTCATTATTCTTATATCGTTTCAACTATTTGCTCAAAATAAAAATATAATCGGATGTTATCAGTCCTGGAAATTGCAACAATATCCGGAACTTCTCAGTCCTCAAAATATACCTTATGATAAATTAACAGTAATCAACTATTCGTTTTTTTATCCCCTTGGAAAGTGGTGAAATTGTGGGGATGGATCCAGCTGCTGATCTCTATTTACTTAAAGGGGAAACAGATTCGTTATCTAGCGAACATAGCTCATGGTGGATCGATGATCGAGTTGGCTAAACACCACGGTACTAAAGTCGTTTTGTCAATTGGTGGCTGGGAAACATCTAATAATTTTCCGCAAGTTTCTGCCGATCCAACAAAACGCGCCAACTTTGCACACTGGTGTATCAAACACATTCGGCAGTATGGCTTCGATGGAATCGATATTGACTGGGAATTTCCAGGATATAAAAAGCATAATGGAACGGATCAGGATCGCGAAAATTTTACTATACTACTCCAAACCATCCGGGACAGCTTGCGAACGTTCGAACATAAATCCGGTAAAAGTTTACTGCTTACCGTTTCTTTACCGGCTGCTGCAGTTCATCTGGTTGATATTGAAGTAGAAAAAATCGCTTCCATTGTAGACTATATGAATATTATGACATACGATTTATATGGATCTTGGGGTAAGATCAGCAATCATAATTCAGCATTGTATGGGCCGGCTCAAGGCGATTCAGCTCGCTGCCTAGATGGTGCATTTAAATTGTATCATGAAACGCATAAAGTTCCAGCAGAAAAAATTACGCTGTGTGCTGCGTTTTTTGGATATTCATATACTAATTGCAGTGATATTTATGGCGAACATCAAGGTGCTGATACCATCCTTTTTAAGGCAGGAGAAGACATCCTCTATTCCCAAATTGCAGAGAAGATGGATCTTTTCGAGCGTTACTGGGATGCTAAAGCACAGGCTCCATATCTAATCAGCAAATCAAATAGTACATTAATTTCATTTGATGATGAAGAATCCGTTGCTCTCAAATCAGACTATATAATTGAAAACAATGCCGGTGGTTTAACTATTTGGCCGTTGATGGGAGACTATTTAAAAAATGGTAAAACTCCACTATTGGATGTGATCTATCAAAAATTATCCAAATGAATGTTAAAATGATCGACGATAAAAAATGGCTTAATGTGCTACGAATGATAATTATTTTTCTGTGTTTTACTATCTCATCGATAGCTCAGGTAGCTAAAGGTGAATATTATTTTAAAAGCATTCTTAATAATGGTGAAGGATGGTGGGGAGGTGTTGTTGTCGACGGCCCATTAATGCCTTTTGGAAAGTTTGAATACAAACATGACCTCTACGGTGATGTTAAAGAAAATCAGGGCTCACCGGTTTTAATTTCAAATTCAGGTCGTTATATCTGGTGCGATGAACCTTTCAGATTTGAATTTAATAATGACAGCATAAAAGTATTTTCGGATTTAAGTCAGATACAAACAGGCAAGGCTGGTAACTCTTTAAGAGATGCCTACATGTTTGTCTCTCAGAACTTTTTTCCTCCACAGGGTAAAATACCGGAAGCTTTGTTATTTACTTCACCTCAATACAATACCTGGATTGAACTAACTTACAACCAGAACGAAAAAGACATATTAACTTATGCACAAGCCATTATTGATAATGGTTTCCCGCCTGGAGTTATTATGATTGATGATAACTGGCAGGAAGACTATGGTACATGGAATTTTAAAGCAGCAAAATTTAATGATCCTAAAAAAATGGTTGATAAACTGCATGAACTTGGATTTAAAGTAATGTTGTGGATATGCCCATTTGTAAGTGCGGATTCTCCAAATTACAGACTTCTTGAAAAAGAGAATGCTCTTTTGATGGAAGATAATGAAGAGAAAAGACCTGCTATAATCAGGTGGTGGAACGGTGCAAGCGCCCTTCTCGATTTTACAAATCCCATCGCTGAAAAATGGTTTATCGATCAGTTAAAATCACTTATGGAAACATATGATATTGATGGATTTAAATTTGATGCAGGAGATGCAAATTTTTATACCGGTGAAATAATTTCAAACAAACCTATAACCCCTAATGAACATTCTGAACTTTTTGCAAAAATTGGACTTGAGTTTCCATTAAACGAATATAGAGCCTGCTGGAAAATGGGCGGCCAGCCTTTAGCACAGCGCCTTAGAGATAAAAGACACGATTGGGAGGATCTCAAACTTTTAATTCCAGGAATCATTGCACAAGGACTCATGGGTTATCAATTTACCTGCCCGGATATGATTGGCGGTGGTGAATATGGTTCCTTCTTAAATCTTAAAACTATTGACGAGGAGTTGATTGTACGATCAGCGCAATGCAGTGCATTAATGCCGATGATGCAGTTTTCAGTTGCACCCTGGCGTATTTTAAGTAAGGAGAATAATGAGATATGCAGAGAGATGGCCGATTTGCATAAAAAAATAGGTGGTGAAATTCTCAAACTTGCAAAGGAAAGTGCTGTTACCGGTGAGCCTATTGTTAGGAATATGGAATACGTCTTTCCCAATGAGGGATATTCAGAAATAAAAGATCAGTTTATGCTGGGCAATGATATTCTGGTTGCACCGGTTCTTGAAAAAAATACTTATAGCAGGGAAATTGCTTTTCCCTCTGGAAAATGGTCAGGTGACGATGAAAGTATCGTATCGGGACCCTGTAAAATAAAAGTAGAAGTTCCGATTAACAGGCTTCCCTGGTACAGAAGAATAAATTGAGAACAGCAGTTCAAGTATTATAGAAATCATAAATAAATTGTACGCTTTTAAAAGTAAATTTGTTTAAAAAATTGGAGAGAAAATGAAAACTAATTTTTCCCGAAGAAATTTTATTAAGTTATCGGCATTAAGCACCGCTGCATTGGGTCTTACAAGTGTAACCCCGGCACTAAGCAAAGATAAAATTCTGGATACAATCGAAAAACTTTCTCTTGCTCCAAATCGAAAAGGCAAGTCAGTAATCGGGCTGACACTTCCTCCTATCAAACAAGTTAAAGTTGCTTTTATTGGACTTGGGAATAGAGGAATAGAACATTTAAAATTGGTTGATTCACTTTGTCCGGATAAAGCAATCATTACTGCTATTTGCGATGTTCAGCAGACTAAAGTTGATGCGGCGGTTACGGAACTTAAAAAATCAGGTCACGGGCAGAATCCCAAAGAATATGCCGGCTCACTGGAAATCTGGAAAGAGATGGTTAAAAGAGACGATATAGATCTGGTTATCATATCAACTCCATGGGAAGACCACACACCAATGAGTGTTTTTTCTATGCAGCAAAATAAAAATGTTGCTGTTGAAGTACCCGCTGCTTATACATTTGATGATATGTGGAAGCTAGTAAATACTGCAGAAGAAACACAGCGCAACTGTATGATGATGGAAAATGTTTGTTACGGAGATGAAGAACTTTGGTTATTAAATATGGCGCAGCAGGGAGTATTAGGCACTCTCACATATGCAGAATGTGCATACATTCATAATCTTCGCGAACTTCTGTTTAGTAAAGATTACTATTACAATATGTGGCGTATCCGTCATCATGATACTCGCGATGGAAATCTTTATCCGACACACGGGCTGGGACCGGTTGCACAATATATGGATGTAAATAGAGGTGATTCTTTTGATTCAATTGTATCTATGAGTTCACTTCAGGCATCACTTGATGAATACTCAAAACAGGTTGAGAGCACAAATGAATTTTATAATCATACCGGATATAAACATGGTGATATGAATAATTCATTAATCAGAACATCAAAAGGAAGAATGATACTCGTTCAGCATGATGTTGTGACTCCGAGACCGTATAATAGAATTAATGCATTAGCAGGTACAAAAGGATATCATGAAGGATATCCAAGCAGACTATCACTTGTTGATGATAAAGAGAAAGGTCATGAGTGGCTGAGCGAGGATAACTATAATATATATAAAGAAAAATATAAACATCCTTTATGGAACAAACTTAAAGCAGGTATCGAAAAGTATGGTGGTCATGGCGGAATGGATTTCGTAATGATTTATAGATTGATAGACAGTCTCAATAATGGCTGGTTCTTAGATCAGGATGTTTATGATGCGGCTTCGTGGTCTGTTATTATACCGCTTTCCGCATTATCGATTGAACTTGGTAATGTGCCTTTGAAGTTTCCTGATTACACAAGGGGAAGGTGGAATGAAAAAAGAGAATTGGGCATTTTAAAAAATTATTAATCATAATTTGAGAGAAAATAAAAATGTATTTTGATTGGGTAACATGGTCAATCTGGCTTGTTGGATTTATAATCATGGTTATTTGGATACTAATTCCTGTTAGGGAGTTCAAGAAATTAGTACAGAAAAAACGAGCTGACGAAAAATCCAAAACATTATAATCTAGTAATATAATCCCGGAGAAAAATTTTGATAACTATAGACTATATCATCGTCTTCGTATTCCTTGCCGCAATGTTTTATGTAGGCTCAATTTTTTATAAATGGGTCGGCAGTTCAGATGATTTTTATCTTGCCGGAAGACGGCTTACTCCGTTTATTCTTGCCGCAGTGCTTGCTGCGACTAATGTAAATCTTTATAGTTTTGTCGGTCAGGCAGGAATTGCATACAAAGAAGGTATCCCAATTATATGGCAAACCTGGACCGGTAATATGGCAATGGTTATTGCCGGACTTTTTGTTATACCAATTTTTAGAAGACTTCGCATTCGTACAATTCCGGAGTTTCTTGAGAAAAGATACAGCAAAGGTGTCCGGACATTTGTGGCTTTTCTTTGGATCGTTCGCCTTACATTCTGGCTTGGTGTGGTACTTTATACTGCAGTTATCGCTGCTCAGACAATATCCGGGTTTAATTCATTCACAGCATGGGTATTGATATTTTCTGTGGTTGTTATCCTTTATACTATTCTTGGCGGTATGTGGTCTGTCGCATTCACTGATGTAATACAATTTGTTTTAATGCTTGGAGGTTCGCTTATTCTGCTTCCATTAGTGATGAGTGCAGTTGGGTGGTGGCCGGGTTTAACAGAAAAACTGCCTGAAGGCGCACTTACGCTTGTTAAAAATACAGGGACATACGATTGGAAATTTATTATAGCGATTTTTCTTTTAGGAATTGAGTGGGCATGTGTTGATCAAGGGTTGTTACAACGTGCCTTTGGAGCAGAAAATACCCGAAGCGTTGCTAAAGGGTTAGTTCTAGCCGGGATAATAACTACTCCGTTTGCATTGTTATGGATTGTACCGGGATTAGCTGCACGAATTATTTTTCCTGATTTAGCAAATGCCGATTCAGCTGTTCCGCTTTTAATTACAACTCTGATCCCTAATTTAGTCTTAGGACTAGTTGTAGTGGGATTGTTATCATCACAATTATCCACGATCTCCGGAAACTTAAATGGAGTTGCAACAATATTTGCAAGTGATATTTATGAAAATGTAATCAACAGAAAAGCTACCGATAAAGATGTGTTAAAGATTGCTAGAATAATTACACTTGTTACAGGTGTCGGAATGATTCTGTTTGCTTATTGGGTTCCGATTCTCGGCGGGGCAGTAAACGCATATCTGACAATTATTGCAATTATGGATATGCCGCTTTTTGTTATTGCTGTTGTTTACGGATTACTCTGGAAAAGAATTAACTGGCAAGGTGCAGTTGCCGGGTATATTGCAGGAGCAATCTCAGGTATAATTGGACAATTTATTTATGATTTGAATTTTAACCTTACAACTTTTATTACTGCAGGAACAGCATTACTCATTACTCCTATTGTGAGCTTGTTTACAAAAGAAGAATCAAACGAAAATATAGAAGCTATCTGGAAAGCACGTAAAACCAGTGAAGAAGAAGTTGCAAATAATAATGTTTACAATATCTTACCAAAAACTGCAAAAGGGAAACTCAGTATGGCTGTTTTCATTTCCGGCCTGATTATTTTTCTTGTGGGAGTTTTTATGGGAAGTACAGGAAGTTCAGCAGCATCTTATATCGCAGTTAGTGGAATGGTAATTTACTTTGTCGGTGGTCTGTTTAGAACTTACACAAATTAAGATACATTTCTTATTATGAATAAATCAATAAATCAATTACAAATTTCCACTCCCGGAAGAGTGTGCTTATTTGGCGAGCACCAGGATTATCTCCATCTTCCAGTAGTCGCTGCTGCCATATCACTAAGAATTTCTATTAGCGGCAATCGAAGAGATGATAAAATAATAAATATAAATCTGCCGAATATATCACATAAGGAATCAATTAATATTGCTGAACCAATAGTCTATACTAAAGAGAGAGACTATTTTAAAAGTTCATTAAAAGTGCTTCTAAGAAATTCATTTACATTCTCATATGGATTTGATTGTATTGTGGATGGAAAGATTCCGATCAATGCAGGAACATCAAGTTCGTCAGCATTAATTGTTACTTGGATTAATTTTCTTGCCAGGATGAGTGATCAGTCTATAATCTTATCACCCGAAGTGTTAGCGAGATACGCTTATGAGGCTGAAGTGTTAGAATTTTCAGAACCGGGTGGAATGATGGACCAGTATTCAACATCATTTGGAGGAATAATAGCAATAGATTTCTTTCCAAATACTTTAGTAACAAGACTCGATTCAAAACTTAAAACATTCGTATTAGGAAATTCAAATGAACCTAAAGATACAATGTATATACTATCGAATGTTAAAGACCGCATACTTTTAATTGATCGTAAACTTAAACAGGTAGATTCTAAATTTTCACTTCAGGATGTAAGCCTTGAAGAAGTGTCAAAGTTCAAAATTAATTTATCAGATTCTGAAATTACTCTGCTTGAGGGAACACTAAAGAATCGTGACATAACAAGAGTTGCAAGAACTGAATTAAATCAAAAAAGATATTGATCATAAATTGATTGGAACTTTATTAAATGATCATCAAAAAATATTAAGAGATGTACTTGGAATTTCAACACCTAAAATTGATAGAATGATCGAAGCTGCCTTGAAAGCAGGTGCATATGGAGCAAAAATAAACGGCTCTGGCGGAGGCGGATGTATGTTTGCCTATGCCCCTGAACATCCTGAAAAAGTTAAAGCAGCAATTGAAGACGCAGGTGGCGAAGCGTTTATTATTATATCAGATTCCGGTTCTCGTGAAGATTTAGTGGAGGAATAAAAATGAACGAAGGGAAATTGGTTATTCTTGCTGGTGGCATTTCATCACGAATGAAAAAACCTGTTAATAGTGATGTTAATGTTGAAGAAAAGCTGATTGAAGATGCAGATAAAAAATCAAAATCTATGATTGGGGTAGGTAATAATTATAGACCATTTTTGGACTATTTATTGTTCAATGCAAAGCAATCAGGATATAATGATATAGTGCTTGTCGTTGGTGAGAGAGACAGCTCAATCAAAGAATATTATGGTAGTTCTGAAAGGAATAACAATTTTAATGGAATAAATATTTCTTATGCTGTTCAACCAATCCCATTGGGCAGAAGTAAACCTTTAGGAACAGCGGATGCTTTGTTGTGGGGATTAAAATCAAAACCGGAATGGAAGGGAAGTAAGTTTACAGTTTGTAATAGTGATAATCTTTACTCGCAAAAAGCTTTAACAATAATGTTAAACTCTCCATACATAGCGGCTTTTATCGATTATGACCGCTCCTCTTTAGAATTTGACCTATCCAGAATAGAAAGATTTGCAGTTACAACAAAAAATGAAAACGGTTTTTTAATTGATATAATTGAAAAGCCAACTCCTAAAATTATTGAGAGCGTAAAAAGTAAATCAGGATTTATTGGTGTGAGTATGAATATTTTTTCATTTAGTTATGATGTTATCATTCCCATCCTTGAAAAAGTACCACTTCATCCTGAGCGGAAAGAAAAAGAATTACCTGAAGCCGTGAAAATATTAGCCAATGAAATTAAAGAATCGGTATATGGATATCCCTTGTCAGAACACGTACCTGATTTAACAAGCAAAGAAGATATCATTCAGGTTAAAAAGTACTTAGAAAAAAATTATAATCTAATTTCATTTTAGTCTCTCAGGAAAATTTTAGACTGCCTCAAATAGTTGTATCAAGAGATGAGTTGGTGATCAAAAATCATTCATCATAAAAGAGAAAATAAATCATTACTTCAGTGTGTACTTCAGGGATAAATTATTAAAAATTAGATCTCTGTAAGCACATATATAACAATGAATTACAGGAAATTATCTTTATCGTAAATTTCATTTTCCCAGCTTTGTAATCAGCAGGTCGCGGGTTCGAGTCCCATAGCCAGCTCATTAAAACCCTCAGAATAATTGTTTTGAGGGTTTTTTATTACATTTCATTATGCAAATTGAAATTACTTTAAATCCTATTGGTTTTCTCCAATCTGATCTTAAGCAGCGTTACGAAACTCCCAGACAAGGTGTGCTTGCAAAAGAAAGTAAAGCTGTTATTATTCTTAATGCAAATGAAAATTTTGAGCAGGCTGTAAAAGATTTAGAGGGATTTGAAAGAATTTGGGTAATCTATCAATTCCATTTGAATAAAAATTGGAAACCACTCGTTACTCCACCACGACACACAAGAAGTAAAGTTGGGGTATTTGCTACTCGTGCACCTTATAGACCAAATCATATCGGTTTGAGTTGTGTTAAACTTGTTAAAGTTGATGGATTAAAAATTCATATCTCTGAATCGGATATTCTTGATGGTTCTCCAATTTTGGATATCAAACCTTATCTGCCCTATTCGGATTCTTTTCCTGATGTAAAAACTGGCTGGGTTAAACACGAACTTGAAAATATTTATCAAGTAGTCATCGGAGATAAAGCAAAAAAAACTTCTGATAAGTTATTAGCCAAAGAAAATGTAAACTTATTAAATTATGCTCATGTGCAGCTTGAATTTAATCCAACCGACACAACAAGAAAAAGGATTTCTCATTCAGCAAAAAAATTAAGTACAGAAAATCAATTTTGTGTTGGCTTATCAAAAATGGAGAATCAACTACACGGTTGATGAAATAAATAAAAAAGTATTTATAACAACTATCACTACTGAAAGAATTAAATCGATATGAAAAATCTATTTTACTTTATTGTGTTTGTATTAATGGTTACAACAGCAAGTTTTTCACAAACAGAAAACAAATCCAAAACTTTGTTAATTCGTTGTGATGATCTTGGGATGTCGCATGCTGTTAATATGGCTTTTAAAGAGTTGATGGAAACTGGATTAAAGTTTTCTGCCTCAGTTATGTTTCCTTGTGCCTGGTATCAGGAAGCTGTTGATATATTAAAACAGCATCCTGAAATAACTGTCGGTATTCATTTAACATTAAATGCAGAATGGAAAAATTATCGCTGGGGACCAGTCGCTGGTAGAGATAAAGTTCCTTCTCTGGTTGATGAAAATGGTTACTTTTTTCCATCGCGAGCAACATTTTTTGCTAACAATCCTAAATCAGAAGAAATTGAGATCGAATTAAGAGCTCAAATTGAAAGAGCAATCAATACTGGAATTAAAATATGTTATGTCGATTATCATATGGGCACGGCGGTTGAAAAACCTGAACATCGAGCAATAGTTGAAAAGCTTGCTAAAGAATATGGACTCGCAATTTCTCGTTATTTCGGCGAAGTTGATGTTGAAAGCATGTATGCTGTTGATATTGATAATAAACAGGAATATTTATTTGAGTTGTTAAGTAACCTCGATCCAGAAAAAATTAATTTACTTGTTTGTCACATCGGTAAAGATCAACCAGAGTTGCAAGCAATGATTGATATGAACTCTTTTGGATTACCTGAAATGAGTAAACATCGAGAAGCTGAATTACAATCCCTAATTTCTGCACAGAAAAATAATCGGTTTGAAAAAAATAGTATCAATTTGATTAACTATATCGATTTAATAAATCAGATGGGTCTGGTAAATATGAAATCGCCATTAGAAACGGGGTATTGATCAATTAATTCTTTTCATATTGTTGAAGCAGGCAAAATTTATTCCGCACGATTATTGATAAAGTAAACTATTTGATATAAGTTTGAAGTACACAAATCACTCTTAGGGGAGTTATATGTGTTCTGAATCCGATTGTCTGATTTTTAAAATAGATTCTTCTCCATCTGCCATAATAATTATAGCAACCGCAGATTATTATACATTTCAAATTCTTCCAAAGACATCTCAATTATTAAACATAAAATCTTTTTATAGGTGAATTATGAAAACTTTAATTACAAGTTTCTTATTTCTAATAATGTCATTTTTTAGTATTGCTCAAAGTAGTCTTGATTCAGGTTTAGTTGCTTTCTATCCATTTAATGGTAATGCAAATGATGAAAGTGGTAATGCAAATAATCCAACATTTATTGGAAGTGGAGTTACTTTAACCACAGATAGGTTTGGCAATGCTGATAAAGCATATTACTTTGATGGAAATACTGATTCGTATATTCGCATTCCTGCCGATAACTTTCCTACAACAGATAGAACTATTTCATTTTGGTTTAATGCTGATCAGATGGAAAATCATCCAACCCCTTTATCTTACGGAGGCGATGTTTGTAACAATTCAGTGCTTATGACATTTAACAAAGGGGGTTATCCAAATGCATACACAATATTATCACACTGTGGTTCAAATTTTATATCCGCACCTTATTCTTCTCCTCCAATTAATAACTGGTATTATTTTACTCTTACGATAAGCGGAGCAACGCAAAAAATATTTATAAATGGAGAACTTCAGGCAACAGCAAATACTTTTAGCACGCCAACTTTTGTTGCAGGTAAATCAGCGATTTTAGGAGCTCTGTTATTTACCGATGGATATACAGTGTATGTCGATCCATCAGCAGGATATTTTCAAGGCAAACTGGATGATTTCCGTTTTTACAATACTGCTATGACTGATTTAGAAGTGCAGAATCTTTATAACAATGAAGTAAATGGTTTAGTTGCATTCTTTCCTTTTAATGGCAACGCAAATGATGAAAGCGGCAAAGGGCACGATGGAACTATAAATGGTAACGCTGCTTTGGTCCAGGATAGATTTAATACATCGGATAGAGCATTTACATTCCCGAATCAATCCAGCAATATTTCACTTGCTAATTCTATAAACTTGAACCTGGAGACCGGATTTACAATTAATGCCTGGATAATATACAAAAGCGGTCGGCAGCGCTTAATAGTTGATAAACATGTTTGCGGATACCCTAACGGTTTTGCTTTCCACATTGATTGGGATGGACAGATTGCAATTTATTTAGCAAATTCAGGATGGTCTATTGTCAAAACAAATGATACTTTTATTGAAGATAATTGGTATATGGTAACTGCAACTTATGATGCGGGCACAGGTATTGCCAAAGTTTATGTTGATGGTGAACTTGGTGGGTCAGGAAGTGTTACCTACAACAACTTCAGTCCTTATCCCATCTCAATCGGTGAGACTTACCAAAATAATTGTATACCAGGCAATATGGATAGTGCCATTGATGAAGTAAAGATCTACAATAGAGCTTTAAGTGATGCAGAGATTTTAGAAGAGTATAATTCTTCCAATACTGATTTAATTGCTTTCTATCCATTCAACGGAAATGCAAATGATGAAAGCGGTAATAACATTAATCCCTCTTATATCGGAAGCGGTGTTACTTTAACCTCTGATCGATTCGGTCTTAATAACAGAGCTTTTTATTTTGATGGAAACGACGGATCATATATAAGATTCCCTGCTGATAGTCTGCCTACCTCAAGTCGTACAATTTCGTTATGGATGAATGTTTACGATCTATCAACTGGAAGAGTGCCATTTAGTTATGGCGGCAGTGGCTCCTGCAACACTTCTTCGTTTTTGATGGCAGTAAACAATCAAGGTAATTCATCTTTTTGGTCAGCTGGTCATTGTGCTCAAAGTGTAATAAGTTATGTTTACTCTGCCCCACCCATTAATACATGGAAGCACTGGGTTATTTCAATTGAAGGCTCAACACAAAGATTGTACATTGATGATGAACTTAAAGAAACAACTACTAATTATTCTGGTTCAGCTTATGTTGAAGGAAGATCAGCTATAATTGGTGGTTTAATATATATAGATGGAAACTCAATTTATGTAGATCCAAGTGCAGGATACTTTAAGGGTAAAATTGATGATATAAGAATTTATAATCACGCTATAACTGATCAAGAAGTGATAGAGCTTTATAATGACTCAACAACCTACACACCCCCCACTCTTGAAGATGGTTTAGCTGTGTTTTTACCATTTAACGGAAACGCAAATGATATGAGTGGAAACGGTAATAACGGTACAGTAAATGGTGCTGCACTAACACAAGATAGATTTGGTATTGAAGGACGGGCTTACAGTTTCAATGGTAATGGAGATTTTATATCTATTGCAGATAATCCAAATTTATTTTCTGATGATCTTACAATTTCCTGGTGGTATAAAATGACTGAAATACTTGGGGGTGAAAGAGTAGTTATTGGCTGGGTAGATGGAGGTCATAGATATCAGCAATTTTTTAATGGAGGACAGTTATCTTACTTGAATGGATACAATGTTGGCCAGCCCGGAATGTACTTTAATCCAATATATGGTTTAAATGACTTAAATGTCTGGAAACATGTTGTTGTTACTTATAAAAAACTTGGTACATCAACTTCAACAACTTCAATTTATGTTGATGGAGAGTTGAAACAGACAGATAATCATTCTTTAGCTATGGACTATGCACCAGGACCCGATTTTTTTATCGGTAAAAATCATAATGGAAATTTCTTTAATGGATATCTTGATGATTTCAGAATTTATAATCGTATCCTTAATTCCACAGAAATATTAGCACTCTGTATCAGGATTCAACAACTTATCAATCCACCACTAGAAGATGGTTTAGTTGCTTATTGGCCATTCGATGGTAATACTGATGATTCAACCAGCAACAATAATGATGGAATAAATTATAATGGAGTTTTTAGTAAAGACAGATATGGAAATGATAACAGTTCAATGTTCTTTAATGCAGTTGATAGTTATGTAGAAGGAATAAATCCGGGTAACAATTTACCGGCTGGAAATTCACCAAGAACTTTTTCTGCCTGGATTAGAAACAACCAGTACAATCAATATGGTTGTAATATATTTCATTACGGAACACAACAAGCAGCACCAACTAATTTTCATTTTTTAATAACAGATGTTTTGGGATTAGGTAATGGATATGGCTATGGTGTTGTATATGGAAGTTCAAACCTAATTGATTCAACCTGGCATTTTGTAACAGGGGTATATGAAGGAGGAACAGAAAGAATCACAAAGTTATATGTTGATGGAAAACTTGATGCCTCTGGTACAATATCAACCGAACCTAACACTATTCTTGGAACGAACTGGCGTATCGGAAGATTTATAGAAGGATCTTCTAACTTTAATGGTAACATTGATGAATTAAAAGTTTATGAGATTCCTCTCACAAATCAGCAAGTATGGGATATTTACAGAGCTACAACTACGGCTCCAAATTTATTATTTCCCGGTAATGATTCAACATTAATCAATCCCGCAATGATTGGCTTAGTTTTGGATTGGGATAGCACCGTAACTGCAACAGGTTATAGATTCTTATTAGCTAACGATTCATTATTTAACTCAGTTATACACGATACTCTCGTCAATACATCTTCATTTAATTTTTATGATTGGTTTAGTGTAAACATTGATAATCTTTACTGGAAAGTTAGAACAATAAATGATGGTGGTACAGGTCCTTGGTCTGAGACTAATCGTTTCAATATAATGTTAACAGATGTTGAAGATGAGACTCAGCTGCCCACTGAATTTGCTTTGATGCAGAATTACCCAAATCCGTTTAATCCAAGCACAGTAATTAGTTATCAATTACCAGTAAGTAGTAAAGTAACATTAAAAGTGTTTGATGTTCTTGGAAATGAAATTGCAACACTTGTAAATGAAGAAAAACCTGCTGGAGTTTACGAAATTAATTTTAACTCTAACAAATTAGCCAGCGGTGTTTATTTATATAAACTGCAGGCAGGAGGTTTTACAGAGACACGCAAAATGATTCTAATGCGTTGATATTTACAGATCATAAAAAAATATTATAAATTTTTTTAGAAAGTTAAAAATGAAAAAGCAACTTTTTAGACACTCGCTTGTTCGATTCATGTTCTTGGTCTTTTCAATATCGATTTTCTTAGTTTGCGATTTATTTGCACAGCAGCCAACATTTAATTGGCTTGGTAATCTTGGTGGTAATTTTAGTCGTGCTTTTGGTGTATCTGCAAATGGATCGGTTGTTGTTGGAGTTTCAAATACATCAAACTACGAGGAAAGAGCCTTTAGATGGACACTCGCAAATGGTATGGAAAACCTGGGCACACTCGGTGGTAACCAAAGTGTTGCAAATACTGTTTCTGCGGATGGATCAATTATTGTCGGTTATTCAAGAGATGCTAATGATATCAAACGTGCATTTATATGGACAGCAGCGACAGGTATGCAAGATCTTGGAGCCGGGGATTGGACCGATGCAGTAGCAATTTCCTCGGATGGTTCAGTCATTGTAGTAAACAACGGTATGGATGGATTTGCTTATCGATGGACATCTGGCGGAATGGAAAACTTGGGTACTCTCGGTGGAAATCAAACAATTGCTTATGATATCTCTGCTGATGGTTCCGTCATCGTTGGATTTTCCTATGTTAGTGCCGGAGATCCATATGCATTCCGTTGGGTTAGTGGTTCAGGCATTCAGCAAATAGGAACGTTTTACAGTTTTGCTCGTGGTGTATCAGCGGATGGAAATACTGTTACTGGTTCAGAAACAGGTGCGGCAGGTCTTCATCGTGCTTTTCGTTGGACACATAGTAGTGGTTTTGAATATAATATTGCAGGAAATTTTAGTTAGGGCTTGCTGTTTCAGGTGATGGAAGTATAATTGTAGGGGACGGTGGTGATGGCGCCTTCAGATTATCAAATGGCGGAGGATTAGAATACCTGCAACAAGTTTATTCAAACCTTATAAATGTTGGCTCTGAATTAATTGATGCTGTGGATATATCTTCAAACGGTCTTTTTATAGTTGGATACGGAACCAATTCACTTACCAGCCTTGATGAAGGATATTTATTAGCAGTAAATGGAATTACTTCTATAAATGAGTTAGATAATAATCCACTAGATTTTTCATTATCCCAAAATTATCCAAATCCATTTAATCCTTCTACAGTGATTAGTTATCAGTTACCAGTAAGTAGTAATGTAACATTAAAAGTGTATGATGTTCTTGGAAATGAAATTGCAACTCTTGTAAATGAAGAAAAACCTGCAGGCAGTTATGAATGTGGAATTTGTCCAGTGAAGTCATTCCGCGAAAGCGGGAATCTAAGTCCAGGAATTTATTTCTATCAAACTTACAGCAGGAGATTTTGTGCAAACAAAGAAGATGGCTTTGATAAAATAAAATTTATCTAACTATTAACCCTAGGCTCCTTATTAAGAGAGAGGGCATAAAATGAAAATTATTTTTGCAAGTGTTTTCTTATTTTTCTTTGCCGTTAAATCGAATGCGCAGTGGCAACCAGATTTCAGCTTAGACAACCAATCCTTCAGCATCATATTTATCCTACAACAATGCTCACTGCCTTGCCGCTGATGGTGATAATCTGCACGTTGTCTGGTGGGATGGACGTGATCTTGATAGAGAGATTTATTACAATCGATGTTCAGATAATGGATTTAACCTGGCATCAAGACACAATACTAACAAATAGTTCTGGTTGGTCAGAATATCCTTCGATTGCAGTTTCCTGGTTCAAACGTTCATACAGTATGGATGGATGATAGAGATGAGAGCCTTTACCCGAAAATCTATTATAAACACTCAACGGATGGCGGACAAAGCTGGTCTGCGGATGAGAAGTTAGACCTGAATCCAACAGACCCGGGTATTCAATCCACTTGCTACTTACGGAAATAAAGTTCAATTGTATGGCAGATATAAGAGATGGAAGATTGGGAGAAATTTATAAACGCTCCATGATAATGGTTTAACCTGGCAGCCGAAGTGCGTTTAGCAAACGATGTAATCCGTTTCAGAACGTGCAAGATTATAGCAGTATAGCTGACGCAGTTTATTGGTTTGGCAGGAGGAACGTGATAATGATAAAGAGATATATTTTAATAAGTCTACTGATAATGGAATTACCTGGTTAGGTGATATTCGTTGGACAGACCAACGTCGGTGAACTGAAGCTCCAGACATTGCTGTCTGATGGATTGCAATTTTAATGTTGTATTGGAGTAGACTTTCCGAACGGCAATTGGCAACGGTGAAATTTATTACAAAAAATCCATTGATGCAGGGTTAAATTGGTCAGAAGATATTCATGTTACAAACACACCTGTTGTTTCAGGAAGACCATCAGTTGCAGTGATGATCAAGCTTGTACAATAAGCTGGAATGAAGTTTGGGAAATTTATTATACACGTTCAACTGATTACGGAAGCACCTGGGAAAAAACTGTAGACGACATAACAAATAATACTTCTATGTCGGCGGATTCTTTTGCTGTAACATCAATTCTGCAGTACATCTTAATTCAGGCCAGAGATCCTGCAGACAATGACGAATTTACTATTTAAGAACATTGGCATCTGGGGTTCTAGCTAGCTGCTCCAATCGTAGGAACTTATCTTGTTCGGACAAATCCACAATTAGTAAATAAAGTATCGCCTATAATTGCAAAAATATTTACTCCACTTGTTTTGGTAACCCTTGTAGTTTACCTTGCTGCCGTAATGCTATACTGGCAAAGATCCTTACAACGATAGAGAATTTTAATTGATATTTAATATGCTTTCTTATTGGTGTAATGGCAATAACATTTTTCTCAATTGCTGAAAGCTCAAAAACATCTATCAGTAAAATTACAACACTAATGCTGTTCGCACTTTCAATCGTAACGATAGTTATAAACGGAATTGCACTATCGGCAATTGTTTTCAGAATTGCAGAATGGGGACTTACGCCAAACAGACTTGCAGTTTTAGGCAGTAATATTCTTATACTTTTAAATCTTCTTTATATGTCTTACAGATTATTCAAATCAATAAAAGACAAAAACGAAATTGAGAATGTTGGAAACAGCATTGCCTTCTTTTTACCATTTTACAGCTTATGGACAATAATAGTAACATTTGGTTTCCCGTTACTTTTTAACTTCAAGTGATAAAAAGGCAGACGAATAGATGAAGAAAAGTATTCTTTGAAATTCGTAAAACGAAATCAAACCAAGACTCCAGTAATTATTTATAAAACGAAATTCTTCTTTTTACTCACCAGAGTTGGAAAAGAAGTGTGTATTAAAAAACCTAAGATTTACTTTTGTATTTAATTCCCATTGTTTTCGTTTCACCGTCACCCATATTAACAAATATTTCAGACGTTGATCATTTTTTATTTACCGCTCATCATCACTTTTAATATAAATGGTTAGTAATACTGTTTATTTGTAAAAAATTTAATGCTTTTGATTATAAAAATTAACTATGACTGTAATTCAAGCAGCAAAAAAAATTTGTCTTGCTTTCAATTACAACAACGACTGTTTACAATCTTAATTTTCCGCTCATAACAACTTAATAGCCAAACGCTCTTTTAAAATTAACTTAGTATTGTAGTTTTAATAAATTAAAAAGGAGCAAGAAATGAAAACTCTACTATTTGTGCTAATCGCATTTGTACTTGTACCGGTTGCATTACCTCAAACCGTGCTTTCTTCAGATCAAAAATCGGGTGCTGTGGATAATCTAACTGAAGGAATTAAATCCAATAATTATGGTCTGCGCGTAAGTTCTTCGAATGTATTATTTGATTTGATTCATAATACGTATATCAAAAGTGAAGATGCATCCATTGCTATGATACCCCTATTAGTTATGCTCGAGAATGGACAAACAGATGAAGAGCGAATTTCTGCGGCATTGGCATTATTCAATCTTGGTAACAGTATCGGTATATACCGGTTAAGAGGAGTAGCAAAGTTTGACGATAACGAAAGAGTGAGCAAAATTTGCAAGAACTTATACTACAGTTACCATAAGTTAAACGGTACTGAATATCTTATTGATTTTTAACTTGAGTTAATGACTATGTGTTATCCCTTCTAAAGGCAGGATAAGAATAAATATTATTATCCTGCCCATAATTATTTTATTGCCTGATTAAAATTCTACTCTTCATAAATATCACTGTCTGCACAAAATCTAAATTGATTAATTCTTTTAATTATAGTTCAATATCCTCTTATTCTTTTATATTTTTGCTTAGACATTTAAGAGGGAAATAAAATGAAATATAGAAAACTTGGTAAATCTGATGTAGAAGTTTCAGAGATTAGTCTGGGCTGCTGGACGATGGGCGGACTCAATTGGGTAAACGGTACTCCGAACGGCTGGGCTAATGTTGATGAAAAAGAAATTTCTGATGCAATAAATTATGCAATCGATCACGGTGTAAACCATTTTGATAATGCAGATGTTTACGGCAATGGCAGAGCAGAAAGAATGCTTGCTCGAATTCTTGGTAAACGTACAAACAATTTTATTATCGCAACAAAGATCGGCTGGTTTCCCGGAACCGCTGAAAATGCCTACGAACCTTCTCATATCCGCCATCAGTGTGAACAATCTTTAATTAATCTTAAAAGGGATTACATAGATTTATATTATTTCCATCACGGTGATTTTGGTGTAAATGATAAATATCTTGATGATGCTATTGAAGTAATCTACAAACTTCGTGATGAAGGTAAGATTAGGTTGATTGGACAGTCTGCTTATACTCATGAAGATTTTGTAAAACTAATTCCAAAAGTAAAACCGGATGTAATACAAAGTTTTTCCAGTGCTTTAGATGATAGATTTGTTCAGGATAATTCACCAACTCGTCAGCTTTTAGATAAATACAATATTTCATTTGTTGCATTTGGTCCATTATCACAGGGCTTATTGCTTGGTAAATATCATCAAGGTAATCCTCCGCAATTTGATGCGGGTGATCATCGGGCAAATGCTGAGAGATTTAAACCTGAAAATCTTGCAAAGCTTGAACCGAAGATTGAAAAACTTAAAAACAAATTCGGACCATCAAATCAAGAACTCTCACGCGCGGCTCTTCAATATCTATTATTTTATAAACAAGTCGGAGCTGTAATACCAGGATTTAGAAATCTTGATCAGGTAAAATCTAATTTGAGTGGAGTCGATAATCCGCTTACCTTAGAAGAGTTTAATTTTATTAAAGGGGTTTTTACTGAATAATATTTTATCACAAATAAATAAATATCATGAAAAATATTTTCATTTCACTGCTTCTCATATTAACATCGCTATCCTTCGTTAATATTTCATCACAGCCAATGGAACGGAAGATAAACATCATACCAAAACCAAAAAGCCTGATTGTAAATGAAGGTACCTTTAAGTTAAATGCCTCCACAAAAATCCTTTATAAAGAAGATGCAAAACAAATTGCTGAGTACCTGAATCAAATTATCAATCCATCAACAGGATTTAATTTAAATCTTAATGAGTGGAATAATAAAGTAGAAGATAATTCAATTATCATTTCTATTTCCAACACTAAAGGTGATTATGGAAAAGAAGGATACACTCTCGTTGTAAATAAAAACAATGTAATGATTGAGGCTTCTGAATTAAATGGATTATTTTATGGGATTCAATCGCTTCGCCAACTGCTTCCAATTGAAATCGAATCAAAAACAAAAGTTGAAAATGTTGAATGGAAAATTCCTTGTGTAGTAATTCTTGATGAACCTGAATTTTCGTGGCGCGGACTAAATCTTGATTGCTGCCGCCATTTTATGACAAAAGAATTTGTAAAAAGATACATTGATCTACTTGCGTATCATAAGTTTAACACCCTTCACTGGCATCTCACAGAAGATCAGGCATGGCGGATAGAAATAAAAAAATATCCTGAGCTAACTAAAAAAGGTGCTTTCAGAACTTATGATGATGGTTCCGTATATGGCGGATATTACACTCAGAAAGATATTAAAGAAGTAGTTGAATATGCAGCCGGTAGATTTATAAATGTTGTTCCGGAAATTGAAATGCCCGGACATTCGACAGCTGCAATTTCTTGTTATCCGGAAATTTCCTGTACAGGTGGTCCATTTGAGGTTGGTACGTTTTGGGGAATTTATTATGATATTTATTGTGCAGGAAATGAAAAAACATTTCAGTTTTTAGAAGATGTGATTAGTGAAGTTGTGGATTTATTCCCGGGAAAATATATTCATATTGGGGGAGATGAAGCACCAAAAAACAGGTGGAAAGAATGTTCAAAGTGTCAGCAAAGAATTAAAGATGAAGGTTTAGCTGATGAACATGAATTACAAAGTTACTTTGTAAAGCGAATGGAAAAGTTTATCAACTCTAAAGGGAAACAAATTGTTGGCTGGGATGAAATTCTTGAAGGCGGACTTGCACCCGAAGCAACAGTTCAATCGTGGCGAGGTGTTAAAGGCGCAATTGATGCAGCTAAACAGGGTCACGATGTAATTGTTTCACCCACAAGCCATTGTTATTATGATTATCCTGTTGACGTAACTGATATGCAAAAAGTTTATTTGTTTGATCCTGTCCCAGCCGAACTTACCGCAGATGAAAGAAAACACGTACTTGGAAGTGAAGGAAATATGTGGAGTGAGTATGCTCCTCAGGAATTAATTGATGATAGATTATTTCCCCGTATGCTAGCGCTGTCAGAAGTAGTTTGGACTTATCCTGCTGAAAGAAATTATGAGGAGTTCAGAGAGAGAGTTCAAGAACACTATAACAGATTGGATGCGCTTGGTGTTAGTTACGGATTAGAAACTAAACCGTTTGAAATCATTAAAACTTTTAATACAAACACTAATGCTTTCGATCTGCAAATCACTCAGCTACAGAAGGACATAAATCTTTATGTTTATAGTAAACAGCGTGGTCCTATTATGTCTAATCCAATGGGAGTGGAAAAATTTAATATTCAGGTTCCACAAACCGAAGAGTTAGAATTTAGTTTTGCCCGAAGCAAAAACAATGTTGGAAAAATATTTAAGCATAACTTTACCTTTAATAAGGCAACAAGAAAAAAAGTGGATTTGACTTTCCCATTCAGTGAAAAATATTCTGCGGGTGGAGTTGAAGCCTTAACTGATGGAATGCGTGGTTCAGATAGTTTCCGCGGTGGTGATAAATCCTGGCAAGGTTATCAGGGAACAGATTTTGAGGCTATGATTAATTTAGAAGAAATGACGGATGTAAATAAAATATCAATCGGATTTTTCCAGGCATCATCATCGTGGATTGTATTCCCAGAATACATTGAGTTCTTTGTTTCTGAAAATGGAAATGAGTTTACAAATGTTGGAAGAGTCGATGTGATATCTACTCTTCGAAATCCTGACTGGGTGCAAAAAGATTTTTCTATTGCATTAGATAATATTAAGGTAAGATATGTTAAAATCTTTGCAAAGAATCTTGCTGAACTTCCACCTTGGCATCCTGAAGCGGGCGGTAAACCGTGGTTGATGATTGATGAAATAATTGTGGAGTAGTGTGTATGAAAACAGCAATTGTAATTGGTGCAACAGGATTAGTAGGAAATTTAATCACACAAAAACTTCTTGAGGATAATCGCTACGATAAAGTAAAAGTATTTGTGCGAAGATCTCTCAACATTAATAATACCAAACTTGAAGAACACATAGTTGATTTTGACAATATTGAATTATGGAAAAATAATTTATCAGGGGATGAACTTTATTCTGCACTTGGAACCACAATAAAAAAAGCAGGGAGTAAAGATGCACAATACAAAATTGATTTTACATATCAATATGAAACTGCAAAAGCTGCTTCTGAAAATGGAGTGAAAAAATATTTACTTGTTTCTTCTTTAGGTGCTAATTCTAAATCAAGTAATTTTTATTTACAGATGAAGGGCAGTCTGGATGAAAAAGTTCAGCAATTAAGTTTTGATCAGATTCGAATCTTCCGACCATCAATACTTGTTGGTAACAGAAGTGAAAAAAGATTTGGTGAATCATTAGGAATAAAAATAGCCGGAACATTTACTAAAATTATTCCGGCTCTAAAAAAATACCAACCAATTGAAGCTTCAAAAGTTGCAGAAGCTATGATCAAATCTGCTAATCAAAATTTATCAGATAAAATCAAGATTTATAATTCTGAAGAAATATTTGTCCTATAATTACAAGAGAAACATTCCGAATCAATCCCCCGCGGCGGACGGAATGACAAAATTATCATCTTGCCCGAAGTTAAATTTTATATTTACTGTTGGGCAAGCTTGCCTAAGTTAAATCTTTTTCTATCGTTCGTATCTAAATAAAGTTTTCTAAGTCTTATTGATTTTGGAGTAACTTCAACCATTTCATCATCTTCAATATATTCTAAAGCCTCTTCCAACGAAAATTTTATTGCAGGAGTTATCTTTACTGCTTTATCCGAACCTGAAGCACGCATGTTAGATAATTTTTTACCTCGCTGAACATTTACTTCAATATCATTTTCTTTTGTGTGCTCACCAACGATTTGTCCTTTATAAACAATTTCTCCTGGCTCAATAAAAAACTTGCCTCTGTCCTGCAAACCATCAATTGCATAAGCAGTTGCTGTACCTTCTTCCATTGATATTATGACACCGCTTTTTACATTACCGATTGATCCTTTAAAAAATTCATATTGATAAAATCTATGATGCATTACAGCTTCTCCCTGAGTTGCGGTTAAAACTTTTGTGCGTAAACCCATGATTCCGCGCGATGGAATATGAAATTCAATTTTATTCATACTTCCTTTATTTTCCATCTTCATCAATTCGCCCCTGCGCTGTCCAACAAGTTCAATTACTTTTCCTGCAAACTCTGCTGGAACATCAACAACCATAACCTCAATCGGTTCTGCTTTCCTATTTTCTATCGTTTTATAAATAACTTTTGGCTCACGGATTTGAAGTTCATAACCTTCACGACGCATGTTTTCGATTAGTATGGAGAGATGCAAAATGCCGCGACCGGAAACTCTGTATGCATCCGGTGATGCTGTTTCCTGAACACGTAGGGCAACATTATGTTCCAGCTCTTTAAACAATCTGTCACGAAGTTGACGCGATGTAACAAATTTTCCTTCTCTTCCGTAAAAAGGAGAATTATTAACGGTAAATGTCATACTGATAGTTGGTTCATCAATAGAAATGATTGGAAGTGGTTCGGGATTTTCTGCATCAGCAATTGTATCACCAATATCAACATCTTCAATACCAACTATTGCACAAATATCTCCGCAGGAAACTTCTTCAACCTCAAGTCTGTTCAATCCTTCAAAAATAAAAAGTTGTTTTATAGAAATTGGATGAATCGTTCCGTTTCTTTTTATGATAGAAAGTTTTTCTGATTTCTTTAGCTTGCCTCGAAACACTCTTCCTATACCGATTCGTCCAACGTAATCGTTATAATCTAAAGTCATTACCTGAAGCTGCACGGTTCCTTTTTTTGTAGGGGGAGCAGGAATATCATTTATAATAGAATCAAGTAATGGAACTAAGTCTTTACGTTCATCTTTCAGATCTTTTACTGCCCAGCCATCTCGTCCGCTTGCATATATCACTGGAAAATCAAGTTGGTCTTCGTGAGCGTCAAGTTCAATAAACAAATCATAAATTTCATCAAGAACTTCAACAGGTCTGTTATCCGGTCGATCAACTTTATTGATTACAACAATTGGCAGTAAGTGAAGTGCTAATGCTTTCTCAAGTACAAATCTTGTCTGCGGCATCGGACCTTCAAATGAATCAACCAACAATAAAACACCATCCGCCATTTTTAAGACACGCTCAACTTCACCCCCAAAATCAGCGTGACCAGGAGTATCAATAACATTTATTTTATAATCTTTATAAGGGATGCTGATATTTTTTGCAAGAATAGTTATGCCGCGTTCTCGTTCAAGATCATTCGAATCAAGAAATCTTTCGCGTACAACTTGATTTTTTCTGAAAACAGCACATTGTGATAATATTTGATCTACAAGTGTGGTCTTACCATGATCAACGTGTGCAATTATGGCTATATTTCTTATCTTTTTCATCGTTCTCCAAGTGGTTAAAATTTGAGGTGCTAATTTACGTAAGTATGGGGAGAAGTCAGAATTGAGTAATTATGGGATCATCACTACAACTTTACCAACGGTCTGTCCGGTTTGAAATTTCTTTATGGCACTTAATAAATCTTTGAAATTCATAAACCTCACCGATCAATGGTTTAGGTAGATTCATTTCTAAAATATTACTCAGATATTTTTTCATAAGTTCAACTTTATCCCACAAATAGATAAGATTAAAACCCATCACACTTTTATTTTTATCCGATAATGAAAGCGGATCAACTTTAGGGCGAGTTAAATATTTTGTTAGAACTTTAAAGTAATTTGGATAGGAACCACCTGTTGAAAATTGTGCTGCACCATAAACAATTATTCTTCCACCGGCACTCATTTGTTTAAAGCTTTCTGTAAATATTTTTCCGCCAATACATTCCAGAACAATATTAAGATCTCTGTTTCCTAAACTCTTTTTAAGTTTTTCTGAAAAATCACTTCCACGAACAATTACAGCATCATATCCTTCTTTTTTAAGAAGATCAATTTTCTTTTCATTACCAACTGTGCCGATTGTATAAGCATTAAACATTTTTGCAATTCGATTAGCATAAATCCCAACTCCGCCAGCAGCTGAATGAATAAGCACAGTTGATTGATCTTTAATATTTCCAAGTTCAACTAAAGAATAATATGCAGTTAATGATTGGACAGTAAACGCGGCGCCTTCTTCAAAACTCCAACTATCAGGCAATTTTAAAATATAATTCTTGTTTATGTTCAGGTAAGTTGTGTAAGCACCAAATCTGATAGCGCCCATAACTTTATCACCAATTTCAAACTCTCTTACTTCATTCCCTTTTTTGATTATGATTCCGGAATATTCTAAACCTGGAACAAAACTTTCTTTTGGGGTTGCAGAGTACAAACCTTGAATTGCAAATATATCCGCAAAGTTTAAACCAATTGCTTTAACCTGAATAGTAACTTCATTCTCTGATGGATCAGAAAGATTTTCTGTTACAAGCTTTAGGTTATTGATTGAGCCGGCTTTGTTAATTCTGTAAACTAAACGTTCCATATTCAAATTTTGTTTTTTATTGATACTCTAATATAAATTATTTAGATATTAAGATGAGAATTCAGTTCAATTGTTTTAATTTTGCAATAGCTTTAATCGTCATTGTGAGTCCCGATTAGGGCGCATCAATCTATAATTAATTTGCAGATTGATTTGATGCTATCTCTAAATTAATAATTACTTGATTGTCATTCCCACGAAAGTGGGAATCGATTTTGTTTTAGCATTTTAGATTCCCGTTTTCAACGGGAATGACACTCAATGAAAAATTTTAGGATAGCCGCTCACAATAACATACACTTAACAAAACGAGGATCAAATGAACGAACAACTAATTGAATGCGTACCAAACTTTTCTGAAGGACAACGTCCTGAAATTATTAAACAAATAACCGATGAAATTGAAAAAGTAGAAGGAGTAAAACTGCTTGATGTTGATCCCGGTTACGATATGAATCGTACTGTTGTAACTTTTATTGGAAATGCCAAAGGTGTAAAAGAAGCTGCATTCAACTCAATTAAAAAAGCAGCGGAACTTATTGATATGAGTAAACACAAAGGTTCACATCCAAGAATGGGTGCAACTGATGTTTGTCCTTTTGTTCCCGTAAGTGGAATAACAACAGAGGAATGTATAGAACTTTCAAAAGAAGTTGCAAAAAGAGTTGGTGATGAACTTGGAATTCCCGTTTATCTTTATGAAAAATCTGCAACCAAACCTGAAAGAGAAAATCTTGCAAAGATAAGACAAGGTGAATATGAAGCACTTGAAGAAAAATTAAAGAAACCTGAATGGAAACCTGATTTCGGTCCAACAAAGTTTAATGCAAAAGCTGGTGGAACTGTAATCGGAGTTAGAGAATTTTTAATCGCATACAACATAAACCTAAATACACGCGAAGAAAAATATGCAACTGACATTGCATTCGAATTAAGAGAGAAGGGAAGAAGTGCACGAGAGGGCGGAGATGGTCCCTTCTACTTTAAGAGTGAAAAGATTTTGAAGTATGAAAAAGATAAATATCCTTGCGGCAGTTGTGATTTTGTCGGAAAGACTATTGATGAAACAATTAAGCATTGTAAAGAAAAACATAGTTATGATTTAGCAGAACTTTTAGATTTAAACGGAATTGATCCTAAAAAACCTGAAGGACAATCAGTAAAAATTCCTGGTAAGTTTAAACATTGCAAAGCGATTGGCTGGATGGTTAATAAATATGATCGCGTTCAAATTTCAATAAATCTTACAAATTATAAAGTAACATCAATGCAGGATGTTTTTGATGAGACAGAAAAGTTTGCTGCTGAAAGAGGATTACGTGTAACCGGAAGTGAAATTGTTGGAATGGTTCCTTATCCCGCTTTACTTGAAACAGGAAAATACTTTTTAAGAAAGCAGCATCGTTCAACTGGAGTTCCAATTCGCGATATTTTAAACACAGCAGTTCAATCACTTGGATTAAATGATGTTTCTGAATTTAAAATTGAAGAAAGAGTTTTAGGCTTGCCAAAAAATCTTGATAATGCATTGGTTGAAATGAAGCTTACAGATTTTGTTGATGAAGTATCTCGAGAAACTCCAGCTCCTGGTGGTGGATCAATTGCAGCTTTATCCGGAGCACTCGGAGCTGCACTATCATCAATGGTTGCAAACTTAACAGCAAACAAACGCGGCAGCGATCCCGAAACAGACAAAATCCTAAATGATGCTGCAGATAAATGTCAGGAAATCAAAAACACTTTAGTAAAAGCAGTTGATGATGATACAAATGCTTTTAATGATTATATGGCCGCACGAAGATTGCCGAACAAAACTGCCGATGAAAAGAAAACTCGTGAAGAAGCAATGCAGAATGGATTGAAGCAGGCAGTTCGTGTTCCATTAAATACTGCTCAGTTAAGTTACCAGGCAATTGAAATTGCACAGACAGTTGCTAAGTATGGAAATCCAAATTCAATTACAGATGTTGGTGTTGGTGCACAAAGTGCTTACACCGGTGTTCTTGGTGGAATTTACAATGTGCTTATAAATCTTAAAGATATTAAAGATGAAAAGTTTAATTCTGATATGAGAAAAACCTGTGCAGAGTTAAAGGAAAAAGCACAGACAAAACTTGCTGAGGTTTTGGAGTTTGTTGAAGAGTAAATTATAACCTATTTAACAAACCCAGTTCCTGCAAGGAACTGGGTTTGTAAATTGTACCAACCTACACATTTAACAACAGTTAGTGAATACGAATCGAAAGTTTTTGACTTTGATAAAATTTAAACGTACATATTATTAAGTAATTTTTCTCTACTCCGAGAGGGCTAAACTTTAGAGTCAATTTATCGTTAAGTCCTGAGATTACATCCCGATACTCTCCCGAAGCAGAAATGTTGATAAACATTTTAATTCAATGGAGGTTCATAATTAAAACTTTTTTACAAACTTTATTTTTCTATTTGCTGCTGACGCAGATTTGTTTAGCACAGTGGGTTGTATACCAACCTGTAACAGATTTAAATCAAAATGATGTTTGCTATGCCGGTGCCGATCAGATTTCAATTGTATGTGATAAGGGGCTTGTACTAGAAACCAAAAACTCTGAAGTTTTCTGGAATCAGCTACAATCGACCAATAATTCAAATTTGAATACAATTTTTTTTGTTGATGATAATAACGGATTTATTTCCGGAGATAGCGGAAGGATTTTTAGAACAGAAGACTGCAGGAGTAATTGGATAGACATATCCATCGACTTTCACTTTCATATTAAGGATATATTCTTTTCAGAACATGATTATGGATTTGCAAATACTTAAAGTTTATGATGTTTTAGGAAACGAAATTGCAACGCTTGTCGATGAATTTAGATCAGCAGGAAAATATGAAGTTGATTTTGAAGTACCCGGGATATCTCCTGGTGTTTATTTGTTAAAAATGGAAGCCGGAAGTTATGCGAGTACAAAGAAAATGATCTTACTAAGATAATATATTAGGCGCAGCCCAACTTCTCGGTGGGTTGCACTTTCTAATTTAAAACTGCTGTGCAGCAATTTCTTGTCCTGTAAAAGGTATAGGAGATGAGAAAATGAAAAAAAACACTCTTAGTGTTCTTCTTTTTTTGCTTTACCCTTTTCTATTCTACCCACAGTGGGTATCAAACCCAGCAACTAACCTTGCTGTTTGTATAATGGATCAAACACAAAGAGAAACACGTCTTTGCAATGATGGTGCTGGTAATGTTTTTGTTTTCTGGCGGGATTATCGCAATGAGCCAACAATATTTGGTGGCGATATATATGCTCAAAAACTTGATGCTAAAGGTATCGGTCTTTGGAATCAAAACGGCAATTCAATTATTACTGGCAGCGGAGGACAGTTTGATACAAAATTAATTAGCGATGGCGAAAAGGGAGCTTACTTAGTTTGGAGGACATCACTCAATTTATTTCAAGACTATTCACTACACGCTCAAAGAATTAACAACAATGCAAATAAGTTATGGGGCAGTTCCAATATCACAGTTCAAAGTGGTTTGGGTACAACTCTTAACCAATCAATTACAAAGAATGAAGATGGTGATTTGCTGGTCGTTTGGCAACTTGGGCTTACAGGAATTCCAAATTCAATGGATATTTATGCTCAAAAAATAAATTCAAACGGAGTTGTTCAGTGGAGTTCAAACGGACTTCCGGTTTGCTTAACTACTGCATTGAATATTTTGGGTCCAAAAATAATCAGTGATCAAAAAGGTGGGGCATTTATTAGCTGGAATGATAATCGTAATGAGCTTTCCAAACCTGATATTTATGCACAAAGAGTAAGTTCAAATGGTACGCCGCTTTGGGCTACAAATGGTATCCCCATTTGTACAAAGGCAGGAATCCAGGGGACTAAACATATTTTTTCAGATAACAATGGCGGTGCAATTATTTTTTGGGAAGATAACCAGGAATCCACCTATTCTATTTATGGACAAAGAATAGATTCAATAGGCAATAAACTCTGGGAACCTGATGGAAGAATATTATATTCTACCACCGCACCATTCTCTCAGTTCGAATTTGTACTTGATAAAAACAAAGAAATATTTTTCTTGTGTTCAACTTCAGAAGGAAATATCTACGCTCAAAAAGTTGATTACAATGGAAATCTAGTCTGGGGTAATTTAATTCCTCTCTGCACAACTCAAAGCGCTGTATCATATTTAGCAGCTTACCAAAGTGATATTAATGGAATTGTAGTTGGCTGGTTAGATAATAGAAACGGAAATTATGATATCTACAGCCAGTGGATAAGTGCAGATGGTAATGCGATGTGGAATAACAACGGTGTGGTAATCTGTAACGAAGTACACGAGCAATCTGATTATTCGATAACCTCAGACAATTTTGGTGGTGCTGTAATTAGCTGGGCGGATATGAGGAATGGGAATTTTGACGTGTATGCTCAGAACCTTGATGCGAGAGGAAAACTTGGCACAAACAGATATCAATTTCAAAGAAGTGGATTGAACAAAACAATAACAAATTTAAATCCAACTGATGATACTTTATCTATTTCGTTATTGCCATTAGAAGAAACGGGTTACTATAGTGTAGCTGTAATTCTTGATTCGGTTATTCATCCCGCTGTTGATGAACTTACGATAAAACTTACTCACCTCACAAAAACAGACACTCTTGTTTATAATCTATCAAGTGGAGAAAACTTAATTAATACTGTGCTCGATGATTATGCCTTAAACACAATTTCTTCTGCAGTTCCTCCGTTTACTGGTTTGTATAAACCTTACAATCCATTATCGATATTTATTGGTTCTGAATTAAGCGGTGAATGGATTTTAACGATCGAAGACAATAACGTAGCAAATAATGGATTACTAAAATCTTGGGGACTTGTTTTTAATAAAGGTGAAATAACGGGTGTTGAGGATCCTTTAACAGAGATATATCCAAACAATTTTTATTTGTATCAAAACTATCCAAACCCATTTAATCCAAGCACTAAAATAAGTTGGCAGTCGCCATTAGGCAATCATCAGACAATAAAAATATACGATGTTCTTGGTAATGAAATTGCAACACTGATTGATGAATACAAACCGGCAGGAAGATATGAGGTTGAGTTTAATTCGACATCTGGAAACAGGAATCTGGCATCCGGAATCTACTTCTGTCAGATTAAAGCTGGCAGTTTTGTTCAAACACGTAAAATGATTTTACTCAAGTAAAAAACGTCCTCACTGTTAGTCCCTCTCCTTGGCAAGGAGAGGGAAACAGGGTGAGCTAATATTACTCATACACCTCATAAAAAACATTTTTATGATAGAATCTAACATTTTGTCCAAGTGCAAGAAACTGTGCTGTTTCTGGTTCTTTATTTAACAGATTAAAGTATTCATCAGAGTTAAATTGAATTCGTTTTACTTTTTTCAGTTTCTCGTTTCTGCAATTCACTATCAACCCAAAACTTATCCTGCTGATAAACTGCTCTTCCTAAAACATTTCTTACTTGTTGTGAAAGATTTTTTATTTCACCTTTTGAATTCGTATAAGATAATCTTTCATTGCCTTGTTGTGTTTGCTTATAATTGGAGGCAGAATTTAGATTTTGAAATTCTTCACTTACCTCAACACTTCCTCTTCCGCTCTTATCTTTCATTCTAAAATAATCTGCTTCGTTTTCCTTTTTTAATTCAGGCGCTAGGTGGAAGGGTTTGAAAACCATCAACTAATCTTCCTCCACGAACTCTGATTTCTTCATCTTCCATTATTAAATAACTTGTGTATGGAGTAATTATTCCGTGTTCACGTGCAAGCATAATAACTTCATCAACAAGTTCTTTGTCCTCACCATTCAATCTTATCAAATCAAGTAAGTATCCAATTCTTCTTGAAGCCCAAAGTGGTGGAATGAAATTGTATTCATCATCAGAAGAAGTAAAATTTTCTTTTAAAGTAAATTCCTTTTGCTTGCCATTTAGTTTTCCGGACAAAGTAATTTTTGCAATACCTTTCCTTTGTATCTGCCAAACACAAGAAGGTTAGATCCTTTAAATAAATCAGGAAGATCTTTTGGATATGTTTGATAAACTTCAATGTTATCAAAATCCAACTTTCAAATCACTCAGAACAGGGGATTGAATTTTATCATAAAAGTTTGAGACTTTGATTTCAATATCTTCTTCATCGCTAACGTAAGTCCGCCATGCTTTTGTTGCATCTGTAAGTTTATCGAGTAAATGAGTATTTATTTCATCACCAATTCCAAAAGTAAAAATTCTGGAATTAATTTTATTAGTGTTTAATATTTTCTTAACAAGTTTGTTATCATCCATTTCACCAATTGTTGGTTTGCCATCAGTTAAAAAAACTACAAAGTGAGGACGATTTGATTCTTTATAATTCTTAAAAGCAATATTAAAAGCTTCTTCTATGTTTGTTCCTCCAATTGCCTGAAGATCATCAATAAATCTTTTTGCTTCATTGATATTTTGCTTATCTGCTTTCTCTAAAGATTTGAACAATGAATATGCTTCAGTAGAAAATCTTATAACATTAAAATGATCTCCAACATTTAAGTTATTAACACAATACAGCAAAGCTTTCTTTGCTTGCTCTAACTTTTCTCCGCTCATACTTCCTGAAACATCAAGAATAAAGGTAATGTCTTTGTTCTCAATATTGCTTTTATCAATTTCAATTGACGGCGAAGCACTCAATAAAAAGTAACCATCATTATTTCCAGTTTGATAACTAAGTAAGGATAATCCAACTGATGAAGAGTTTTTAGAAAAGTATAATTTAAAATCAATATCAGGTTTTACATTATCATCTTCGTAAGAAATGATTGAATGATTATCGCTCTTGCTTACAATATCAACTTCGTGAGTCGGACAATAAATATTTTTAATCTTTTCATTGGATTTTAAGTCAATCTTGACAGAAACATTTTTTAATGGTTTTGCAGAAAACTTTTCAGTGTTAAGCGGATAAATGTATTCAAATAAATTATTATCAGATTCCAGAACCTGTGAATAACTAATTGAAATTTTCTTTTCACTTCTTGGTTCGATAGGGAAGATGCGCAGCTTAAATATATTCTGTTCACTGTATTCAAGTAAAGCCGGATCACGCATTTGTCTTACAATATCTTCATAAATTTTTCTTGCTTTATCAGAATCAAGCAATTCTGCTTTTGTTTCTTTTCCATTTATAATCATTGTAAAGTTATTTATTACTGCACCTTTTGGAATAGGGAAAATATAAAATCCTTCAAGTTGATAGTCAGACTTGGATTGTAAAATGATTGATCAATTTTTGTTACTGCTGATTGTCCATCAATCTTTACATCAACTTTGTGATATACCACTTCTAATGGAAAAGGATTTGGCAAAGGATTGGGTCGTGGAATGACAATAAATCCATCTGCAAATGACAATTTACTGAAAAGCAGTATTAGAGAGATCTAGATAATATTTTTAACATTTTTTCACCTTTTGATTGAATTGTCATTTCGAGGGAGTCTTCGACTGAGAAATCTGATAGCTGTGCATTAAACAGATTTCTCTCCCGATTGAAATCGGGATCGAAATGACAATTAATTATTTACTAAATGTATAATTCTTTTGTTTTGCCTGTTCACGAATTGTTTTAATCATAACAGCATCAAGAGTATTATCGTTTTTATTTTCAAGCATTTTTTGTGCAACATATTTACTTCGTTCATCATTTAATTTATTTATCTTATTCTGGATTTGCTCACGTTCTTTTTCCATTTTATCCACATAAGCCTTTCTTTCTTGAACACTCATCTTTTGCATTTCATTCGGTAGATCTTCATCTTTTAATTCTTCTATCTTAACTGATCCTTCATTTTTTGCATCAACAAGATCCCAGCCGGAATTTTTGTACTGTGTACCAGATTTTGTAACGGATCTTTCCACCATAACCCCAGGACTTAAGCTCATTGAATTAACATCCTGCTCAGCCTGCATTTCTTTCTTTTCTCTTCCGGCATTACCGAATGCGATATAAGTTTTATTCAATTCCTGTCCAAGCTTTATTATCTCTGCATCCTGCGGTGCATCAATATGAACAATAGCTGCATTATGATCAATGTTCATATACTTCCCATCTGCTAAATCAGCACCATCTTTCCACATTGTTTGAATACCTTCATCATAGCTGCCGCAGAAAATTGTATTAACAACAATTCCTTTTTTAACAGCCTTTTGACAGGCAGTTTTATAATCAATATTACCCTGAGTGAACGGTTCATTACCTGCAATGAAAATTATTTTTAAGTTATCATTCGATTTGTTCCATTGAAGATTATCAACAGCATTTAAAATTACTTTTCCGCAGTATTCATCTCCGCCGTTTGTTTTAAGTTTAAATAGTTCATCAGAAATTTTATCCAGATCCTGTGTGAATGGAACAATGTTTCTTAAGTAGCCTTCATCAGCGGGAATACTTTGTTTGCCATATTCATATAAAGCTACATTTAAATCAATTTGCTGTCCGTCTTTTTTAGAAGTTGCAAGTTCATTTACAATTTTCCATAGTTGGCTTTTTGCTTGTTCAATTAACCCATCCATACTACCGCTTGTATCCAAAAGTAATGCAAGTTGTATTGAATTATTTTTAATTGGCTTTTTATCAACCATTTGATTGGCGAATGGAATTAATGAAAAAGCAAAAAATATTATTAGAACTGTCAATGATTTCATAAAACCTCCGTAAAAGATTATTGATTTTAAAACTGAGGCTTAAACTGTTGTTGGAAGAATTTTGTTCCAGAATAAAAAGTATTATTCTGAGGTTTCTGGAAAATAGATTTTATGTTGACTGTCATTCTCGCCCCGATTTTCATCGGGATAAGCTCCAGCGGGAATCTACTTCATATTTATTGGATTCCCGTTTCAACGGGAATGACCTTTTGAATATTTCAAAAATTTTATTCTATAATAAAATCAAAATAAGTGCTTGGGTAGGGTTCGTTTCTTAGAGTAAAATGCCACCATTCTTCAGCAAGATTTTTAAAACCGTACTTATCCATAAGAGATTTTAGGAGTAATCTGTTTGCTCTTTGCTGTGGAGTTAAATTAATATTTTCTGTATGTGAAAGTGAATGAAAACAATCAAAACCTGTTCCCATATCTATAGAATTATCTTTAAATCTTTTATCTGTTGATTCAAAACATTCGCATTGATTATTAATATCAAATTCAGGTTGATAGGGAAGAGGTATCGGTACAATTGTTAAATCAATTGTGCTGCCGCGGCTGTGTCCGGATTTTTCTGCAATGTAACCGTCAACAAATAATCTGCTTTTATCTACTGTGGGATAAAATTCTTTTTTTGTAAGTGTGTCTGATAAATCTTTTGCCCATCGTACAAAATGATCAACTGCCCGCTGCGGACGATAAGCATCATAAATCTTTAATGATAAATTAAATTTTCTTAGTTCTTCCTGAACTTTGGCGAGTGAATCTGCAGCGGCTTTTGTGATATAACATTTTTCTGTTCTATAGCCATCTACTGGCACGCCAAGAAAATTATGATTAGTTAAATAACGTAGATCAAGACTTACATCGGGAATAATTTCGCGGATTTCTACAAATCCCTCAGGAATGTTCTGCGAGAAATATTGAACAGATAAAGTAAGAGTAATAAAAATAGTTAATAGTATTTTTTTCATTACTCAAAGATAAATAATTATTCTTGCTTCCAATGGCAATCAGTGCAAAGATGATCTTCAATAGATTCCCCGATATCAATTGGATGCTGAAATTTTAATCCTTTTAAATCAACTCTAGTAATGCCATTGTTATCTGTTTGTGAAATAATTTTATGGCAGCTATTACAATCATTAGAAATTACTTTTCCATCATCGCTAACATGATTACCATCGTGACATCTAAAACAACCCGGCGTGTAGACGTGAGAAATATTATCCGGAAAGTGTTTCCAGTTAGCATTCATATATGGAAAATAATTTCTGGCATAAACTTTTTTTACAATTTCTATACTTTTTTGGATAGCTTCTTTTTTTGAATTATAGATATCAGGATAATTAGAAATATAAAAATCTGTAATGCGCTGTTGAATACTTTCCAAAGCTTGTTCTTTAGTTACATACTTATCTTCAAGCACTTCTACTGAAAGACTTTTGATATAAGGAATAGATTCATCAATCATATTTTTAGACAGCATCTCATTCATCATCTTATCCGGCTGGTGATAAATATGGGAAGGGCGATTATGGCAGTCGATGCAATCCATAGTCCTTAGGTTATCTTTATTGAACTTCTTTTCATCGAACTTTGAATTTTTATCTCTAAAAATAGTTTCTTTGCCATCCTTTGATGTAACCTTTATCCAAGGAATCTCAAGACGGCGTTCATCGGTATGAATATATGAAATAATATTGTCCGGATTTACATGCCAGTGGATTCCTTCAATAGAGCCCAATTCACTTTTACCGCCACCAATTTTAATAAGCAGACTAATATTTGATTTTGTATTCTGTTCATCCGAGAGGTAATAACTATAATCGACCTTCTTTTCATTATAAAAAAGTGCGGGAGTGTGGCACTGTTCGCAAGTTCCGATTGCCGGTCGTAGTGCTTCTACAGGTGTTGGAATCGGACGTGAATATTTATTAAATAAAACTGAATATACCTGATAAGCACCTGAAAATTTAGATTTTACATACCAGCTTGTTCCAGACCCAATATGGCATCCAACGCAGCCAACCCGAGAGTGCGGTGAATCAAGATAGGCAGTGTATTCAGGCTCCATTACAGAATGACAAATTGTTCCGCAAAATTCATCGGTCTCGGTATATTCATAAGCTTTAAAACTTCCAAAAGCAGAAAACAACATAAGTACAATTGTTCCAACTGAAAAAGTAACGAACATTGCACGTTTTTTGGGATCGTTTAAGATCAATTACAGGAAATCCCTGTTCTCTAATTTTACCGTGTCTGTTCTCTTTTTCTTTCTCTTATGATTCCATAAGCAATTAGCAGTAATCCTAAAATTAAAATGCTTGGAATAATAATGTAAGTTAGAATTCCCATGTAAGTATTTTCTTCGGAGCTGAAGAAATCAAGCACAAACAAAAAAATGATTAATCCAAAACATAATGATGCTAATGCTGCACCAATCATTGTTATTGGATTATAAACATAATGTGGGAATCTTTTCTTCATAATTATCTCATTGAATAAAAGAATATTGGGTTGCTATAAGTATAAAAATAAAATGCTCAGAAATTAAACTTCTTCGTCCAAATCTTCTTCAGATTTTTTTCTTTCTTCAGCTAATTTCTTTTTTATTCTTTCAAGTTCAAGCGGATGCTCTTCAGCCATTTCTTCTTCGGTTATTGTACCTTTGAACCAAGCAAGACTCATCGGATAAATATCAGGATTAAAAATGACAAAGTAGAAGTGCCAAATAACTATTGCCAGAAATGCTAACCAGGCTTCATAATAGTGAATTGTTCTTGCAATATCCCAATCAAGTTTAGAGAAAACACCAATGTAATCAATGTATATCCACATTAATAATCCAGTAAACGTCATTACGATGGTACCCCAAACCAAAGCCCAGTATTCAGCTTTTTCAACATAACTGAATCTGTCTAATTTAGGTTTCACTTTGGATATTCCAAGATTAAATTTTGCAACTCCAATAGCATCAGTAAAATCTTTAAGTTTTGGAAAAAGATCTCTTACTAATTCTCTGCCTCTTTGAGTAAATGCGATGTAGTAGATATGATAAAGACTAACAAATATCATCGCAATTGCTGCTATGCGATGAATCCAACTTCTGTATTCAACAACATCGACTTGATAAATCTCTAATATGGCTTACCCACCATGAATTTGGATATCTAAGCATAAATCCAGTAAGAACTAATATCATAAAACTAATTGCCATTGTTGCATGCTGAATTCTTTCATTAACTGTCATTCTAAGATATAAGTGAGTGACCATGTTTTTCTTCTCAATCTTACCAAGTTGTTTTAAGTTTTTTAATTTTAGATTTTTTATAAAGATCAATAGCATTATGTAAAAACATTCCGCCAAGAACAGAAATTAGAAGAAAAATATATGTTGTTGATATCCAATAAAGAATTGGTTCATCAGCTTTTTCAAGTGTTACGTGTATGTTCCCTTGAGTAAAAGTTTCATTTGCTCCAGGATGACACTTGCCGCAAGTTTTAACAAGATTATTTTTATTAACCATCGATGTTGGATCTGATGATGGTTTAATATTATGGACACCATGACAGCTACCGCAATTTGCAACTGATGCAGAACCACCGCTTAATGCAAGACCGTGATATGATTGTAGAAAAAGTTTTATAATCTATTTGCAGATAAACCATACTTTTCAGAAAGTTTCATAGATTCATGGCAAGGAGAACAAACCTGACTAGATACATTTTGAAATGCAACTGGTGCATTAGGATCTTTAATATTTAAAATATTATGTTCACCATGACAATTTGTACAGGATGGAGCATCACCATTTCCCTTCAGCTACTAAGCTGTCCGTGAATACTTTCTGATATATTCATTCTGTAATTTCTGTATGACATTTACCACAAGTATTAGGAATATTTAATCTGTAAACACTTGATCTGGAATCTGTACCTTTTATAATTTGCATGAGTTGTATGGCAATCTATACAACTAGCAGCATCACCATTATTTTTTATGTGAAGAGCATATCCATGAACACTTTTATCGTAGGCATGTAATAAATCCTGCAGAAGGAGTAGTTCTTTCTCTAACATCTTTATTATCTAAATGGCAGGAAAGACAAAGTTTTTCCTGTGCTTTTTTCATTTCAACTTTGTTATCACCAAAAGCAATTTTTGTAATAGGTGATTTATGGCAGGTAATACAATTCGGTGCACTTTTATCGCCGCTCTTAAAAGCTTCGGCATGATTAGAAGTTAAATAATGATCACTTGCATCTTTATGACAGTTACCGCAGGTAACAATTAAATTTTTATTATTCCATTTACTTTTAGGATTTTTTGGAGAAACAACATCATGAATTCCATGACAGCTTTTGCAAGAAGTATCTGCTGTTTTTCCTAAGTCCTTTTGATTTTAAAATCTGAGGATGAAACGAATGTTTTGTTAAAACTTTTTGATGACAATTAACGCAATTAATTTCCTGAATATTTTCAGCATGCGGCATACTTTCAGGATCAAATCCTTTATGGCATGATACGCAACTTAATTTTGAGTGAGTAGAACCTTTAAAAACATCTTCTTTAACAAACAGGGAAATTTCTTTCCCCTTTTTTTCCATAGTGAGTTCATTATCACTATGGCACATTAAACAATCATCATTCGATTGAGCATATATATTTGTGGGTAGAATAACTAATCCGATTACAAGGAGGGTTTGTATTTTTTTTAAGATGTTTGGGAAGCATCTTAATTTTTCGTTTGATGATAATCTAAGTGCCATAGATGATAAACTTTTAACTTTATATTCCTATTTAAGAGTTGATAACCATTCAACTAATTTTGTAAGATCTTCGTCAGTTCCTTTAAAGGATGATTTATGATCTTTGTCATTTAACTTAGCTTCTTTTTTCAAATACTTTGTTAAGAATTCAACAGTTCTGTCTTTTCCAACCGTAGATAAATCAACCGCATCAGATTTTTTAGATTCAATTCCTGCGCTGGTAACTGTATGGCACATGTTACATTTGTTATCAACAAATAATTTTTTTCCGTCATCACTTTTTTCATCTGCTATTGTAAAAGCAAATCCATATAAAGCAACTATAGTTATGACTAATCCAAGATAAATCAATATATTTTTCATGTTTTTATATCCTTCTAATTTGAATTTTTTAGTTATTGATTTTGTGCCTCAATGTTACAATTAGAATACCACAGTTTCAATGTTAATTATTTGCTAAAAATCCAATATTATCTTTATTCAGATTTGCTAATTTTCTCAGCTTTGGGAAGTTGTTTTATTACAAATTCGCAACAATTAGAATGATTATTAAAACTATTGCTTAGGTAAACTATTTTGTTTTAATGTATATAAAATCATACTTAACAAATGTTTTAATGAACACTTCTAATATTAAAATGATTTTAATTTAGTCTCGCTAAGTTGTAGGTAACAGGGCAGGAATTTTTGAAGAAATTTCATTAAGATCAAATGGCTTGTAAAAAATTTCATTTACAAACTTTTTAATTTTTACTTCAGACTCTTTAATTCGATTATTAAAGACATAAGTAAGAATCAGCGGAACTTCTGATTTGCACTTTTTAAATTGTTCACACTTGCTTAGAAGATCAACATCTGGTTCAGTATCCATAATTACTAAATCTGCAGAGCCGTTGCACACAAGTGAAGACACAACTTCCATATCGGTTGTAGCAACAACTTTGTATTGAGTCTGCAAGTACATAAGCAGGCTATAACACAAGCTAAAATCGGGACTGTATATAACTATATTTTTCATTTATTCTTTTGTGATTCTTCTCCCCTGAACGGAGAAGCGGATATAAATCGGCTATTTGTGTGCCAAAATTGATAGTGGAGATTTTGTGCTGGGAATGATTGGATTTTGTAAGTATTGCAGAAAAATGCACATTATTTTATTCTCGCAATTGAAAATCAGCAAAGTGGCATTTTAATTATTGAGAATAAATCCAGATAAATACATCGTTGCTTTACTATACTAAATTTTGATATCCAACTCTTTTAATTTTCTATACAAAGTAGATAAGCCCACTCTTAGAGCATCAGCAGTTTTTTCTTTATTGTTCTCATTATTCTCGAGTGCCCTCAAGATAAAATCACTCTCAAATTTTCTTACAGAATCATCAAGAGAACCGTTAAATGAAAAATCTATTTCATCCATTTTTGGTTTAAATGTTACAGGCAATTCTTGAAGTGTAATCATATCTCCCTTGCAAAAAATTACTGCACGTTCAATAATATTTTCTAACTCTCGTACTTCACCTTTCCATTCGTGGCTTAGTATTGCCCGCATTGCTTCATTATCAATTCCCTTAATATTTTTATTTAATTCTTTTCGATACTTATTAAGAAAATGATCAGCAAGTAAAGGAATATCTTCTTCTCTTTCTTTTAGAGATGGAAGATGTATATCAACAACATTTATTCTGTAAAAAAGATCTTCGCGGAATCTTCCATTCTTAACTTCTTCTTCAAGATTTCTATTTGTTGTTGCAATAAATCTTGTATTAACTGATAATGAAACGGTAGTACCAACAGGAGTGTATTCTTTTTCCTGAATAGCTCTTAATAATTTAACTTGAAGTTGAGGAGGCATTTCACTTATCTCATCAAGAAATAGATGTTCCGCCATTTGCGGCTTTCATATATCCATCTTTATCAGATATAGCTCCTGTAAATGCACCTTTTTTATGTCCGAACAATTCACTCTCAATTAAATTTTCTGAAATAGCTCCGCAGTTTACAGCAACAAAAGGTTTATTTTTTCTATGACTTTTATAATGAAGAGCACGTGCAACAAGTTCTTTTCCTGTGCCGCTGTTTCCGCTTATAAGTACAGTTGAATCAGTTTCAGCAACGGCTTCAATCATTTCATAAACTTTTTTTATGCTGTTCGCTTTTCCCACAATATTTTCAAAATCATATTTTCTATGAATCTCTTCGCGCAATACACGATTTTCTAAAAGTAAATCTCTTACCTCAAAAAGTCTTTTAGTTTTTATAAGCAGTTCATCAAACTCAACAGGCTTTAAAATGTAATCACTTGCACCATTTCTTAATGCAGTTATTGCAGTTTCCAATGATCCAAAAGCCGTAATAACTATAACAGAAGTTTGAACATTTAAAGTTTTTATTTTTTCTAATAGTTCAGTTCCTCTCATCACAGGCATTTCAATATCAGTAATTACAAGATCAAAATGATTGGCAATCATTTTATCATATGCAGTTTTACCGTTTTCAGCTTTATCAACTTCATAGCCTTCTTTTTCCAAAATGTAGAACAAGGAATCCCGGATTATTTCTTCATCATCAACAACTAAAATTTTATGAGCCATTTTTATTCCTGATTTTATTAACTAATCGGCAATTTAATAATAAATGTAGTGCCTTCGTTCTGTTTACTTTTTATTTTTATATCACCCTGAAAACTTTTAACTATTCCATAACTTACCCACAGACCGAGTCCTGTGCCTCTGCCTTCTTTTTTTGTAGTGAAGAAAGGCTCAAACACTTTACTAAGATTTTCTTCTTTAATTCCCATCCCTGTATCTGAAAAAGTTAAGGTAACTTCATCGCCATTACATTCAGATTTTACAGAAATTTTTTCAACTTTACTTTCTCTTCTTTTTTCGGAGATCGCATCAACAGCATTTAATAATATGTTAACAAAAACCTGTTGAGTTTGATCTGCGATAAGAGGAAGCATGGGAATATCATTGCTTAAATTCGTTTCAAAAATTATGTCTTTTGCTTTTGTACCAACTTTAGTAATCTCTACAGCTTCGTTAATTACTTTATTGATATCAGTCAGTTCAAGTTCATAATTTGATGGACGGGAAAAATCCACAAGGTCTCTAATGATTTTTGAAATTCGTGTAACCTGACTTTTTACTAATCCAAGTTTTTCATTTACAAAAGGATCAGTTGTAATTCTTTGCGCAACTTGTACCAATGCTGATATCGATGCAAGCGGATTTCCAACTTCATGCGCAATTCCTGCAGCAAGTGTTCCAATGCTTTCCATTTTTTGTGTATGGATAAGTTGTCTTTCTAAAGTTCTTTTTTCTGTAAGATCACGATGAATACCAAAATATCCGGAAACCTTTCCATCTTTATCCAAAATAGGGGAGATTAACAATTGTGTAAAAAATGGTTCACCAGCTTTTCTAAGATTTTCAACTTCGCCAACCCATACTTTGCCGCTTGAAATTGTATCCCACATTTTATCCCAAAACTTGCTTGAGTTTTTTCCGCTGCCAAAAACTCTGGGATTTTTTCCAATCAATTCCTCTTTAGAATAACCGCTCGCAATTTCAAAAGCTTTATTCACATAAATCATTTTTCCACTTAGATCAGTAATCTGCAAAGGATTAACAGTATTCTCTGCTACATTATAAAATCTTAAAAGATCAATTTCTTTTTTCTTCTCTTCACTAATATCTCTGGCGGTTATAAGAAGTAATTTTTCATCAAATCCATTGCTGGAAAACGGCACAAAAGTCAGCTTTACATTAATAAAGTTTTTATGGATAAATAATCTTGTTTCGATATCCGATGATTTACCACTGTTGAAAGAATCCTTAAAAAATGATTCTGCCTGACTTCTATCACAAAGTTCCACATAATCAAAAAAGATTTCTGGTTCCCTGTTACCAAGATCTAATTTTTTAATAGAAGATTTATTTAAAACTTTGATATTTCCATTTTCATTTACAAGAAAGCACATATCCGGAAAGCCGTCAAATAGGGAAAAATCAAGAGTAATATTGTTGTTCATCGAATTAATTTTGTTATAAAAATTGTTGCGCTAAAATAAGTAATCTAAACCTATTTTATAAGCCTAAATTGTGACCTTATTGGCAAATGAATAATTAAAAATTAGGGCTAAAATTTTTTATGGAATTTGTTTTAATTATTTTTCTATATGAATGAGTTAATAAATATTCTTAAGTACAGATTGGTTTGGCTAAATCTAATACTTTGCATCATTTTTTTGATTCTGTCTTTCTATCTCTTTGAATTCTCTGCCTTGCTATTCGTTTTGTTAAGTAATTTATTTGATATACTCGGCTATCATTTTTCGTTAATAAGAAGAACTACACAATTGCCGGAAAAAATTATTATTCACTCATACAGAATAAATCAATTTATGTATGATGTGCTTTTACTGATTATAATTGGAATTCAATTTGATTGGGTAGCTGCACTTGCAGGTTGGATATTAAAACAATTCGGATTGCAGGATATCTTTTACTACTTATTTCTTAAAACATCACTTCCGCAAAAATGGACGTGGATGAAATGGACACCGCTTGGATTCTTTAAAGGGAATCTTTCCAGAGATGAAATTATAATTCAAGCTTTAACAGGAATTGTTATTGCAACAACACTTTTAATTTTAAGATGATGAAAGAATGCTATGGATAAAAAACTAAAAATAGGGTTAGTTCAATACAGTCCCGTTTGGGAAGATAAATCTGCAAACAAAGAAAAAATAAAAAATTTATTAGATAAGATTAGCGGATTAGATCTAATAATCTTTCCTGAGATGACTCTTACAGGTTTCACAATGAAGTCAAAAGACTTTGCAGAAGAATTAGAAGGGGAGAGTCTTTCATTCTTTGCATCATTAGCTAAATTAAAAAAGTCCGCAATTCTGTATGGTGTAATCGAAAAAGGAAAAAAGAAAAATTTTAACACTTTAGTTCACCTGAACAATCAAGGAAAAATAATTAGCACTTACAGAAAAATTCATCCTTTCTCATACTCAAAAGAGGATATTTTTTATGGAAAGGGAAAAGAAGCGGTTGTTACAAAAGTTAAAGGAATTAAAATCGGACTTTCAATTTGTTACGATTTGCGTTTTCCTGAATTGTATAGATTGTACGCAAAAGAAAAAGTTCATTTGATTATTGATATTGCAAACTGGCCTGATACACGTATTGAGCATTGGCGAACTTTATTAAAAGCACGTGCAATTGAAAATCAATGTTATGTCGTTGGAGTAAATAGAGTCGGGGATGATCCAAAACTGCATTACAATGGATTTAGTTCTGTGTTTGATCCGATGGGAAAAGAAATTGTTGCTGTTGAAAATGAGGAAAAAGTAATTGTTGCAGAAATTGATAAATCTTATGTTGATGAAGTAAGATTTAAACTTCCGTTTTTAAATGATATTTGGTTGGTGTAAAATAAAAAAGGACTCTTTCGAGTCCTTTAATTTATAATAACAGATTTTCTTTCTCCTTAGCTTAAAATACAGCCAGGCTTATTTTAGATCAAAGCGGTCAAGGTTCATTACTTTGTTCCAGGCAGCAACAAAATCCTTTACGAATTTTTGTTTTGCATCATCCTGTGCATAGATTTCTGCAAGAGCTCGCAATTGTGAGTTTGAACCGAAGATCAAATCAACTCGAGTTCCTGTCCATTTAACTTTTCCTGTCTTGCGATCTCTACCTTCAAATGTATCCCCTTTATCAGAGATAGGTTTCCAAACAGTACCCATATCAAGTAGATTGACAAAGAAATCATTTGTTAGTTTACCAACCTGATCTGTAAACACACCGTAATTCGACTGACCAAAGTTGGCACCAAGTACACGCATTCCTCCAACAAGCACTGTCATTTCCGGTGCACTTAAAGTAAGAAGTTGTGCTTTATCAACAAGCATTTCTTCAGCTGTTACAGTGTATGCCCTTTTTTGGTAATTACGGAAACCATCCGCTTCAGGTTCCATATATTCGAATGATTCGACATCTGTCTGAGCTTGTGATGCATCCATTCGCCCCGGTGTAAATGGGACTTCAACTTTGTATCCTGCATTCTTTTGCGGCAGCTTCAACGGCAGCACAGCCACCAAGGACAATCAGATCAGCCAGAGAAACTTTTTTGCCGTCTTTACGATTGTTAAATTCTTTCTGAATGCTTTTTAGTTTTTTGAGAACCTTTTCTAGCTGAGCTGGTTGATTTACTTCCCAATCCTTTTGCGGTTCTAAACGAATACGGGCACCATTAGCTCCGCCTCTCATATCCGAACCACGGAAAGTAGATGCTGCAGACCATGCAGTGTAAACCAATTCTGAAGTCGAAAGTCCTGAATTCAGAATTTTCTTTTTCAATCCATCAATATCTTTTTTATTAACCAACTTGTGATTCACAGCGGGCACCGGATCCTGCCAGATCAAATCTGCTTTTGGAACTTCCGGTCCAATGTAACGAGCTTTCGGTCCCATATCTCTATGAGTAAGTTTGAACCAAGCTCTTGCAAAGGCATCAGCAAATGCTTTTGGATCTTTGTGGAATCTTCGTGAAATAGGTTCGTAAATTGGATCGAAGCGTAAAGACATATCTGCAGTTGTCATCGTTGGCGGATGTTTTTTTGATGGATCGTGAGCATCCGGTATCATATGTTCCGGCTTAACATCCTTTGCCTGCCATTGCCATGCACCAGCGGGACTTTTAACCTTTTCCCACTCGTAACCAAAAAGCATGTCGAAGTAACCCATATCCCATTTTGTTGGATTAGGTTTCCATGCTCCTTCTAATCCACTTGTAGTGGTATGTGCACCCTTGCCAGTTCCAAATTTATTTATCCATCCTAAACCTTGCAATTCAATTGGTGCAGCTTCAGGTTCCGGACCGACTAATTTGGGATCGCCTGCGCCGTGCATTTTACCAAATGTGTGACCACCGGCAGTTAGAGCGACAGTCTCTTCATCATTCATCGCCATACGTTTAAATGTTTCGCGCACATCACGACCTGAAGCAACGGGATCAGGATTTCCATCAGGTCCTTCAGGGTTGACATATATCAAACCCATCTGAACAGCCGCAAGAGGATTTTCTAATTCGCGATCACCGGAGTAACGGCTCATAGGTTTATCACTGGTGGCTAACCATTCCTTTTCAGCACCCCAGTAAATGTCTTCTTCGGGTTGGTAGATATCTTCACGTCCGCCGCCGAATCCAAAAGTTTTGAAACCCATAGACTCAAGAGCAACATTACCTGCTAAGATAAAAAGATCAGCCCAGGAAATTTTGTTACCGTATTTCTGTTTGATAGGCCAGAGCAATCGGCGTGCCTTGTCTAAGTTGCCATTATCAGGCCAACTGTTTACAGGTGCAAAACGCTGGTTGCCGGTACCTCCTCCGCCTCGTCCATCAGCGGTACGATAAGTGCCTGCACTGTGCCATGCCATACGTATAAACAAACCGCCATAGTGACCCCAATCAGCAGGCCACCAATCCTGTGAGTTGGTCATCAATTCATATAGATCTTTTTTGAGAGCTTTGTAATCAAGCTTGCTGAATTCTTTTGCGTAGTCAAATTTAGATCCTAATGGGTTTGAGGCAGGATGGTGCTGGTGAAGTATACCAAGATTTAATTGGTTTGGCCACCAATCACGGTTTGATGTGCCTCTACCGGAAAAACGGCCTTGATTTCCGTGTGGTACAGGACATTTACTTTCATCACTCATTTTTTTCTCCTTTGGTTAATTATTAATTATTTAACTTGAAAATTATTTTTATTAGTTGGTTGTTTAGTCTTGATCATTAAAAGATGAACTGTAACTCCAATTGCTATCGCAAGTAAAATTATTCTTATATAAAGTTCATTAGTTAGCAAGAATGCTGATAGTGAGATTGAAGTCCAGAGAGTAATTATGTTTGCGATCTTTGAATTCCGCGTTAATCCGGTTTTGTTTTGATAGTTATCTATGTAGCCGCCTAGCACTTTATGATTTCTTAACCAATCATTTGCTTTAGGAGAACTTTTTAGAAAACATATTGAAGCAAGTATCAAAAAAATTGTTGTAGGAAGAAGCGGTAGAAAAATTCCTATCACACCAATTGCAACTAGTAAAAATCCGCTTATTAGATAAAAATATTTTGCAAAAGGGGAAATGGAAATAGTTTGTTCTTTCATATCAAATCTAATTTAAGCTTAGTTTTATTTTATTCTGGGTGTAAGATTAAACTATGTTCAAAGTATATCAAATTGATTCTATCTATACAAATATAGAGAAGATTTATAACAATAATTTTGGTCTAAATTCAAACAATTTTAAGCTGAAGATTTGTTAATTTGCCCTACAAAATTATGACAATTACACAATTAGAATACATATTAGCAGTTAACAACTACAAAAGTTTTTCAATCGCGGCAAATCATTGTTTTGTTACCCAGCCAACCTTAAGTATGCAAATTCAAAAACTGGAAGAAGAACTTGGTGTTGTAATTTTTGACAGAAGTCGAAACCCAATCTCAGCTACTGATATTGGAGAGCAGCTTATACGGCAGGCGAAAATTATTTTAGAAGAACGTGATCGTTTTCAGAATATTATTGAAAATGTTAAAGGCGAGTTTACCGGAATTTTAAAAGTTGGAATTATCCCAACTATCGCTCCATTTTTGCTGCCGCTTTTTCTGCAGTCCTTTATAGATAAATATCCAAAAGTTGAATTGATTTTTGATGAACTTACAACAAGTGAAATTGTTTCTGGAATTCATAAATCAACTTTAGATTTTGGCATTCTTGCTTTGCCGATAAATGATTCCGGCATAGTTGAAGAATCACTTTACTATGAACCATTTGTGGCGTTCATACCTGAAAAGCATAAATTGTTCAGTAAAGAAAAAATTAATGTTGATGATTTGTATGTAAATGATCTGCTTTTGTTAAAAGAAGGGCATTGTTTACGTGAGCAAACTCTTAAAGTGTGCAGAACATCTGAAAAAGAGTGGCGTGATGATCACAATAAAATTCTTTTTGAGTTTGGCAGTCTTGATACATTAATCAATTTGGTCCAGCAAAATTTCGGAATAACTTTGCTGCCGTATTTATCTGTAAGATATATGAAAGATGATTTTCAGTTGAAGTTAGTACGTGAGTTTACCAAGCCAGTGCCTAAAAGAGAAATAGGAATTGTTTACAGCAAATCATTTATAAAAAAACAGCTTGTTAATGCATTGAAAGAAGAAATTCTAAATGCTGTTCCGAAAGAATTAAAAGATAAAAAAGAAGGGTTGATAATTCACTAATTATGTTTACAATAAAAAGAAAAATAAATTTTTTTGATTGCGATCCTGCAGGAATAATTTTTTATTCCAGGATATTTGAGTTCTGTCATTCAGCTTATGAGCAGATGATCTCCAGCTTTAATCTTAAAGAAAATTACTGGATGAATGAAGATTATGTTGTCCCTATTATTCATTCAGAAAGCGAATACGTGAAGCCAATTAAATACGGAGATGAGATTGCCATTAATGTTCAAGTCTCTCAATTAAAAAATTCATCTTTCGAATTAACTTATGTAATTAAGAGAGAAAGCACACTCTGCTGTCATGCAAAAACGGTTCATGTTTTTGTGGATAAAAAAAGCTGGAAGAAAAAAGAAATGTTCGAAGATTTGGCTGAAGGGTTAAAAATTCATAGAAGTTAATTTTATTTTGTATGAGAAAAATATTCAGGTTTATATAACTCTTATTTTGTTACAAAACATTAACTATGTCATTTCGACCAAAGGGAGAAATCTGTAATTAATGATTTAATAGATTTCTCAGTCGAGGACTCCTTCGAAATGACTTTTGCTTTTTGGTTACTGATCCGAACAACAAAGAATTACTAAAACATTTTTTTAATCTTTTCACGCTCTAATTTTCCTAAACTCGTTCGCGGTAATTCATCCACAAAGTAAAATTCTTTTGGGATTTTATACCCTGTCAAAATTAGTTTTAATTTTTCTTTTATTGATTTGATATCAATTGATGAATCGGTTACAACTAAGGCGCAGGCAACAATTTGTCCCCACGTTTTATTTTGCTTTGGAAAAACACAAGCGTCTTTTATAAACGGAAATTGAAGCAATGCTTTTTCAATTTCAATTGGATTGACATTTTCTCCGCCCGTTACAATTAAATCATTTCTTCTTGCTTCGATAAACAAATATCCATCAGCATCAACAAATCCTAAATCACCGGAATGATAAAAACCATTGATCAATTTTGATGCAGTCTCTTTTTCATCATCAAGATATTTTTTAAACAAACTATTTGATTTAATTAAGATCTCAGAATCATCAGAGATAATAATCTCAACATTGTTTAAAGCTTTCCCAACAGATTGTGATTTAGCTTTAATTTCATTAGCTGAAATTGCAGTAATCATTGAAGCCGTTTCCGAGGATCCATAAACTCGATATGGTTTCCAGCCAAGTTTTTCAGCCTCAAACATCAACTCATCATCAACAAATCCACCGCCAACAAGTGTAACCTTTAACGACTTATTAGCTCTTTGTTCCAGATAACAAAATTTCTGAAGTTGTGCAGAAACTAGAGAAATGTGAGTTGGATTTAAATTTGTAATTGCCGTTACTAAATCATCAGTTTTTAATGATTCTGGTAGAACAATTGTACATCCATAATAAAGTGAACGGCAAATAATTTGAAATCCGCCAATGTGATAAAAGGGAAGTGAAGCCAACCAGCGATCTTTTTCTTGATGCATTAAAATCTGATTTCCGTTTTCAATACTATTTATTAAAGATGAAAAAGTGTGAACAACTCCCTTTGGTCTTCCCGTCGATCCCGAAGTGAAGATTACAACTGCTTCTTTATTTATATCTGGAATTGGATAATCTGCAGCATCAAACAGGTAAGAATTTGATTCCGGCAATACAATTTTTGTGAAACTTGGTGACTTTGTGTCTTTGTGGCTCACCCCGATTTTATTCTTTTTGTCACCAAGGTTCAAAGACTCAAAGGAAACACCAAAGTTATTTCTTGAATCAGTAACCAAAAACTTAAAATCATGATCATCAAGTATTGAAATAATTTCATCATCAAGCAGTTTTGTATTTAAAGGAACTGGGATAGCACCTAAATACCAAAGAGCAATTACATATTCAATAAATTTTATTTGATCTTCAATGAGTAACGGAACATAATCATTTTTGTGGATTTTATGTTTTGATAAAAATCCGGCAATGTTTTTTGATTTTTGAAAAAGATCTTTATAGGATATTGATGAATCCATCTTCAGTATCGCAGCCAGATCATCTCTATCCCAAAAACTAAAAAAATTATTTATGGATTTTATTTGCATTAAAAAATCAAATAAGATTTTATAAAACAATTCCGATGGAGAGAAGTAACCCGTAAATAGCAGAAAACTTTGCAGAGAGTTCTAAAGTTTTGTTAAGCTGTGTCCCTGTTAATGCATAAATCATTTTAACAAGAGTTATTGCGATTGGTAGTGTTATGTAAGGAAGAAAAATCCAAATGTTAAAATCGTATTTGAAGTGAAGTAGAAACGGAATGAAGAAAGAAATAAGAATAAAAAAAACATATTCATATCGGGAAAATTCTCTGCCGAGTAAAACAGCCAGTGTATTTTTACCTGCAGTTTTATCTTCTTCAATATCACGATAGTTATTTACTATTAAAATATTTGTAATCAATGCACCGACGGGAAGTGAAATAAGAAATGCCAACGTAGTAAATTGCTGTGCGTGCAAATAATAAGTTCCAACAGTTCCAACAATTCCAAAAAAGATGAACACAAACAAATCTCCGAGTCCGTTATAAGCCAATGGAAATGGACCTGCAGTGTATGCTAACCCGGCAATGATCGATAAAATACCAATCCATAAAATCACTAATCCAACGGAATAAACCAGATATAAACCCAGAAGAAAAGCAGTAAAGAAAACTAAAAATATTCCCCATTGCATTTCTTTTACTGAAATTAATCCCGATGCTAAAACTCTTAATGGACCTTTTCTTTCTTTAGTATCCGAACCTTTTAAATGATCATATAAATCATTTGTAAAGTTTGTTCCGATTTGAATTAAGATGGAACATAACAATGCAATTATTGAATAAGCAGGAAAAAATATTCCTTGATAAATTGCTAAAGCAGAACCAACCATAACAGGAACTAACGCTGCGGGGAGTGTTCGCGGTCTGCTGGCTAATATCCAGCTTTGAAATTTGGTTGGTTTTTCTTTATGGTCAATCATAGTATGATATTTTATTATAGTTCTTTAATTGACATCACCCTGTTTCCCTCTCCTTGCGAAGGAGAGGGACTAAGGGAGAGGTTTACGGTAATTTAGGAAATTTTTTAAAATTTGGTTTACGTTTTTCGTTGTAGGCTTTTTTACCTTCTTGTGCTTCTTCACTCATATAGTAAAGTAAAGTTGCATTACCGGCAAGTTCCTGAATTCCGGTTTGTCCATCAAGCTCTGCATTAAAAGCAGATTTTAAAACACGGATTGCCATCGGACTATGCTGCAAAATTTCTGTTGCCCACTTAACACCTTCTTCTTCAAGTTTATCAACAGGAACAACTTTGTTTACTAATCCCATTTGTAATGCTTCCTGAGCATTATATTGTCTGCATAAATACCATATCTCACGAGCTTTCTTTTGTCCAACCATTCTTGCAAGATAACTCGATCCAAATCCGCCATCAAAACTTCCAACCTTTGGTCCTGTTTGCCCGAAGATTGCATTATCAGCCGCGATAGTTAAATCACAAATTACGTGAAGAACATGACCACCGCCAATTGCATATCCGGCAACAAGTGCAATAACAACTTTTGGAATGCTGCGAATTAATTTTTGTAGATCCAGAACATTTAATCTCGGCACTCCATCTTTTCCAACATAACCCATATCACCACGAATACTTTGATCACCGCCTGAACAGAAAGCATACTTACCATCTTTAGCTGGTCCATAACCGGTTAATAAAATTACACCAATTGTTTGATCTTCACGTGCATCAGAAAAAGCATCGTACATTTCAAAAACTGTTTCAGGACGGAATGCATTTCGTTTTTCCGGTCGATTGATTGTAATCTTTGCAATGCCATCCATCTTTTCATAGATGATGTCTTTGTAGTCTTTGGCTTTTAACCATTTAGATTTCATAAATATTCCGAATTAAATAATACTCTATTTATTGTTAATTGCCACGACCTTTAGGTCGTGGATAATTTTAAATTAAATTAAGGCTTTAGCCAAAAGAATTTTTGTTTGGGCTGAAGCCCAACTAGTTGTGCACTATTGTAACCACGACTTAAAAGTCGTGGCAATAAATTACATTTCCTATAAATAAACTAAAACTGTCCCAAATAATTCAAAACAATTTCTATAAAACGTTTTGGATCTTCAAGATGAGTGGTATGTCCTGAGTTACGCACAATTTTATGTTTTGCCTTGAAAAATCTTTTAGCAATTCTTGCATTAATCCCGGTAAACTTACTGTCAAGGTCGCCTGTTATTAGTAATACTTTTAAAGGAATTTTTTTCAATTTGTCATGCACGGGAGGCATAATTCCAGTACTAAAACCTCTTAATGAATTTGCATATCCAATTTTACTTCCGGAAGCTTTTTTCTTTTTAATCTTTTTCAATTTGTCATTTGAAAATCTTCTCTGAGTATTAAATAATTCCTGGTCCTGCCACATTTCAACAAATTCATCAAGGGTGTGGGTCTCAATAAACTCAGCAAGTTTTAAATCTTCTTCATATCTTTTTTGGCGCTCCTCATCATTTTTAATTCCTGCAGAAGCACTTTCCAGAATTAATCCTTTTAAATCATCAGGATGAGCAGATGCATAACTGAGTGCAATTCTTCCACCCATAGAATACCCCAAAAGAAAAATTTTATTTGGAGTAAGATGATCTTTAACAAATTTAATTTGATTTACTATCGATTCGACTGAATAAAATGATTGCATTCCGGGTGCATCACTTTTACCATGTCCGACAATATCAATTGCTATGCAATTATATTTATCAGGCATTTGTTCTAAAACAGGAAACCAATCTTCAGCACAACCCGTAAATCCGTGCAAGAATAAAACATAGTCCTTGGATTTATCTATTTCTTTTAGATGTTCTAAATTAATTTTCACCCCATTTGCATCAAGCTTCATAATTCCTCAAAAAATTTTCTACAACCTTATTTGATTTTTTCCAATATTTTTTTCTTAATGATAAAGAATAATCAGCATTGGTCTTAACTTCAAACACTGCGGGTTTTCTTCTTACTGATGAAACTTTTATATGGTTAAAAATATCTGATTGTGTTTTTAATTCCTTATAGTCTATTTCAAAAGCATCGCAAAGTTTCTTGAAAGATAGATTTGTAGGTGTTAAAAAATATTTATCAAAAACATTTTTGTATTCTGCAATTGGCAGAAATCTAAAAATAGCGCCGCCATTATTATTTATTAAAATCGTTATTAATGGAATACTGTACTGGTTTGCAATCAACAAACTATTTATATCATAATAAAAAGATAAATCACCTGTTACAAGATAAGTCGGATTTTTTGACTGGGCACAAATACCCAGTGCAGTTGATGTAATCCCATCAATTCCGCTTGCGCCTCTGTTTTGGAAGATATTTAATGTTTTTGTTTACAGCAGATGCAAAAAAATCAAGATCACGTACGGGTATACTGTTTCCAATCATCAAATTAGAATTTGGCGGAATGGAATCAATAACATTCAGTAAGACACCGGTCTCATTAATCTTTTTTGCGATTGAAAATATTTCAGGTTTGATCTTATCAATTTCCGAATCTAAAAATTTTAGATTTTTTAATTGCGGTGAAAAATTATTTTGATTTACACTAATTGACTTAATAAGATCCTCTAAAAACAATTCTTCACTTGTTTTTATTACTTTAAATTTACGGGATGTATTATGAGAATCACCAAACATATTAATTGTAAATCGTTCAGGATTAACAGCAGAAAAATAATCTTCTAATTTCGGGGATGTTAAAGCTCTTCCAAAATGTAAAACAAATTTAGGAGTAAATACTTTTGGAAATAATTCAGATCTTATAAGAGCATCGTAATTTGTGATTAGGCTGGATAAGGGTAATGATTTGAATCTTAATCCGCTTGAAGCATCAGCAAAAATTGGAAGTGAAAATTTTATCGAGAAATTTTCAAGTCTTGAATAAAAAGAATCACTAAAATTCCCGGGACCAATTGTAATTAATCCAGTCTTACTTTTTCGAAGAAGATCAGCAATTATTTTGATATTCTTTTGTTCAACAGCTTTTGATTGTTTTTTATGATTTGCATTTAATTCATCTGGTAATGATTCCAGTAAAATCTTTTCTTCAATTTCATCAGTAAAAGAATTTGGTTCAAGTGGTTTTTCAAAAGGAATATTAATATGAACAGGTCCAACATTTTGATTAGCGCAAATTTCAAAAACATTTTTTGTTGAATCTTTTAACTGTTTGATTTTTTTTAGATTAATTATCGGCAAACCTGTATCGTAAAAAAATCTTGCATGATTATTATAAAGATGATCCTGATTGATCGTCTGATTAGCTCCGGAATTACGCAGGTAAGCTGGTCTATCCGCTGTGCAAATAATTAACGGAACTCTGTTTTGATATGCTTCAATAATTGCCGGATATAATTCTGCGGCTGCTGTGCCCGAAGTTGTTACCACGACAACTGGTGTGTTAGTCTGCTTTGCAATTCCTAACGCAAAAAATCCGGAAGTTCTTTCATCAATAATAACGTAGGATTTTATTTTTTTATTTTGTGATAACGCATAGGTAAGCGGAGTGCTTCTTGAACCGGGGGATATACAAGCATATTTAACACCACATTCAGCAAGCTGATCAAAAAAAATATTTGCCCAAAAATAGTTACGATTAATTTTTATCAGCATTATTAAACAATGATAGAATTGGTTTTAATTTCAATTTCGACTCATCAAACTCTTCTTGTGGATCAGAACCTTCAACAATTCCACAGCCTGCATAAGCATAAAGTTTGTTGTCTTTTACAAGAGCAGAACGAATAGTTACAAAAAATTCACCATAATTATCTGCATTAAACCATCCAATCACTCCTGAAAATAATCCGCGATCAAAATCTTCAGTCTTTTCAATCATTTTTAGTGATTGCTCTTTTGGAATTCCGCAAACTGCGGGAGTGGGGAATAGCGAAGAAATAATTTTAAATATCTGATCTTTTGATTTTAGTTTGCCCGTAACTGACGTTTGCAGATGCTGGATGTTTGGAAGTTTTTTAACAACAGGGTTTTTTACGATTTCGACTTCATCCACAAAATTAAAAACCGATTTTTTTATATAATCAATTACAGCTTCATGCTCCGTATTGTTCTTATCACTTTTAAGAAGTTCTTCTTCTAATTGTTTGTCCTGCTCTGGATTTACACCACGCATAATTGAACCAGCCAATGCTTCTGTGAAAAAAGTATCGCCGGAATATTTTATAAGTATTTCGGGAGTCGATCCAAAGAAAATTGATTTACCAGATTTGTAAAGAAAATTTGTACAAGTTGGATATTTTATATTTAAATCACCAAGAGTCTTCTGCCAATTTATTGGAGAGGTAATTTCATTTTCAACTCTTCTTGCAATTACAACTTTATCAATATTCTCGTGTTTTATCTCATCAACAACTGAATTGATTTTGTTTTTCCAGTTTGTAAAGTCATCGTAGGTGATTATTTCATTAAGGCTGGAGCGATCGCCTGAAGTTTCTTGCAAACGGTTTTCAAGATTATAAATCAATTCTGTTTCGCGTTCCAGGAATTCACTAAAATTTTCATGATGAGAAAAACTTTCCGAGAAAAAATTCGCAATTATAAAGCAAGATCCCGAGTGTTGAAATAAAATTATTTTTGGAACTATAAAATCTATATCATTAAAATCAGACCATTCCTGAGAATTTTTTTTGATAGGAAATTTTACAGATGTTAAAAAGATTGGAAGGTTAAACTTTTCAAAATCGCTATGATTAGAAACGAGTTTGTGTTTTAATAATGAGATTTCTTCTGCAAGCGATTCATAATTATCAAAACTGAATGATTGCTTGTTCAATATTTCAAAAGATAAAAATGAAATATTACTTTCCGGTTCGGAATAATAAAAAACATCTTCTGCAATATTTACAAAATGTTCAAGCAGCAGCGTAAACTTTAACTGACTGATTTTAGCAGCATAACTAAAAAAAACTTTTTTAGGATCGCTAAGATTTTCAGAAAGATCATCTGAAGTATTCGCTGATATTTGTGCCGTGTTACTCATAAATCTCTATTGTTTACTAAAGTAAAATTAAGTGATTAGGTTAAAAGTTCATAAGATGAAAACTAAAAATTCATATCTTTTTCAACGGTATCCAGAATTCTCAAATAACTATCATATCTTTCTGCCGAAATATTGTCATTTTCAACCGCATTTATTACTGCACAGCCCGGTTCGTGATGATGAGTACACGTATTGAAGCGGCAATCGCTTATAAAGCTCTCAAATTCTTTAAAGTAATGTCCCAAATCTTCTTTTCTAATTCCAAAAGGATCAATCTCCCGAACGCCAGGAGTATCAATGATATATGTTTCATTACCAACATATATCATAACACTTGTAGATGTAGTATGAGTTCCTTTTGATGTGTAATTGCTGATCTCACCAACTTTAAGATTTAATTCAGGATACAAGATATTTAGTAAAGATGATTTACCAACACCGGATTGTCCCCAAAAAAGATTTTTCTTTCCTTTAAGATATTTTGCAAGATTGGAAAATCCTGAAGAGTCTATTGTTGATGTAAGAAAAACTCTATATCCAATTTTTTTGTAAAGATCAGCCCACGCTTTAAGGGATGTTTCATCAGCAAGGTCAGTTTTATTAATAATAATATTTGTTTTGATGTGTGCACTTTCGCAGGCTACTAAAAATCTATCTAAAGTTTTGTTATTGAAATCAGGTTCTAAAGTGCTTGTTACAATAAAAATATTATCAATGTTGGAAGCAATTATCTGCTCAAGTCTTTCTCCGCGGAAACTTGCACCGCGTGTTTTTATTGCTTTGCGGGAAAGATAATTTTTCCTTGGCAGAATTTCATAAATAACACCGGTTCCATCTTCATTTAAATCATAAAGCACAGAATCACCAACAGCGGCAAAATCTCTGTTAAAAAGTTTATCCTTCTTAAGATTAAAATCCTTTTTGAATTTTCCTTTTAGCGAGCATCTTATAACTGTGTGATCTTTTTCTGAAAAGATATAAACATCCTTACTTTCAGATCTTGAAATGATTCCTTGAATTATCTTCTCCTTTTAAAAATAAAAAAGCACCATATCGAAAAATATGGTGCTTTGATTCGTTAATCAATTAAAATATAATTAGAATCTAAAAGTTGTTGTTAATATCAAATTATGAGTATTAATTTCCTGAAATGTTCTTGATACATTGGAGCCATAATTATCGCCAATATCATTCCACCAGCCATAAGCGTAAGCTAAATCAAGTCCTATATTTCCATTGGCTAAAAATCCTATTCCGCCGGTAACATATTGATGATTGAAATCAGAATCATCACCTTCAAATGGTGATTGCTGCATCAAATATCCGCCGCGCAATTTTAAGCCAACCATAGGCACATTATATTCTAAACCAACATTATAATTAACTGCTGATCTGAGTAAATCTTTTATTTCTTTATTCGCATCTGATATATATGATGATGAAAGGCCTTCGGGATCCTTAAACTCAAGTTGTGAATAATCCATAAACGTAACATCGGCACTTAAAATCAGTCCTGCTAGATTTACAGCACCCGCAACATTAAATTCAAATGGTGTGATAACATCATATGAAACTTTATCACTGTAATATTGCTGATCAAGAAAGTACATTTGCCCGGTACCAAATTCACTTGATCCATTAACTAAAAATTCTTCATCTATATAGTAAGTTTTAGGAAATTGAACTGTTGCACCAAATCTGGCAACATTTTCAAATTGATAAAGGAAACCAACTTTAGCATCCCATCCTGCAATATCCCAATTGAGTGAATTGTTAAGGTAGAATGTTTTAAAGTCTGTTGTTTGTGGTTCACCTGCTGCCGTTATGCCCTGGTAAACGTTTCTTGTATCATCTTCATAGTAATCATTATTTGATTCGAAATCTCCGGAATAAAAAGTGAAATTTGTTCCAATAAAAAAGTTTTTTTGAACTTCAATTGCACCGGAGAAAGTCCAATTATCAATTCCTCCCGATGTAAGTATGCTTCCACTCTGATTTAGATTTCCATTAATTATAGTATTATAATTTTCATCAGTTAAAAAAAGATCGTAAGGTATATCCGTATCTAATAGACTTTGAATTTTAGAAGTATTACCGCTATTAAATCCATTAAACTTCATTACGCTTGTTAGATCTTTTGAATTGTGATATGAAAATGCAAATACTAAACTGCCTTTATAAGTAGGAAAGGGAAGCGCAACACTGAATCTATTAAACGTTGTGTTAGTAGTATTGTCTTCAGTTTGATTCCCAAGGAAAGTAGTTGAGTTATGATAGTCTAAATAACCCAATCCTCCGGATACTTCAATTTTTTTTAATAGTGCAAATCCAGCAGGATTAAAATATGAAGCTGATGCATCATCACTTAAAGCATTAAATGCATTTCCCATTCCTAAAGCTCTTGCGTTTGAGCCTAATCCTGGAAAACTAAGTCGAATTGCATCATTATAATTTTGAGCCTGTAAAGTTGTTACAGCAATTAGCAAAATTGCACTGAATAATTTCAATGTGTGCGAAAACATTTTTATCTCCTTCCGCTGCCGGAATTTCTAGAACCGGAACTATTTCTTGTTTCATTACTTCCGGAATTTCTTGTGTTAGATGTTGAAGTTGATGAACTATTTGAACTGCCAGAATTTGAATCTCTTGTTGGCGGAGGATTATTTATAATATTAGAGTTATCATCACGAGTTGTAGTAGTTGTTATAGTTACAGTTGTCGTGTTTTCAATATCTGGATTTCTGTCCGTATTTCCTCTGCCATTACTATTTCTTATGTTTTCTGTATCGGAGTTTATTCCGTTGTTTCTGGTTTTTGTTTGGCTATTGTTAGTTTCACCAGGATAAGTTATATAAACGGGAACTCCTACCCACCAGGGTGTTTCATAATAATTTATGTATCCACCGTAATAATCTGTGCCGTAAAATTCGCTGCTGCTGTCATATAAATTTTCAGTTTCAGGAAATTCTTCGCTCGGATCCCAGATTACAGTATAACATCCGGTAAAAAAACTCATTCCAATTACTAATAAAAACAATTTAATAGTGTTTTTCATTTTATTTACCTTCTTCCGGAACTTCCGCTTCCACCACTTCTTGAACCACTGTTTCCGCCGCTATTGCCTCGAGGACTTGATTGTGTATTACCTCTTGGCGGCGAAGATGTATTATTTCTTGGAGGACTATAACTCCTTGGTGTGTTGTTTGTTTTTGGAGGAGTATAATTCCTGTTTGGCGATTTATTTGTATTTGGAGTTTTGTTCACATTTGGTTGTTTGTTTCTGTTAACATTTGGACTTTTCTTTTCAGTATTGGTTTTTCTCTCAGTATTAATTCTAGTATCGTTTGTTTTTTTACGTGTATCACGATTTAATTCTTTACTCTTAGTTGTACGAGTATCATTTTTCTTTATAACATCATTCATTCTGGAATTTCTAATAACATCATTATTACGAATTGTTTCAGAAGTTCTCTGATTTACTTTATCTAATGATCTGGTTACATCGTTTCGATCTATATCTCTTCCCTGAACCTTTAATCCTGTTCGATCTATATTAACATCACTGCGACCAGAAACAATTTGTTTTTCTCTAGTTTTAAGTTGATCTCTCAATGTTGAAGTTCCATCACTTGATGTATATAAATTTCTATCTCCACTAGTGTTTCTGCCGCCAGAGTTTCTTCCGCCGGAATTATTCCTTACGTCATATCCATCATTGGTCCTGTATTTATATGTGGAGGAATAGTAACCGTTATCATAGTATGGATATGGATCATAATATCCGTAACCATAATTTGGATACCAGTAACTTGGATAGTAGCAATATGGAGTTGGATAATACCAATAACTTGGATACCAGGAATACCAGTACCAAGGATCATAATACCAACTGGCTCCTATACTAATTGATACGGCAGGATAGTAATCCCAAAAGTATTTTCTGTAGGATGGATAACCGTAGAAATAATATTCTGTATCGGATCCATCACTTTCAGAATAAGATTCTTCATTTTCATAAACCACGTCTGTTGAATCATACTCGTCTGCAACTTCATAATTAGGAGTCTTTTCTTCACGTGTCCAATTGCTGTAATCATCTTCTTTTGAAGCGACTTGAGTGTAACAACCCGTAAGATTTAAAATCAATACGGGAAAGAAAGCGAATAAAAACAATTTATATTTTTTCATTTTATACCTCTGGATTTCAATTAGTGCAAAAATCGCAAATATCGAGCCTAAAAAAAGGGTAAAATAATTAACAGATTACGGAAAAATCTTATTGATGAAATGAGAAGTGTATAGTTGAGTAAACTAATTTGTACTAAATAAAGCACATAGACAGATAATACTATCTAAATCTTTTGGATGAACTCTATAACTAATCCTCGATCAGCAGCATTTGTATCAAAAGAACTGTTTCCGAGCAGATCTCTAAGATCGAAACCAAAAGTTACTCCATTAGAAATTGACCAGCGAATACCCATATTCAAATAACCTTTTCCTTCGCCAAACTCATTTGTGGAATTATCATTAAATGCAAAATTATATTCAGCAAGAACTGAGAAAGAACTTCCCAGAGTTTTTTCAGCACCAACCATTAAATTGATAAAGTTATCACCATCATTATCTTCAAGAATAGAATAGTTTATTTCTCCGTGCAGACTTAAATATCCAAGGACACTAAAATTTTTGCAGGCAGCGGCAAAAAAACCGGGAGCTTTTATTTCATATCTTTTCGCTTCTTCAAAGTACTCTCCCTTTCCTTGAGTATCAAATCCAAGTGTGATGGCAGGAATTACCAATGATTCATCAAATAAACGAAAACGTAAGTTTACGCCTGGAGGAAATTTGTACCAATCAATATCTCCCGATCCGATTATATTTGAACCGCCGTACGAAAGTCCGATACTTAAATTTTCTATAATACCAGCTTCAAGTTTTACAATTAGTGTTCCATACGGTAATAGTTCGGTGCTCAATCCATAAGAACCTTTTTGAATAACACCTGCTGTGGGCATATCGATTAACTGCCTGTACTCATATTTTGCGCTTTCACCGGCAGTGCCTTGTGCATAATTTATTTGCAGAGCCAGAATAAAAATTGTTAATAATGATATAAAATTTTTCATTTTTCCTCGTTTGGAATAATAACTTAACCGCAAAATAAAAATAATTTTTCTTTGATGCTTAAAATTCAAACAGTTAATGCAAGTATTTCGATTTCAATATACTCAGGTAATAAAGAGTGCTCAGATTTAATTTTAATTCCCACCAATCCAACTTTACCTCTTGATCTGATCTTTAAAAATCCTGATTCTTTATCATACTCAATCACATCAACTAAATTAACTCCCTCAATCAACTCAAAAGTTGCCGATGATTTTCTAAACCATGCTTTTTTGCCTAAGGCATTAATCGGAAAAACCTCAATTGTAATTTCAGAAGAAGTATCTGCATACAAATTTTGAGCCGATCGTTTTACTTCACTTCCATAGATGTTGTAAAGAAAAAAATATCCACCGAGAAGTAAAATAAAAACGGATATGGATAGATAGATTAGTATGATTTTTTTCCTCATCGGTTTGTGCGTTTTTCTTTAGCTACAAATAATCGAAGATTATTAATAATTTCTAACACTACCTCATCCGGCACGCCATCTGGGTGTAATGATTTTAGTCTCATATCGCATTGATCGTTTACATAATCTATTACTACGAATTTATTTTTTTCCGTAAGAGCAATTTCAGTTGAGAAAAAATCAAGCTGCGTTAAACGTTGTATTGTTTTTGTAATTAGAAATAGTTTTCTCAATCCAAATTCTTCTATTTCAGTTTCCATCAACTGATTATAAATATGTGTTTCATCATCCCACCAAACACAAATTGCTTTACCAAAAGCCCAATAGCATCTGAACCACGCTCTTTTGCCATCAAGCATTTTGGGATAAACTTTTTCCTGAATCAAATATTTGTCATTGATGTGCATCTGTCTTTCTTGTAAAACTTCCTTTAAAGATTCTGCACCTTTAACCACACCCATTCCGCCGCCGGTTATATTACAAGGTTTTATAATAAATGGTCTGCCAAGCAATTCAAGGTCATCAATTGAGATAAAAATTTCTTTTGCCTGGCTGTGAGGAGGTATTATTATAGAATATGGAACATTAAGTCCGGAAGTAATAAACTCAAGATGCATATTTGCTTTATCGATTGCGTGCTCAACAAGTTTGTGCGGATTAAAAACATAAGCACGTCTTTTGGTAAGTACTCTGTTAAGCTCGATAAAATTATCATCCACATCGGATGCTCTGTCTAATAAACATCGGAAACTTAAGCGGCGCGCCTTAACATTTTCGGTAACTTCAGATATATTTTTATATGTGATAACGTAAGTTGAAATTCCGAATTGATGCATCATTTTTTCGATTGCAGAAACAAATTCCACATCAAATTCCCAATCGTACGCTATTGCTAAATCAAATGAGTTCATTTAAAATCTTTTTATGCAAAGTTACAACATAGATGCTTAAGTTTTCAAATTATCACCCGGCAAACGGAATCAAATAGCCTTGTTATTACAATACTGCAATAATATATTCACAGACGTGAAAAGAAATATTCTCTACATATTTATCCCCATAATAGTATTATCATTTTTTTTGATTAATTGTTCAGGTTCAGCCCCAATTACAGAAGAAAAAACTGATGATAATAAACCGACATTGACTGTCGATCAGCAAAAGCAAAAAGCACTTGAGTTTTTTATTAATGGCGGTGTTTTTGAGTCTCAGGGTAATTATGAATCTGCTGTTGGACAGTATGAAAAAGCACTTTTATATGATTCATCAGCCGGACTTTATTATACGCTTGCCAAAAATTATGTTTATCTGAATAAATTAGTACCTGCATTAAACTATTCTCAAAAAGCTTTAAAACTTGATTCAACAAAAATCGAGTACTACGATCTTCTTGCAGATATTTATAGTTATGGAAATAAAACTGAATCAGCAATTGCCACTCTTGAAAAAGCAATCGAACTTGATTCGATGAACATTGAACTAAATTATAAACTCGCTCGTCTGTATGAAGCTGATAAACCATTAAAGGCAGTAAAATTATATAATAGAATTTTATATCAAATTGGTCCCGATTGGTCTGTTCTTACAAGAATAGCTGAGTTGCAGGAAAGATTAGGCAATAATGAGGAATCAATTAAAGCTATAGAAAAATTACTGGCTATTGATCCAGCTAATGTACCTCTTAAGAAAATGCTGATCGAATTTAATCTTAAAGCAAAAAGATATGATGAAGGAATTTTGCTTGCGGATGAAATTTTAGAATTGATGCCGGACGATCTTGAAACAAGGGAAGCTAAAGCAAAGTTATTGTTAGGAAAAAATGATTGGGAAGGTGCTTCTAAAGAATTTGATTATTTATTAGATCAGCCTGATGTTAATCTTGATGCAAAAATTAATATTGGCGCAAATTATTTTAACAAAGCCATAACTGATTCCACAATGCTGCCGATAGCAAAATCTTTTTTTACAAAACTTGATGAAGATACAACCGACTGGCAGATAAAAATGTACCTTGGTGCTATTGCTTTAAGTGAGGGTAATGATTCTATCGCCATTGAGAATTTTCAGTACGTTACAAAAAATGCAAACTGGAATGTTGCAGCATGGGTGAGACTCGGTGGATTGTATTTTGATAATCGTAAATATGATGAAGCAGAAGTAGTAATGAGTGAAGCTGTGCTTTCTTTCCCGGAAGATTTTTATGTTAATCTGATTTTAGGATTGTCATTAGCTCAGCAATCAAAACATCAAGATGCGGAAAAGTATTTAAAGAAATCTACGCTGCTTAATCCTACAGATATAACGGCACTTTCTGCATACGGATTTACACTTAACCAACTTAAAGAAAATGATAAAGCAATTTTCTACCTTAAGCAAGCTTTAGAAATTGAACCGGATGATGTTCAGTTGATTGGAACTTTAGCTATGATTTATAATGGAATGCAATCTTACGAAATAAGTGATAGCCTTTATGAACGTGCACTTGAATTGAAACCTGATGATCCGCTGATTAATAATAATTACTCTTACGCATTTGCAACACGCAAAATTCAACTTGATCGTGCATTAAAAATGGTTCAGATTTCTATCGCTGCAGATTCTTTAAACTCATCTTACCTGGATACTATTGGATGGGTACATTTTATGCTCGGTAATTATAAAGAAGCAAAATTATATTTAGAAAAAGCTATTGAAGTTGGCGGAGAAAGTGCAGTAATGTTAGATCATCTTGCGGATGTGGAATCAAAACTCGGCAACAAAGAAAAAGCAATTGAGCTTTGGGAAAATGCGCTGGAGCTTGATCCAACAAAAAACGAAATAAAAAATAAAATTGATAAAGGTGCGATTTGAGAAAACTTAGTTTAATGGTTTTATTGTTATCCAATATTTTACTTATAATTACCGGATGTGTACCATCCCAGCCGACAGAAGAATTTGAACTTCTTCCATCAGAAAGATTGACAAACAAACTTGAAGCAAACAGAAGAAAAATAAAATCTTTTGAAGGCACCGGAACAATCTTTGTTAACACACCTTCTATGGATAACAGTGCAACCTTCAGAATAATATTACAAAAACCTGATTCAATTTACTTAACAATTATGGGTCCATTTGGAATTGAGCTTGCGCAGGCACTTGTTACAAAAGAAAAATTCACATTTTATGATGCACTTAAAAATACAGCATATGTTGGATCAGTAAACTCAAATGCACTGCAAAGTATTTTCCGTATCAATTTATCTTTTGAAGATTTGCTTGATGCTTTTGTTGGGTCGGTTAATCTCACAAGCAATCTTTACAGACCGCCGGATGACTATTTTGTTGAGGATGACAGATATGTGCTAACTTATCTTGATTCCGCGAGAACAAACAAAACTATTTACAGAGTTGATGTTAGACAATTAGGAATTACTAATTATCAGCTTTATGGGTTTGATGAAACTCTTATGCTGGAAGGAAATTATTCCGATTTTGAACTGCTGGAAAATGTAGCTGTGCCTTATAAGATTGCAATCAATAATAAAACAGACGATCAGAAAATTAGTATCGATTACAAAAAAATTAATGTTAATAAAAAAAATATCTTTATAGATTTTAAACTCCCAGACGATGCCACAATCATAAAATGGTAAAAATTGTTTTTTACATTCTTCTCTTAGTACTGCTTGTTTTTAATATAGATTCTTACGCTCAAACCACTCAAATAGATTCGCAAAAGGAGGAGCTAACAAAATTAAGGGATGAGATTTCCCGCCTTGAAAATGAACTTGCCCAGAAAAACAAAAAAGAGAAAAAGACTTTAGAAGATCTTGATAATATCAGCAAACAAAATTTTCTTGTTAATAAATTATTAACAAATCTTCGCAGAGAAGAAGCGCAAAAAGAAAATGAGATAAAAGAAAGTGTATCCAACATTTCCTCAATTGAAAAGGAAATTGATCTTCTCCAAAAAAATTATGCTAAATATGTTGCCGCAACTTATAAAAACGGGACACACACTGAATGGGAAACTGTTCTTGATGCAAATTCTTTCCAGCAGGCAGTTGTAAGATTGGAATATCTAAAGAGATTTTCAGTCAGCCGTGAAAAAGATCTTGTTAAACTTGAAACTAATAAACAAGATCTGCTAATAGCTAAAGCAAAACTTGAAGCTGAAAAGAAGGAAAAAGAAATTTTAACTCAGCAAAAAGAAGTTGAAGAAAAATCACTTTCCAAAAAATTAAAATCTCAAAAATCCATTCTTGCTGAAATTAAAAAGGATAAAAAAAAGATTTCCAAAAGTGTTAACGATAAAAGAAAATCTGAACAAAAAATAAGAGATCTGATTGTTAAAATGGTTGAGGAAGTTGAAGCAAATAGAAAAAGGGAAGAGGAATTAAAATTAAAAAAACCTGAAACTGTAATTGCTACAACCACTGAAACAAAAACTAAAAAAGAAGTTGAGAGCAGTGATTATAATTTTGATTTATCGACTTCCAGCTTCACAAATTTTTCTGAACTAAAAGGAAAACTTAACTGGCCAATTGCAAAAGGTAAAGTTGTTAGAAAATTTGGCGAGTCATTAAATCCATCTTTAAAAACACTTACTGTAAATTATGGAATAGACATCAGAGCCGCTGGTGATATGAGTGTTAAATGTGTTGCGGAAGGTGTCGTCTCGGCTGTTGAATGGCTGCCAGGTTACGGTACTGTTTTGATTATCAGTCATAGCGGTAATTACCGAACTGTTTACGGTCATCTTTCAGAAGTTTTTGTTAAGGAAGGCGATAAGATTAAAACAGGCGGAGTAATTGCTACAGTCGGCGAAAGTCTTGAAGGAAAAATTTTACATTTTGAAGTATGGAGTGGACGACAGAATGTAAATCCTGAAATATGGCTGCGAAAATAATTCAGCAAATGTTTTGAAACGCATATTTCAAATAATTGAATCCAACAAAGTATTATTCAAAAACTTTACATCACTTTCAATTTTACAAATCGCAAATTATATCTTTCCAATAATAACACTTCCATATTTAGTTAGAGTTTTGGGTCCTGAAAAATATGGATTGGTTAGTTTTGCAGCAGCATTTGCTGCATACTTTACAATTATAACTGATTATGGTTTTAATCTTTCTGCAACTCAGGAAATTTCTGTAAACAGAAATGATAAGAAACGTGTTGCAGAAATATTCTCATCTGTTTTTACACTTAAAATGTTGTTCTTTGTTCTTTCTTCACTAATCTTTTTTGTCATTGTATTTCTTGTCCCTCAATTTCATGAATACCTGCTTTTATTCATTATAACATTTCTGGGTGTACTTGGTACCGCATTCTTTCCGCTCTGGTTTTTTCAGGGAATTGAGAAGATGAATTACATTTTAATAATTACTGTTTCTGTGCGATTGATTGTTACTGTTTTAATTTTTGTATTAATAAAGACTGAAAATGATTTTATAAAATTAGCAGGATTAAATACCGCTGCTCAATTTGTAATTGGTTTATCAGGTTTGCTGATTGCATTAAACAAATTTAAAATCAATTACATTTTTCCTAAAAAAGAATTGCTAAAATTACAGATCAAAAACGGCTGGAATCTTTTTTTATCAACTGTTTGGATAAACCTTTACACAACTTCAAATGTTTTTATACTTGGATTGTTTGCTCCAGCTAATGTTGTTGGATATTTTGCTGCTGCAGATAAAATAAGAATGGCTTTTCAGGGAATACTTTCTCCAATGTCACAAAGTGTTTTTCCTTATGTAAATAATTTGTTAAGTGAATCTTATGAACGATTCATTAGTTTTAATAAAAAATTATTTAAGATTGCATTAATAGTCGGAACAATTATTTCTATTGTATTATTTCTTTTTGCTGAACCATTAGTAAATATTATTTTGGGAAAAGATTATCAATCATCAGTTTTAGTTTTAAGAATAATTGCCTGGCTGCCATTAGTAATATTTTTAAGTAATGTTTTAGGAATTCAAACAATGCTGCCAATGAATAAACATAAAAGTTTTGCGATAATTTTATTCTTTGCTGCAATGATAAATCTTATTTTATCATTTATTCTTGTTCCAAATTATTTTGAGATTGGAACATCGATTTCTGTGCTTGCAACTGAGATGTTTGTTACGATGGCATTTTTTGTTTTTATTAAGAAAAATAAAATTTTGATTGTATGAAATACGATTACTTAATAGTTGGTGCCGGATTTGCCGGATCTGTTATGGCAGAAAGATTAGCTTCGCAGCTTAACAAAAAAGTTTTAGTTGTTGAAAAACGAAATCACATTGCAGGAAATGCTTATGATGAATATGATGAACACGGGATTTTAGTTCATCAGATATGGTCCGCATATTTTTCATACAAACAGTAAAGAAGTTTTTGAATATTTATCTCAGTTCACGGAATGGATTCCATACGAGCATAAAGTTTTAGCAAAGATTGGAAATGAACTATATCCAATTCCAATTAATCAGATTAACAATAAATAAACTTTATAATTTAAATCTTAAAACAGAAGAAGAAGTAAAAAACTATTTTGAAAGTGTAAAAGAAAAAAGATTTCCAATTCTTAATTCTGAAGATATAATTGTTAATCAGGTTGGAAAAGATTTATTTGAAAAGTTTTTTAAACATTACACAAAAAAACAATGGAATCTTGAAGCGAAAGAACTTTCACCAAGTGTGTGCGGAAGAATTCCAGTTAGAACAAATGATGATTGCAGATATTTTACTGATAAATATCAGTTTATGCCAAAAGACGGTTACACAAAAATGTTTGAAAAGATATTGAATCATAAAAACATTGAAGTAATTTTAAATACAGATTATAAAAGTATTTTAGATTCAATAAAGTTTGATAAAATGATTTACACCGGACCAATAGATTACTTCTTCGATTACAAATTTGGAAAACTACCTTACAGATCAATAAGATTTGAGTTTAAGAATTTGACACAAGAATCAGTTTCAAGAAACTGCACAAATAAATTATGTTGATGAATCAGTTGAATTACACAAGAGTTATTGAACACAAATTATTAACTCATCAAAATTCTGATACAACAACAATTTCAGTTTGAATATCCACAAAAAGAATGGAGAACCATTTTATCCAATTCCAACTGAAGAAAATAGACATCAATATCTTCTATATAAAAAAGAATCAGAAAAATTATCAAATATTATCTTTTGCGGAAGACTTAGCTGAGTACCAATATTATAATATGGATCAGGTTGTGGCGAATACATTAAATCTGCTTAAAAGTATATGATTAAATTATTGTTGAATGCATATACCGAGTTTCCAACACCACATGAGGGTGGACCAAATAAAATTATATTTGATATAGTAAGTAACATTGATAGAACTTTATTTGAACCTTACTATTTATCGAAACATCTTTTTTCATTTATACAAGAGAATCAACTCCTGGAAGAATTTGATAGAAGCCAGCTATCCTTTAAAAAAAAAGTATCTGTAAATCTTATAAAAAATTCTACTCTCTTTAAAAAATTTGTTACGAACCCGTTTTATTTAAGATACCATTTTGCAAAGACAAATAAGTTTTATAAGAATCTTAATCTGAATAATATAGATTATGATATACTTCACTCTCATGATGTTAAGAGTTTTGCATTGTTATCTCCGAAAATAAAGTGCAAGAAAGTTTTAACAATACATTCCAAGGGTCCAATTAAAGATGATCTTTCAGATTATTTTGGAGATTCTAAGATACTATCAGATATTTTTAATGCATTTGATTTGATGGAAGATGAAGCAATATCAGAAGCAGATGTTATAACATTTCCAAGTTATGCCGCATTAGAATTATTTAAATCAAAGAAAAGCCTTAGTGAGAGTAAAACAAAAGTTATTTATAATGGAATTGATACATTCTCAATTCAAAGTATAAATACCTCCATATCAGTTTTGAAAAAGTATTTAAAATGGATACTAAAGGTTTTATAAAAATTATAAATATTGCTGATCATATTGAACCGAAAAACATTGAGTTAATCATTTCAGTTTTATTTAAGTTGATTAAAAAACTGAAGGTTAAAGTTCTCTTTATAAATGTTGGTACAGGACCATTAACAAAATCTTACTTATCAAAAGTAAATGGATTTGATATTTCCGGTAATGTTAGATTTCTTGGTAAAGTTAGAAATGAAGATGCAATAACATTATTAAAGGATTCGGATTATCTACTTCATCCATCTGAGCGTGTTATTTTTGATTACGTAATACTTGAAGCATTAGCTTGTGGTACCACAGTAATTGCAAACAATGTGGGAGGGAATAAGGAAATAATTTCACATACTCAAAATGGTTATTTACTTGATGAACTTAATGTTGATGAGATAATTAAAATTATTATTGAATCAAAAAAAATAAATTTGATGGATATGAAAGTGACGGTTGATAAATTCAGTATAAAACATTTTATTAAAAATTATGAATCGGTTTATCGACAGTAACATTTATTTGGTTGTTTAAGTTGAATCTAATAATGAACAAAAATAACTCTCACTCATCTTATATCCTTTTCTAAGTGATGAATAAAATGATAAAATATTTATCCGTAGTAATGCCAACCTACAATTGCGGTGAGCATATTTATTATGCAATAAATTCAATTCTTAAACAATCTTTTAAAGGTTATTAATTCATAATTATCGATGACGGTTCAACTGATAACACTGAAGAAATTGTAAATTCATTTAACGATACAAGAATTAAATATTTTAAATTAGAACATAAAGGTTTTATTGAATCAGCAAACTTTGGGGTTAGCGTTGCTTCTTCGCAGTGGATAGCAAGAATGGATGCAGATGATATTGCAGTGCCTGAAAGATTTGAAAAGCAGATTGATTATTTAAACAAAGATAAAGAACAAAAATTTGTTTCGTGCTGGTATTCGATATTTAGTGGTACAAAAAACTCTTACATTGTTAGAACCCCGGTCAATTACTATGATATATTAAAGCAATTACCTTTACATTCAGTTATCTGTCATCCAGGTGTTATATTTAATAAACAGGATTTCAATCTTGCAAATGGATATATCCAAAATACAAGAGAGGATTATGATTTGTGGTTACGAATGAAGGATTGTGTAACTTTTTATAATTATCCTGAAGTTCTTATGTTTATACGGAAAAAGAAAGAATTCATTATCCCGAAATTCATTTATTAGTAATAGTATTTTATTAAAAATTTCTCAAAATAAATATCCTGATCTAAAGAATGATTTTGGAATCGAAGATCCATTAAGAATTCAAATTATTCTTGGCTGGCGGGAATGGTTCTATGGAAATCCAATAGTTGCTAGAGAGATTTGGAAAGAGGTTGGGATTTCCCGTCTCAGTTTTAATGAAATAGCAGCGTATTTGATTTCCTTTTTGCCTCAGTCTTTGTTTATTAAATTTAAGGAGGGGAACTTGAAATTGGAAGATTAACTTATTTGTTCAAAGAATCGATCAAGTACAAGAAAAGATTAAATAGACAGCTAAAAGAACTTATAATTTTAAATTGAAAACTAATCTACTTTATATCTCCCCGGATTTTAATTACTCCTGTGGTGTAAGCCGATATGTGCATCAATGTTTGCGGTATTTTTCTGAAAAGGATGAATCTGATGTTCACTTTATTACCAATCAAGGGAGATTCCCTTAGATAGAATTTCGGGAAATGAAAATATCCATTTGCATGTATTAGATTTTGAGAAAGATCATAAAAACCCAATCAAACTAATTAAAGATTTTTTTCAACTATTATCATACTGCAAAAAATATAAAATCGATATTATCCATACTCATCATCGTTATCCGGAGTTAATTTCTGTTTTTGTCTCAAAGATTACCACAGTTAAAACAATAACAACTGTTCATAGTTTTGTTACCGGATTAAAAATTTGAGTTTCCGATCAGATGAAATAATTGCAGTTAGTAAAGCAGTAAAGAATATCCTTATTGAAAATTATCCTCACACTAAAGATAAATTGTACAACTATTATATAATTGTATTGATGAGTCTTTTTATGGATAATGAAGTCGATACATCCTGCAGTTAAAAAAATCACTGGGGTATAACTGACTCATGACAAAATTATTTTATTTGCTGGAAGAATAAGCAAAATTAAAGGAGTGGACACCTTAATCAATGCATTTGTTAAAATTAGTCGGCTGAATGAAAATGTTAAATTAATTTTAATCGGGCAGGTTGAGATATTAATATTGCGGAACCACATAAATGGTATTGAAAAGCAGATCTGATAATTCAACCAGCAAGATATCAGTGGAATTTTATCGGGTCTCTGATATTGTTGTATTGCCTTCAAGGATGATCCCTTCCCTTATGTTATGCTAGAAGCAGGTGCAATGAAAAAACCCTTTATTGGAGGTAATACAGGTGGTATTGCAGAATTTATTGAAGATGGTGTGAATGGGATACTAATCGAACCGGGTGATTCTGATCAACTTGCTGATAAAATAATTTTTTTGTTAAATAATCCAGTACAGGCAGAATTACTAGCCAATGCTCTCTACCAGAAGGTAAAGAAAGAATGTGATTGTGTAAAATATTTTGAACGATTAGACAAATTTATAACCAATTTTGGATTAACTTTTAAAAATTATTGTATGAAAGAACATAAGATCTTTGACATAATAGTTAACGAAATAACCTTCCAAGAATTACTTGGGTATAATTGAAAATACAATTAACTTAAAAAAGAAAATTAAAATTTGTTATACCAATCCTCACCTGGTAAGATTATCTCGCAAAGAAAAAAATCTGAATAAAGTATTGAATGATTCTGATATCAATCATATAGATGGGACAGGACTGAAAATTGCTTTCAGGGTACTTAATAAAAAGATAGTTCCGAGATTTAACTGGACAGATCATGCATTTACATTTTTATCTGATTGCGAAAAAAAAGAATGGAGTATCTTTTTTCTTGGTGGTGATCAAGCTAATGTTTCAAACGCGGTTCACAAAGTAATGAAATCTTTTCCTCGTTTGAAAGTTGCTGGATTTCTTAATGGGTATGATGAATTGAGTGATGATTCTGTTTCGGTAATAAATCAATCATCTACGGATATTCTTTGGGTTGGACTTGGCTCTCCTAAACAGGAATTATGGGTTGCAAAAAATTTTGAAAAAATAAATTGCAATGTAATTCAATGTGTAGGTGACATGTTTAGCTCACATTGCTGGAAATAGATTTAGAGGACCTGAATTTCTTCGAGAAATTTGGATTTGAATGGTTTTTTAGATTGGTTCAACATCCTATTAAATATTTTAACAGGTATGTAATCGGAATTCCTTATTTCTTTTTTTTAATCCTTATATATAAGTTCAATGGGTATAAAAAAATATCAAGTAAGATTTGATTTATTTTGGTATCATTATCTTATAAATTATCAAATATTGGTCTGTTTATGAGTATGAAATATTTATTGAGCAAAATCTATTATATACACATTCTCACATTTGTTCTGGTGTGTACTTTTACTTTAAATGCGCAATCAGTAAAGATTAATAAAATTTCACAAACCGAATCAGGTTTGTCGTTATCATTTTTTACAGATGCTGCGGAGTTTATAACAGAGAGTGAAGGAAAGTTAATATTTAATTATAGCCTCGGGATGGAAGAAGATTCTCCGGGCAAACCAATGCTTCCTGGTAGAAATTTGATAATTGCCATTCCTCCTTATTCAAAAGTGTCTTTTGATATTTTAAATAAGCAGGAAAAGATTTTTCAAAAGATTGATATCAAGGTCAGTCCAGAAATTTCTTTTGCTAATGATTCAACTATCCTTTATAAAGAAACAAATGTATCATCAAAATATTTAGAAAATGATATTTATCCTGCAAAGCAAATTGAGATACTTGGTTACACCTGGGTAAGAGAATTTTATTGTGCGGTTATTAGAATAAACCCCTATCAGTATCAATGGAAAAGCAAATCAATTTCTGTGATTGAATCTGCTGAAGTAGATGTTACTTTTAATGATGTAGTGCCTTTTTTATCCAGCAATGATCCACTTGGTGAATTTGACAAAGACTTAAAGGATGTAATAATTAATTTTGAGTCAGCACAAAATTTGCGAAGTAAAAACAAATCACTTTCTATTCAGGATTCCACAGCAAACTGGATCGATTATTCAAAGACTCATTATAAGCTTGGTATAATAAAAGATGGAATATATAGAATATCATTCGATGACCTGATAAGCTATGGAATATCACCATCTTCAGTTAATCCAAAAACTTTAAAGATTTTTCGCAAAGGCGATCAGATTCCACTATTCGTAAAAGGTGAAGATGATCTTATCATTTGATCAGGATGACTATATAGAATTTTGGTGTGAAAAAAATTACGGTTCACAAAATTATACAAACATTGTTCAAACTGGTCAGGATTATCTGAATTATATGGATAGGTATTCAGATACTTCAATGGTCTGGTTAACGTTTGGTGGTGATGATGGCAGAAGAATCGATATCTTGCAGCAATCTCCTTCAGTTACTGCCGATACAATAAAAAGTCATTTATCAAAAAAACATTTCGAACAAGACATTCGACTATGGTATTATGATGCAGAAGATCCCAGAACTCAACTTCCTTTCTGGCAGGAGCATAAAGTATTTACCTGGCTTACAATAGGGAATTCAGGTAATCAAATAATAAATTTTATCGCTAAGGATTTTGTACTTAATACACCCGTTAAAGTAACTGCTCGATTAATAAGCAACGCAGGAAACATAACTTTAAATACTCATAAAAACGGTTCAAGTCTAAATTCAACTATTTATCAGGATACTATCATTTTCGATTATCGACAGACAGTTAATTTTACTTCAACATTTTCATCAAATCAACTTTTAGCAGGAAGTAACGCCTATCGAGTATTTGGTTTACCAACTCCAGCCGCTTTTCATAGATCTCTTATTGATTGGGTTGATATTGAATATTACAGGGAGAATAAAACTCAAAATGATTCAATGTTTATTGTTATTCCAGATTCAGTGAATCCAGATTTTAGAAACATCAGATTTACAAACCTACAAGTCGATGATTCATTGATAATCTTCTATAAAGTTTCAGATAATCAAAAGAAGATAACCGCTTATAATTACTCGGGTGGCGAGTTAGTTTTCTCAGATTCAGTAAAGGGTGGAGATAAATATATAATCATCAAACCCGATTATCTTAATACACCGATCTTTGAGTATTCAAAAAACTTTGTAAATCTTAGAGATCAATCACGTGGTGCAGACTATTTAATTATATCTCACAAATCTCTTTTAAATTCAGTTCAGCAGTATGAGCAATTTGTTTCTGATAATTATGAAGTAAGAACAGAACTAATTTATATTGATGATATCTATGATGAATTTGCGTTTGGTCAAAATTGGGCAGAAAGTATAAAAGGATTTTTATACTTCGCAAATCAGAATTGGACAGCACCAGCACCATCTTATCTGAATTTAATTGGGGATGCTAATTATGACTATAAAGATATTTGGAATCCAGCACCTTCGCCAAGAAAGAAGAATTTAGTCCCAACCTATGGATATCCAGTAAGTGATGGTTGGTTTACAATGTGGGATTCTTCAAATATTAATATTCCTCAGATGTATGTGGGAAGAATTCCTGCCAAC
>CAWEUT010000018.1:0-209103 GCA_963812305.1 uncultured Ignavibacteriaceae bacterium
CCCGCGGATTCAGAGAGACTCTCAGCAAAATAAGGCAATTGATCAATGATGGTAAAATAAAACGCATACTTGCTGCGCATCATCATCCTCTCGACAGAGAGAAAGCATTCGATGCAATAAAAACGACAGAAACATTTCTTGATGTTGTTAAGCAGACTGTAATACAGGAAGCGAAAGGAATTCATTTTCCGATTCTATGGAAACATGTTTGTGAGCGAATGAGAAAGCAGCTCGAGTTCAGAGGATACGCAATGCTTGAAGTTCAGGTCAATGAGCTTATCGAAGATGGAATTCTTAACAGCGACAATGGCAGGATAACTAGAAAATGAAAACCCTGCTTCTAAAGAATTCTAAGGTTGAAGTAGGAATATTAGAAGAATGCGGTCATTTGTGTCCGGTTCGTTTCTTTTTTGACGAAGATATTATTGAACCGCTGAACATTGCTCCATGGACGATGCGAAGAATTAGATCCTGCTACTCCGCCAATGTTAAAATTTTTAAGAGGTGACTTTTTCTGTGCTCCGTTCGGAGACAGCGATATACTCGAAGACGAAACTCGTGCCCACGGTGCATCCGCAAATGATAAGTGGAATGATATACAAATAAGCGAATCATCCATCAAACTGAAACTCTCTAAAAACATTTCAGGTGCTGAGTGGATAAAAGAAATCAGTATCAGGGAAAATGAATCCGTCATATATCAGAAGCATATATTTATCGGCGGTAAAGGAAGAATACCGGTCGGCCATCACTTGATGTTAAAGATTCCAAACAAGGCATTCATTAGTTTTTCAGACTTTGAGTTTGCAGGAACACCGCCCCAGCCCATTGAATCTGATAATAAAATGGGAAGATCGGTTTGAAAATATCCTCAGAATGTTACTGATTTAACCTAATGGAGCGGTTCGATAATAAACTTGTTGATACATCTGTATATCCATTCGATACCAGCCATGAAGATCTTTATATGATTATTTCGAAGAAGGATATGCCGTTCGGCTGGTCAGCAGTCAGGCTCGTCCTGATCAGGGGTGGCTGTGGTATTCGATTAAAAATACGGACGTATTGCCTAATACGGTTGTGTGGTTAATCAACGGAGGAAGATATTATCCCCCCTTCTCTTCGAGACATAAAAATGTTATCGGAATTGAGGAGACTGCCAGCTTCTTTCATCTAGGACATAAAGCTTCAATAGAAAACAACTTCCTTAATGAACAGGGTCATAAAACTTTTATTGAATTATCGCATAATAAAGTAATTGAGATTCCATATCTGTTTGGTGTGGTTAAAATTCCGGGAAACTTCAAGAGTAAAATCAATAACAGAGTTTAAGGATGGAATCCAAATAACAGACATTCATCACCATAAAGTGCATGCAAAAGTAAATCTAAATTTTATCAGGGACACTAAATGAAACTCGGAGTAATAAAAAATAAAGGCGCGACTGTAATTACCGACAAAGGCTATATATTATTAAGCGAGCTTGGTTTTGCAGGTTCAATAGAACAGCTGATATCAGCAGGCGCTTATGGTTTATCTGAAATCAAAAATAATCTGTCAAAATCTAATGAGTTTATTCCCTTCAAGAATGAAGAACTCGATGCACCACTAAGAAAGCCCGGTAAGATCGTTGCAATCGGACTTAACTATATTGATCACGCTTCAGAATCTAAAATGGATTTGCCGAAACAGCCGCTGATATTTACTAAGTTCAATTCATCAATTACAGGTCCTTTCGATCCGATAATAATATCATCTGCAGTTACTGATCAGGCTGATTATGAAGTTGAGCTTGCTGCTGTGATCGGCAAAAGAGCTAAAAACGTAAATAAAGAGAATGCTCTGGATTATGTATTCGGTTATACTATTATTAATGATGTCTCTGCACGCGATATTCAATTTGAAGATGGCCAATGGGTAAGAGGAAAATCACTTGATACTTTTTGTCCAATGGGACCTTATGTGATAACCGCGGATGAAATCCCCGACCCTCAGGACCTTCATCTTAAATGTGCGGTTAATAATGAAGTTCTGCAGAATGCATCAACAAAGGATATGATATTCGGAGTGGCTGATCTAATCTCTATTTTATCAAAATCATTTACATTTGAACCGGGAGATATTATTTCAACAGGTACACCGAGCGGAGTTGGTTTTATCCGTAAACCGCCGATTTATCTCAGGGATAATGACGTCATGGTAACCGAAGTTCAAAATCTTGGAAAACTAATCAATAAGGTCAAAGTAATATGAAACGTCTTGAAGGTAAACGTGCAATTGTAACCGGCGGTGCTTCCGGAATAGGCAAAGCAATTGTTCAGATGTTTGTTAATGAAGGTGCCGGGGTTATCGTTGCCGATATCGATCTAAAATCTGCAGCAGCACTCTGCAATGAATTAAACGGCAAGGCAAAACCTTTTGAGCTGAATGTTACTTCGGGAGATAATTTTCAGTCACTTATTAATTTTTGTGAAAAAGAATATAAGGGACTTGATGTAATTGTAAACAATGCAGGAATTGGTTTAGCCAGTAAGCTTCCCGATACTTCAGAAAATGATTGGCAGCGTGTAATAGACGTTAACCTCAAGGGAGCTTTTCTCGGGATGAAGCATGCTATTCCCTTGATGAAAAAATCTGCCGGAGGATCAATAATAAATATTTCATCAATAGCTGCACTTGTTGGATTAGCTGATCGAGCCGTTTATTCAGCATCCAAAGGTGGAATCATTGCAATGAGCCGTGCTGCGGCAATTGATCACGTTAATGATAATATCAGGATTAACTGTATTGCACCCGGGACAGTAGATACGCCCTGGATTGAAAGAATAACACAGTCTTATGAAGATCCTGAAGCAGCCAAAAAAGCTATGAAAGAACGCCAGCCGCATGGCAGATTAGTCACACCTGATGAAATTGCTGCAATGGCTGTGTACCTTGCTTCTGATGAGTCTAAGTCAACGATAGGCTCTGTAATGGTAGTTGATGGCGGAATGACTGCAAAATAAAAAAGCCCCAAATCTTTCAATTTGGGGCATTTTTGAGCTGGCTATGGGACTCGAACCCGCGACCTGCTGATTACAAATCAGCTGCTCTACCAACTGAGCTAAGCCAGCATATTTTCAATTTTCTTCTTTATTTCCCCGCAACCTTCCCGATCCAATCGGAATGCTGTACCATCCGCCGCGGCGAAGACCTAAACCAGCATTTTCGGAGAGCAAAATTAACATTTTTCAGTTATCGAAACAAGATTCTTTTGTTTATTCTTTAAATTATTCTGCATCCAGAATCGTTAATTCTTCAACCCAAAAAAGCTCACAGGAACCGCCTGCAGTATCATCTCTGCGTAAAGAACTTCGCCAATGCCATCCATCATCCGTACTTAGCTCGACTAAATATCCTTTCATTTCTATTAAACTTCCTTTATTCACTTCATCAATTTTATCTTCAATCAAATCATCTTTCGGAATAATATGGACGTTTGCACTATTTAATGAAATTTCCTGATTTGGGAGTGGATATGTTTCTGTTTTCCAATGATACCATCTGTTGCTCTGAGTGACTTCAATTTTATCAATTACATCCTGATCAGACATTGGTCCCCAACCGAGTGCAAGATCAACCGGTGATATTTTGCTTTCTCTGCCAATTGAAAAATTATTTCTGCTTAATACTCTGGCTTTAATTTTATACTCAGCAAGAGCCTTTATATTAAATTCATCTTTCTGCCATTCCTTATTTAAACTCAAATTATTCTGGATGGGTTGATCAGGTGCTGTTTGTCCTGATGGATAACTGATTACTTTTTCGGGCCAAAAGAAATATGTAAAAGTTATAATTAAAAAAATTGCCGTAAAGATTATTTTTTTCATTTGTCGTTTTATTTTCTATTTAAAAGTTCTTCAAAATCTCCATTAGTTGAGTAAACTTTAAACTGTACCATCTTCTGCCGATTTTTTTTGATCAGCTCAAAAACCAAACCTTCGTATTCATATTTTTCAGATGGATTAAGGATTTTTCCCGTTTGTTCAGAAATAAATCCGGCAATGGTGTTGTAATCATCCGATTCAGGAAGTTTATAACTAAAAGCTTCATTGAACTCATCGATGTTCATCGAACCAAGAACATAATATTTACCATCAGGCAGTTTACTGTAATACTGAATCTCACTTTTTGTTTTATCTTTTATCTCACCAACAATTTCCTCTAAAATATCTTCCATAGTTATAACACCCTCTGTTCCGCCATACTCATCAGTTACGATTGCGATACGCTCCCCTTGCTTCTGCATGTCTTTTAATATTTCTGAAATAAGTTTTGTCTCGGGTACAAAGTATGCCGGGCGAAGAAGACTTTTTAATGAATATTCTTGTTTTTCAATTATAGATCTCATAACATCTTTAGTATGAAGTATGCCGATTATGTTATCAAGTGAATTTTCATACACAGGAACTAATGTGTGCCCTGTCTTTATAATTGAAGAAATATTTTTTTCATCTTCTTCAATTAGATTTATCGCAATCATTTCTGTTCTGGGAATCATTACTTCATCAGCTTTAAGATCATTAAACTCAAAAATATTTTCAATTATTTGCTGATCAGCCTCATCAATAGTTCCTGACCTTACACCATCTGATATTATATCTAATATCTCATCCTCTGATGGACGTTCTTCTGAAAAATTTATTCTTTCTTTAAATGGTAATAAAATAATATTACTTATTGTCGTTATTGCTCCTGTTACAAATTTTAATGTTGATGAGAGAACCAAGATAGATTTAATTGATCGCTTCCCTATAAAATCGGCGTACCTGTATGCTATCGCTTTTGGAACAAGCACATTAAAAACTAAAATGATTATTGTTACAAGAACTGTGGTAACAAATACTAATATTCCAATTGAATAAATCGATGGCAAATTTATTGCGGATATTAATTGAAGATATATCCAGCTTGAAAATAAAAAATAACCGATAATTGAAATAAGAACAGTTAAAAATGTAAATGCAAGATGAATGCTGCTGTAAACTTGTTCTTGATTTTCATTAAGTTTTTCAAAATACTGTACATACTTATCATTGTTTTCTTTGAGCTCATCTATTTTAGTTTCTCCAAAAGCAGCTAAAGCAATTTCAGCAGCAGCAAGTAAAAAGTTTAAAAACAAAATCACAACAAAAACGAGCAAAAGTTCCATTAAGTTTTAAATATCCTTCTATTGTTAATATCTATCACAAAAATAACATCGTTATGCTAAATTTACATTACTTAATTTTTAATATTATGTTATTTTGAGTCTGCAATTAATAAGACTTTTTTGAGATGAGACCAAAACAAATAAAAATAATTGATAAAGATAAGCTATCTTTAACCTGGAATGATGAAACTTCAACGACATTTTCACTAAAATATTTACGTGATGAATGTCCTTGTGCAGGATGCAAAGGTGAAACTATTTTGTTCAAAACTTTTCGCCCTCCAAAACCAACAATGCTATCACCTGAAATGTACAAAGTAAAAAGCATAGATGTTGTTGGTGATTATGCCATTCAAATCGGCTGGAAAGATGGACACAATACGGGTATTTATTCATGGGAGTATCTTAAAACTCTTGAAGCTGGAGAAAGTAATAACACACAGCAGAAATATGATACACTTATATGATTTCTAAAAATGAATTAAAATATTTTTCTTCTTTGTTGATAAAAAAATTCCGCCAGCAGGAAGAAAAATTTATTGTTGAAGGACTAAAAACTGTTGAAGAAGGATTGAACAGCAATTATAAATGTGAAGTTGTTTTTGTAACACCCGCCTTTATGGATTCTTTTCCTGATGTTATAACTATTCTTCAAAAAAAATCAAATAGGGTTCTTGAATTAAAGTCAGTCGATTTTCAAAAGATATCAGACACAAAATCTCCGCAGGGAATTGCTGCTGTATTCAACAAAAATTATCCTAAAAAAAATCTTAATGATCTAAAAGATAAAATTGTTGTTCTTATTGATAATATTTCTGATCCCGGAAATCTTGGAACAATTATAAGAACTTGTGATTGGTTTGGCGTTTACAACATTCTAATCACTGATCAATCAGTTGAATATCTAAATCCAAAAGTAATTCGCGCTACAATGGGATCGCTTTTTCATCTTAACATTTATGATGAAATATATGAAAATGATTTGGCTAATCTTAAAAGCAGTGGTTACCAGATTATTTGTGCCGATATAAAAGGTAAAAATATTTTTTCATACAAGGCTAACAAAAAAACTCTGATCACTTTTTCTAATGAATCAATTGGACCTTCTGAAATGGTAAAAAGTCTTGCTGATGATTTTATCACAATTCCGGGTAAAGGCAGAGCTGAATCATTAAATGTATCATCGGCTGCTGCAATAATTTTATCTAAACTTTCAATTGAGATATAAAAAGGAAAATCTTTTAATCTTTATATGGATCATAAATATCCGAACCTGCCATTGCAACACCGATTGGATGCAGCCTGTAAAGCACTTTAATTGTATTTCCCATATAACTTAAAACTTCATCAAGATTTTTATAACATTCCGGTGCTTCATCTGCACCGGAACCCCGCAGCTCAATTCCTTTTTGCTTTACAGATGTTTTTACTTTCTCAAAATTAACTTTACCACGACCAACTGTTACAGGTTTCTTAACTCCATCTCTGTCTCTTATCCATTTTTTCTTTCCAGCAGCTTCGTTGCGGGACATTGTTCTGCCTGCACCATGAACAGTTGAGTATAATGCCTCTTTGGATAATTGTGAATCAACACCTTCAACAATAACTGAATCATCCATCATATTTGCACCGATGAAACCAAGTTGATTTGGAAATGCAGGAGTGCAACCTTTGCGTACAACCCAATACTTCTCACCAAAATGTTCTTCTCTCCATGCAAAGTTATGATGATTATGAACTTCAAATGTTTTTTTAGGATTGCCGAGAATTCTTAAAACCAATTCAACTACTTGATCTCTACCGGCATAAGCATATTCACCGGCAAGATGCATTGCTTCTAAATATCCCTGCCCAAGTTCGGATTTTGTATCAAACAAAATTGGCGGTGCATCCATCGAACCTTCTTTTGCTCTGTCTTCAAAGGATAAGTTTTGGGATAGAGCAATAAATCCCATTGTTGTTCTGTGCCCGAATCCACGAGAACCGAAGTGAACACCAATCCATAAAAATCCATCATCATCTTTAAATAAATCCACAAAGTGATTTCCGCTTCCGACAGTTCCTAATTGTTCTTTAGCGAGTGAGATAAGTTTACGTTGTGGTTTAAATTCTGCAGAAGCAATTTTATCCAATACTTCGTGATCAACAGGCTGATTATTTTTTCTGCCAATTCCGAATGATATTTGATTATAAATCTCATCCATAATTTTCGGTAGTTGTATTTCATCAGCTTTGATATCTGTTCTTACAGCTTTGTTTCCGCACGCAATATCAAATCCAACTCCGGAAAGAGAAATTTTATTTTTGTATGCAACTGCTCCACCGATTGGATGACCATATCCGTAATGAGCATCAGCAGTAAGCACACCAATATCATTTTCAGATGTGCATCGTTCAATCTGAGCAATTGATTTCTCATCAATTATTTCTCTGCCGAAGATTTTTATGCGTTTCATATTATTCGATAAAAATGTTTTAATCAATTATAAGATTTTTATTTCAATAAGTCAGTATACATAAATAAAAAAGGCACGATTACTCGTGCCTTAATTGTAAATTATACATTGTACATTGTTAATTATTTGATCAGCATCATCTTTTTGGTTTGAACAAAGTCTCCGGCATCAATGCGATAGAAATAAACTCCTGTGCTAACTTTGTTGCCGAGTTCATCATCACCATTCCAGTTAACTTCATAAACTCCGTTTACTTGTTCTTTATTAACTAGAGTTTTTACTTCTCTTCCAAGTACATCAAATATTTTTAAAGACACACAGCGAAGGTGAAACAATACTATATCTGATTATCGTATTTGGATTAAATGGATTCGGGTAATTCTGTTCAAGTGTAAACTCAACCGGAATCTGATCATCAATTTGTTCAACATCCAGAAGAATTCCTGCTTCAGGTGTTGGAAGTTTTGTTGTTGTATAAATTCTAAAATCACCGGGCTCTAATGTTATGTTTTCTGTTAGGCTTGTTACGTTAACACTATCACCACTAAAATAATCATACCACCAGCCAGTGCGGCTAAAACTTTGATTTGCTGTAAGCTGTGTTACACCAAAGTTGCCAATGATGTAAGCATCCATTGTAGCATGAATAAGATTAATCTTTTTTACACTTGCAGAAACAGTAAGAGTAAAGTTATCCGTACTGAAAACTTCGTAATCTTTTTTAAGATTTATTAATGCGCTATAAACTTTATATAAATTTGTTCTTCTGTCATCATCGAGATAATTCCATTTGACAGGTTTTTCACCAAGTCTTCCCAATGAATCAATACTTATATCATAGCCAAGTTCGCCAAACTGCCAGATCATTTTTGGACCTGGGACTGTGAAAAAGAACGCTCCCGCAAGTTTCATTCTATTTAATGCAACGTTTAGATTTTTAATATTATAACTGCCTGATGAATTTCCAAATGTTAAATTTTTATACATCAATCTTTCTTCATCGTGACTTTCCATATATCCAACTAAATAAGGTTTAGTCCAGCCGCGATTTAAATATGAAATTCGTGAAAAATTTGATTTGTTAGAGTCGTGATAACCCATTGTTGCTTCATTATAATTATAATTTAGATTACCCCACAACATCATTCCATAATTTGATAATGCAATTTCTTCGTTATCCGGTGCAAAATGTTCAAGTATTATGTATGCGGTTGAATCATAATCCCAAATCTTATTAGCCATTCTTTTTAAAATATTAATTCTCGCTTGATCAAATCCTCCACCATCACCGGGAGTGTTTGTAAATCCTTTTGTAAAATCAAATCGAAAACCATCAAACTTATACTCCTCAAGCCAATAGCGATTCACCCTATCCACAAAATATTTAGTGGCTGATTTTTCATGATTAAAATCATAGCCCCAGAAATAAATCGGATTTGGTGAAACAACATTAAACCATGGACTGTTTGCTGTGGTGACCGGTTGCTACCAATAGTATAGTAGCCATCAAAATACATTCTTACTAAGAGGTGATTGACCAAAGGCATGATTTAAAACCATATCCATTATAACAGCAATACCGTTTTGATGACACAAATCTATAAACTCTTTTAGCTTATTTGGTGTGCCGTAATATTTATCTAGTGCAGTGCTAAAGCTTGGATTGTAGCCCCAGCTTGAGTTTCCTTCAAATTCATTTACAGGCATTAATTCTATTGCATTTACACCAAGTGATTTTAAATATGATAAAGTATCAATTAAAAACTGATAATTTCTTTGAGTAGAAAAATCTCTTACGATGCAGTTCGTAGATAACTAATTTTTCTTTAGGAGGTTTTTGAAAATCTGTAACCTGCCATTGATATTCGCTCTGTGCTGATTGAAGAACACTTACATGCCTGAGAAGTTTTACCGGCAGGATAAGGTTTTAAATTTGGGTAATGATGTTGAAGGTATATATTGGTCATTCCACGGATCAAGAATTTTTTCTGAGTATGGATCACCTGTTCTGATAGTTCCATCTACAAGATATTGAAATGCATATTCTGTTCCCGGACTTACAGTTAAATCAATCCACCATATTACACTATCCGAATTAACAAAATGACGATTCAGACATATAATTTGTTTGAACTTTCCAATCGTTAAAATCACCAAGCAGATAAACAAAATCTTTATACGGGGCATACAATGCCAGTGTTGCGGTTGTAGTGCTTGTATAATTGATTCCCTGTTTTAATCCGTCTGGCTAAAGGTGCATTGGTGTAAGCAGGATTTGAAAACATCATAAACGAAGTTGAATCCACACTGCCGGTTGTATCAATACCAACTACTTTTACATTATGAGCACCAACGGAAAAGTTAGAGTGAACAAAATTATACGTTAAGTTATTTGTGTTTGTCTGTGCAACCTGGTTTCCATCAACAGAAATAGTTAATGAAGAAACCCTTGTACCTAGTTCAACAGCTGAAACGGTAATTGGAACTGTTTCTCCAAACTTTACAAATGCAGGTGAACGCTGGGGATCGCCATAACGAAACTGAAACTTCGGGATTTTGAACAACAATTGTTAAGCCCGGTTCATATAAATCAATAAAAATATCCGGACGGGTTTGCTTGGTCCCATCTGCGCTTCTAAAAACTATATCCAGCTGTGTAATTTGTTCTGAAGGATTTGTAACATTATAAAAAGTTCTAGGATATCCTACCGTTAGCTTATACAAATTTGGGCCAAGTCTTGTAAGTGCAGGCTGATTTGTTTGTCCCCAACTTCCGATTACGTGCTGCCAGATACCAAGATTGGTTGTAACTCCTGTATGTGCGTATACTGTACCCGTGTAATTTAGCAACTCTGTTGCCCCGGGTAAAGTTGTATTAAGAAAAATTACAATACTGTCATATTGTGTAGGAGTTGCTGGATCCACAGTAATCGGTTGTGCAAATGATAAAGAATAAATCGTTATCGCAAATAAAATAATTCCAAACAAATTTTTCATAAAACTACTCTTTAATTCCTGTTAATTGTACAATAATTTCCCGGCTACGCGCTCTGTTATCAAAGTCAACAAAAATAATCTGCTGCCAGGTTCCCAAAATTAACGATTTATTTTTAAACGGCACTGTAAAAGATGCGCCCTGCAAAGAAGCCCGAACGTGAGAATGCCCGTTTCCATCGTGCCAGGTATTATCGTGATGATAATTTTGATCTTTGGGGATGATTTTTTCAAAGAAATTGGGATAATCTTTTAACAAACCGGGTTCATATTCAATAGTTGTAATTCCAGCAGTTGAGCCGGGAACAAATAAAAGAGCGCTTCCTTCAATAAAATTATTTTCTCTAATTACATCATTAACTTTATTTGTGATATTAATTATATCGCAATCCCCTTTGCTCTTTAGCGAAATTGTATGTGTTTCAATTGTAAAATTCATAGTTTTATAAAGTACCTACTTTAGTTTTGATGGAGAAATTAAATTGCAGATTTTCGATAATCAAGGGAATAAAGGTGTTGAATGCATTTGTAGGGAATGGACTCCTGTCCATTCCGCGTTTTATTTGATTTAATTTTCGGATCGATCTAGAGAATGTCCTCAAATTTAGTTTGTTAATTCAGCGCATAACGGCTAATTTTTCAGAGTGAAATTTTAATCATTTGAAAAAATTGGAAGGCTTATGAACTCAAAATATTATATGGATTTAGAGCACAAATACGGTGCTCATAATTATCATCCGCTTGAAGTTGTAATTGCAAAAGGTAAAGGTGTTTGGGTTTGGGATGTTGAAGGTAAAAAATATCTTGATTTTCTTTCTGCTTACTCGGCAGTTAACCAGGGACATTGTCATCCCAAAATTATACAACACACTTGATTGAGCAGGCACAAACTTTAACACTTAACATCACGTGCATTTTATAATAATGTTCTTGGCGAATATGAAAAATTTGTAACAGAACTTTTTGGATACGATAAAGTTCTTCCTATGAACACCGGTGTTGAAGGTGATGAAACGGCAGTTAAGCTTGCACGCAAATGGGCTTACGATGTAAAAGGAATTAAAAAGTACGAAGCAAAAATTATTGTAGCCAATGAAAACTTTCACGGCAGAACAATGATGGCTGTTTCTGCTTCTACTGATCCTGATTGTTATGAAGGATTTGGTCCATTTGTACCGGGATTTGAAAAAATTCCTTACAACAATATTGCTGCGTTAGAAAAAGCATTGGAAGATCCAAACGTTGCAGCATTTTTAGTTGAACCAATACAAGGTGAAGCTGGTGTTTTTGTTCCTGATGATGGTTACTTAAAGAAAGCACACGAACTTTGTAAAGCAAAAAATGTTCTCCTCATCTGCGATGAAGTTCAAACAGGATTAGCGAGAACAGGTAAAATGTTAGCTTCAGATTATGAAGATGTTAAACCGGATATTTTAATTCTTGGTAAAGCTTTATCCGGTGGAACGATGCCGGTTTCTGCAGCACTTGCTAATGATGAAATTATGCTAACAATAAAACCCGGGCAGCATGGTTCTACGTTTGGCGGAAATCCACTTGCAGCACGAGTTGCTATCGCATCTTTAAAAGTTTTGATTGAAGAAAAGCTTGCGGAAAATGCTTTTGCAATGGGTGCTTATTTCAGATCAGAAGTTCAGAAAATGGTTAATGAGTTTGAGCATCTTACTTTAGTGCGCGGTAAAGGATTGTTGAATGCGATTGTAATCAAACCAGCAAAGAGCGGAAAAACTGCATGGGATGTTTGTGTTGCATTAAAAGAAAACGGAATGCTTGCAAAACCGACTCACGGTGATATTATTAGATTTGCACCACCACTTGTTATAACAAAAGATGAAATTGATTTGGCAGTTAAGTATTATCAGAAAAGTTTTGAAGGATTTTAATTAGAGAATTTGATAAGAAGAGGCAGTCTCAGAAGTGTCATTCCGAATCTTGCCTATCGGCAGACAGGTTTATTTCGGAATCTAATGGTTCGATTTATATTTAAATTTAGACCCTGAAACGAGTTCAGGGTGACAAAACAATCCTTCTGAGACAACCTCTAAATATTTTTATATTTTATTCTTAAGAACTTCGCGGGTTTCTCTGATTGATTTAGCAAGTTTGGTTAATCTTTCCTCAACATTTTCAAGATCATTATTCTTTGCAGAAAGCTCTATACCAAGTGATTCATCTCCAACTAACTTTGCACCAACTGAGTAACTTGATCCTTTAAGTGTATGTGCCATATCAACTATTTTTTTTACTTCAGCAGAAGCATAGAGTTCACGAAGTGATTGCAGCTTATGTTCGGCATCAATTAGATAATCACTAAGCAAATCTTTTTCAAAAACTTCATCACCAAGGCTGATTTGTTTTAATCTTTCAAAATCAAATAATCGTAAATCGTACACTTCATCTTTTAATTTTTTATTATCAGTATAATCAATCTTTAAAAAGTGATCTATCATTCTTATAATATCGCGTGCAACCATTGGCTTGGGCACATATTCATCCATACCCGCTTCAATGCAACGTTCACGATCACCAATAAGTGCGTGTGCGGTAATTGCAATAATTGGAATTTTATTTTTTGGTTCCGGTAATGCTCTTATCATTTTGGTTGCTGCAAAACCATCAACATCCGGCATTTGAACATCCATTAGAATTAAATCGTAGTGATTCTGTGTATGCGCACGAACTGCCTGTTCACCATTCATAACGGCATCCACATAATATCCTGCAGAGTTAAGAGTTCTGATTGCAACTTTCTGATTTATAAGATTATCTTCTGCAAGAAGAATTTTAAATGTTTTTCTTTTAGGAATATGGAGTTTGATATCTGAATCTGAAAACTGAGTCTCTTCAATTTCAGCCATTGCATTTTTTTCTTGTTCAGATTTTATCTGCGACTTATCTTCTTCTTGTTTTTGTACAACAATCTGAAAATCAAATCTGCTTCCCTCTCCATGTATGCTGGTTACAGATATATCGCCTTCCATAAGATTTGTAAACTCTTTACAGATAACCAAACCTAATCCGGTGCCGCCCAAACTACTTCCTTCTTTTCCTGTAATTTGTGAGAAAGGCTTAAACAGCTCCTTAATTTTATCTGCAGGAATTCCTATACCTGAATCCAAAATAGAAGTACTTATTTTTACTTTACTATTTTCCAATTCAGTGGTTTTAACAATAATTTTTATTTCACCTTCTTGAGTAAACTTTACGCCATTACTTAAAAGGTTAAGGAATATCTGTCTAATTCGAGTCGGATCACCGATAAAGTTAAGATTTTTATCCTCCGGTAATTCGTATGAAATGTTTAATGATTTTTCTTTTGCTTTAGGACTTACAATTGAGATAGCCTGCGTTACAACTTTTTTAAGATTGAAGTTAAGATTTTCAAGTTCAATTTTTCCTGCTTCAATTTTTGATAAATCTAGAACTGCATTAATTGTATCAAGTAGTGATTCAGCAGACATTTTTGCATTACGTACAAACTGTTTTAATTCCTCTGGATTCTGATAAGATTCATTTTCAATCAATGCTAAAAATCCAACTATGCCATTCATTGGTGTTCGTATTTCGTGACTCATATTAGCAAGAAACCTGCTCTTTGCAGTACTTAATTTCATTGCTTCTTTAGCAAGTGCATCGGATTTTTCTTTTTCAGTTTTAAGTTCAAGTTCAGCTTGTTCACGTAATTTCTGTGCTGATATTTCAGCAGAAACATCACGGATTGTTCCTTCTAGATAATGTTTATCGGGCAGATCATTACTAACAGAACGGACATTCATTTTAACAGTAATATCTTTTTTATTTTTATCAACAAGAGTTGTAATATAATTTTCAACAGCGCCATTCTTTTTTACTTCAGCTAATAATTTGTCTCTATCAGATTTGTTTTTATAATAGTCAGTTACTCTGGTAATAATAAGATCGTCCAGATTTTCATAACCAAACATTTTTACCAAGGATTGGTTAGCAGTAATAAAATCCCCATCCAATGTTGATTGAAATATTCCATCTGAAGAATTATTAAATATCGATCTGAATTTTTTTTCTGATTGCTCAACACGCAGAGCATTTTCTGCCACCTGCAAACGCATTCTAAAATTAATTGCACTGCCAACCACAGAAAGTAAACTTAGGAACAAAACGAAGATCAGAGATTCAAACATATTTGGCAAAAAGTATATTTTCTGATCATTAAACAGAATTGCAACTGCGAATACAATGTTGTAGTAGATTGCAACAAGAATCTGGTTTTTTATTTCCCAATTAAGAAACATTGCTGATGTAAAAATCATCAGTCCAACTATCTGGGAGTTAACAATAAGCGAGTTTGGCATTAACAGTATCATTAATGCAGATGAAGCGATAATGCGTGAGAAGCAGAATGTGCACCAATGGAATGGAATAACGTATTGCATTTTTAGAATTAAGAAAAACTAAAACTATAAATGCAATAAGAGTTGCAATAAGTCTGACGAAGTAAATTTCATATGCAAATTCAGCGTGATGTCGAACTTCAAAAATCATTGCAAAGATACCTGAAATAGCAACCATTAATGCAATAACTTTTAATGGAGTAACTAAATATTTACCTGATTCTTCTTTGATACGATCATACCTCTCTTTCGCAAAAGAATGCGTTGGATTATATATAAAACCTATAAGAGATTTGTTGTTGTTCATCTTTTACTCTTAAAGATCAGGATAAATTTACATAATTTTTATGATAAATTGATTTATCATTTCTATCTTAACAATAACAATTTTTCAAAATATTTTTATGATAGATTTTTTGTACTCAATCGATCTGGTAGTTTTTTACTTTTTCAATCACACCCTTTCGGTTGGATTCTTAGACAAATTTTTCTCCATTATTACAAACGTAAATAACTGGTACATAACTTATCTTATTTTACTGGGAATTAGTTTTACAAAAGGCGGCATTAAAGGGAAACTGGCTGTAATTGGAGTTATCTTATTAATAGTTGTTACTGATCAGACAGGTTATAGATTGTTAAAAGAATATTTTGCAAGACCGCGACCGTGCAATTTTCTAACTGATGTTTTGACTCCACTTGGATGCACAGGTTCGTATTCGTTTCCCTCTAATCATGCTTTGAACAATTTTGCGGCAGCGATCTTTTTTTACAGATTATTTCCAAAATTAAAGTGGATTCTTTTTATCACAGCTTCACTAATTTCAATTTCAAGGGTTTATTTAGGATTACATTATCCATCGGATATTTTGGGAGGAGCAGTAATTGGATTAGCTTTTGGATATCTGTTTGCTTCCGGTGTTTTGTATTTAGAAAAGTATTTAGTTGATAGAAAAATAAAACAGACTAAACCTTAATTATTTTGAAAGGTTTTATATCAATGAAAAAATTATTTGTCGTCTTTTACTCACTTATTATCAGCAGTGCGTTATCCGCTAACAGTTGTGTTACTTCCGACCAAAATCTAAACAAAGCAGATACACTTATAATAAAGACAATGAGTTATTCAAACAGCACAACCGACAGCACAGCGATTATCAATATCGATTATCCGCAAATTGCTGAGTTTGACAATAACTCTGTTAAAACAAAAGTTAATTTATTTTTAGAAGAAGAATTTAAACAATCAATTACGTGGTTTGAGGAGGTCAAATCAGACAGCGCATTCTTTGAAGATTATCCTTATGAAATACAATACACTTTTGAAACAGGATTTCAAACTGAGTTTAATTCCAAAGATTTTATAAGTATTGTATTAAGTCATTATCAGTTTACAGGCGGAGCACACGGAAATTATTTTGCACTCGGATATAACATCGATATGAAAGATGGAAAAGTTTTATCGTTAAAAGATATTATTAAAGAAGATTCGTTCGATCTTTTAGCCTATGAATGCGAGCAGGCAATTCTAGAAAAGTTTGAAGCTAATTCAATAATCGAAGCTGGATTATTTGAAGATGAAATTAACATTCCCGAAGATCAGGATTTTTATATTGTACCAGGAATGCTCGTTCTTCAGTTTGATCCTTATGAAATAGGACCCTGGTCTATGGGTGAAATAACTACAGAAATTTCTTTTGAAAAGATAAAAGATATTTTGAAACCAAATCTTCCTTTTCCAACAAATTAAAATTTATGAATACTAAAATTTTTATTCGCTCAGCAACCGAGAATGATGTTCCGGTTATATTTGCACTGATTAAAGAATTAGCAGAATTTGAAAAACTTGCGGATCAAATAAAAACTTCAGAAGATGAACTACGAAACACATTATTTGGTAAAGATAAATTTGTAGAAATTCTTCTTGCAGAGTATGAACACGAAGTAGTTGGACAAGCATTATTCTTCAAAAACTTTTCAACTTTTCTTGGTAAACCCGGAATCTATCTTGAAGACCTATATGTAAAACCCGATATGCGTGGAAAAGGAATTGGGAAAGCTCTGCTCGATAAAATCATTTCAATAGCAAAAGAACGAAATTATGGAAGAGTTGAATGGTCCGTTTTAGATTGGAATGAGACAGCAATAGATTTCTATAAAAAAATTGGAGCAAAACCTTTAGATGATTGGACTATTTTCAGACTTACCGCTGATAAATTTTGAGTTTATTCTTTGCCAATTCAATCAATTCAGTGTATCAACTTTCGCTTAAGCTTTTGCTTAAAATTCATTATTTTTGCCTTCAAATTATCAACAAGAAACTAAAATTTTTAACCTTAAAAGAGGATACAAATGTCTGACAAAAACAGAAGAGTAGTTGTAACAGGAATGGGAGCTTTAACTCCAATTGGATTAACTGTAAATGAATTCTGGAATGGTATGATGGATTGCAAAAGCGGTGCTGCAATGATAAAGCAATTTGATACATCAAAAATTGAAACAAAATTTGCCTGCGAGTTAAAAGACTTTGATCCTTTAAATTTTCTGGATAAGAAAACTGCACGTAGATTAGATCCATTTGCACAGTATGCTTTGGTCTCCGCTCGTCAGGCAGTAGAAGATGGAAACTTACAGCCGGAAAAACTTTCTGAGGAAGAGAAAAACCGAATCGGTGTTATCTTCGGAAGCGGTATTGGCGGTATTCAAACTTTTTATGATCAGGCAGTAATAAATCGTGAGCAAGGTCCCGGCAGAATTTCTCCATTCTTTATCCCAATGCTTATTCCTGATATTGCCGCGGGGCATATTTCTATGCAATATGGTTTCCGAGGACCAAATTACTGCACAGTTTCTGCCTGCGCTACAGGAAACAATAATATGATAGATAGTTTTCTGATGATAAAATTTGGTATGGCGGATGTAATGATTACAGGCGGAAGTGAGGCTTCTATTTCTGAACTTGGTATGGGCGGATTTAATGCAAGCAGAGCCTTATCCACAAGGAATGATTCACCAGAAACAGCAAGCCGTCCTTTTGATGCAACTCGTGATGGATTTGTAATGGGTGAAGGCGGCGGCGCATTGATTCTTGAAGAACTGGAACATGCATTAAAACGTAATGCAAAAATCTATTGTGAAATTGTGGGTGCAGGATTATCTGCTGATGCACATCACATTACAGCTCCGCATCCCGAAGGTACTGGAGCCATTTTATCGATGAAAATGGCGATTGAACAAGCTGGAATCAAACCAGAAGAGATTGATTATGTTAATATGCACGGAACTTCTACTCCGCTTGGTGATATTGGTGAAACTAAAGCGATAAAAAAAGTGTTTGGTGATTATGCATATAAACTGAATGTCTCATCAACAAAGAGTATGACTGGACATTTATTAGGTGCTGCTGGTGCTGTTGAAGCAATAGCATCAATTCTTGCTGTGGTAAATGATAAGATACCGCCAACTATTAACTTTGCAAATCCTGATCCTGACTGTGATTTAAATTATACTTTTAATAAGCCTCAGGAAAGAAAAGTTAACTACGCAGTTAGTAACGCTTTTGGATTTGGTGGACATAATACGACAGTAATTTTTAAAAAATACGAATAACAATTATTAGGATTATCAGTGAAGCGCATTATTTATTTTTCTTTCATTTTATTATTTACTTTTTCCGTATCCATATTTTCATCCGATGGTGCAAAAAAGCGAGGTACTTTAGTAGTAAAATTTAATGGAATGAGTTCGGATGATGGTAAGGTCATAATTGCATTATGTAATTCTGATGCAAACTATAAAGACCATAAATCACCTTTTATAGGAAAATCAATCTCAATAAATAAAAATACTGCTATAATTGAATTTGAAGATTTACCATTTGGTGAATATGCAATTAAGGCTTTTCATGATGAAGATTCTAATGATGATTTGAATACAAACATTCTTGGAATTCCGGTTGAAGATTATGGCTTTTCAAATAATGCCCGAAGTATGTTCGGTCCACCTTCCTGGCAGGATGCAAAATTTGTATTAAATGATGATGGTAAAGTGGTTGAAATTGAAATTAAGTAGAGATTAATAATCATCCCATTTTTTTTATACAACCGTTAAATGACTTTATTCCGGTATTAAGAAAATATACTTTGCTATCGAAATAGTTAAGATTAGCGGCGGTAAAAAGAACCCTCATTACTTTAAGATAGATTAGTTTTCCTCAAACTAAGACCAATACCGCCGCTGAATTTTTCAGAAGTCTCTCTTTATTTATCCTTTTTATTTTTCTCTTCAAAAATTGAATCCGGTACACCTTTGTTAACCACATAATTTGAATAATTAACTATCACTTGTCCCTTTGTTGTAGAGCCAATATTTTTATTCTTCTTATCAGGATTTTCATTATTGGTCTCACCAGTTATCGTTGAAGGAAGATTCATCTTATCCATATTAAAAGAAAAAATAATTTTTGATGGAAGCGGATATTTTATTTTATCATCAAAAGTAAAATCTATAGTAAAAGTACCGTTTGTTTTGGTAGTGGATTCAACTTTTCTAATAACTTGTTTCTTTTGATCTATCCATAAAGTTGAAAGTATTACTTCTCCCTGATCACCAAGAGGAATAACCTTAACGATTGAAGTTTTATATCCATTCAAATCAACATCCTGCTCATAAATTGCCGTATAATCTTTTTTAATTAATGATGAAGGAGAAAACTCCATTCCATTTTTAGGAAGCATCGCAAATCCTTCTGCTTTAAGGTGGACTTTATCCGGCTGCTTAAAATAAATTTTAGCTTTTGTTTCAGGAACCTTAATAAATTCAACATCAACTTTAATGTTTACATCAACCTGGTAATCGTTAACTTTATTAAAATTTGTAATTACGCCATTAATAATCTCATCAGGATTTTTTGATTGTGAGAAACCCATTTGAATAGTAATAAATAATAGAGCGATCAATAATTTCATCATATCCTCAAGTTATGTTAAAATATCTTTTCGTTTGAATAAATACAGTGCCAATGAAAAAAATATGGCAATGTGTCCGGCTAATATTAAAGTGGCTTTTGTTATCTCAGTAAAATCCACGGGATCATCAAAAAATAATCTCCAGGAAAGTATATAATTTGTAAATAAGTATGGTTTAATCGTTTGAAAAAAATCAATGTTAATTGCGGATAGAATTATAAATACAATTATTACAGCCATCGTACTTACAATTGGTCCAATGGAATTTTCGACTAAAGATGAAAATAAAAAAGCAAGACTTGCAACTACGGACATTCCGAGCGATGCAAAACCATAAGCTAAAAGAAAGCGCCAAAGAATATCACTCTTTTCAAAAATTATAACTGTTTGATTACTTATGACTAGAAGTTCACCTGTTCCAAAAATTATCAATCCAACAACCAGGCTCATAACAGCAAGCCAAAGTATTAATAGATTTGTGTAAATAATTCCTGCCAAAAATTTTGAAGTGATTATCTGAGTTCTGGAAATTGGTCGGGTTATTAACATCCTGTAAGTTCCGGCAGTTGCTTCACCTGCAAGTAAATCACCGGCAACAAGTGCAATTAAAAACGGAATATGCACAGCAAGACTTGTTAAGATGAAATAAGAAACTAAATAGCCGTTTAATAAATTCCCAACAAAGAAAAATGATTCTTGAATGTTTCGAGTCATAAAATTTAGATGTGTGACTTCCCTCAAAAACCATTGCAGTATGAATGATGGGAACCAAAACTCCAATTGCTATAAATCCGATATAAGTTCGCCATTTCTTAAAAATCTTGTATAATTCAATTTGGATAAGCGTCAACATCAGACAACCTCTTCAGTAATTTTTAAGAAATAATCCTCAAGCGATCTTGTTGGAATAACTGCACTAACAGCAATTCCATTTTCAACAAGATATCTATTAAGATCAGCAATCTCATCATTCTCAAGCGAAAACATAAATATTGTTTTTGCCTGCGATTCAAGTTTTTTTATCCAATCAGATTGAGCTAAAAGACGATTAGTTTTTTCTTCATCATTTACTTCAAAAGAAACTTTAAGTTTTTTAGCATTAAGCAAATCTTTAACATAACCTTCAACTTTTGTTGTTCCTTTATTTATAATAATCATTCTATTTGCAACAAGTTCAACTTCAGAAAGTATGTGTGATGAGAGAAAAATTGTTTTCTTTTCAACTTTGCTTAGATGTAAAATAAGATCACGAATTTCTTTCATTCCCTGCGGATCCAAACCCGTAGTTGGTTCGTCAAGAATTATCAAATCGGGATTGTGAAGTAATGCTTGTCCTAATCCTAATCGCTGCTTCATTCCGTGTGAAAAAGTTTTAACTTTACTTTTGTAACGTTTGCTCAAACCAACAAGTTCAAGCACTTCCATAATTCTGTTTTTGCTTATTTCTTTACCGGAAATTTTTCCGAGAATTTCAAGATTTTTATATGCTGATAAATAACCGTAGAAATCAGGCTTTTCTACAATCGCACCGATTCTTTTAAGAATTTCAATACGATTTTTTTGAAGAGTTTTATCAAATAGTTTTATGCTTCCTTCGGTTGGTTTTATTAGCGATAATAGCATTCGTATAGTTGTGCTTTTACCCGCTCCATTCGGACCTAAAAACCCAAATACATCTCCTTCAAAAACGTTAAGATTAAGACTGTTTACAGCGCGTAAATCTTTGAAGTCTTTGGTTAATGAGTTAATCTCGATTATCTTGTCGCCGTTCAATATAAATCTTTCAAAAAATTGATTAAAATCATGTTAAAGATAGCAACTAATCAAGAATTAAAAGATATATTTATTTTAAGCGGTAATTATTTTTGATGAAGATGTTGTGATTTTCGAATGATGCTAAAATTAATTTATTGTCAAGAGTAAGTTGTATAAAATATAATTTGTTTTTTTATAAAATTATTTTCATTTTCGATTTGAAAATTAAGTGATAAAATAAAAAATAAATTTACTCTACTTTCAGTTTTTTATTTATAATTTTTTTTAATAGTTTCTGATGTGAATTGCTGATGAGAGATGTAATAAACATATTAAGTTTTTTTAATTGCAAAGCATCGCTCAAAAATCCCGGATCACTTCTAACCTTAATTAACATAAATAGTTTTTTTATTAACTAGTCTATCCTCTGGAGAGTTGGATGCAGATTAACAGATTTTTTACCGCACAGGGAAAGGATCCTCTATCATCTTTTGAATTTTCTAAAAGAACTTCTGAGATAAAAAATCCTGACGGTTCAAGTGTTTTTAGAATGGAAAATGTTTCGGTGCCAAAAGCGTGGTCGCAGGTTGCCACAGATATTATTGCTCAAAAATATTTTAGAAAAGCAGGCATTCCAAAACTTCTTAAAAAAGTAAATGAAAAAGGTGTTCCAAAATGGCTTCAGCCTTCAGTTGCTGACGCAGAACGATTGCAGGAACTTCCTGAAAATGATAGGTTTACTTCTGAAACCGATTCCAAACAAGTGTTCCATCGATTAGCAGGAACCTGGACTTACTGGGGATGGAAAGCAAATTATTTTGATTCTGAAGAAGATGCAAAAACTTTCTATGATGAATTGATGTACATGTTTGCAAATCAGATGGCTGCACCAAATAGTCCTCAATGGTTCAACACAGGTTTAAACTGGGCATATGGAATTACAGGTCCTTCTCAAGGACATTATTACGTTGATTATCAAACCGGAGAATTAACCAAATCCGAAGATGCTTATACTCATCCACAACCGCATGCATGTTTTATCCAATCTGTAAGTGATGATCTGGTTAATGAAGGCGGCATAATGGATCTTTGGGTTCGTGAAGCCAGATTATTTAAATACGGCTCAGGCACAGGATCAAACTTTTCTGAACTAAGAGGTGCGAGTGAATCATTAAGCGGCGGCGGAAAATCTTCAGGCTTGATGTCTTTTCTAAAAATCGGAGATAGATCTGCCGGTGCGATTAAATCAGGCGGAACAACAAGACGAGCAGCTAAAATGGTAACTCTCGATCTCGATCATCCTGATATTGAAGAATATATTAATTGGAAAGTTATCGAAGAACAAAAAGTTGCCGCTATTGTTGCAGGCTCTAAACTCTGCAATCTTCATCTTAATAATATTATGAAAGCTTGTTATGATGAACATCCTGAAAACGATCGATTCAATAAAAAACTAAACAAGAAATTAAGCTACGCAGTTTTAGAGGCAAGAAAAGCTCAGATCTCTAATAATTATATCGAGCGAGTTATACATCTTGCAAAATTGGGATTTAAATCTATAGAGTTTCCTATCTATGATACTGATTGGAACTCGGAAGCTTATGCAACTGTATCAGGACAAAATTCAAACAACTCTGTTCGTGTTACAAACGAATTTATGACCGCAGTACTTACAGATGGAAACTGGAATCTTTACTGGCGAACAGAAAAAAGAAAAGCGAAGAAAGAGAAAAGAAATCCTAAAGCATGCAAAACTTTAAAGGCAAGAGATTTATGGGATCAAATTGCTTACTCAGCCTGGTCTTGCGCTGATCCCGGAATTCAATATCACACAACAATTAATGAGTGGCATACTTGTCCCGCTGGCGGTGAAATAAAAGCATCAAATCCTTGCAGTGAATATATGTTCTTAGATGATACTGCTTGTAATCTTGCATCTTTAAATCTTGTTAAGTTTTATGATCAGGAAAAACATGAATTCAATATTCATGCTTATAGACATGCAACAAGAATCTGGACTATGGTTCTTGAGATAAGTGTTTTGATGGCACAATTTCCTAGTAAAGAAATTGCTCAATTAAGTTATGAATATAGAACACTTGGTTTGGGTTATGCAAATCTCGGAACATTATTAATGCTTCAAGGTATTGCTTACGACAGTCGAGAAGGATTTGCAATCTGTGGTGCATTAACATCAATTATGCATATGACTTCTTATGCAACTTCTGCAGAACTTGCAAAACAAGCTGGACCTTTCCCAAGATATGAAGAGAACAAAACCAATATGCTGCGTGTTCTCAGAAATCATAGAAGAGCATCATACAATGTTCCAAATGAAGAATATGAAGGATTATCAATTTATCCTGTTGGAATCAATCCTCAATACTGCCCTTCTGATCTGCTTAAAGCAGCCAGAGAAGATGCTGACAAGGCTGTTGAACTTGGTGAGCTGTACGGGTTCAGAAATGCACAGGTTACCGTAATCGCACCTACAGGAACAATTGGACTAGTTATGGATTGTGACACAACCGGTGTTGAACCTGATTTTGCGTTGGTAAAGTTTAAGAAATTAGCTGGCGGTGGATACTTTAAGATTATAAATCAATCAATTCCACCTGCATTAGAAAAGTTAGGATATAATAAAGATCAGATAAGTGAAATAATCAGATATGCAAAAGGTTCGGGTTCATTGGATGGTTGTCCTTATATCAATCCTCAATCTTTAAAAGCAAAAGGATTTACTGATGAGATAATTTCAAAGATAGATAAATCACTTCCATCAGTTTTTGATATAACTTTTGCATTCAACAAATTTTCGCTCGGTACAGATTTCTTAGTAAAAACTTTGGGATTTAACGAAGATGAAATAAACTCATTTGATTTTGATGTTTTAAGTAAACTTGGTTTTTCCAAAACAGAAATTTCATCTGCTAATGATTACGTTTGTGGTACGATGACAATTGAAGGCGCACCATTCCTTAAACACGATCACTATTCAATTTTTGATTGCGCAAACAAATGCGGTAAAAAAGGAACCAGATTTATTCGTCCGCTTGCACATATTAAAATGATGGCATCAGCACAGCCGTTTATTTCAGGTGCAATTTCAAAAACAATAAATCTTCCCGGCAATGCAGGTGTTGAAGATATAAAAGATGCTTATATGCAAAGCTGGAAACTTGGTGTTAAGGCAAATGCTCTTTATCGCGATGGATCAAAACTATCTCAGCCTCTAAACACTATGAGCGATGAAGATATTGAAGCATTAATGGAAGATAAAGAGAAAAACGATATTGTTAAGGTTGCTGAAAAAATTATACACAGATACATTGCTAAAAGAAGAAGATTACCGGATAGAAGATCAGGCTATACGCAGAAAGCTAAAATTAACGGTCAATCCGTTTATATCAGAACCGGTGAATATGACAACGGACAATTAGGCGAAATATTTATAGATATGCACCGCGAAGGTGCGTCTTTTAGAAGTTTGATAAACTGTTTTGCAATTTCAATTTCTTTGGGATTGCAGCATGGCGTTCCGTTAGAGGAGTTTACTGATGCTTTTGTGTTTACAAGATTTGAACCAAGTGGAATTGTAACCGGCAATGATAAAATTAAAATGGCTACTTCTGTAATTGATTATATTTTCAGAGAACTTGCTGTAACATATCTTGGTAGAAATGATCTTTCACATGTAGATACTGATGAAATTACATCAAAAGCTTCAAGAGGAATTATTAAGAAGTTAAGTGAACCAGAATTCGAAAGTGAAGAAATTATAAGCGAACGTCTTGTTGAACTTGATAAGGATCATCCTGAAAAATACAGTTTTTCACCCGGTTCAAAAGTTACTGCAACTCAGGAGCGATCAACCCAAACAGTCAATAATATGACAACTAAAGTTAAACGTGCTATAGAAAGTGGTTATACCGGGGATATTTGTCCTGAGTGTCAAAGCATAACAATGGTTAGGAATGGAACTTGCTTGAAGTGTATGACTTGCGGTTCTACTACCGGTTGTAGTTGATGCAATTAAAACTGTTTTGTTAATAAAAAAGCTGCTCTAATTGGGCAGCTTTTTTTGTTTAAATATTTCAGTGGATTTTATTCTTCTTCAATTCTCCGAGCACCCATATATCTTTTATTATAATAATCATGATCAAGAGAAGAAATTGTAACACCATTTTTACTTGATGCGTGTGCAAATAAATTATCGCCAATATAAATACCAACGTGTCCGGGTTTAACTCTTTTTCGTGTATTGAAAAAGACAAGATCACCAAATTCCAATTCATTCCTATTCTCAATTACAATTCCCTGTTGATACTGATCTCTTGCTGATCTGTTTATGCTCAACATCCAGGCGCTTTGATAAACATTTTGAGTGAATGCGCTGCAATCAATTCCATTCAAAGAATTTCCACCAAATTTATAAGGTGTATCCATATACTTGATTATTTCCATCAACATTACTTCTCTCTTACTCGAAACAAGCGCATCAGCACCAGAACCTGAAGATTTTTGATCAAGATTTTTCATCAATGCTGTCAGATCAATTTTTGATTCATCTTCAGGCAAATCACTTGGATCCTGATATTCAGGAATCTCATCATCAAAAACTATTGAAGTATCATCGATAGACTTGTTATTTTGTGAAGCATATCTTGTATCAGTATTTTCTTCTGATTTTTCGGTTTGATTATCATTATTATATCTAAGTGAACTTGATGAACCCGAACATCCAATTAAAGTAAGTGCAGTAATTACTGTTATTAAATGTACAAACAACTTATTTATAACAATCATTTATTATCCAAGATATGATTTTAGTATTTTACTTCTAGAATTGTGTCTTAATCTTCTAATAGCTTTTTCTTTTATCTGTCTAACTCTTTCTCTGGTTAGATTAAACTTATCACCAATTTCTTCCAATGTTAAAGGATTCTCTCCATCCAATCCAAAATATAATTTAATAACTTCAGCCTCACGGTCCGGAAGAATTGCAAGAACACTTTTAATTTCAGTTTTTAATGATTCAGAAATAAGTTCAGTATCAGGAGCCGGCATTTCTTCGTTTTGAATAACATCCAATAAACTATTTTCATCTCCCAAAAAAAATGGCGCATCAACAGAAACCTGCTTACCATAAATTTTCATTGTTTCGGAAATTTCATCCACATCCATTTCAAGTGATTGGGCTATTTCTTCGGCACTTGGTTCTCTTTCAAATTCCTGTTTTAAATTACTGTATGCTTTCCCAATTTTATTAATTGCACCAATTCTATTTAACGGAAGTCTTACTATTCTGGACTGCTCAGCCAAAGCCTGTAAAATAGATTGCCTTATCCACCAAACTGCATAAGAAATAAATTTGAAGCCGCGTGTTTCATCAAAACGTCTTGCCGCTTTAATCAATCCCACATTACCTTCATTAATCAAATCTCCAAGCGATAACCCCTGATTTTGATATTGTTTGGCAACGCTAACAACAAAACGCAGATTAGCTTTTGTAAGCATTTCCATTGCAGATTCGTCGCCATTCTTCATGCGAATTGCAAGTTCGATCTCCTGTTCGGCTGTCAGTAATTCAACTTTACCTATTTCCTGAAGGTATTTATCTAACGACTGATTTTCCCGATTTGTAAATTGTTTAACTATTCTCATTTCATCATCTCTAATGTATTACTGAGTTGATGGCAAAATAAATTCAGACAGTAATTGATGTATAACTATTAAATTATCTTTGCTTCAATTAAAAATAGAGATGAAATGATTTAAAATAAAGAGCGAACTTAGTTTGGGGTTTTCTGATTAGTTATTCAATCACTTCAGGATGGATCGAATTTACCCTCAAACCATCATATTTATGAGGATTTAAACTGACGATTATTAAACGATTTTGTTCTGCTAAAACATAAAACAGTGCATCGCGGATATTTTTAAAATTATCTATACAATTTGAGATTGATAGACTGTAGCGTGCATGCAATCCAAGAACATTAATTGCGTTTAATAAATCTCTAACTTTTTCTTTTTCAAAATCGGTTTTGGCAGCCATAAATAATTCCGAAGCATTTAGAACGGAAGTGAAACAAATCCCCTTTTGCATCAGCTTTAAAAGAAATGGTTTACTCCCAGAATTATTAAAAGTTAAGTATTCTATGAGTATGTCAGTTTCCAGTAAAAACTTAGGAATTATTTTTTTCTGCATTCGTTTTACTTTTACCAAAGTTTGTTGATGAAAGAGAACCTGCAGCTTTAATAAATTTTATAACCACTTCTTCCGGCAAATCTTGAATTTCAATTATTCGCTTTATTAATTCTTTATCAACCAGTTCATCATTACTTAGAGCATGATTTACATTTTCAGAATTACTCATTTAAGAAACTTGTGCCTCTCAAATCATTTTTAATCTTAAAATAATCGGCAGCAGTTTTTCCAACATCTGAAAAAGTATTCCTGATTCCCAAATTTGTAACAGACTTATTTTTTCCAAAATATAAAACCGGAACATATTCTCTGCTGTGATCGGTGCTCGGCGTAGTGGGATCGTTTCCATGATCGGCAGTAAAAATAACTCTATCTGTAGGATGAAGATTTTCAAGGAACTCAGGTAACCAGTCGTCAAGTTCTTTTAAAGCTGTCGCAAATCCATCAACATCATTTCGATGCCCAAAATAGACATCAAAATCAACCAGGTTTATAAATATTAAACTGTTTTGATATTCGTTTGAAGCCTTTATTAGCTGCTCAAATCCTTCTCTGTTGGATTTAGATTTTACTTGAACAGATATTCCGCGATAGTTAAAAAGATCATTAATTTTTCCGATCGCAACAGTATTAATTTTATTTTTCTGCAAAAGATCAAGTACCGTTTCAGATGGAGGATCTAATGAATAATCTTTTCGATAAACGGTTCTTTCATAACTTCCACTTTTACCTAAAAAAGGTCTGGCAATAACTCTTCCAACTTTTAATGGATCAACCAAAACTTCATTTCTTGTTTTATCACAAATCTCATAAAGTTTTTCTAATGGAATGATTTCCTGATGCGCCGCGATTTGAAAAACCGAATCCGCTGATGTATAAATAATTGGATAACCGGTTTTAACGTGTTCATCGCCAAGCTCTTTAATAATCTCTGTACCCGAAGCAGCTTTATTTCCGAGAAATCCTTTACAACCGGTGGTTTCTAAAAATTTATCCATAATATTTTTAGGAAAACCATTCGGGAAGTAATCAAAATCAGTATCAACAAACAATCCGCTTAACTCCCAATGCCCTGTTGTGCTGTCTTTACCTTTTGAAAGTTCACTCATCTTACCGAATGAAGCCAAAGGGTTATGATTTTCACTTAATCCTTTAATCGGTATTATATTTCCTAATCCAAGCTTCTGAAAATTAGGTAGGTTTAAACCATTAATTGAGTTTGCAATATTACCAAGTGTATTGCTTCCAGTATCGCCGTACAAATCGGCATCAGGCAATTCACCAACACCAACGCCATCAAGAACGATAATAAAAAAATTATTCATAATAGATTTACATTAGGAGAGAGAAAAGATTAGTTAATATTTCTTACAGCGTTTCCGCCTTTTTCAACTGCCTTCTGTAATGCTAATTCAGCATTATTAAAAACTTCATCGGTATCAAGTTTTCCGTGCGTTGATGCAACACCAATTGAAACAGTATAAGTATTTTGTTTAGAGACAATAGCGATTGGTTTCCTCGCAATTTTTACACGAAGTTTTTCTGCCCAGATAAAAACATTTTTTGCATCAGTATTAAAGAAATAAACTGCAAAAAGTTTATCATCAACTCTGCCAAAAATATTCAGTGGAGTCATTTCCTTAGCAATTGATTCAGCAACAACCTTTAAAACCTTTGGTAACGGATCACCATCAAATAAAGATTCCTGCTCAAGAAATTCATCTATCTTAATTAATGCTAATGCACCGGGCACATTGAGCGAATGCGCTTTATAAAGATCTGAGCTCAATCTTTCTTTAAAGGTTTCGTGATTTAATGCTCTTGTTTCAAGATCGAGTGCGATTAAACTTTTTATTAGTGTCTGAGATGAATGTGAATATATTATGTAAGAAATTATGTGAACAGAATTATTAAGAAACTTTACGTCAGAATTTGTGTAAATATTTTTTTTCAAACTTTCAAAACAAAGTACACCAAAATTTTGGGTTCCATACATAAGCGGAATTGCCATAAACGATCCATCAAATGTTAAGTCTTCAGATTTTGAAAATCTTTTGTAACTATCTAGCGGCTGTGTCATCAATCTTTACAGGAATGCCGGAAAGAATTGCTTTGCCAACCAGGGTTCCTGATAGATCAATTTGCAGTCCCTGTCCGATGTACTTCAATGATGTTTTATTATGAACTCTAAAAGCTTCAAATTTTTGTTCAACAGGCTTGAAGTAAACGAAAACAAATGCATCCCATTCAACTAAATCACTAAGTGCATTTTGCATTGAATTCAGGACACCTTCTTCGGTATCAAAATTAGTTTCAGGTCCAATAAGATTTAACAATCCTTTTAATCTTTGCTGAGATATTGAATCCGAATGTTTCTCTTCAAAAATTTGAATTATCATAGTTATTACGCGAACAAATCTTCCAAGAGAGTAAATGGTTTCGATACCAAAAAGATCACCCACTTTTGCATCAACTGCTATTATTGCAATCAATGATCCTTCATAAAAAAGAGGAACACCAACAAAACTTCTTATCCCTTGCGGCTTATCGTAATATCTGATAACATCGGATTCTGCTGCCGGTGAGATATCGCTCAATAATTCAGGCTCACCTTTCTGAACAATCTTGCTTAAAATATCGTCTTCAATATCAAATTTTCTTTTTGCTATTTCATTCGGTGATGCTGATACAAACTTTTCAATTGTTAGCTTTTCTTTTTTCTTATTATACCAAAAGAAAACAGCGGTATGAGCTGAGTATGCATCTTTAATAACGGTTAACATTTTTTCTAAGGCAAAACTAAATTGTCCATCGTGCCCAATTTCAGGGGGTAAAGATTCGTTTGCAATTTCTTCAAATCGTTCACGTAAGTCCGGCGGAATTAGAGTTGTCTTTGCGGTTCTAAATTCTGGTTTGTAATTCTCGGATGTAATTACTTCTACATTCGGAGTTTTAGAAATAATTTTAAATGATTCATCGTGATCACTAACGGGTGGTATGTTATAATTATCATCTATATCATCTTTTTCATTGATTGAATACCGCCCATCAAATCTAACAGAATCTCTTAAGAAGATAATAAAAGCAACGTAGATAATTATAACAGCAATTGTAATAACGCGTATCAGTAAATCATCTGTGATAAATAACAGGATTGCAAGAACAGGTACAAGCAAAAATATAAGTATTCTTTTTCTTTGTCTCTTATCCATTAGAAGTAGTTTTACAGATGATTAATACTTGGTTAATATATATCTATGTTAAAAAAATTACAAACTCTGTGCAGCAAAGATATAAACTATTTAATAAAATAATGCGGTAAGTAGTTTTTTAATTTCTTTATTTCCGGTGCCTTTAATCGATGAGAAGTAAAACAGGTTCTCATTAAGGATAAGCTCTGGAAATATTTCTATGATTCGATTCTTTGCAATAGAGAATTCAGATTGTTTTAGTTTATCAGATTTATTTAATAAAACGATGTACGGAATATCTAATGATCTGAGCATATCATTTAATTTTATATCTAAATCTGTTGGTTTATGCCGGCTATCGATAAGGTGAATAGTTAGTTGTATATGCTTTGATGTTGAAAAAAAATCATTTATTAGCAAGCCCCATTTTTTTCTTTCAGATTGACTGATTTTTGCATAACCGTATCCCGGTAAATCAACCATATAAAATTTTGAATCTATACTGTAATAATTAATGGATCTTGTTTTACCCGGCGTTGAGCTTGTTTTTGCAAGATTTTTTCGATTAAAAATTGAGTTGATAAAAGAAGATTTGCCTACATTGGACCTGCCGCATAACACTACTTCGGGCAGTTTTTCCTTTGGCAGTTCAGAAGTGCTAAAAGCAGACAATATGAATTTTTGATTTTCAAACATAATAAAAAAAGAGTAACCGGAATTCCGATTACTCTTTCAATAATAAAATAGTTTATTTCTTATTTACTTTTTGCGTCAGATTTTTCTTCAACCAATTTGGCTTCTTCTATTTCTCCGCTGCTCTTTTTATCAGCCTTATCTTTGGCTTTCAGATCACGTTTAGCTTTGTGTTCTTCAGCTTTTTTATTAGCTACATCATTGTAATCAACTAATTCCAAAATAGCCATTGGTGCAGCATCGCCATTACGATTGCCAAGTTTAACAACTCTGGTATATCCGCCTGGTCTTTCGCCAATCTTAGGAATGATTTCACTAAACAGCTCTTTAACAACGTCTTTATCGTTAATAAGAGCCACTACCTGGCGACGGGCGTGTAAATCGTTTTTCTTAGCTTTAGTAATTAATTTTTCTATAAAGGTTCTGGCTTCTTTAGCTTTTGCCTCAGTAGTTCTAATTCTTTTATGTTTTAAAAGAGAAGTAGTTAATGCATTTAGCAAAGCTGAACGATGACTTGCTGTTCTGCCTAATTTTCTTCCTTTAACGCTGTGTCTCATTGAGCAACCTATCTAAATTAATGTGATTCAGAATCTTCTTTAATATATTTATCTACATCCATTCCAAAATCAAGACCAAGAGTTTCAACAATTTCCATTAACTCTGCTAAGGACTTTCTTCCGAAATTTCTGAACTTGAGCATTTCCTGCTCATCTTTTCTAACTAACTCTGCTAAATTTTTAATGTTAGCAGCTTTAAGACAATTATGAGATCTTACACTTAACTCAAGATCATCAACCGGGGTTAAAAGTATCTTTTTGATTCTCTCAGACTCACTGTCTTTTTGGCTAACACTTGCTTCTTCTTCCTGTTCAATATCAAAATTAATGAACAATTGAACATGCTCTCTTAAAATTTTAGCTGCCTGTGTAAGAGCATCATCAGGTGTAATTGAACCATCGGTGCTAATCTCTAATGTCAATTTTTCAAAATCATTCTTATCACCAATTCTAACATTCTCTACATCATACTTAACAAGTTTGATTGGAGTGAAAATTGAATCGATTGGAATAACTCCAATTGTCTGATCCGGTACAATATTTTCTTGAGCCGGAATATAACCAACACCTTTGCCGACACGAATTTCAATATCAAGTTTAGCACTTTTGTTTAGTGTTGCTATATGTAATTCAGGATTTAATATTTCAACTTCATTACTTGCTTTCTGAATGTCACCGGCAGTCCATTCACCCTGTCCGGATAATGAAATATCAATCTTATTTGGTTTCTTAGAAAGAAATTTCATTCTAACTTGTTTGAGATTTAAAATAATCTCAGAAACATCTTCAACAACTCCTTCAATTGTAGTAAACTCGTGCAAAACTCCGCTAAACTTAACGGAAGTAATTGCTGCTCCTTGCAGAGATGACAAAAGCACCCTGCGAAGTGAGTTGCCTAATGTAACACCGTAACCTCTTTCAAGAGGCTGCAATGTAAATCTACCAAACGAGTTTGTGTAATTGGCTTCATCAAGAACAACAGCTTCTGGCATCTTTAAAGATGATACACTCATTATTATCCTCTATCTTATTCTAATTAAAAATTTTATTTGGAGTAAAGCTCAACTACTAATTGTTCATTAGCATTCAATGGAACATCTGCTCTTTCCGGAATTTGTACAAAAGTACCCGAAAGTGTGGCTTTATCTACAGTAAGCCATCCGTATGTATTATCTTTTACTCTCTTAAGTGAATTATGAATTGCATCTAATTTTTTACTTTTTTCTTTTATCTGAATAACATCACCGGCTTTTAGTAAATAAGCAGGAATATCAACAGGAACATTGTTTACAATTATATGTCTATGTGTTATAAGTTGTCTTGCTTGCTTTCTGGATGATGCAAATCCAAGTCTGAAAACAACAGTATCTAATCTTCTTTCTAAAAGCTTGATAAGGTTTTCGCCTGTTCTTCCTTTTTGACTAGTAGCTTTTTCAAAATAATTTCTAAACTGAGTTTCTAATAAACCGTATGATCTTTTTATTTTTTGTTTTTCTCTTAACTGAACTCCATACTCAGATACCTTAGCTCTTCTTGATAGTCCGTGCTGTCCTGGAGGATAGTTTCTTTGTTCGATAGGACATTTTTCTGTAAAGCATTTCTGTCCTTTAAGAAAAAGTTTCTGCTTTTCTCTTCTACATAATTTACAAACTGAATCAGTATATCTTGCCATTTAGTGAATCTCCAATAAATTAAACTCTTCTTTTCTTAGGTGGTCTGCATCCGTTGTGAGGAATAGGTGTAACATCTTTTATAGATGAAATTGTTAAACCTGCAGTGTGTAAAGCTCTTATCGCTGCTTCTCTTCCGGAACCAGGTCCTTTTACAAAAACTTCGATTTTTCTCATTCCCAAATCATACGCTTCTTTGCCTGCTGCTTCCGCCGAAACCTGTGCAGCAAATGGTGTATTTTTTCTTGAACCTTTAAATCCGTTCTTACCTGCAGATGACCAGGAAACTGTGTTTCCATAAATATCTGTAATTGTAACAAGAACGTTATTGAAAGTTGCTTTTATATGAGCAACACCGTTAGAATCAACGTGTGTTTTTTTCTTAACTTTTTTTACAGTTTTAGCCAATTCTTAAATCTCCGTATTGTCAAATATTATTTCTTAGATGGTGCTTTTTTCTTACCAGCAACCGTTCTTCTTTTACCTTTTCTGGTTCTGGAATTAGTTCTTGTTCTCTGTCCGCGTGCTGGCAGACTCTTGCGATGTCTAACACCTCGATAAGAACCAATATCCATTAATCTCTTTATATTCTGCTGAACTTCTGAACGCAAGGCTCCTTCAACTCTGTATTCAGCAGTTATCACCGATCTAATTTCAGCAACCTCTTCTTCAGTAAGATCGGAAACTTTTTTAACGGGACTAACTTTAGCTTTTTCTAAAATTGTTGCAGCGGTATGCTCACCTATACCATAGATGTACTGTAAACCGAACAACACTTTTTTATTTTTTGGTAAATCAACTCCAGCTATACGAGCCAATGATATACTCCTTTGTTTTTAACCTTGACGTTGTTTGTGTTTTGGGTTTTTGCAAATAACTCTTACAACACCCTTGCGTTTAATAACTTTACATTTATCGCAAATCTTCTTAACAGATGCTCTAACTTTCATTTTAATTATTCCTATTTATACCTGTAAGTAATTCTGCCCTTAGTCAGATCATAAGGAGAAAGTTCAATTGAAACTTTATCTCCTACTAAAATTTTTATAAAGTGCATTCTCATTTTACCGGATATATGAGCATGTATTTCGTGTCCGTTATCAAGCTTTACTCTAAAGGTAGCATTAGGTAATGTTTCTGTAATGATACCATCTATTTTAATCGGACCTTGTTTAGCCATTTAACAAATTGTTAATATTTCCGGTGAATTATTATTTATCAAAATTGTATGTTCAAAATGTGCTGAAGTAGAACCATCAGCAGTCAAAATCGTCCATCCATCGTTTGCTGTAATTACATCATACTTGCCAGCATTTACCATCGGCTCAATTGCAAGTGTCATCCCATTCTTTAATTTTGGTCCGGTTCCTTTTCTTCCAAAGTTTGGGATCGAAGGATCTTCGTGCAAAAATTTTCCTACACCGTGTCCGCAAAGATCTCGTACTATTGAAAATCCATTTGCTTCTACATAAACCTGCACAGCGTTTGAAATATCGTGAACTTTATTTCCAGCAATTGCCTGCTCAATTCCAAGTTGTAAAGAACGCTCAGTAACATCCATCAGTTTTTTCTTTTCATCAGAGATATTTCCAACTGCAACTGTTAAAGCCGCATCTCCAAAAAATCCGTTTTTAAGAACACCAATATCAATAGAAACTATCTCACCTTCTTTTAGTATTCTTGAACCCGGAATTCCGTGAACAACTTCATCATCAACCGAAGAACAAACTGATCCGGGAAATCCCGGTGCACCACCCTGCGAATACCCTTTGAATGCAGGTACTGCATTATTGCTTCTAATATAATCTTCAGCAATTTTATCCAACTCTAAAGTTGTAATCCCCGGTTTAACATTTGACTTAAGAAGCTGAAGTGTTTCTGCAACAATTCTGCAGCTTTCTCTTATGTAATCAATTTCTTTTTTTGATTTTATTAAAATCACTAATTATTATCTACGACCTTTTATCTTGCCTGATTTCATAAAGCCATCGTAATGTCTCATCAACAAGTGCGATTCAATTTGCTGAAGCGTATCTAATGCAACACCAACAATAATCAATAAACTTGTACCGCCAAAAAATTGTGCGAAAGTTCCGGAAACTCCCCAAGCTCCAACAAAAGCAGGTAGTATTGCAATAATTGCCAAAAATATTGAGCCGGGTAAAGTTATCTTAGTTAAAATATTATCAATAAATTCTGATGTCTGTTTTCCGGGTCTGATTCCAGGAATAAATCCACCTTGCTTCTTCATATTATCTGCAACGTCTTTAGGATTAAATGCAATTGCAGTATAAAAGTATGTAAAGAATATAATCATCAATGCGTAAATAGTTGAATAAATGGGTGAATGATACTGAAACCATCCTCCAACCATCTGCAAAAATTCGTTATCAGGGAAAAAGGATAATACTGTAGTCGGAATAAACATGATTGACTGTGCAAATATAATAGGCATAACTCCCGCAGTATTAACTCTTAGCGGAATATATTGTGTAACACCGCCGTAAACTTTTCTTCCAACTACTCTCTTTGCATATTGAACAGGAATTTTCCTTGTCCCTTGTGTCACTAACACTACACCTGCAATAATAAAAAACATAAATGCAAAAATTATTATCTCAATAATAATGGATCTCTGTCCTGCTGATATCAATCTAATTTCATCAAAAATTGAATGAGGAAAACGAGCAACTATTCCAATAAAAATTATTAGGGAAATACCATTACCAATACCCTTATCAGTAATCTGTTCACCCATCCACATCATAAACATAGTTCCGGCTGTAAGAATAACTATGGTTGATACAACCCAACCTATACCTTGCACAGGCTGAGGAACAATTGATAATCCCTGAAATTGAGTATTCAATAATTTTATCGTAACACCCCAGGCTTGCATAGCAGAAATAAGAACAGTACCGTATCTGGTTAACTGAGTTATCTTTTTTCTACCTTCTTCACCTTCTTGTTGAAGTTTCTGGAAATAAGGAACAACAGCTCCCATCAACTGAAGAATAATTGATGCTGAGATGTATGGCATAATTCCTAATGCAAATATTGCAGCATTAGAAAAAGCGCCGCCAACAAAAAGATCATATAATCCAAAAAGATTATCGGATGAAGAATTCTTCATACTTTGTGCAAGCAAAGTTGCATCAACGCCGGGAATTGTTAAATGTGATCCTAATCTAACTATGAACAGCAAAGCTAAAGTATAAATAATACGCTGTCTTAGTTCGTGAATCTTAAAAATATTTCTGAATGTATCTGTAAATTTTGACATCTATTTTATATGCTATACTTTGGTTATAGTTCCACCAGCTGCTTCAATTTTTTGTTGAGCTGATTTGCTGAAATCACTAACCGCTAAGTTTAATTTAGACTTAACATCGCCTTTGCCTAAAACCTTAATAGGTTTCTTTGAGCTGGAAACTAATCCTAATTTCTTTAACTCTTCTGCATTTAAAGTTTGATCTTTAATAACTTTTGCATCAACTAATTTTTGCAAAGAAATTAAATTAACAACCTGATACTCAACTTTAAAAATGTTTGTAAACCCAAATTTGGGAACTCGTCTTTGAAGCGGCATCTGTCCACCTTCAAACCAGGCTTTATGCTTTGCACCGGATCTTGACATCTGACCATTCATACCTCTGGTAGATTGGTTACCGTGTCCTGAGCCTTCACCACGTCCAACTCTTTTACGATTTTTTCTTGAGCCTGCTGCGTATTTAAGATTACTTAATATATCCATTATAAAACCTTACTAATCTTTTAATTCTTCTACTTTAACCAAGTGAATTACTTTTTGTACCATTCCTCTGATCTGAGGAGTATCGTTATGAATTTTTACCCAATTTGGTCTGCCTAAACCTAAAGCTTCAATTGTAGCTTTTTGATTTTTAGGTCTGTCGATAATACTTCTTGTTTGAGTAATTTTAATTTTTGCCATTTTCTTATCCTCAGTTGGAGCTAATAAACAAATCTTTTACAGTAATGCCTCTCTTTGAAGCCATTTTTCTTGCATCGATCTGCTTTAACAGACCATCAAGTGTTGCCTTAACCTGATTGTGTGGATTACTTGAGCCGAGTGACTTTGTAAGAATATCAGTAATGCCAGCAGCTTCTAATACTGCTCTTACTCCGCCGCCTGCAATTAATCCTGTACCTGGAGAAGCTGGTTTTAATAAAACTTTACCTGCGCCAAACTTTCCAATAATTTCGTGAGCAACAGTTCCTTTTATAAGAGAAACTTTAACAACGTTTTTCTTAGCATCATCAATACCTTTAGAAATTGCATCGGTAACTTCATTAGCTTTACCGAGACCAACTCCAACAGTACCATTTCCGTTACCAACAACTACAATGGCATTAAAACTAAATCGGCGTCCACCTTTAACAACTTTAGCAACTCTATTAATGTGAACAACTTTTTCTTTAAGTCCTTCAGTATCAGTTGATTTTACAGCTTTCAAATAAATCTCCAAACAATCTTTAATTAAATAAATTTTTTCTTAACACTTTGGTTGCCGGAAGAGGATTCGAACCTCTACAGACGCCTCCAAAGGGCGTAGTCCTACCATTAGACGATCCGGCAATTATCAAAATTTTAATCCGGCTTCACGAGCGCCTTCAGCAATAGCCTGCACACGTCCGTGATATCTGTAACCATTACGATCGAAAACTACTGTAGATATTTTTTGCTCTAAGGCTTTCTTCGCTACTAAACTTCCAACAAGTTTGCTTTTAGAAATTTTGCCTTTTGAGTTTTTAATTTCATCTGCAAGCTCTTTTGATAATGATGATGCAGAAACCAAAGTATTACCAGTTGAGTCGTCTATTATTTGTGCATAAACCTGATTAAGACTTCTGTAGATAGTTAGTCTTGGAACTTCTGTAGTTCCAGAAATTTTCTTTCTTATTCTAGTCTTTGATCTTAATCTTGAATTTGTATTTCGCTTAATCATTTTAGTCTAAACTCCATTAGAATTATTTACCTGCTGTCTTGCCGGCTTTTCTAACAATCTGCTCGTTAGAATATTTAATACCTTTACCTTTATAAGGTTCAGGTTTTCTTATCGATCTTAATTTGGCTGCAACCTGACCAACTAACTGTTTATCAATTCCTGATACAACAATGTGTGTTGGTGTTGTAGCTTCGATTTTAATTCCTGTTGGGGGCATAAAATATATAGGATGAGAATATCCCATATTTAATAAAAGGTTTGTTCCTTTTAATTCAACTTTATAACCAACTCCAACAATATCTAAATCTTTTTTATACTCTTCATTAACGCCAAGAATCATATTTTGAATCAATGCACGTGTTAAGCCGTGTAGTGCTCTGTTATGTTTCAAATCATCCGGTCGTTTTACTTCAATCTGAGCATCTTTCATTTCGATTTTCATATTTGGATGACATGCTCTCTGAAGTTCACCCTTAGGGCCTTTAACTTTTACAAGGCTACCATCGATAGTAACAGTTACGCCTTTAGGAATTTCAATTATTTTTTTTCCAATTCTTGACACTTTAATTCTCCATCAAAAAAATTACCAGATATAACAAATTACTTCACCACCAGCAGATTGACTTCTGGCTTCTTTGTCTGTCATCAATCCTTTAGAGGTTGAGATAACAGCAGTTCCTAGTCCATTAAGAACTCTTGGCAGTTGTGTTGCATCTTTATAAATACGTAATCCGGGTTTACTAATTCTTTTCATTCCGGTTATTGCACTTGAGCCATCACGATATTTTAATTGAATCTTAATAACATTCTGTTTGTTATCTTCAACTATAGAAAAATCGTGAATAAAACTTTCTTTCTTTAAAATTTCAGCTAAACCTACCTTCATTTTTGAAGCAGGAATTTCTACTCTTAATTTCTTTGCCTTCGAAGCATTTCTAATTCGTAGCAAAAAATCTGAAATCGGATCAGTTACGGACATAATAATTAACTCCTACCAACTTGATTTTTTTAATCCTGGAATCTCACCTCTAAGAGCCATCTCTCTGAGGACTAATCTAGATACGCCAAATTTACGGTAGTAAGATCTTCCTCTACCAGTAAACATGCAACGATTTTTTAACCTTACCGGAGATGAGTTGCGGGGCAGCTTTTGCAATGCATCGTAATCACCTTTTTCTTTAAGTTCTTCTCTAAGCTTTTTATACTTTTCGTTAAGCTTTCTTCTTTTTGCATCACGGGCAATTATGCTAAGTCTTGCCATTAAATCTCCTTTAAATCCTTATTTATCTTCTTTTTTTCTAAATGGAATACCAAAAGCTTTTAATAACTCAAAAGCCTCGTTATCAGTTTTAGCTGTAGTAACAAGAGTAACATCCATACCCATAACTCTTGTAATTTTATCAACATTAATTTCCGGAAAAATAATCTGCTCTTTAACACCTAAAGTATAATTTCCTCTGCCATCAAAAGATTTATCAGATAATCCTTTAAAATCTCTTACACGAGGTAAAGCAACATTTATAAGTCTATCAAGAAACTCGTACATTCTTTCTTTTCTCAAAGTAACCATTGCACCAATATTTGTATTTACGCGCAAGCTTAAAATTAGAAATATCTTTTTTGGATTTTCTTACGCTTACTTTCTGACCGGTAATGGTTTCAAGTTCTTTAACTGCTTCATCCATTATTTTTTGATCAGCCACCGCTGCACCAACACCCATATTAACAACTATCTTATCAAGTTTAGGAACCTGCATTACGCTTTTGTAACTAAAGGATTTTACTAAAGCAGGAACAATATCTTTTTTATAGATTTCACCAAGTCTTGGTGTAATCTTAATTTCTTTTTCACGCGTAGCAGGAGCTTCTTTGGCGGTGCCTTTTTTTTGAGCTTCTTTTTTCTGCGGTTCTTTATCTGAACTTTTGGTTTTCTTTTCAGCCATTTCTATACAACTCTAATAAATTTAATTTACTTATGGAATCATTTCACCAGAGATTTTACTAACTCTGGCAATTTTCTTTTTACCTGATTTTTCATCTAAAATAATTCGTGCACCAATTTTTGTAGGCTCATTTGATTTTGGATCAAGAATCATAACATTAGATGAATGAATTGGAGCTTCTTTTTCCTGTATACCACCTTGTGGTGCTCTTTGAGTAGGCTTGGTATGCCTTTTCCTAAGATTAATTCCTTCAATAATAAGGCGTGAAGTTTTAGGAAATACTTTTAAAACTTTACCGGTTCTGCCCTTATCATTTCCGGCAATAACCATTACACTATCATTTTTTCTTATTTTCATTTATCCAAAATCCTTATATAACTTCTGGTGCTAAAGAAACTATTTTCATAAACTGTCTCTCTCTTAATTCTCTTGCAACAGGTCCAAAAATACGAGTTCCTTTTGGTTCATTTTGATTGTTTATTAACACTGCAGCATTTTCATCAAATCTAATATAAGAACCATCTTTTCTTCTAACTTCTTTTTTTGTTCTAACTATCACTGCACGTGATACTTCACCTTTTTTAACTGTACCATTAGGTATTGCAGTTTTAACAGATACAACAATTGTATCACCAACAGTAGCATATTTTCTATCACTACCGCCAAGTACACGGATGCATCTTACTCGCTTTGCGCCAGAATTATCCGCAACAATTAAATTAGTTTCTTCTTGAATCATCTTATAAAATCTCCTTACTTGGCTTTTTCAACAATTTCTACAAGGCGCCATCTCTTATTCTTGCTAAGGGGGCGAGTTTCCATAATTTTAACTTTATCACCTAAACCGCATTCTTTCTTTTCATCATGAGCCATCAACTTAGTAGTTTTCTTAAAATACTTTTTGTAGATAGGATGAGGAACTTTTCTTTCGATAGCAACTGTAATGGTCTTATCCATTTTATTGCTAACAACTACACCAATTCTAGTTTTTCTTAAAGTACGTGGTTCCATCTTTTAAGCTTTAGCTCCTTCCTTGTTGGCTGTTTGAGCTACTTTCTCTGCTTTTAGTCTCTCAGTCAAAATAGTTTTCATTCTGGCAATATCTTTTTTAGCAAGTGCAAGTTTAGAAGTGTTATTCAACTGTTTAAGCTGATGAGAGAAACGAAGATCAACTAAGTTCTTTTCTTCTTCTTCTATTCTCTTTACAAGTTCGTCACTTGTCATTTCTTTAATTTCGTATAATTTCATTTTCTATATTCTTTTATTATTCAATATCCGGTCTGCTTACAACTTTAGTTTTAATAGGAAGTTTATGCGAACATAATTTTAAAGCTTCACTCGCCAATTCTTTTGTGATGCCAGCAACTTCAAACATTACTCTTCCCGGTTTAATAACGGCTACCCAAAACTCAGGACCGCCTTTTCCTTTTCCCATTCTGGTTTCAAGAGGTTTTTTAGAAACAGGTTTATCAGGAAAAATTCTAATCCAAACTTTACCATCTCTTTTCATTTTTCTGGTAAGAGCAACACGGCAAGCTTCAATCTGTCTGCTTGTTATCCATGCTGGTTCCATAGCTTTTAATCCAAAATCTCCAAACGCCACGGAGCTGCCTCTATAGGCTTTTCCTGTTCTTCTTCCGCGCTGCGATTTTCTGTACTTTACTCTTTTTGGCATTAACATAAGAAAAAAACTCCTAAGCGATTTTATTCAGTGACTCTTTTGCCAAGAATTTCTCCACGGCAAATCCAAACTTTAATTCCAATAGAACCATAAATTGTTTCGGCTCTACCATTTGCATAATCTATATCGGCTCTGATTGTATGAAGAGGAATTCTTCCTTCTTTATACTGTTCAGTTCTTGCCATTTCAGCACCACCAAGTCTTCCGGCACACATAATTCTGATACCTTCTGCACCCATTCTCATAGCAGCCGTAATAGAAGTTTTCATTGCTCTTCTAAATGAAACTCTTCCGGCAAGCTGACTTGCAATATTTTCTGCAACTAAATAAGCATCTAATTCAGGTCTTTTAATTTCTGAGATCTGGACTTTTACATCTTTACTTGTAACTCTTTTTAATTCTTCTTCAAGCTGAGTAATTTCTTTACCACTTTTACCAATTACAACTCCAGGTCTTGAAGTATGAATTGTAAGAATGATATTCTTTGAAGTCCTATCAATAACAATTCTTGATATACCGGCTTTCTTTAATCTGTTTCTAACATAGGTACGAAGCTTATCATCTTCTTTTAATTTGACTGCATAACTTTTATTTTCATACCAGTTAGAATCCCAACCTCTGATGACTCCAACTCTAAAACCTACGGGGTGTGTTTTTTGTCCCAAAAATCTATCTCCTTAATTATACTTTACTTGCAACAATTACAGTTAAATGACAGGATCTTTTTCTGATTCTGTACGCACGTCCCATTGGTGCAGGCGAAATTCTTTTTATTGTCGGTCCCTGATCTACAAAAACTTCTTTTACAAATAAATCTTGTGGTTCAACTCTGGTTGCATCATCTGAGTTCAGCAAATTTGCAACTGCTGATCTTAAAGTTTTTTCAGCATCCTTTGATGAATGTTTTGTTGAGAAGTGTAATACTTCCAAAGCTTTATCAACCCGCATTCCTCTGATAAGATCAATAACCAATCTCATCTTACGCGGTGATGAACCTATGTACCTATTTATTGCTTTAGCTTCCATTAATTTCAAATCCTATTATTTATCCTTTAGATGCTTTTTCTGCTTTTGTACCCGGATGACCTCTGAAAATTCTTGTAGGAGAAAATTCACCAAGTTTATGACCAACCATATTTTCAGTTACATAGACAGGAATCATTTTATTACCATTATGTACTGCAATTGTATGTCCAACAAAATCTGGAAAAATTGTAGATGAACGTGACCAGGTCTTTATAATTTTTTTCTGATTAGTATCGTTTAGCTTTTTAATTTTTTCTGCTAATTTATAATCTAGAAAAGGACCTTTTTTAACTGATCTTGGCATAAGTTACTCTCTAATTACTACTTGCGTCTTTTAATAATGTGTTTATTAGATTCTTTTTTTCTTTTTCTGGTTTTCAAACCTTTAGCTTTTTGTCCCCAAGGAGAAACCGGATGACCACCACCTGAAGTTTTTCCTTCACCACCACCCATCGGGTGATCTACAGGGTTCATTGCAACACCTCTAACACTTGGTCTAATTCCGCGCCATCTGTTTCTTCCAGCTTTACCCTGACTTAAATTTTCATGTTCAGCATTACCAACAACACCATACGTAGCCATACATTCTAATCTTATCAATCTTACTTCACCTGATGGCATCTTTAGCTGTGCAAAGTCTCCTTCTTTAGCCATAACCTGAAGTGATGCTCCAGCACTTCTTCCTAACTGTCCACCTTTACCAGGTTTCATTTCAACATTATGAACAAAACTTCCAAGAGGCATTTCCTTTAATGGAAGAGCATTTCCAATTATAATATCGCTGCCTGGACCAGAAACTATTTTACTTCCAACTTTTAAACCTTCAGGTGCAAGTATGTATCTCTTTTCACCATCAGCGTAATGAAGCAATGCAATTCTGCAAGTTCTGTTAGGATCATATTCTATCGAGAAAACTTTTGCTGGAATACCAGGTTTGTTTCTCTTAAAATCTATAATTCTATATCTTCTTTTATGTCCGCCGCCAATAAATCTTGTTGTAATATGTCCAAGATTATTTCTTCCGCCTGATTTTTTAATCACACCGGTAAGAGATTTTTCCGGAGTAGTTTTAGTAATCTCCTCAAAAGTTGAGTTTGATCTAAATCTTGATCCCGGAGTAGTTGGTTTTAATTTTTTAATTCCCATTATATAATCCTGTTTCCTATACTATACTTGCTCAAAAAGTTCAATTTTTTCGCCTTCTTTAAGAGTAATGATGGCTTTTTTATATCGTGCAGTTCTACCTTCAAATCTTCCGCTTTTTCTAAACTGAGATTTAACTTTTCCCGGATGATTTATAGTTCTAACTTCAACAACATGAACATCAAACTTTTTTTCAATTGCTTTTTTAATTTCAATTTTATTTGCTTTTGGACTAACTAAAAAACCATACTTACCAGCCTGGTCAGCACTAATGTTAGTCATTTTTTCAGTTATAAGCGGTCTTACTAAAATATTATTCATAATTAACCTACCACCTCTTCACTTGCAGCAAATGTTTTTTCAATTTCTTTAACTGCGCTCTTCTGTAAAATCAATATCTGATTGTTTAACAAATCATATGTTGATGCTTTTGATGCTTCCAATACTTTTACCTTAGGAATATTTCTTCCTGATTTGTAAACGTTTTGGTTATTTAATTCAGTAAGCAGAAGAACTTTTTTACCATTAACTTTTAATGCACTAAGAATTTTTGAAAACTCTTTAGTTTTTGGTTGTTCGATATTAAAATCTTCAATTACCAAAAGCTGTGAATCTTTTGCTTTATAACTTAATGCAGACTTACGAGCTAATCTTCTTACTTTTTTAGGAAGATCTTGTCTGTAATCTCTTGGGCGTGGACCAAATATAGTTCCACCACCAACCCATAATGGAGAACGGGATGTACCGGCACGAGCACCGCCACGACCTTTTTGCTTCCAGGGTTTTTTACCGCCGCCTCTAACTTCTCCTCTTTCCTTAGACTTGGATGTACCCTGTCTTTGGTTTGCTAAGTAAGCCTTAACAGATAAGTAGATTGCGTGGTCATTAGGTTCAATTGCAAAAATGCTATCGGATAAATCTATTTTATCACCCGATTTTGATCCATCTATTTTTAAAACATCAAGCGTCATTTTGTTAACCGAATTACTTCTTAATCAATTCTAAAATTGTATTCACAGCACCAGGAACAGCGCCTTTAACAAAAATTATATTTTGTTCTGGAATAACTTTAACTACTTTTAATCCTTGAATGGTTACATTCTCGTAACCCATTCTACCTGCCATTTTCATACCCTTAAAAACTCTTGAAGGATAAGAACTTGAACCTATAGAACCAGGAGCTCTAAGTCTATCACTCTGTCCGTGAGTTGCTCCGCCAACACCACCAAAATTATGACGTCTCATTACACCCTGAAATCCCTTGCCCTTATTCTTACCGCGAACTTTAATTTTTTCACCTTCAACAAAAAAATCGGCACCAATCTGATCACCAACTTTATAATCTCCAGCATCAAAATTTCTAAACTCTTTTAACAGTCTTGCAGGTTTTATTCCGCTGCTTTTGTATTGACCAGCTAATGGTTTAGAAGTGTGCTTTTCTTTTCTTTCACCAAAAGATAATTGAAAAGCCTCATAACCATTTTTTTCTTTAGTTCTAATATTAACAACCATACATGGTCCTGCTTGTATAACAGTAACAGGTATAATTTCTCCGTCTTTACCGAAGATATTAGACATTCCCAATTTTTTACCTATTATGCCAGACATCTTATCTCCAATATTCATTATAGCTTAATCTCAATATCAACACCCGCAGGAATATCTAATTTACTTAAAGAGTCGACGGTTTTGTTGTTTGAGTTATGGATATCAATTATTCTTTTATGCGCCCTTGTTTCAAATTGCTCTCTTGATTTTTTATCTACGTGAGGTGAACGTAAAACTGTATAAATAGTTTTTTTAGTTGGAAGTGGAATCGGTCCGGATACAACCGCACCAGTACTTCTAACCGTTTTAATAATTTTCTCGGTTGATTTATCAATCAAAATATGATCGTACGATTTCAATTTGATTCTTATTTTTTGACCAGGCACTTAATCAACTCCTTATATTAAATTAGATAAGAAAAGGGAGTTTCAACTCCCTTTTCAAGAGCAACACTAAATAATTTTTACAATTATTTAATAATCTTTGTAACAACACCAGAACCAACTGTTCTACCGCCTTCACGAATAGCAAATCTTAATTTCTCTTCCATAGCGATAGGGGCAATCAACTCAATTGATAAGTTTACATTATCACCAGGCATAACCATTTCAGTTCCTTCAGGTAAGTGTAGCAACTCCAGTAACATCAGTTGTTCTGAAATAAAACTGTGGTCTGTAACCATTAAAGAATGGTGTATGTCTTCCACCTTCATCTTTTGAAAGAACATAAACTGAACCTTCAAATTTTGTATGAGGAGTAATTGAACCTGTTTTTGCAAGAACCATTCCTCTTTCAATTTCATTTTTATCAACACCTCTTAACAAGATACCAGCATTATCTCCAGCCATAGCTGCATCCAATTCTTTTCTAAACATTTCAATACCGGTAACAACTGTTTTCTTATGTAAGCCTAATCCAATTAATTCAACTTCTTCCTGAATCTTTAACCTGACCTCTTTCAACTCTACCAGTAGCAACAGTTCCACGACCTGTAATTGAGAAAACATCTTCAACAGGCATTAAGAAATGGTTTATCGGTACTCTCTTTCAGGAACTGGAATATAGCTATCAACTGCATCCATAAATTCCCAAATACAATTATATCTTGGATCAGTTGTTTCAGCGTTTGAAGCACCTGCTTCTAAAGCTTGAAGAGCTGAACCTTTAATAATCGGAATTTCAGCTCCAGGAAATTCATATTGAGTTAATAAATCTCTTAATTCTTCTTCAACTAATTCTATCAATTCAGGATCATCAACCATATCAACTTTATTCAAGAATACAACAATTCTTGGTACACCTACCTGACGAGCAAGAAGAATATGTTCTCTTGTTTGAGGCATAGGACCATCAGTAGCAGCAACAACCAATATTGCACCATCCATCTGGGCAGCACCTGTAATCATGTTTTTAACATAATCAGCGTGACCAGGACAATCTACGTGAGCATAATGTCTTTTTGCAGTTGAATATTCAACGTGAGCTGTTGCAATAGTAATACCTCTTTCTCTTTCTTCAGGAGCATTATCAATACTATCAAATGTTCTTATTGCTGATAAGCCTTTTCTAGCGAGAGCCATTGTGATGGCAGCGGTTAATGTGGTTTTACCATGATCTACGTGACCAATTGTTCCAACGTTAACGTGAGGTTTACTCCTATCAAATTTTTCTTTAGCCATCGAATTCTCCTTTAATAATTTTTTTTAAGTTTTTTTAATCCAGTTATTAATTTTATGCTGATTTTTTTCCTAAAGTTTTTTCAGATATTTCTTCTGCAATTGATTTTGGAACTGATGAATAATGATCAAATTGCATAGAATAAATTGCTCTTCCTTGACTCATTGATCTTAGTATAGTAGCATATCCAAACATTTCGGATAATGGAACATGAGCTTTAATTACTTGAGCATCTTTTCTGGCAGAAAATCCTTCTATCTTTCCTCTTCTTGAATTTAAATCACCCATTACATCACCCAAATATTCTTCAGGAGTAACAACTTCAACAGCCATAATAGGTTCTAATAAAACTGGATTTGCTTTTTTTGCACCAGCTTGAAATGCCATTGAACCAGCAACTTTAAATGAAATTTCATCAGAATCAACATCATGATATGAACCATCATATAATTTGGCTTTAATATCAACCATTGGAAAACCAGCAATAACACCATTCTTCATTGCTTCTTGAATACCATGTGAAACTGCAGGAATATATTCTTTAGGAACAACTCCACCAACAATACCATTAATAAATTCAAATCCTTTTCCAACTTCATTGGGCATTAGTTCAATCCATACATGTCCAAATTTTCCACGACCACCAGATTGCTTAACAAACTTACCTTCAGCTTGTACTCTTTGAGTAATTGTTTCTCTATAAGCAACTTGAGGTTTACCAATATTAGCTTCAACTTTAAATTCTCGTCTCATTCTATCAACAAGAATTTCAAAATGAAGTTCACCCATTCCGCTAATTAATGTTTGGCCAGTTTCTTCATCAACTTTAACTTTAAATGTCGGATCTTCATCAGATAATTTTGATAAAGCATCTGATAATTTATCTTGATCAGCTTTTGTTTTTGGTTCAATAGCAATCTGAATAACAGGTTCAGGAAAAACTATTCTTTCCAGAACAACAGGATCATCTTCAGAACATAAAGTATCACCTGTTCTTGTAAACTTTAAACCAACAGCAGCAGCAATATCACCTGCTTTAACTTCTGCAATTTCTTCTCTATGATTTGCATGCATTTGTAATAATCTGCTAATTCTTTCTTTCTTTCCGCTAACAGAATTAAAGATATATGAGCCAGATTTTAATTGTCCTGCATAAACTCTAAAAAATGTAAGTTTACCAACAAAAGGATCATTCATAATTTTAAATGCTAGCGCAGTAAAATTTTCATCTTCACTAATTTTTCTTTTTACAGAATCATTAAGTCCGATATGATGAGCTTCAATTTCTTTTGCATCAATTGGAGCAGGAAGAAAATCAACAACTGCATCCAATAATTTCTGAACACCTTTATTCTTAAATGATGAACCACATAAAACTGGAATTATTTTCAAATCTATTGTGGCTCGTCTAAGTACTGTTTTAATTTCTGCAGCAGTAATTTCTTTTCCATCCAAGATACTTTTCTAAGAGTGTATCATCAACATCAGAAACAGCTTCAAGCATCAATGTTCTATATTTATTAGCAATTTCTAATAAGTCATGAGGTATAGGCATATCATCAAAAGTAGAGCCGAAAGCTTCTTCCTGAAACATTCTGGCTTTAAACTCAATCAAATCTATAACACCAACAAACATATCTCCTTCACCAATTGGAAGGTTAATCGGAATTGCATTAGCACCTAATCTTTCTTTCATCATTTCAACTGCATTATAAAAATCAGCACCTGTTCTATCCATTTTGTTGATAAATGCCATTCTCGGCACACCATACTTATCAGCTTGTCTCCATACAGTTTCAGACTGAGGTTCAACACCACCAACTGCACAAAAAAGTGCAACAGCACCATCTAAAATTCTTAAGTGATCTTTCAACTTCAACTGTAAAATCAACGTGTCCAGGTGTATCAATTATGTTTATTTGATGATCATTCCAAAAGCAAGTAGTAGCAGCACTAGTAATAGTGATACCTCTTTCTTTTTCCTGCTCCATCCAATCCATTGTTGCGGCGCCATCATGTACTTCTCCAATACGATGCAATTTACCAGTGTAGAATAATATTCTCTCTGTGGTAGTAGTTTTACCAGCATCTATATGAGCCATAATACCAATGTTACGAACTTTATCTATTTTAACTTTGCTTGCCATTAATTCCTAATCAATTCTTTCATTACCATTTAAAGTGAGCAAAGGCTTTATTAGCCTCAGCCATTTTATGAACATCTTCTTTTTTCTTAACTGCAGAACCTTCACCATTAGAAGCTGCTATTAACTCGGAGGCTAATTTTGCAGACATTGATTTTTCGCCTCTGGTTCTCGAGTAATTTTTAATCCATCTCATTGCTAGAGCAATTCTTCTTTCAGGTCTAACTTCAGTGGGAACTTGATAAGTAGCACCACCGACTCTTCGGCTTCTAACTTCAATCATTGGTTGAGTATTTGAAATTGCTTTTTTAAATACTTCCAAACCTGGTTTACTGGTTTTTTGTTCTATCAACTGGAATGCATCATAAATTACATTTCTTGCAACTGCTTTCTTTCCATCATACATTACACAATTAACAAATTTTGATACCAAAATATCATTAAACTTTGGATCAGGCTTTAAGTATTTCTTTTCTGCTCGTCTTTTTCTCATTTTTTATTCGCTTTTGGTTTTTTTGTACCATATTTAGAACGACTTTTCTTCCTATCAGCAACTCCACTGGTATCAAGTGTACCACGAATAATGTGATATCTTACACCGGGTAAATCTTTAACTCTTCCGCCACGTATCATAACGATTGAGTGTTCCTGCAAATTGTGTCCTTCACCAGGAATATAAGCCGTTACCTCAACATTTGTTTTTGTAAGTCTTACTCTTGCAACTTTTCTTAAAGCAGAATTAGGTTTTTTAGGCGTAGTTGTATAAACTCTTGTGCAAACACCTCTTTTTTGAGGGCACGCATCTAGAGCCGGAGCTTTATTTTTAGATAAAATTCTAACTCTACCTTTTCTTACAAGCTGATTTATCGTGGGCACAAAATCTCCTAAAAATTACTTCTTTAAAAAAATTCAGATTTCAAATATAGTTTTCAGTTTAAATTTTGTCAAGAAAACTGAAATTATTTTTACAATTAACTGTTTTTATTATTAATAAGCTTCAGAAACAGTAACTATTACCGAAATAATACGCTAATCGTTTGGTAACAGCTCTTTTTCATCAACTTTTTCTTCAGCACTTTCTACTTCTTCACTCTCTAAAATTATTTTTCGATACTTTTTAATTCCTGTACCAGCAGGAATTAAGTGACCCATAACAACATTCTCTTTTAATCCCAATAGATGATCAACTTTAGCCTCTGTAGCTGCATTAGCAAGCACCTTAGTCGTTTCCTGGAAGGATGCTGCAGAGATGAAGCTCTCGGTTGAAAGTGCCGCCTGAGTGATCCCTAAGAGAATATGCTCAAAGGTTGCTGATTCAGCATCTCTGGCAACTATTTCTTTTTTCTCTTTCTTTTTCAAATCGGAATTAAATTCTCTGAGTTTAGACTTAGAAATTAACTGACCATTTTTAAGTTTGGAGTCACCTTTATCTTCAACATAAGCCATATGAGAAATTTTGTTATTCTCTTCAATAAACTCTATACGATCAACTATATCTTCTTCAAGAAATCTTGTGTCGCCAGGGAAAACTATTTTAATTTTCTGCAGCATCTGACGTACAATAACTTCGATGTGTTTGTCATTAATTTTAACACCCTGAAGTCTATACACATCTTGAATTTCATTAACAAGATATTCCTGAACAGCACTGGTTCCTTTGATGGCTAAAATATCATGCGGATTTACAGGTCCATCAGTAATTTTTTCACCCGCAGGAATTTCATCACCTTCCTGAACAAGTATATGTCTTTGTAAAGCTACATTATATTTTTTCTCATCAGATTTATCAGGTGCTACAACCATAATTTCACGTGAACCCTTTTTGCGTGCGCCAAACTTTACAAATCCTTCTATCTCTGCAACAACTGCAGATTCGTGTGGACTTCTTGCTTCAAAAAGTTCTGTTACTCTTGGAAGACCACCTGTAATATCTCTGCTCTTTGTAGTTTGTTTAGATATTTTTGCTAAGATTGTTCCTGCTAAAATATTTTCTCCATCTTCAACCGATAAATAAGCTCTAACAGGAAGGTTGAAAGATTTCTTAACACCATCTTCATTTTCAACAAGCATGCTTGGTGTTAAATTTTTATCTTTTGATTCTATAACAACCTTTTGAACGTGTCCTGTCTGATCATCAGTTACCTGCTGTAATGTAATGCCATCAACCAGATCTACAAATTTAACTCGTCCATAAATATCAGAAAGAATTACTGCATTGTATGGATCATGATTGTAGAGAGGTTGTCTCTTCTTAATTTTTTGTCCGTCATTTACAAGCAGTTCAGCACCGTAAGGAACATCATATTTTTTTAATTGTCTGTTATTCTCATCATAAATTTCAATCAATCCACGGCGACCTGTAACAACATTAAATTTAATATCAGCACCACCAAACGGATCTTTTTCTGTTTTTTCAACCGCACTAACTTTTTCAAATTTTACTATACCATCTATATTTGATTCTACTTGAGATTGTGATGCAATTCTTGAAGATGTACCACCAAGGTGGAATGTACGAAGAGTAAGCTGTGTTCCTGGCTCACCGATTGATTGAGCAGCGATAATACCGACTGCTTCACCTATCTCAACAGGTTTTCCTGTTGTAAGATTTCTTCCGTAACATTTTAAACATACACCACGTTTTGATTCGCAGGTAAGCACTGTTCTGATATATACTGAGTCAATACTTGCATCTGCAATTTTTTCTGCAATCTCCTCTGTGATAATATTACCAGCTTCAATAATAACTTCTTCAGTACGAGGATCATAAACATCTTCCTGGGCAAATCGTCCCGTAATACGTTCTGCTAATGGTTCTCTTTCTTCTTCAACATCCTTAAGGGCTTTAATTTCAATTCCAAGAATAGTTCCACAGTCTACTTCAGAAATGATAACATCCTGAGCAACATCAACCAATCTTCTTGTAAGATATCCGGCATCTGCTGTTTTTAGAGCAGTATCAGCTAATCCTTTTCTTGCACCGTGTGTTGAAATAAAATATTCTAATACTGAAAGTCCTTCTTTAAAGTTTGCAACAATCGGATTTTCAATAATTTCACCAGCCTGACCTGAAAGAGTTTTTTGAGGTTTCATCATCAAACCTCTCATACCAGCTAACTGTCTTACCTGCTCTTGAGAACCTCTAGCACCGGAATCAACCATCATGTGCAATGAATTAAAACCTTTGTTATGCTGTTTAATTTTTTCCATTAACGCGCGGGCAACATCATTGGTTGTATGAGTCCAAACGTCAATTATTTTATTGTATCGTTCAGCATCTGTTATAACACCCATCTCGTGTTCGTTAAGGATACCTTCAACTTTTTTGTTTGCTTTTGTAATTAAAGCTTGCTTTCTCTTCAGGAATTATCATATCGCCAAAGCTTACTGAAAGACCACCGGCAGTTGAATATCTAAATCCTAAATCTTTTAAATCATCAAGAAACTTTGCTGTAATTTTATTGCCAAGCTTGATGAATATTTTTCCAATTATACCACCAAATACTTTTTTAATTAAAAGTTGATTGATATAGCCCATTTCTTTAGGCACTATTTGATTGAAAATTACTCTGCCTGTTGTTGTTTCAATCATCTCACCATCAATTCTAACTTTTATTTTAGCATGTAAACCAACAACTCTGTTATCGTAAGCAATAATAACTTCTTCAGGTGAAGAGAACATCATTCCTTCTCCTTTATCACCTTCTTTTAATTTTGTAAGATAGTAACAGCCTAAAACTATATCCTGAGTTGGAACAACTATAGGGCTACCATTTTGAGGCGAAAGAATATTATGACTTGATAACATTAATAGAGATGCTTCGAGTTGTGCTTCATAAGATAGCGGTACGTGAACAGCCATCTGATCACCGTCAAAGTCAGCATTAAAAGCCGTACAAACCATTGGATGAAGTCTGAATAGCTCTTTCATCAATAAGTGTTGGTTGAAATGCCTGAATACCAAGTCTGTGAAGCGTTGGAGCACGGTTTAACAAAATTGGATGCGCTTCAATAATTTTTGCAAGAATATCCCAGATAATAGGATCTTTTCTATCAACAACTTTTCTTGCACTCTTAACAGTTTTGTTGTGTCCTCTTTCAATAAGCTTGCGAATAATGAAAGGTTTGAAAAATTCAACAGCCATATCCTTAGGAAGTCCGCACTGATGTAGTTTTAATTCTGGTCCAACAACAATTACAGAACGACCTGAATAGTCAACTCTTTTTCCTAAAAGATTCTGACGGAATCTTCCTTGCTTTCCTTTAAGCATATCGCTTAAGGATTTTAAAGGACGATTATTATCACTTCTAACTGCACTGCCTCTTCTCGAGTTATCAAACAATGCATCAACAGCTTCTTGAAGCATTCTTTTTTCGTTACGAAGAATTACTTCCGGAGCTTTAATATCTATTAATCTTTTTAATCTGTTATTACGAATAATTACTCGACGATATAAATCGTTAAGATCACTTGTAGCAAATCTTCCACCTTCAAGCGGAACAAGCGGGCGAAGTTCTGGTGGAATGACCGGGATATAATTTAATACCATCCACTCAGGTTTGTTTGGAACTTTACCTTCTTCTTCTTTAAATGCTTCAAGAACACGCAATCTTTTTAGAAAGTCTGCTTTTTTCTGCTGAGATGTTTCAACTTTTACAGCTTCTCTAAGTGTTTTAGAAAGTTCTTCAACATTAGTTTTCTTAAGAATTTCTTTAACTGCATCGCCGCCAATTTTAGCAACAAATTTTTTCGGATCATCATTATCTAATTTTTCATTCCCATCAGGTAATGAATTCATAACTTCAAAATATTGATCTTCAGAAATAAGATCTAATCTGCTTAATCCTGTAATACCAGGATTTAAAACCACATAAGATTCATAATAAATTATTTTTTCAAGTTCTTTAAGACTAACACCTATTATGTTTCCAATTTTTGATGGTTGTGTTCTAAAGAACCAAATATGAACAACAGGAACGGCAAGTCCAATGTGTCCCATTCTTTCACGTCTAACACTTTTCTGTGTAACTTCAACACCGCATCGATCGCAAATAATGCCTTTGTATCTAATTCTCTTATACTTACCGCAAAAGCATTCCCAATCACGTGTTGGTCCGAATATTTTTTCACAGAACAAACCATCTTTTTCAGGACGGAATGATCTGTAATTAATTGTTTCCGGTTTAGTTACTTCACCATATGATCTTGACAAAATATCATCAGGACTTGCTAAGCCGATGGTGATACTGTTAATATCTCTCATTGCATTTTCTTGAACTCTAAAAGCCATTTTTATATCTCCTAATTTCTAAGTGAAATAATGTTTAACGTTAATTAATTTTTATATCCAGACCTAAGCCCTGGAGTTCTTTAATAAGAACGTTAAACGATTCAGGAATATTTGGTTCCTGTAAGTTTTCACCCTTAACTATTGCTTCATATACTTTTGCTCTACCGGCAACATCATCACTCTTTATTGTTAAGATTTCTTGAAGGATATGAGAAGCACCGTAACCTTCAAGTGCCCAAACTTCCATTTCTCCAAATCTCTGACCACCAAATTGTGCTTTACCGCCAAGTGGCTGCTGTGTAATAAGTGAGTATGGCCCAATTGACCTTGCATGAATTTTATCATCAACCAAGTGACTTAACTTTAACATATAGATATATCCGCAAGTAACTTTCTGATGTAATTTTTCACCACTTCTGCCATCATATAAATCAGTTTTACTTCCGGTTTCTAATCCAGCCTTTAACAGCCATTCATCAACATCTTCTACTTTTGCACCATCAAAAATTGGAGTTGCGAATTTTACTCCAAGTCTTTTGCCTACCCAGCCTAAAGCAGTTTCATACAACTGTCCAAGGTTCATACGAGAAGGTACACCAAGTGGATTAAGAATAATATCAACAGGAGTTCCATCTGGTAAATAAGGCATATCTTCAGCAGGAACTATTTTGGCAACAACACCTTTGTTTCCGTGTCTTCCTGCCATTTTATCACCTACAGAAAGTTTACGTTTTTTAGCAACATAAACTTTTGCAAGCTGAACAATTCCCGGAGGCAGTTCATCACCGCTCTGAATTTTAATTCTTTCTCTCTTAAAATCTTCTTCAATATCAGTTTTGATAGTGAAATAATTTTTAAAGAGTGTGCTTAATAAGATTATTTGTTTTCTTTGTTTCAAACCAATCAAGGGTGTAATCAAGTTTGGTTACATCTTCCATTCCTGAGAATGTTTCATCTTTAATGGTTGAGCCGCTTCTTAAAACAACACTACCATCAAGATCTCTAATTCCGGTTGTGGTTTGATCTTTTGTAATCTTTGAAAGTTTTTCAACTAACTTTTGATAATGATCTTCAAGTTTTCTTTTAAATTCCTGTTCAAGTTTATCGAAAGCAACTTTTTCTTGTTTCTTTGAATCATTATCTCTTTTCTTGCGACTGAAAAGACGAGTTTTTATAACTGTTCCTTTAAGTCCCGGAGGTGCTTTCAATGATGCATCTTTAACATCGCCGGCTTTATCTCCAAATATTGCACTTAATAATTTTTCTTCTGGTGTTGGATCGGTTTCTCCTTTAGGAGTAATTTTTCCGATAAGGATATCACCTTCTTTAACTTCAGCACCTTCTCTAATAATTCCATCTTCATCAAGATTCTTTACAGCTTCTTCACTTACGTTTGGAATTTCACGCGTTAATTCTTCTTCACCACGTTTTGTTTCTCTAACCTGTAATTCAAATTCTTCAATATGTATTGATGTATAAACATCTTCACTCACAACTCTTTCGCTAATAATAATAGCATCCTCAAAGTTGTAACCTCTCCACGGCATAAATGCAACAAGTACATTTCTTCCTAATGCTAATTCACCGCCATCAGTTGCAGCACCATCAGCAAGAACATCGCCTCTTTTAAGTTTCTGTCCTTGTTTAACAATAGGAATTTGATTTATGCATGTTTCCTGATTTGTACCATGAAACTTTGTTAGCGTATAAGTTACTTCTCTAATTTCATTGAAACTTGTTAGTGCTTCAAAACTATTAGGGTTAATATCATACTTTACAATTACCTTATTTGCATCAACATATTCAACAACACCATTATCCTCAGCTAAAAGCAATGCTCTTGAATCGTGTGCAATTTTTCCTTCCATTCCGGTTCCAACAATCGGAGCTTCCGGTCTTAATAATGGAACTGATTGACGCTGCATGTTAGAACCCATCAACGCTCTGTTTGCATCATCGTGTTCAAGAAATGGAATTAAAGCAGCAGCGGCACTTACAATTTGTGCGGGTGCAACATCCATATATTGCAAATCTTCCGGATGCACAATTGGAAACTCACCTTTTAATCTTGATTTAACTCTTTCGTTAACAAATTTTCCGGACTCTGTAATTTGAGCGTTTGCCTGAGCAATTGTAAAAGCATCTTCATGTTCTGCGGTTAGATATTCTACTTCTTCTGTAACTTTGCCTTTTACAACTTTTCTATATGGAGTTTCTAAAAATCCGTATCTATTTACACTCGCATAAATAGTAAGCGAAGAAATAAGACCGATATTCGGACCTTCAGGTGTTTCAATCGGGCATAAGCGACCATAATGTGTATAATGAACGTCACGAACTTCAAATCCGGCTCGCTCACGTGTAAGACCACCTGGTCCTAAAGCAGACATTCTTCTTTTGTGCGTCATCTCAGCTAATGGATTTGTTTGATCCATAAATTGTGAAAGCTGATTTGTTCCAAAGAAAGCATTGATTACACTGCTTATTGTTCTGGCATTCACCAAGTCCTGAGGAGTAAAGTTTTCAGTATCGCGCATGTTCATTCGTTCTTTTATGGTTCTTGCCATACGCGCCATACCAACATTAAACTGCTGTCCTAACTGTTCACCAACAGTTCTAATTCTTCTGTTGCCAAGATGATCTATATCATCAACTGAAACCGCACCTTCTTTAAGATCAATTATATATTTTATAATTGCAATGATATCTTCAACAGTTAGAACCGTTGTTGTTTCCGGAATATTTAATTCCAGTTTATGATTCATTCTATGTCTTCCAACATCACCTAAATCATATCTTTTATCATTAAAGAAAAGCTTTTCGATAAGTGTTTCAGCCGTAGTTAAATCCGGAGCTTCTCCAGATCTTAACTGTCTGTAAATTGCGTAAAGAGCTTCTTCACGTGTGTGTGAAGTGTCTTTTCTTAAAGTATTTACAACTAAATTTTGTTCGTTAGTAGAATCAGATTTGATGAATTTTAATACATCAACTTCTGCATCGTTTATTCTTTCAAGATCTTCTTCTGATAAGATTGAATCACGTGTTAAGAAAATTTCACCTGTTGACATATCAAAAATGTCACTGGCAATCATTCTACCTAAGTAATTTTCTAACTTTGCTTTTTTAACAGTAACATTTTCAACCAAACCAAATAACTTTAAAATTTCCTCATCTGATTCAAAACCAAGTGCACGCAATAAAGTAGTTGCAGGAAATTTCTTTCTGCGATCTATATAAACATACATTACGTAATTTATATCTGTTGCAAACTCTACCCAGGATCCTCTTAAAGGGATTATACGTGCAGAATAAATTGGTGTACCATTTGGGTGTAAAGTCTGAGCAAAAGCAACTCCCGGAGATCTGTGTAACTGGGATACAACTACTCTCTCAGCACCGTTGATAACAAAAGTTCCCTTCTCAGTCATAAACGGCAAATTGCCAAGGTAAACTTCCTGTTCAACAGTGTTAATAAATTCTTCTGTTTCAGGATCTTTTGTAGAAAGTCTTAATTTAGCTTTTAGCGGAGCCGCAAAAGTAAGACCTCTTTCCAAACATTCTTCAATGGAGAATCTTGGTTTTTCTACATAATACTCTAAAAAATCTAGTCTGTAATTTTCTTTATTATCGAAAATCGGAAAATTGGTTAAAAATACTTGCTGTAACCCTTTATTTTCTCTTTTAAGGGGATGAGCATCAAGCTGAACAAAATCTTCAAATGTTTCAGTTTGAATTCCTAAAAGATTGGGTATATCAATGACTGATGGAATACGGCCAAAGGAAATACGCTTGTTATCCAATTGAGAACCTCCTAAAAATTATCAAATGCTGTTAAATGAGCATCCTAAACAACGTTTCTATATAAAACAAAAGCGATAAGACGGAAATTTCCGTCTTATCACTCAAAAAAGGATCATATAAACTTAATTTTAATAACTACTTTAAAGTTACAGTTGCGCCGGCTTCTTCAAGTTCTTTCTTGATTTTTTCGGCTTCATCTTTTGATGCTTGTTCTTTAACTGTTTTTGGAGCACCATCTACAAGATCTTTAGCTTCTTTTAAGCCTAAACCTGTATGAGCTCTAACAACTTTAATAACATTAATTTTCTTCTCACCAGCAGCTTGTAGAACAACATCAAATTCTGTTTGTTCTTCAACCGGGGCAGCGGATGCAGCAGCAGGTCCAGCCATCATAACTGGTGCAGATGCTGTAACGCCGAATTCTTCTTCAAGTGCTTTCTTTAAATCTGAAGCTTCTAGAAGAGACATTCCTTTTATTAGTTCGAGTGCTTGTGCAACTTTTTCTGACATTTTCATTTCTCCTGAATTTAATTTCTTATTTAATTAAGCGGCTTTTTTCTTAGAGACTTCGTCAATAACACTGACTAAGTTTCTAATTACAGCAGCGATTGATCCAACTATGCCTGAAGCAGGTGAATTTAGGCTGCCAAGAATACCGGCAATCACTTCTTCTTTTGTAGGCAATTCTGCTAATTCTTTAAGTTTACTTCCATCATAATATTGAGTTTCGATGTAGCAAGCTTTAAGAGGAAATTTTTGAGAAGCATCATTATACTTCTTTATAATCTTGGCTGGTGCAACTGGATTTGTTGAAGCAAATGCAATTCCTGTCATACCTTCAAGATGATCTGCCAGCTTTTCGAATTTACCAGATTCAACAAGAGCGCGTTTAAATAAAGTATTTTTAAATACTCTGTATTTAACTCCATCTTTTCTAAACTGATTTCTAATATCACTAATGTCTGCGACATTAATCTTAGAATAATCAGTTAGATAGACTGCTGTTGCATTCTGGATTAATTCCTTAGCTTCGGCAATTAACTCTGATTTTTCGTTCTTATTCATTTTTCTCCCGTATCACAATTTATTATTTCGGGTCGGTTAGAAGCTATTATTTATTACGAGCGCGTAAATTCTTTATACGTTTAGACTTAATTCTTCTTTAGATATTTTAAGTCCTGGTCCCATTGTGCTTGATAAAAACAAACTCTTAACATATTGTCCCTTAGCTGAAGAGGGTCTCATTTTAACAATTGTATTAAGAAAAGCTTTTGTATTATCAACAAGTTTATCAGTTTCAAAATTAAGTTTACCTAAAGAAGTATGAACTATTCCTGTTTTTTCAACTCTAAATTCAATTTTTCCACCTTTTACTTCTTTAACTGCTTTTGATACATCCATTGTAACAGTACCACTTTTAGGATTTGGCATAAGACCTTTTGGTCCTAAAATTTTACCAAGTTTTCCAAGTTCTGCCATAGAATCCGGTGTGGCTACAATAACATCAACATCTGCCCATCCGCCTTTTATTTTTTCAAGATAATCATCAAATCCGGCATGATCTGCACCTGCATCTAAAGCTTCTTGTATTTTTGCACCTTTTGCAATAACAAGAACTTTAACAGTTTTACCTGTTCCATGTGGTAAAGAAACTGTACCTCTTACCATCTGGTCAGCATGTCTGGGATCTACACCTAATCTTATTGCACAATCCAAAGATTCTACAAATTTAACCTTTGATTGATCTTTTAATATTGAAATAGCCTCAGGAAGAGTATATTCTTTTTCCACATTAACTGATTTCAAAATTTCTTTATTTCTTTTTGTTGTTTGCATCTTTAATCACCAATAAAATTTAAATACTATCTAATAATAATCTTGTTTAATCTTCTACTGTAATTCCCATACTTCTTGCGGTACCGGAAACCATACTCATTGCATGGTCAATATCAAAAGCATTAAGATCTGGCATTTTTACTTCTGCGATTTCTTTAACCTGCTTTTTAGAAACTTTTCCAACTTTTGTTCTGTGTGATTCTGCAGATCCTTTTTCAAGTTTTGCAGCTCTTTTCAATAGAACTGATGCTGGAGGAGTTTTTGTTATGAAGGTAAAAGACTTATCACTAAATACTGTGATAACAACAGGAATTATCAATCCATCTTTATCCTGAGTTCTAGCATTAAACTGCTTACAGAACTCCATAATATTTACACCCTTTTGACCAAGTGCAGGACCAACCGGTGGTGAAGGATTAGCTTTACCAGCAGGAATTTGTAATTTTATATAAGAATCAATTTTTTTAGCCATTTTACAACCTAATTAATATCAAACAATTATTTTTCTATTTCAGCTTGAGTAAAATCGATTTCAACCGGAGTTTTTCTTCCAAAAATTGAAACCATAACTTTAATTTTCATTTTTTCTTCGTTCACTTCTTCAATCATACCTGAGAAATTATTGAATGGACCATCAATAATTTTAACAAGATCGCCGCTTCTAAAGATTGTTTCCATTCTTTCTGTTGTGCTATCCTGAGAAAGTCTGCCAACTATTCTTCTAACTTCTTCCGGTTGAAGTGGATTTGGATTATTGCCGGTTCCTAAAAATCCCATTACTGATGGAGTACTAAGAATAAAATCTTTAACCTGATTGTCTAAATCAGCATTTACTAAGATATATCCCGGGAAAAAGTTCTTTGTTTTGCTCTTTTTCTTACCATCTTTCACTTCAAAAACTTTTTCCATTGGAACTAAAATCTCTGAGATTTTAGCTTTTAGGTGTTCGTGATCAAGGAGCCCAGCTTCTAAAAGATTTTTAACCTTACTTTCATGACCCGAAAACGTTCTTACTACATACCATCTGGTTTCCATTAAATATGCACCTAAAATATCCCTTTAAAAGCTTGATTAATAATCATATCAATTACATAAGTAAATAAAGACAGAATAATACAAACAACAATTACAATTTTAGTAGATTCAATAAGTTCTTCCTTTGTAGGCCAAGTAACTTTTTTCATCTCTTTAACAACATCCTGAAAGAATCCAATTATTTTATCTTTCATAATAACCTTTCAAATTTCTGCACGTCAGGAGGGACTCGAACCCCCAACCTGCGGTTTTGGAGACCGCTGCTCTACCAATTGAGCCACTGACGTAGTTAATTATTATTTGGTTTCCTTAAAAATTACGTGTTTTCTAACAACAGGATCATATTTTTTGTACTCAACACGTGCAGGATGGGTTCTTTTATTCTTTGTAGTAGAATATCTATAACCAGTGCCGGCACTGCTTTCCAAAACGATGATTTGTCTAATGTTGCTTTTTGCCATTTGATTTCCTTAAACTATTCAAACCTTTTTCAATTGATCTATTATTCCCGATTTACTCGGGATGACCTCATAAAACTTAATGAGCTGACGACCGGGATTGAACCGGTGACCTCATCCTTACCAAGGATGTGCTCTACCAACTGAGCTACGTCAGCAGGGATGTGATATCACCTTAAAATTATGGGACAAAACCAATAATTCTGTCCAAATTGTCTAGAGCGGGAGACGGGATTCGAACCCGCGACCAACAGCTTGGAAGGCTGTGACTCTAGCCAACTGAGTTACTCCCGCAAAAATTCCAAAATCCCTAAGAACAAAAAAGTTTCTAAATAGAAACTATTAAAGAACCTGTGGGCGGCGAGGGATTCGAACCCCCAAAGGCGCATGCCAACGGATTTACAGTCCGCCCCGGCTCTCCAACTCCGGCGTCCGCCCAGAATAATGCTAAAATAAAAGCGAGCGACAAATATATTTTTATTCAAACAAAAATGCAAATATTTTATATTATAACTGATTACGCAATTAATCACTTATACAACTTTCCCGTAATTATTACCGATACAAAATTATGATACGGTTTAAAATTTGTTTTAGTCTATTTGAAAACTATCGATTAGTAAGAAGTCTGCTTATTGATTTGCCAGTACAAAATAGAGGTTCAGTAAAGGCTTAAAAAATTGTAACGCAACTAATTGTCATTCCGAATCTGCCTACGGTAGACAGTATTTCGGAATCTCAATTGGATCAGAAGAAATTCAGATGACATAACAGGTGTTTTTAGAGTTTTAATTTTTAATGTTTCCAAAGTTCTCGATCTAGACTTCTGTACTGGATTGCTTCACTAATATGCTGCGGTAAAATATTTTCTGAGTTTTCAAGATCGGCAATTGTTCTACTTACTTTTAAAATTCTATCATAAGCTCTTGCTGATAAACCTAATTTAGTCATTGCCATTTTTAATAATTCTTCACCCTGCTCATCCAACTTGCAAAATATTCTTACCTCTTTGGATCCCATATCACCATTGTTGAAAACATTTTTATATTCTTTAAATCTTTCTAACTGAACTTGTCTTGCTGCTATAACTCGTTTTCTAATATCCTCAGATTTCTCTCCATAAGATTTTGAAGATAATTCTTTATACTTAACTGCTGGAACTTCAATATGAATATCAATTCTATCCAACAAGGGACCAGAAATTTTTGCCATGTATCTTTGAATTTGTGGTGGTGCGCATGTACATTCTTTATTCGGATCAGTATAAAACCCGCATGGACAGGGGTTCATTGCAGCAGCTAACATAAAGTTTGCAGGAAATTCTAAAGATAATTTTGAGCGACTTACAGTTACTCTTGCATCCTCTAGTGGTTGACGTAAAACTTCTAAAACATTTTTTTTGAACTCCGGAAGTTCATCTAAAAACAAAACTCCAAAATGTGCAAAAGAAACTTCACCCGGTTTTGGAAATGATCCACCACCAACTAAAGCTGCATCTGAGACTGTGTGGTGCGGACTTCTAAATGGTCTTTCCGTAATAATTGCTTTATGTTTTGGTAAGATGCCAGCTATTGAATGAATCTTTGTTGTTTCAAGTGCTTCATCAAAAGTAAGCGGTGGGAGTATTGATGGCAATCTTTTTGCAAGCATTGTTTTACCTGAGCCTGGAGGTCCAATCATTAAAATGTTATGAGCACCCGCGGCAGCAACTTCTAAAGCACGTTTAACATTCTCCTGTCCTTTCACATCAGAAAAATCTAAATGATAATTATTGATAGCCGAGAATAGCTCATCTTTATCTGTGAATGTTTTTTGAGGGTTTGAGTCCTCATTCAAAAAAGAAATTACTTCAGTTAAATTTTCAAATCCATAAACATCAATTCCATCAACAATAGCAGCCTCATTTGCAGATTCTTTGGGAAGGATAATTCTTTTAATTCCCTTTTTCTTTGATTCAACCGCAATTGGTAATGCGCCCTTAATGTGTCTTAACGTTCCATCCAAAGAAAGTTCGCCAAGAAAAACTGAATCGGATAAAAATTTATCTGAGACTATTTCTTCGGCAGCAAGTATTCCAATTGCAATTGCAAGATCAAATGAACTTCCTTCTTTTTTGATATCAGCAGGGGCAAGATTTATTGTGAATTTTTTAAGCGGGAATTTTATATCAGAATTTTTTATCGCAGCAATAACTCTTTCACGGCTTTCTCTCACAGCATTATCGGGTAAACCAACGATTATAAAACCGGGAATTTGTTTTTCGACGTGTGTTTCAACCTCAACCAGATAAGCATCAATTCCGTAAGTTGCACTTGTTAGAGTTTTGGATAACATAATTTTAATCCAGTTTTTTGAACAAGGATTATTTATTTAAAAATTGAGGCGAGAGAATTCACCCCAGATCCATTATTTATCTTAAATCTAAAAATGAGATAAAGAACTAAAATATTATTTATAGCTTCTTAAGAAATCAATTCTATCCTGCAATTGATCAACAGGTACCAAGAGTTTATCCTTGCCATAGATTGCATCTTCCCTATTTGAAAATGCTAACTCATAATCTTTACTCATAACAATTGCTTCTTCAGGACAAACTTCTTCACAGAAGCCGCAGAAAATGCATCGCAACATATTTATCTCAAACTTTTCCGGATATCTTTCTTTTTCCCTGTCTGTTTCTGCAGCCTGAATTTCAATTGCCAGCGCAGGACAAACACGTGAACATAATCCACAAGCAACGCATCGTTCTTCACCATTTTTTTCTTCGACAAGCACCGGTCTACCACGATAAGATTGTGGTGGAATAAATTTTTCTTCCGGATATTCCATAGTAAACTTTGGTTTGAACATTGTTTTAAGAGTTAAAGATAATCCTTTAACAATTTCCGGAATATAAATTTTTTCACCGAGTGTTAAATCTTTTATTCTTTTCTTAGGTGGTATATTATTACCTGACATCAAAACTCCTATTAATATTTTCTTTCTCTATTCACAGATGTACAATATTAAATTATAATTTAAAGATCATGATTAAAACTGCAACCCAAATTATATTAAATAAAGATAATGGGAACATCACTTTCCAGCCTAAATTCATTAACTGATCATATCTAAATCTTGGGATACTCCATCTTACCCAGATGAAGAAAAATAACAATGCACCTACTTTTACAAAAAATCCTGCAACTTGTAATGCAAAAACTAAACCTGATGATAATCCTAAAGTTTCTATATAAGGAATTTGCCATCCACCAAGATAGAGTGTAACGATAAGCGTACTAGCAATAAGCATATTTGCATATTCTGCTAAAAAGAATGCTGCAAATTTCATACTGCTGTATTCTGTGTGATATCCACCAACAAGTTCTGGTTCTGCTTCAGGTAAATCGAATGGCAACCTATTTGTTTCTGCAAATGCAGATACAAGAAATGTTATAAATCCAATTGGTTGAATAAATGCATTCCACATCCAGCCAGATTGCGATTCTACAATTGCCATTGGTCTTAATGATTCTGATAAAAGTATTACACCACCGATTGAAAATCCCATTGAAATTTCATACGATATCATTTGTGCGGAAGATCTGATTCCACCGAGCAAAGAATATTTACTACCTGATGACCATCCTGCAAATGTAATTCCGTAAACTCCGATTGATGTTAGTGCAAGGACATAAAGTATTCCAATATTAACATCAGCAATTACCATTGGGATTTGATAACCTGCAATTGTAATTCCGGGTCCGATTGGAATAACTGCATAAGTAGTAAACGCAACAAACAATGCAATCATTGGTGCAAGTGCATGAATTTTTTTATTGGCAACTATCCGGAACAATATCTTCTTTAAATAAGAAGTTTAAAAACATCCGCAAAAGATTGTAACAAACCATACCACCCAACTCGATTGGGTCCCAGTCTGTTTTGTGCCCATGCACTGATTTTTCTTTCAAAGTAAACAAGATAAGCGGCAGTCATCAACATCAACACAAGAACAATTACAATTCTTATTAATAAAAAATTATAAAAGCTGATAATTGACCACAAAATATTTCCGATTGCTTCCATTAATTTTTAATTCCTTATAACCTAAATTTTTGCAGTAGATTTTGAATTTACTGATTTCAATTGCACACCAAGTTCACCAAGCATCATCGTAATCTAAACCTTTAAAAGCATCAATCGAATTTGAAATATCATAAAATACTTCTTCAGCCATATTGTATTTTAATTTCTGTCCCATTGCAGAAGCTAATCCAACTAATATTTTCCAGCTTGATCTCGCATCATAATGCTTACCTTGTGCCCAACGATCGTACTTTGTTCCGAACTTATCTAACCGACTCATTGACATTCCTTCCAATGCACGATCAACATCATTAGTTGCTAATGCAGGACGAATTCTTTGAACCCTTCCCTGAAAATTAACAAATGTTCCATTTTTTTCTGCATAAGTTGCAGCAGGAAAAACTATATCAGCAAGTGCAGATGTTTTATTAAAATTACTTGCGTTAATTATTAATAAATCAAGTTTTGCCAGATACATTTTCTAATTCAGGATTATCATTTAGAATATCATCTTCTAAAACATAAAGTGCTTTTATTTTTCCTTCGCGGATTGCTTTAATAATTCCATTATAATCTAAACCATTTTTAGATGGAGTTACACCTGCTAACTCAGCACCTTTTGAGTTTGGAGTAACATCTTCATTTCTTAAAATATCATCTCCAAAAGATGGATCAATGTGTCTTGCAAAATCTAAATGTCCGGTTCCTAAAACTGATTTTGCAAATTTTGCAGCAATAAAATTATCTTCAACTGTTGCATAAGCAGAACCAAGGACAGCTATTTCATCCTTACCAAATGCTCTTAAGCTTGATGCTGCTTTTGCAAATGCTTCATCCCAGCCAACTTTTATTAAGTTGCCTTCTACCCGCATATGAGGACCATCAACCCTATCACCAGCATTTACAAATTTAAAAGTATTTAATCTTCCGTGATCGCACATCCAGTAACTATTAACTTCTTCATTGTGTCTTGGAACTAATCTTAAAACTTCATTATTTCTTGTCCAAACTTCTATGTTGCATCCACGAGCACAGCCATTGCAAATTGTATTTGTGTGAGCCATATCCCAAACACGTGCTTTAAATCTAAAATCACGATTTGTAAGTGCACCAACGGGACAAATATCAACAACGTTCATTGCATATGGATTATCAAGCTGCTCACCGGGAAAAGTAGTAATTGTAACTCTATCACCTCGTTTAACAAATGTAAGTTCAGGATCTTTTGCAATTTCATCGCAAAAACGAATGCAGCGTGAGCAGGAAATACATCTGTCTCCATCAAACATAACGTTGGGACCAAGTTCAACACGTTTATCTTTATGCGTTTTTTCTTCAACAAATCTGCTTTCACCTGTACCGTGTTGATAAGCATAATCCTGAAGTTTACATTCACCTGCTTCATCACAAATCGGGCAATCAAGCGGATGATTGATAAGGAAAAATTCCATAACTGCATTGCGTGCAGAAATTGCTTTATCTGAATCCATATGAACAACCATTCCCTCTGCGGCAACAGTTGAACAAGCGATTACAAGCTTCGGCATTTTTTCAACTTCAACCAAACACATTCTGCAATTACCTGAAACAGATAATTTTGGATGCCAGCAGAAATGTGGAATTTCAATTCCATTATCTCTAGCGGCTTCAATGATGGTTTGACCTGGTTTGAACTCTATATCTTTTCCATCAATATTAAATTTCGACATAATCTACTCTGAATTTTTAACTTAAAACTTAAGCTGCTTTTTTTATTGAATTATCTTTTGAACAAATAATTATTTTGCTAAGTGTTGATTCATTTAAAACTTCGTTGGATAACTTCTGAATATCTTCTGAGGTAACTGAATCAATTTTAACTAATATATCTTCAATCGGAACAATCTTTCCATAATGCAAAAGTGAATTTGCTAATCGAATCATTCTGTTAGTTGTACTTTCAAGGCTCATTAGTGTGTTGCCTTTGATGTACTCTTTAACTCGTTTTAATTCTTTTGGTTTTACTTCAATGTTTCTCAACTTACTAAATTCACGATGAACAATTTCGTTAACTTTTCCTGCTTGCTTATCATTTGTTGAATAATAAACTCCAAACGCAGAAACATCTAAATAAGAATTTAAAAAAGTATTTATCTGATAAGTCATTCCAAGTTTTTCTCTAACTGCCTGAAACAATCTTGAAGAACTTCCATCACCAAGTAAAGTTGAAAGTACTTTTAATTTGTGTCTTCTTGGATCATTAAATCCGTAAGTTGTTCTGCCTACAATTGAATGAACTTGCTGAATTTCTTTTTCGATATTTACTTCATTAACTATTTGCTTAACGAAGGTTTTTCTTTTTTGGTTTGATGTTGATCGTTTGCCTTTAAAATATTTTTCAGCAAGTGCTACTGCTTCTTCATGATGAATTGCTCCTGAAACAGAAATTAATAAATTATCCAAACGATAATTTGCTTTGTGAAACTGATGAAGAATATTTGAGTTGTACGAAAGAATATTTTTTTCAGTTCCGATAATCGGATAACTTAAACTGTGTCCATTAAAAATAGATTCTTCAAACTTATCAAATATCAGTTCTTCCGGATTATCATCGATATCTTTCAGCTCATCAATTACAACGCCTGCTTCTTTTTTGATATGTGAATCTTTAAATGAAGGATTTTGAATCATATCTGAAAGAACAACAAAAGTTTTCTTAAAATTTTCAGATAAACCTCTGCCGTAATAACAAGTTTGTTCTTTTGAAGTGAAAGCGTTTAAGTAACCGCCGTAAGATTCAATTTCATCAGAGATTTGTTTTGCTGAACGTGTTTTGGTTCCCTTAAACAGCATATGTTCGATGAAATGTGAAATTCCATTATTGCGTAAATTTTCATCGCGCGCACCAATATTAAACCAAAATCCAAGCGAAAATGATTTTAAATAAGGAATGAATTCCGAAACAACTTTTACACCATTCGAGAGCGTCGTTACTTTACAATTATCCACAATTTCCGTCTATTAATAATGAATTAAATGAGGTTCAAATATAGATAAAGAGGTTTAGCCAATCAAGAAAGGAAAATATTGAAATTAAAATAGAAAAGTCATTTCGAACCCGACTTTAGTCGGTGAGAAATCTTTTACAAATTTCTAAACAGATTTCTCACTCCGTTCGAAATGACTTGAGTAATGAGTCGAATTAAACTTCCACCAAATCAGGATATTTTTCCTGATACTTAACAAAAAACTCACCGATAGCTTTGTAAGCTTTTTCAAGAATTTGTTCGTTTGGTAAAAATACAACTCTAAAATGATGAGTACCGGGAACCTGTCCAAATCCGCTGCCCGGAACAATTACAACTCCGGTTTCACGAATCAACTCACCAACAAAATGTGCATCAGGTTGTTTCATTTCTAATTTTGGAAAAGCATAAAATGCACCTTCAGGTTTTACACAGGAAATTCCCGGTATTGCATTTAACATTTCAACTGTTAAATCTCTGCGTCGTGTAAGTTTTTTCATTGCTTCAATAAGATGATCATGATTTCCTTCGAGTGAAGGTTTTATTCCATATTGTTCAGGATGATTTGCAGATAATCTTGCACGAAGAATTTTATTTACTGCTTCAATAAAATCTGAAAGAACTTCTTTTCTTCCGCTAACAATTCCCCAGCCAATTCTAAAACCAGGAACCATATAATTTTTTGATAATCCGCCAAATGTAATGCAGGAAACATCTTTATTTAATGATGCAATTGAAATGTGTTTCTTTCCATCAAACAAAAGCTTGTCATAAATTTCATCAGCAAAGATTACAAGATTATGCTCAAGTGCTAAATCAACAATTTGCTGTAAATTTTCTCTTGTGTAAAGTGAACCAGTTGGATTATTTGGATTGATAAGCACAATTGCTTTTGTCTTATCATTTATTTTAGATTTTATATCTTCAATATCAGGCAGCCATCCGTTTGATTCATCAAGGTAATATGGATTTTCCATCATCTGAAGTTTGCTTGCAATTGCTGTGTAAAGCGGATAACCCGGAGTTGGTGTAAGAACATTTTCACCATCGTTTACAAGAGCTGTTAAACAAATATCAATTGCTTCACTTGCACCTGTTGTTACAAAAATATCGTGAACGTTTGTAATACCTTTTCGTTCTGCTTCTGCTTCAATTGCTTTAACAGCTTCGCCAATTCCTGATGAAGGCGCATAACCATTTAAGTTTTTTAACATTGCCTGATAAGTTGCATCAACAAGATGTTTTGGTGGAACAAAATCATAAAGATTTGGATCGCCAATATTTAAGTACAACATTTCTTTTCCGGTTTTTGCAACTTGATTTGCAAGAACAACTATATCTCTAACAGCGTAAGTAATGTTTTCGGTTCTAACTGCAGGAATTATTTTATTGATCATTTTAAGCTCCGTAAAAAGTAAATTCAAATTTCTACATCAAACTTAAAAAAAATTGGGATGAGAAGCAGATGCAAAAATTAAAAGATTAGAAAGATTTCAAGATTGAAAGATTAAGATGATTGGAAAAAACAAACGCAGGACTGGAGTCCTGCGTTACAATTATTATTATTTACTATTGCAAAACTGATTGATGCAGATGTTTATTTATCATTTGACTTGCTTCAGGATAAGTTAATTCACCTTCACCATGCTGGCTTAAATCAAGTCCTATTAATTCCTGTTCTTCAGAAACACGAAGTGGAATAATTAAATCTGTAATTTTAAAAAGAATGAAAGATCCACCAAGTGAAAAAATGCTTACTCCTATTAATGCTGCAATGTGAATTAAAAAAGTATTTGTTGTTCCATAAATCAACCCAACTTCATTTGCAAAAACTCCTGTAAAAAACATGCCAACAATTCCACCTAAACCGTGACAAGGAAAAACATCTAACGTATCATCGATTGTAGATTTTGCTTTCCAGTTAACTGCAAGATTACTTACTAATGAAGCAATTGTTCCAATAAAAATACTTTGGCCATATTGTAACATATCCAGCACCTGGTGTTATAGCAACTAACCCAACAACTGCACCAACAGCGGCTCCAAGAGCAGAAGGTTTTTTACCTCGCATCGCATCAAAAAATATCCAGGCAATTGCTGCAGCAGCTGATGCAGTGTTTGTTGTTGCAAAAGCTAAAACGGCAGTTGCATTTGCTGCTAAAGCTGATCCTGCATTAAACCCAAACCAACCAAACCATAACAAACCTGTACCAAGTAAAACATAAGGAACGTTTGCCGGCTCATGCTTTTCATTATGTAAATGTGATTTTCTTCTACCAAGAATTATTGCACCTGCAAGAGCCGCAAATCCCGCAGACATATGAACAACTGTTCCGCCTGCAAAATCGAGCACTCCCATCTTTCTTAATAATCCATCGGGATGCCATGTCATATGCGCTAAAGGTGCATAAATAAAAATGCTGAACAAAACCATAAATAGTAAGTAGGAAGAAAATCGAACTCGTTCTGCAAAAGAGCCGGTTATTAATGCTGGAGTTATAATTGCAAACTTGAGCTGAAACATTGCAAATAACATTAATGGAATTGTTGGTGATAAGTGCTGGATGAGTTTCTGATCCAACACCATTGAACATAAAATATGTAAATGGATTTCCGATAATGCCGCCAATGCTATCTCCAAATGCAAGACTAAATCCAAACACAACCCAGAGTATGCTAATCACACCCATCGCAATAAAACTTTGCAGCATTGTTGAGATTACATTTTTTGAACTTACCATTCCACCATAGAAATAAGACAGCCCAGGTGTCATTAATAAAACCAAACCGGTAGCAGTTAACATCCACGCAATATCAGCAGGACTTGCAGGACCACCGGTGACAACTTGAGCTGTATATGGCCAGAATGCTCCTAACAGCGAGACGACAAATAAAATCCCAAATGCAATAGACCAGAATTTTTTCATAAGGCTCCTTTTTTAGGGCTGAACTTATAATTATTTAGGTAATTTGTCAAGTATAACTTATTATTTTAGGCAAAATATTTATAATTACGTTATTTTTAATATATACGCTGCAAATCTAATTATTATATAATGAGTGGAATAAAATATTTGAATTTATACCTAAATCAAGAAAAGCATTCTGATAAATTATAATTCGATTGAATGGGATTTTGGAGTTTTGTTTGGATTTGGAAAACTATTTTATCTCAAAAAAAATAAAATCAATTATTTTTTTTTAGAACTAGCAATGTAAAATCATCGTTATAAAAATCAGATGAGCTGAAATCTTTAGTTGCAGAAATGATTTGTTTGATAATATCATCCGGAGATTTATCTGCATTTGAATTAAACACATTTATCAATCTATCTAACCCAAATTGTTTTTTATCTTTGTTAAAAACCTCAACCACTCCATCCGTATAAAAAAGTATCTGATCATTATTGCCTAAAGTTAATTTTAAAGTTTTAAACTCAGCATCTTTAAGAAGATTTAAAGATGGACCGCCACCTTCTAGTAATTTTGTGCCGGTTGAACTATAATGAAGCGCCGGATTATGTCCGCAATTACAATAAACAAAAGAGTGATCAGTATAATTAAGTATTCCATAAAAAATTGAAATGAAATCACGCTTACGCATAAACTCCGAAACGTGTTCATTCATAAGCTGCATCAGTTTAGCGGGACTTGAAAAAAGTTTAGCGTTGTATCTAAGAAGAGCACGGAATGCTGCCATTATCAAAGCCGCCGGAACACCATCACCAGAAACATCTGCAATAACAATTGCTATCCGGTTTTCATTAATAGGTATGTAATCAAAATAATCCCCACCAATTTCATAAGTTGGAATACAAACACTTGCAAATGAATAACCTGCAATTTCAGGTTCAGAACTTGGAAGTAAACCGAGTTGAACATCCTTTGCAAGTTTAAGCTGCTCTTCAATTTTTTTCTTCTCAAGAATTTGATAATGTAACAAAGCTTTTTCGATCGAGATTGCTGAAGCTTCAGCAAAAAAGTTTAGCACTTCAATATCAGCAGGATCAAAAGCTGCTAGCTTATCACTTTCAACATTTAGTGCACCGATTGTTTTTCCATTACGTAAAATGGGAGAAGTTATTTCAGATTTGGTTTCTTTTCTGCCGGGAATGTAACGCTCATCATTGGTTACATCATTCAGGATAATACTTTTTCCGGTTTTAATTGTCTGCCCGATTATTCCTTTACCTTCCATAAGCATTGCGTCGGATTCCAAAGGTAAGTTTCCAAACCCGCGCTGAACCATACTTGCAATTTTTTGTCGGGTTTGATGATAGCCTGGATGATTGATGTCTTCGCTAAGAATAAAAATTCCTGCTGCATCATAATCGATAATATTTGCCAGCATATCCAAAAGCAGGTTAAGAATTTTATCAAGATCAAGTGTGCCCTGAATTTTATGAGAGATATTCCGGAGCAGTTTATACTTAATTTCTGCTGTTAGTTCAATTTTATTTTTCATTTATTAGATTGGATTAATTATAGATGTAAAATTAGCAGATAGTAGTATACATTCAAACAAAAAAAAGGAGCCGAAGCTCCTAATATTTTAACGAAGTTTATGCAAGTTACTTCAACGAAGCAAGATCATCTTTTTAGTTTCAACAAACTCACCAGCTTTGAGTTGATAGAAATAGATGCCAGATGCTGGATGCCTGATGCTATGGATTAAATTCAACCTTATAACTTCCTGCAGCCTTTTCTTCATCTACAAGTTGCAACTTCTCTTCCAAGAACATAAAAACTTTAATGTTACATTGCCAGCTTTGGTAATGTACTATAATTGTCTTGGATTAAATGGGTGGATAGTTTGATTAATAAATGAGGGATATACAGGCCACAAATCAGAAGAAATACATCAAAATAAGAAATATGCCTTTTATTATTTTAAAAACATCATTTTTTTAGTCTGAACAAAATCACCAGCTTTTAACTGGTAGAAATAAATTCCGCTTGGCAATGTAGAATTTACAATGTACAATGTAGAATGATTTCCTGAGATTCTGATATTCATTTACAAATGTTTCTACTTCACTTCCAAGTGCATCAAATATTTTTAATGTTACCCAACTACTAACTGGTAACTGCCAACTTATTTTTGTACTTGGATTAAATGGGTTTGGGTAGTTTTGTTCTAGCTTATATTCTGTTGGAATTGGATTTTGTTCATCTTCAACATCAACAACAAAAGTTGTATCACCGTAAAGAACTCCATTTATAACACAACCTTTTAGAGTACTTTCACTACCACCAAATTCATTAAAATAAGTACTTGCTAATCCAAACCCTTTTATTAATTTATGACAACAACTACAAGGCAGATATTCTCTATAACTTCTTTCATAAGTATTAATTCCTAAATAATTAATTGGTTGTTCATCTTCAAGAATATAAGATAGGATTATCCAGAAAATGGTGAATAAATAATTGTATCACCAACTTCTGCATTTAAATTATGAAATAATATATTCACCATTTAGTTCTTCCCAATATCTGATAAATAAATCCAGTTAAGTGAATCAACACGCAAAAACATTCTTGGTGCAAATACTTCAAAAGATATATATTCATTCTCCACAACAAAATACTTTTTGTTTTCTATCAACGTATCCTTTGATAACTTCCATATTTCTTTGTACCGGCAAAAGTAACAATCGGTGGTCCTGGCCAACCTTCATCAAACCAGTATTGATTATAAACCCATTTATTTCCAATTGCCAGAGGAAACCAACCAAATTCTTCTTCAGGAAATGGAAGAGATTTAATAATTAGTAATTGAATCAGGAGTAATCTTAAAAATCATATTCTTTGAAGCAGCATAAAGAATTTCTGAGTTTGGTTTTTTATAAATGCCAACAAGTTTACTTGGCAAGGATTTATATTCAGAAAATGTATATCCATTATTAACTGATTTATAAATTTTTCTTCCATCAGCTAGATATAGAACACCAGATTGTGTTGAATCTATTGCAACATAAATTGGATTTTCACTTTGATAAGTTTTTGTCCAGGTAAAAGCATTACCTTTGTTGTTGGAAACATTTAAGTGAATATCCGCCGTAAGATCTGTTAACTCGATAAATATGAAACTGATTAACATCATAATAACATCTTTGAATAAATATCGAATCCAACATATGCAGTATCTACTACTCCGCCATTTTTACAAAAGTCTAATTCTTCATCAAATCCAAACATAACCTCATCATCAAAATCTGCTAATGCAATTGGGATAAAGTTCGCAATCAGAGGAATTGAATCTAATGGAAAAGTGTAACCTCCATCCCAGCTTCTTATTTCTCCGCCGCCGCCAAATACAAAAACTTTTTGTGCATCCTGTTTTGAAATATCAACTTTTGTAAATCCCTCAATTCCACCAAAGACAATTGTATCATTTCTTGCAATGTATGAATGGTTATCAGGATTTATCTCATAACCCACATTCATAAAATTGTTTACATCATTTGGAAAGAATTCAAAATCAAAAACAGCTTTTGCAATTTCTCCACTCGGAAAATTGATATGGTAAGCTTGTATTAAAAGTGTTTCGGAAAGCGTCTGTGGGTTAAATTTATAAACTGGATTGAATGGATAATAATTTTCTCCCAATCGATAAACAAGAATTGTATTTCCTTGCGCATCCTCAATTCCATCTAAGCGAATGAAATTGTTGTGAATAAAGTGAAGTGATTGAACAGATAACTAAAGAACAGGCAATTTTTCCGAAAATCGGAATTAATAAAATTTAACATAAAACCTCCCTAAAGTCTTTTCAAACGTAGGAAATAAATTTTAGAAAGGCAATAAAGCTAAATACTTCTTTGTCTTAGAATTTCAAAAAGCAGTACACCAGTTGCAACAGAAACATTTAGTGATTGGATTTTTCCTTTCATAGGAATGCGAACAAGATGATCGCATTTATCGGCGGTAAGTTTTCTTATTCCTTTTTCTTCGTTGCCAACTATTACAGCAATAGGAACTTTGTAATCAACTTTTGTATAATCTTTTGCACCTTCTAAATATGAACCAACAATCCAGAAACCTTTTTGTTTTAGTTCATCGATTGTTTGTGCAAGATTATTTATTAGTGTGATCTTAACATGCTCACTTGCACCGGCAGATGTTTTAACTACTGTTTCATTTATCGGTGCCGAGTTATTTTTTGTAATAATAATTCCATCAACTCCGCTGCAATCAGCACTGCGCAAAATTGCACCAACGTTGTGTGTATCCTGTATTGAATCTAAAATTAAAAGAAGAGGATATTGGGATTTTTTTGATTCGCTAATAATCTCATAAAGATCATAATACTTCTGTTCAGATTTTGAAGCAGCAACACCCTGAGCAATTTTACTTTGCGTTATCTGTCTGAATTTTTCAAAAGGAACCTGGTTTACTTTTATTCCTTTTTTCTTTGCGGCAACTCGGATCGCATCAATAATTCCGCCTTCCTGCCCGAACAAAATAAAAACCTGCGAAACTTCTTCATCAGAATTAAGTGCTTCTAAAACTGGTTTCCTCCCAATAATTAGACTCACTTGCTGTATTCCTTTGAGTATGTGAATTTATCTTTATCGATTTCGAAAGTGCAGAATTTACTGTTGTTCTTTTTCTCAGGTAAGAATTCTTTTATAAGTTCAATTTCTTTTTTATAGATATTAAAATTTACAAGTGCGCTGTTAATGCTTCCATCCTGTTTGATGATATTAACCGTAAACTCACCAAACAGATCTTCAAAATCAATTTCAACATTTGCCGGCTGCACTTTTGCCATATAATCGTTAAGAGCAGTTAAGCCGAGTAAACTTATATCTATTGTATTTTTTTCTTTGCGTGCCTGTGCTGTGATTTTATAGTTAAGGAAGGAAAATATTTTTATCGTTTCAATTTCAAATCTGTATTTCTGTTTTCCGTTTACTCCATCCTTATGAAAATACATTATACAGTTAAACTCAATTTCAGTTTTCTTTTTAGCCGGAGTAGCTTTTTTAAGTTTATCTATTTTCTTTTCCCGTGCTTTGGGAATTTGCGGAACTTCTTTTGGTTTCTTTAATGCCATTAACTTTTTATAATTGATTTAAGTTTTTCAAAATCTTCAATCTTAATTAATTGCTGTTCACCGTTAGAAAGATTTTTTACATTCAATTCGCCATTCTTAAATTCATCTCCACCGACAAACACAACAAACTTTGCATTGTATTTATTGGCTTCACGCATTTGGGCTTTAACACTTCTGTTTAGATAATCGTAATCACAACTTAAGTTTTCTCTTCGTAGCATGGAGGCGAAGTTTGCAACCGCCAAATCGAGTTCAGGTTTAAGATCAAGTTCAAGTTCTTCGGATTTTGAATCTACTCTAATTAAATAAACATCAATAGAATCATTGGACAAGTTTAATGATTTTTCATTTTCGCAGGCAAGTAATATTCTTTCCATTCCTGCAGCAAAGCCAACACCGGGAGTAGCCTTTCCTCCAAGTTCCTCAACAAGCAAATCATATCTTCCACCGCCGCACAATGCACTTTGCGAGCCAACACTTCCGCTTACGATTTCAAAAGTAGTTTTTGTGTAGTAATCCAATCCGCGCACAAGTGCAGGATCAACTTCAAATGGAATTCCAACTTTTGTTAAATAACTTTTTACAACATCAAAATCATTTTTACTTTGCTCATCAAGATAATCAATCAACAAAGGTGCATCTTTCATTATTAGTTGATCAACTTCGATCTTGCTGTCAAATATTCTTAAGATGTTTGTATCAAATCTTTTTCTGCTTTCTTCGGATAGATTATCTTTTTTATCCTTTAAAAAATCACGTAAAACATTTTTATAATTTTCTCTTACTTCAGGAATTCCAAGAGAGTTTATCTTTACAACTAAATTTTTCAATCCAAGATTTTTTAAGATATGATAAGCAACCTGAATCATCTCAGCATCAAGCAATGGAGAAGTGCTTCCAAGTGCCTCAGCACCAAACTGATGAAATTGTCTTAGTCTTCCCGCTTGTGGTCTCTCCTGTCTAAACATTGGTCCGATGTAATACAAGTTTATTTAAAGATTGCTGTGCCCCGAGTGACTGTTCAATAAAAGCACGAACAACTCCAGCCGTGTTTTCCGGACGCAGAGTTATACTTGTTTCGCTTCTATCTTTAAATGTGTACATCTCTTTACTTACAATATCCGTCTCTTCGCCGATTCCGCGTGCAAACAAAGCTGTTTCTTCAAAAATTGGAGTGCGGATTTCTTTGTAGTTAAATAATTGAAATGTATCTCTGAGAAGTTTTTCCAGGTAATGCCATTTTGAAATATCAATTGGCAGAATATCTTTTGTTCCGGTTATTGCTTTGATCATTTTGAATAATGAATTTTATTTGAGTGAGAAACTAATGATGAAATAAATCTTGAATTGTCATTTCGAACGAAGAGAGAAATCTGATAAGCTCAATAATTAAGATTTCTCCTTCCGCTGGTCGTCGAAATGACAAACACACTACAACTCTAAAAAGTGTTCTTCTTCTTCACTAAAAAGTTTTACAATTTCTTCAGCGCTGTTAGCCTCAACAAGGCGATGTCTGAAATCATCTTTATTCATCAATCGTGAAATTCTGCTTAATAATTTTATGTGTGTGCTAATTAAATTATCTTTTCCCACAAGAAGAAAAACAAGATTAACAGGATTGCCATCAAGCGATTCATAATCAATTCCCTCTTTTATCTTACCAAATGCACCAATAATTTCTTTAACTGCATTTGTTTTTCCATGAGGGATTGCGAAACCTTTTCCTACACCTGTTGACATAACTTTTTCACGTTCAAGAACAGCGGATCGTACTTTTTCAATATCTTCAACTCGTGGATCATCTTTAAAAAGATCAACTAATTCATTAATGATTTCTTCTTTTGATTCGCCCTTTAAATCGGAAATAATAAATTCCGGTTTTAGTAGTTCACTTACTTTCATTTATTCTCGGATGGATTAGACATTGTTAAATAATTTCATTTATCTGGAAGGCAATTTAACAATCGATTGATAGTTTTACAATTAGAATATCAGATATAATGCTTAAAAGCTAATTCATCATTGCAGTTAATCTTACAAAAGCATTTTTCGCGAGTTCGTAATCCGGATTAACTTTCAATGCATCAGCATAACTTTGAAGAGCGGAGTACCACGCACCTTTTTTCTCATAAATTCTTCCAAGATTATAGTATGGAAAATGCCGCGGTTCATAATCCGGAGCTTCAATTGCTTTTTCTAACCAGTACACAGCTTCGTCGTATTGTCCTAAGTTTATAAGATAAGAGCCGATATCGTTATAAGGATTTCCAAAATCCGGATCGAGATCAATTGCAACTTTACATTCTTCAATAGCATCTTCAAACTTACCATTAAGACTAAATGCCCATCCCAAAAACGTATGAGCTTTGGGTGTAGGATAAAAGCCAATTGATTTTTTATATGCTTCAATAGCATCCTTAATATTGCCGCTCATATGAAGCTGATAGGCTTTACTAAAATATTCAGATGCTAATTCTATTTTTTCTTTATTGATCATATTTATTCATTAAATCTATTCAACGCTGTGCATAGATAAATATTTCATTCGTTAATTTCAATCATTTAATTGGGTGCGTGATAGTGATCAAAGCATCTGTCATCTCAAAGACAATTTTACAGAGACATCACTGATAAATTTATTTTGTAGAATGGAACTAACTAATTACAGAAATGGTTTTAACTAAAAACTAAAAGGAATAAAGTTATGAGAGAAGGTCCGGTAAGATTAGCAGAATTTGAACAAGAAGATGATAATCATTTTCTAAGTTCTATAGAAACGCCTATCCGCAGTGATGCGTTTGAGATTGATGATGATCTTAAGATTGAATTGATTGAGAAAAAGTTTAAAGAAATAATGGAAGTACTTGGGCTTGATTTAACAGATGACAGTTTAAAGGATACTCCACGAAGAGTTGCAAAAATGTATGTTAAAGAAACTTTCAGCGGACTTAATCCACAGAACAAACCGGCTGTTACTCTGTTTGATAACAAGTATAAGTTTAATGAAATGCTCGTTGAGAGAAATGTTTCTGTTTATTCATTATGCGAACATCATTTTGTTCCGATAATTGGTAAAGCACACATTGCATATTTCTCAAGCGGTAAAGTTGTTGGTTTATCCAAGATTAACAGAATGGTTCAGTATTTTTCTAAACGTCCGCAAGTGCAGGAAAGATTAACTGTTCAAATTGCAAATGAATTAAAGACAATGCTTCAAACTGAAGATGTTGCTGTAATTATTGATGCAGATCATTTATGTGTTGCTTCACGCGGTGTGCAGGATGTAAACAGTTCAACTGTTTCATCAAGTTATCATGGTAAATTTTTAAACCACAATGTTCGTGAAGAATTTTTAAGATATGTTTATGATGGGAAGAAATAGATAAGATTGAATAATATAAAGTGTCATCCCACTGAGCGAAAGTGGGAATCCGACTTATTTTTATGGGATAGATTCCCGTTTTCACGCGGAATGACATAAATTAAAATTTATAAACTACTTCTTACCTATAAATTTTTTACCATCTTCACTTAAATTCTTAGCATACTTTTCTGGATTCTTTGCAAACTTAGTATCACATCCGGGACAGCAGAAAGCATAAACTTTTCCATTATACTCAACTGTGGGTGAATCTGCTTCGTTGGATTTCCTTTAACCGGGCAAACTTTATTCCATGGTTCTTTGGAAACAGTTTCTTTACTATCCTAATTATTGAATTTTAACATTTATGATGCGGATCTTTTAATCCTTCATGTTTTATCCTGTGCAAAACTTATTGCACTTAAACAAAATACAACTGCAAGAACGAATACGAATTGTTTTAACATTTTTTTCTCCTTTTTTTATTACTTTCATTGTGAACGAAGTCAGTGAGTGAAGCAATCCAACGACACTTAATTAATAGATTGCTTCGTTGAAGATTCGCTCAGCATGACAAATGATATATTATTACAATACACTTAATCTAACACCCAATATAAAACTTAGTTCCATCAATCGGTCCCCAAATCATCGATGCATCAAAGTAATCACCAAAAGGATCATTTGATGCAATTATCGGATTATCTTGTTTGTAGTTTGTAAGATTCTCAACTCCAAGATAAATATCAAGCATCTCAATCTTTTTAGTTACCTGTGCATTCACAGTTAAGTAAGCAGGAAAACTTTCTTCCCTTTGATACTCAACAGGATTTTCTTTTGTACTTGGAATTCTTCCACCACCATTTAACAAAAATGATGAATCGAACAACCAGCCGCTTTCTTCAGTAGCATAAGACAAAGTTAGCAATCCTTTATACTTACTCGCTAACGGTTTTATTAAAAGCTCATCACCATAATTTGCTTTAACATCTGTATATCGTATTGCAGCCGATACATCAAGTCTATCAATAAACTGATATGCCATTTCTAATTGATAATTATTCGAAAATGATTTTCCATTCAGATCATAAAATCTAACTTCTCTAACAGCAGAATCTATATCAACAACTGTTTGTTTCAGAAAATCAGTTCGATAATACTCGGCAGATATTCTTAAATCACGATCTTTAATAGGAATATATCTCGTAAGATTCAATCCGTAATTCCATGCTTCTTCATAAGTTGGATTGTTAATAATTACAAAATCTCTTGAGCTTGCAAGGTAATTAAGATTCTCGGCAAATAAATTTACTGATCTGAATCCCTTTCCGGCAGATGCTCTGATTGTTGTATTCTCATCAATATTATACTTTACGTGCAGCCTTGGAGTGAAAAATGTTCCATATAAATTATGAAAATCCAACCTGGCCCCGGGAACAATTGATAATACGTTTGAAGGCGAGTAATTGTATTCAGCAAATATTCCTGGTCGCGATTCATTTCTGCTGAATTCTTTCCCATCAATTGACTCATCATAATTATCATAAGCATAACTTGCACCAAGTGTTAATGTATGAACATCATCTTCGGATTTATTTTCAAAAAGAAGATTTGCATAAAATGTTTTTTGATTTCCATTATACTGTCTTAACCCGACTAAGGATTTTTGATCATGCCACTGAGCATTTAGAATTAAACCAATACTTCTATATGCGTCATCATCAAACACATAACCATTTTTTGCAAACACTTCATATCTTTTAGTATCCACATTTATTTGGTAAGGATTATCACCTACAGAATTCGAGTGCGACATCAGTTATTTGTCCGCCTCTTCTTTCTTCATTCAATACTTGAACACCAAATTGTGATTCAAATCCTTTAAATGATTGGTACTTCCATCGGTTTATAAAATTAAACTGCTTAACATTCGGTTGATCTTTAAAAGTATCTCCATTATCATCCATAGCTTTTTGATTAAAATCAATATGAGCTAAAATCATTGTGCTTAAGTTATCATTTAAATGAGTCGCTGCATTAGCATTCAAATCAGTTTTAAAGTGGGAACTTTGAAAAGCATTAAAGTAATACCTTTCAAGATCATCAGGTTTTTTATATTCAAGATTTATTTGTCCCGTTACAGATTCATATCCATTAACAACAGACGCTGCACCTTTTGATACACTGATTGATGTCATCCATGGACCCGGAACATAACCTAAACCAAATGTATTGCCCAATCCTTTTAGAGTTGGAATATTCTCAAAAAGCATTTGAGTATACAGTCCTGATAAACCAAGCAATTGGATTTGTTTGGCACCCGTTACCGCATCCTGAAACTGAACATCAACTGAAGCATTTGTTGTAAAGCTTTCAGATAAATTACAACAGGCAGCCTTCAACAACTCTTTTGATGTTATTACTTCTGTCTGCTTTGCATCAAGTTCATCAATGAACTTTGAAAGTGAGGTACCAGTTACAACAACTTCCTTCAGTTCACGATTTATTGATAAAATAATTTCAATCGTATCCTGATCTTTGGGAATTTCTAAATCAACAGGTTCATATCCAATGTAACTTACTACCAAATGAAGATGATCAGTTTCAATTTTCTTTAAATCAAAAAAACCATTTTCATCCGTCGTAGTTCCAACCTGGCTTCCTTCCCAAAATACATTTGTTCCAATGAGAGGAATTTTTGCCCCTTTATCATCAAGTTCGTAAACAGTTCCCTTTAAGCTCTGAGCAGATGTGCTCATTGATATTATCAAAGCAAAAAGAGAATAAATTATTAATTTCATGTTACACCTAATTTTTATATAACTGAATTATGTAGTCATTCATAGCAAGTTATCGAACAGACGAATCTAATATCGTTGCGGATTACTCACTAAATTTGGAATGACATCGCTACAAGAATTCTAACAAATAGGTGTATCTATTTTAAGTTGATGAATTGTACAAAGAAGTGTTTTGCCAAATATTGGCGGAGGCAGATCGTTATTGTGTAAAACTAAGTTCTGTCCTAAATTTTGTTTTATAGTTACTATAAGTGGAACTAAATCATTTGGAATCTCTATAGTTAAAGATTTCTTTTCAACCGGTGGAAATAAATTATCCTGCAATTGGCTGTTTTCAATTGTCGTTATACAACAATTAAAATCCTGCGGCGCTAATGAAACTTGATTAACTCCCTCACTCGCTTCAGATTCACAGCAATTGGCTTCAGTAGTTTCCTCAATTACCGGCTTACAGCAATCATCTGTTTCTTCAATTGATTGATGATCCTTTTCACAGACAGGGATTTCAATCAAAGATATGGCAGAAAAATTATGAGTCGAACAATTATGCTTATATACCTGAAATCCGGTTGACCCAATTAGTAGCACCAGAGCAACTATTGTTGTAAGGATATTTTTAACTAATATTTTCAATTGCCAATTATATATAGTTGATTTAATTGTAAAAATAAAATAAAACTAATAGCTTTAATATCAAATGGAATTTTTAAGCACTTTCGTTAAAATCATTCAAAAAACACAGCTAATCATTAGATTCGTAACGTAATTCTTAAAGATCCCAAAAGTAGAGTGAAAAATTAAATCACACTTTATAGAGCACAATGAAAAAACAATTCCTGGAATTTTGTTAGTGATTTTAGAAATAGCTGGTTATTTTTTGGTCATAAAAATTTAGATACTAAAAATGTCTCATAACCATAATCACTTATTAACATCAAATAATTATAATAAAGCATTTCTCGTTGGGATAATACTAAATGTACTATACATTTTAGTGGAAGTTTTCTATGGACTGCTGATTAATTCTATGGCATTGCTTGCAGATGCCGGGCACAACTTAAGTGATGTACTTGGATTATTACTTGCCTGGGGTGCTGCCTATCTTGCAAAAACTGCCTCTAGTAAAAAACGCACATATGGTTTAAGAAAATCAACAATACTAGCAGCGTTGTTTAATGCCATTCTTTTAATGATTGCGGTCGGGGCAATATCAATTGAAGCAATTAGAAAATTCATTTCGCCTCAACCTGTGCAGGGATTAACAATGATGGTTGTTGCAGGTGTTGGAGTTTTAATAAACGCTGTTACAGCAGCATTTTTTATGAGGGGAAGAGAAAAAGATCTTAATATTAAAGGAGCATTTTTGCATATGGCGGCAGATGCTGGTGTATCGCTTGGAGTTGTGATTGCCGGATTTATCATTTATTCAACCGGCTGGCTTTGGGTTGATCCTGCTATAAGTCTGCTTATTGTTTTAGTAATTACGATCGGAACCTGGGGATTGCTAAAAGATTCATTTTATCTTTCAATGGATGCCGTTCCAAAGGATATTGATTTCCAGGAAGTTGAAAATTACTTGAACGGAATTAATGGTGTTACTGAAGTTCACGATTTACACATCTGGGCAATGAGTACAACTGAAACTGCCCTAACAGCTCATCTTGTAATACCTGATGAAACGAAGGATGATTATTTTTTGAAAAAAATATGCGATGATCTTCATTCAAAATTCGGGATAGAACATTCTACAATTCAAACAGAAAAATCAGCACAAAGTTCAAATTGTAAAGAAAATTATGTCTAATTTTTTGATTATAAAAAATTTACGTTGTTAGTAATTCCTTTGTACCAATGATTCTCTAAGTTGAATTTATTTATTATGATATTAACTCAATTATAATTTTGAGAATCGTAATATTATTCTTTCATTATTATTTTAGATGCAGAAGCACTATTCTTTTAGTTTGTAATCATACAAAAATCCCTGGCGTTTTTTAGCTTCTTCATCCCACTTAACAGTTGTAGTTTTCAGGAATTCTTGTTTAGCTGTATTTAATTTTTGCAATATCCAGCCCAATATATTTTTGTGCTTTTTCTTTTGGTCGAAATATCTGGAAGATCAACAGGATATTTCCATTCCGTGCTTTACAAATAAAATTGCAATTTCTCTTCTTGCTTCCTCACCTTTTTCAATTGATGTACCAAGAACTCTTAATGCTTCAACCGGTGCATGGAAACCAAGTGCGTTTGCAGCAGCAACCCAATCCCATCTCCATTGAGAATGACGAATTAATTTTAATATGGGTTTCATCTGCTCCTCAGTTGCACCATTATCCCAGGCAACTTTTGCTTCTATATGAGCAGCAGCTAAAGTTTTTTCTGCAATTCGTCTTATCTCTTCTATTCTATCCTGTCTATCGTAAACATCTTGTATTAATCTTGTCGTTTCTTCCCGATGACAAACCTGGCAAGTGTTGGCAACGTTATTTAAAGGTGATTGTATATGGTGATCCGTGAATTTAACTCCGCCTTCAGATTTGTAAGGCATATGGCAATCGGAACAAGATACTCCGCGTATTGCATGAATGCCTGTCTTAAATAATTCATAATCGGGATGCTGTGCTTTTAGCATTGGAGTTCTACTGAGTGCGTGAGTCCAATCAGAAAATTCCATCGCATCATAATAAGCTTCCATTGAATCAGCACTAAATCCTCTATCCCATGGGAAAGTTAAATACTTTTCTTCCTTACCTTTAAAGTAATATTCAACGTGGCATTGTGCGCAAACAAGTGATCGCATCTCCTGTCTGCTAAAGCTGCTCATATCTTTTCCCTGTCTTTGGAATGCTTCAATCAATGCAGGACGTGTAATTCTTAAATTCATAGTTTTGGGATCGTGGCAATCCTGACAGCCAATTGGGTTAACAATTTCAGATCCCAGATCAATCCATTTTTTCTTGTAAAAATTTGATGCGCCAATTTCATTCATAACTCTTGGTACGTCTGTGCTTTTGCAGGTCCAGCAAGTTGCAGGCATCGGACTGTTTTCATTATCTCCGGTTCGTAAAATATTTCTAATATCTTCAATGGCATGCCCGTGCCCTCTGCCCTGATTATACTCTTTTGAAAAAGCATAACCTGCCCACATTACAACAAGTTCAGGATATTCTTCAAGATAATCTCTTTTAACCGAACCGCCATGCTTACTTGCAAAAGTTGTATCCAATGTTTTAAGATAAGATTCAAACTCACGCGGATAATTTTCTCCCCAAACTTCGTTGCGCGGTTCCCAATCATTTATTGGCTTTACCATTTGAAGAGTTACAGCTTCACCTCTTCGCTCTATGATCGATGAAGCAAATAATCCGACTAAAAAAACAATTACCGCAGTAGCAAAGAATAAAAGCCATCCTAACCAGGGTTTGTTTTTAGTTAATTCGCTTATTGGTTTCATTTTATATTCCTAAAATTTATTTATCAATTATCTTTATTTAATTCTAAACTTTTTTCTATCCATTCCGGAATAGGATTAGACAAACCAGGAATCCTTGCATATGGAGTTGAAGATAAGCTATTAACTCTTCCATGCGGAACTTCACGATGACAATCCCAGCAATAACCATCGCCTTCTTCCTGAATTTTTTGATTGCTGATTGCTCTAAGTGAAATCGGATGAATAACATTTGAATGACATCTAATACAATTTTGCTGCACAGCATTTTTACCGGCCTGCTTGATTTGAATTACCTGCGGCTCCAAACGAAAAGTAAACATAAATGAATGGCGTAATCCATCCGAAGCTTTAAAGAAATATTTTTTTATAAAGTTATCTTGCGGTACATGGCAATCATTACAAACTGTAACTCTACCGTGGCTTCCTTTCTGCCAGGTTGCATATTGCGGAGCCATCACATGGCAGTTAACACAAGTTTCCGGTTTATCCGACAAGTATGAAGTTGCCTTTGCAAGATGAAGAACTAAAAATAAAAGTCCAGCTAAAACACCAAGACTAAAGAATACAGCGATTCTCCATTGCGGGGGAGGAATAAATGAGTGAATTATCTTTAAAATTTTCATTAATCGTTATCCCGATTCTCTTTAAAAATTTTAATCTCTTTGTCCTTTATTGTTTCTGTGCTGCAGCTATTATTATTTGTTTTAGGGGATGATAATAATCCTTTTTCAATTTCAGAAAGTTCACTTTCAGTTAAAACCTCCTGTGCTTTTAGAAATAAATCTCTTTCCTCTTTTCTGATATGATTATCCAGAATGTTGCCGATTTTATCAAGAAGTTCAACTTGATTTTTTGTTGTTGTAAGTTCAGCAATAAATTTTTCAAGTAAACGATGTTCATTGATAATCTCATAAATTAAATTTTCCAACAATTCATTTTTACCCATAATTGGCGGAAATAATATTTTTTCTTCATCATCAAAATGCTGTTTAAGTGATGAATTATAAATATCAATTGTATACTTGATTTTTCCGTTTAAATCTTTTGGCAGTCCTTTATAATCGGGTGCATTCTTTTTAATTAGTTGTGCAAGAAGTAACCCGTGATGATGATCGTGTGAAAGTGGAATGAGTGCTTTATGACGTTTCATGTTTTAGAGATATAATGATTTTTGTTTAAACAAGATAAGTCGTTTCAATTCTAATTTCAATAAAGCAAAAGTTAAGAATTATTAGTTTTGTTCCGTTAAATTTATATACTATTTCCTATCTATATTTTTCTGTTGATTCTGCAATTCAACGTCTTGATTTAATTTTTTAAATTCCTTTACACCTGTAGGGTGCCCATAACTGTTCATGTATTTATAGTGTAAAAGATATTCCTCTTTTGTGATTTTATTTTGCCAGTTGCCTGTTAGCATTGCAAATCCTGTTACAAGCATAAAGATTGAAACCACACCAATCGCAACAAATTTTTTACTGATCTTTTTTCTTTGCGGAAGGATAGTTTTTAATTCCAGAGTATCTTTAACGGGACAAACATCAACGCAGTTTAAACATGTTGAACATTCATCTGAAATAACTGTCTTAACGCTATCAACTTTTATAAAAGATGGACAAGCTTTATTACAAAGTCCGCAATCAATACAACTCTTTGCATTTCGCTGAATTTTATTTGGACTTAGTAATGAAAATATTCCAAGTAAAGCACCGTAAGGACAAAGGAATCTGCACCAGAAACTTCTTATAAAAATTGAAAGTACAAATAAAACTGCAATTACAATTAATGCTGTTTGAGAAATATGAGCAAAGAAATAATACATCTTAACATCCGAAACAAGATTGTACGGACTATCAAGAAATGCTTTGAGCGCTAAAGTTGACATTAAAAAAACTACTGAGTAAACCAAAAACGCAAGCAAAATATATTTTAAACTTCTTAAAGGATAATCCAGCCACTTTGGGAAGTTTTAATCTTCGCTTAAAAATTTTTTCTCCAAAATCTCCAACTAACTCGGAAATAAATCCTATCGGACAAAACCAGCTGCAAAATGATTTTCCGAAAACCAGCGACATCAAAACGATTGAAAGAAAAATAAATAATCCGGCAGGATGTGCGGAATGAATTTCTCCGGTAGTAATGAAAAGATAAAAACTCATAAATGAACTGATCGGAAGAAAACCATCTACACCGGGCGGACGTGAATAAAATGCAGCGCCACCATTTGTTTCTAAGTATTGATTGAATAGATAAAACTCAATACCTATCCAAACACAAAGTGCGGCAAAAACTGATTGAACAATAAATCTTGTTTTCTGTATTCCTTTTTCATTATTACGAATTATTTTTTTCTTTTCTTTTATGTTAGATAACGTAGTCATAACTATTAAAATAAATTTCTATGCATTATTAATTTTTTTCAAAGTTTTCTCTTTAAATTTATCTATGGTCTCGGAACTTAACATCTCGTGAGCTTTAGTTCTCAGTGCACCCCATTGGTCATGAACCGGACAAGGTTTATCCGGTGAGCATTTCGGAAAACCAAGTACACAGGAATTAAAACTTTCCAATCCATCTATCGCATTCCACAATGTCAATTAATTTTATTTTCGATGGATGCTTAGCAAGTTTAAATCCGCCGGATTTGCCTTTTTTAGATTCAATGATTCCGCTTTCAGTTAAGCTTTGTAAAATTTTTGAAATGAATTCTTTGGGAATATTTAATTTTTTGGAGATTTCTTCGGCAGGGCAAACACAATCATTTCCTTAGCAGCCATAAAAAGAACTGCCTGCAATCCATACTCACATTTTTTAGAAAAAAATACTGTCATTATATAATCAGATAAAATTGTCTGATTAAAAATAACAACTAAACCCAAAACTGTCAAGTCAATGTTTTTTTTACTTAATCATAGTTAAAAGCATTTTGGATTTAATTGTAGCTTTTAATCCGTGAGGAACGTTTGGAGGCATAACGAGTATTTCTCCTGCTTTGACATTGAATGGATTTCCACCAATCTTAATTTCCATTTCGCCATCAACCATATAAACAACTGCTTCGTAAGGTGAAGTATGCTCTGTTAATGATTCATCTTTATCGAAGGCAAAAAGAGTAATGTTTCCGTTTGGTTTTTTAATTATTTGTTTGCTTACGATTGATCCGTTCTGATAATTTATTGCATCAACAAGAAGCTCTTTATTAATTAATTCACTCATAAATATCCTGCCTATCCTTTATTTGATTTTTCTTTTTTAAATTTTAATGAGAGTTGAAAAACAAAGTAAACCAGTATCACTGCTCCGATCGCAAAAATGGTATCACCAAAAGCTCTTAGCCATCTTAGATGTTTGCATAATGCTTGTTTGTAAAAACTCAGAACTTCTTGCATACCAATAACCATGTTCAACAGAAGCCCAGGTTTGCATCAGCCCAACAGGAAGCAGACTAAAAATCACCATTGCAAACAACCCGAAGTTTATTAACCAGAATGACCATTTAATTGGTTTTTCATTCCATTCAATATCAGGACGAATTCCTCTTAATGAAAACAACATCAATCCAATACCAAGCATACCATAAACACCAAACAGTGCAGCATGCCCGTGAAGAGGTGTTGTATTTAATCCTTGCATATAATAAAGTGCAATTGGCGGATTGATCATAAATCCAAATAAACCTGCTCCAACCATATTCCAAAAGGCAACTGAAATGAAAAAATTTATTGGCCATTTATATTTTTTTACCCATTCGGTTGCGCGCGATAATTTTATATTTTCCCAGGCTTCATATCCAACAAACATCAGCGGCACAACTTCAAGTGCACTAAAGACAGAGCCGAGTGAAAGCACAATCATTGGTGTACCGGAAAAATAAAGATGATGAAGAGTTCCAATTATGCCGCCGGATAAAAATATTGTAGCAGATAATACTGTTGCCTGTCCGGCTGTTTTAATCGAGACTAACTGCAGTTTTGCAAAAAGAAACGCTATAACTACTGTAGCAAAGACTTCAAAGAATCCTTCAACCCACAGATGTACAACCCACCACCTCCAGTATTCTGCTATAGCAAGATTGGTATGTTTTCCATACATCAAAGCAGCACCATAAAAAGATGCAATAGCAATAGTGGAAATGAGAAATAAAGTAAGGATGGGTTTCTGTTCATCGTTTTTCTTAAGAGCAGGTCTGATCGCTCGCCACATCAAAAACAACCAGAGAAATAATCCAATTAGTAACGCTATCTGAAAAAATCTTCCAAGATCTATGTACTCATAACCGCTGTGCCCAAAGTAAAACCAAAACTGATCGGGTAATAAATGTTTTATACTTAACCATTCGCCGACCATAGACCCAAGAACAACAATTAATAAGTGCAACAAAAAGAACATTTACTCCAAGCTTTTGTCCTTTAGGCTCAACTCCGCTTACAGCAGGAGCTATATATAAACCCGCTGCAAGCCAAGCAGTTGCTATCCAAAATATTCCAAGCTGAGTGTGCCAGGTTCTTGTAATTACGTAAGGAAAAATTTCTGCAAGCGGAATTCCATAAAAGGCACCGCCTTCTACTCCGTAATGGGCTGTAATTACACCAAGAATTATTTGCAGTATAAATAACGCAGACACAATCCAAAAATATTTTATAACAGCTTTTTGTGATGGCGTTACCATCGCACCAAGAAGTGGATCGCTTGAGGGAATTTTATTATGCTCAACTTCACCTCTGTTGGCTGCATAATACCATGCCATTCCACCGATTCCTAAGAGCAACATTATTATACTTACGCCCGTCCAGACAATAGTATCTGGTGTTGGTACATTTCTAATTAATTCTTCGTGCGGCCAATTATTTGTGTACGTTGCATCGCTATTAGGTCTGTTTGTTGAAGCAGCCCAAGCACCCCAGAAAAAGAATGCATTAAGTTTTCTTAGTTTTTCAGGATCACTTAAAGTGTTTTTGGGAATTGCATATTCATCTTTCCCATTTTTGAATACATCTGAATAATGTTCAGTATTCGATTTGATTGCTGTGAATCTTGCATCATCAATCGTAATAAAACCTGTTTTATCATTATAAGTATTTGTTTTATAAATCTCAGTTAATTTAGCTTTAAGTGATGATTGCAATTCAATGGAAAGATTATCAAAGTCGATTTTATATTGCTCGCTGCGCCCAAATATTTAATACAGCAATTGCTTCACGATGAAGCCAGTCGGCAGTCCAATCAGGTGCAACATAACTTCCGTGTCCCCAAACGGAACCGGATTCCATTCCACCCATTGCCTGCCAGATATTTTGTCCATCCTGAATATCGGATTTTGTAAAGACTAATTCTCCGCTTTCGGTAATAACCTTTTCAGGAACCGGCGGTTTTTCTTGATAAATTTTCACACCCACCCAACTTAGAACCGCAAATGAAATAACTATTACAAGTGAAAATGCAATCCAATATTTTTTCATAAAATAATCCTTAAATGCAAATTGTAGTTTATAATGAATTAAAGCTTCAAAACAATTAAGAAAAACATTTAACACGTTTATTAAATTTTATTCAGATGTTTAATGACCTTCGTGTGAACCTTTACCATGTTCAATAATATCATGAATTGCTTCAACGGTATGCGTATAGTCAACATAAGCAGCAACAAATTCTCTTCCTTTTTCAACTGAATTATCTTTTACTTTATTGAGTTCTGACACTTTGTTAAATTTTTCTCGAACAACATTATCTATATGATTATTCAACTTTTGCAAAAAATCATCAACACTGTTTTCATCAAGAGCATTATCAGTCATTTTAATAATCTGTTTTGTAGTTCCCGCAGATTTTAAACCCGTATATGGAGCGCCTTCTGTTTCACGATGTAATCGAACGAGTGTCTCGAAAAAATGTTTTTTCACGATTTCGTAAACTTCCTTATCTCCATCTCGTAATTCGTATGTCTTTTGAAACAATGGGGTAATTTCTTTTTCCTGCTCTTTAGAAACCCATTTAAGAACCAAATTTACATTGTTAGCTTCGAGAGCTTTTTCAGCGTCTTTAATAACAGGTCCGTCATAAGAATCACAATGCGCAGAAGCTGTATTTGTAAATATAAAAATGCTTGATGCTAATAATAACATCGCAACAAGTTTTAATTTTAGCAACATAATTTTTCTCCTCTGATAAATTTCTTAGTTGTTACTTGGGTTGAATTATTGTCAGTAAAAATGTTGAGTCCTCTAATGCTTTAACATCGTGCGGAATCGTTTTTTCTAAAACGACTAACTCATTAACTTTAATTTTAACAGATTCTTTTTTGGCTAAGAAATTAATTCTGCCCGATAAAACAAATAATGTTATAGGTCCTTCAACCTTGTGCTCTAACAAGGCAGCACCTTTCCGCATAGATATCAAAACCACTCGCAAGCTTGAGTTTTTTTGTAACGTAACTGCATTTCGATCTCCATTAATCCAGGAAGATTCTTTCTTTAATTTTTTGATCTCCTTGTCAAGAGATAAGCTTAACAAAGGGGCTCTAAGAACTCTGTTTTTCAAACTTTCTCTTTGTGAATTACTCATTTAAACAATTCCTTTAATGTTTTCATAACTTACAGTTAACATATGATTTCATTACAAAAGAATCCTTGACTTAAGTCAGAATAGCTCAGAATTATTGGCGATTTTCCAGAATATGCGAAAGTGCAGTAGCGTTGTTTAATTTTTCTTCTTTAGATGAGTAAAGCAGGGTTATAGAGTGATTTTCTTTTTCTAACTTTTTTATTTGTTCGATTAGTTCTTCTTTTCCTTTTAATTCTTTACGATATTTTTCTTTAAATGCATCCCACTTTTTTGGATCGTGATTATACCACTTTCTCAATTCGTTGCTTGGAGCAATTTCTTTCAGCCACAAATCAATTTTTGCTTTTTCTTTTGTTAATCCTCTTGGCCAAAGTCTATCAACTAAAATTCTTAAGCCATCTATTTTATCAGGTTTATCGTAAACTCTTTTGACTTTGAGACTCATTTGCTTTTTCCTGGTTGTGTGAATAAATATAGTTGTTCAACATTGCAGCTAGTGATTCATAATAAGCATTAAGAGATTGACTATTAATAATCGGATTTTGATCAGTAGGAATTGTTATGGGCATCTCTTTAAGATGCTCATATAGTTCAGGATATTTTTCCTGGATGAGTAATGTGATTTTAATAATCTCCGTAGTAAGTTCTGTTGCTGATTTCATTGAAATTCCTTTTACTTAATCAAAATTTTTCTTTTACTATATAACTTTTATCAACATTTAAATCATCAAGTATTTTTTCAACCGATTCGATCATCGGATCCGGACCACAGAGATAAAAAAACTGATTTAAATTATTTAAAACTGATTGAAGAAATTCTTTTGTGATAAATCCGAATTTGTATTGATCTGTTTTCTCGTCAGATAGAATGTTAATAAAATTATTACCAAGCAATGTCTCAAATTCATTTTTCAGAATGATATCTTTACTTGTTTTATTGGCAAAAATTAATTTGTTACTTTTTAATTCATTTTTATTCTTAAGATCTCTTAGAATGGCAATAAATGGCGTCACACCTGCACCACCGGCAATAAACGTACCTTCACCATTATAATTTATTGCACCCCAGGGTTCGCCAATAATTAATTCATCACCAACATTAAGTTTTCCAATTTCTTTGGTCACTCCATTGTGATCATTATAAATTTTTATTGTAAACTCCAGATGGTCCCAGTCATTTAATGAAGTAAAAGTAAATGATCTTTTTTGATCGACAAAATCCGGTTTATTTATTGCTACATCTGTAGCCTGTCCCGGAATAAATTTAAATCCCGATGGTTTACTTACTTTAAGTGATCTGACGTTATGAGTAACATTTTTAATCTGCAGTATTTTTACTTTAAATTCATCCATATTTCATCTCCGTTCAAAAATGATTTCCAACATTATATTAATTCTTTTTTAATATAAATATGCATAAGACAATTTAAAAGACTTTAATAAGGTGAATTATGGTTCTTTGATTTGAAATGCATTCATAGGACAAACTTCAACACATTTTATTTCTTCAAAGCCAGCACATTCATTACATATTTCTGTGACAATAAAAAAATGATCTTCAGAAATTGGATGATAATTTTTACCATTTATTCCATAGCTTCTGTCAGGTTCATAAATGGCATCGGTTGGACATTCAAAAGCACAGGCACCGCAATTAATACACTCCTCGGTTATACTAATTGTCATTAAAATTTTTCTCCTTTTGCTTCGCGATACTGACTGCCAACTGCTCTTATTCTTCCCCACATTGAAAAGAAAAACAAAATCATCGCCAAAACCTGAAAAGATGAGAATACTACAATTGCAACATTTACCCAGGCGATGTAATAATATGCTCCAATTATCTGCATTATAAATCGCATTGCAGTTGAAATTGTCATCATCCAATATGTAACTAAAATTAAATCGGGATTATATTTTTTATCATCTTTTTCTGCACGCGGAAAAAACCAAAGAGCAACACCCATTATCATCATCATTACAGAACCAACAAGGATTATGTGAGTGTGTGCTGAAATTAATTCCTGTGTATAACCATTTTGTGAAATATATTTGCTGAATGACATATGTAAACCGGTTAATATGCCAATTACAAGAAATACCAAACTTGTTTTTACAAAATATCTTACAGTTGTAAACATTTATTTTTACTCTGATATTTTGAAAATATTTACACGCCAAACTTCCGGACCCTGCTCAACAGTTTCCCATTTAAATTGATTCGGTCTTTCAGCATTAAACTGATAGTACAGTGGCTTTGGATCGTGATCATTTATTAACTGAAAAGCTTCGCCATCTTTAAGTGCATCAAAAGTTGTAAAAATAGTTGGATGTTTTTCGCGCGGTGGGACAGGACGAATATCAAGTGTTTTTAATTCCATTGTAACTCCTTTTTAGTTTTATGTTCGATTCAAACCTAAAAAATGAGTGAACGGTTTTCCTTGACTTAAGTCAGATTAGATGTTTTTTTAAAAATTGATAAGTAATGGGTATGATTGAAAATGAGAGCTACTTTGCTAATTCTTTTAACTTCTTTAAATCAATTACAAAAATCCTTTTGCCGCTAACACGAATTATTTTTTCATCCTGAAGTTTTTTGAAGGTTCTTGATAATGTTTCAGTTATTGTTCCTATATAAGATGCAACAGCTGCCTTTGGAATTGAAAGCCTGATAAACGGTTCAGGTAAATTTTCTGTACCTGAAATTCTAATTTCTTTTAAGAGATACTTTGCCAATCGATTTGGCACTTCTTTGGAAGAAAGATCTTCGAGCTGGTTAATTAATGATTTCAATCTTTTTGCAAATCCCGCTAACATTTTTAAAGATATGGCGGGTTCTCTATAAATAAGTTCAAGAAATTTTTCTTTTGGTATAAATAGAGTTAAACTTTCTTCGAGCGTTTGAGCCCCCACGGGATAATTTCCTCCTTCAAATAGTGGAATATCGGCGAATGCAGTTAACGGGCTAACCAAATGCACTATCGACTCTTTTCCCTTAGAGGATGTTTTGAAAACTTTTACCCCGCCTTTTAATAAAATATAAAATCCCACATAAAAATCACCTTCATTAAATATTATTTCATGCTTCTTAAAACTTTTTATTTTACTGAAAGATGAAATTTTTCTTAACTGTTCAATGCTTAGTTCCGAGAACAGCGGAATATCTCTTATAGTTGATTTTATTTTATCATCTTCAATTAACATATAACCAGTAGATATTTATTTTTGACGATCGCAAAATTCTGGTTAAAATAAATTAGGCAGCGTATGATTAAAAGAAATTAATTTTATCAGATTTATTTTACCGGAGAAACGTTTTGGGTTGCTGCACTTTTTTGCGCAAGTTTTTCTTTCAGTCTCTCATCAAATAATTTTCCGATTTCGGCACCGATGATAAAAACTGCTGCTGTGTAATAAATCCAAAAAGCGATAACGATTACTAACGCATAGGCACCGTATATTTTTCCCCACGTCTGAAAGTTAGCAAGATAGTATCCAAACAAAACTTTCATTCCAACCCACATCAAAGATGCCCAAAGAGCGCCAACAAGTGCCGAGCGATGTTTTATTTTTGATGTTGGGATAAAACTGTAGAACAAATACATCAGCACCAACATTATAATTATCGAAACAAGAATAGTAAAAAGTTGTTGAAAAATCGGATGATTAAAAAATTGAAGATATGGTGTTGATTCAGCGATAGATTTAAATAGTTCTAACAAAGGCAAAGCTAAAATTGATGCAAAGAATAAAAGTATTGCAACAAGTATAACTAAAAAATCTCTTAGCTTGCCGATAAAAATATTCACATCGATATCAGTTCCATTAATTTTATTTAGAACCGTACGCATGCTGCTAAAGAACCCGCTTGCAGCAAAAAATAATCCAACAAATCCCAAAATACCTGCAACGTTTTTTAATTCGATTACTTCTTCAACACGACTAAAAATAATTTGTTTTACAAAATTCGCATATTCATTATATGGAATTACAGTATTAATGAACGTTATAATTTGTAATTCCATTTCTTCCGAGCTTAAAAAATTTCCAAGTATCCAGAACACGATTAATATTAATGGGATAATACAAGTAAAAAGTGAAAATGCTAATCCGCCCGAAAAAAGAAAAAGATGATGCTGATCCATCCGAATATACAAACCACCAAAGTAATGTTTTAGAAATCCGCCAGTCTTCTGCCAATGCGGGCGAAGATGATACAGATATCTAAGCTGTCTAAAATATTTAAACAGTGATGAATTTTTATAGATTTTTTTTAGTTTATTATTCACCAGACATTATTCCGGGAATTGTGTTGTAATAAATATCTGAAAGTTTACTCACACTAGCCTCAAAAAGATTTTTTAAGGTCATTGATGTTCCGCCAACAATACCGAGTTTTGTAAATTTAACACCTGAGAGTTTGAGTTCAGGCTCAAGCTCAAGAATTTTATCTTTTGAAATTGAAATAATTATTCTTGATTGAGATTCCGAAAACAAAGAAAAATCTTTTCGTGATTTGATTGGGATTTCAACTTCACATCCAATTTGTTTCTCCTGATTGATAATACAACATTCGGCTAACGCAGAAACAATTCCACCTTCGGAAATATCGTGTGCAGATTTTATCAAACCTTTTCTAATAAGATTTAATAATGTATCCTGTAATTTCTTTTCTTCATTAAGATTTATTGTTGGAGATTCACCAGCAACTTTGTTATGAACAACTTTTGCATATTCACTTCCGCCAAGTTCTTCTTTGTCTTCACCTAATAAATAAATTACATCACCTTCATCTTTAAAGTAAGAAGTTGTAATGTGTTTTAAATCTTCAACTAATCCAACCATTCCAATTGTTGGCGTTGGATAAACTGCTGTTTCCGGTGATTCATTATAAAAACTTACGTTGCCGCCTGTAACCGGAGTATCAAAATGTCTGCAGGCTTCTCCCATTCCAGCAATTGCTTGTGCAAACTGCCAGTAAACTTCAGGTTTGTATGGATTACCAAAGTTCAAACAATTTGTAACTCCAAGCGGAACACCGCCTGAGCAAACAATATTTCTTGCAGATTCTGCAACAGCAATCTTTGTTCCTTCTTTTGGATTTAGATAAACATAACGTGAGTTGCAATCAGTTTTCATCGCTAATGCTTTGTTAGTTCCCTTAACCAAAATAACCGCAGCATCACAGCCCGGTCCAACAACAGTGTTTGTTCTTACCATCGAATCATACTGATGATAAACCCATTGCTTTGATACAATATTTGGAGATGAAAATACTTTTAGAAATGTTTCTTTTAAATCTTTTGGTTCAGGTAAAGTTTTAGAATCAAACTTTCTTGTTTCTTTTAAGTATTCAGGTTCTTTTTGTTCACGTGTATAAACAGGTGCACCGCCGCCAAGCACTAAATCAAATGGAGGCATTGTTGCTTTACGTTCTCCTTGATAATCAATCTGCAGCATTCCATCGCCGGTAACTTCGCCAATAATTTCACAATGCAAATCCCATTTTTCAAAAACTTCTTTTACACGATCTTCATAACCTTTTTTAACACAGCATAACATTCTTTCCTGACTTTCGCTCAACATAATTTCATAAGCTGTCATCCCCTTTTCGCGCAAAGGAACTTTATCAAGATTGATCTTCATTCCTGATTCACCTTTTGCACTCATCTCACTTGTTGAACAGGAAATTCCTGCCGCACCCATATCCTGAATTCCGATCAGCCAATCATTCTTTATAATTTCTAAAGTTGCTTCAAGTAAAAGTTTTTCTGTAAACGGATCACCAACCTGAACTGATGGACGTTTTGCTTCAGACTTTTCAGAAATTTCTTCGGATGCAAAAGTTGCACCGTGTATTCCATCTCTTCCTGTTGATGAACCAACAATCATAATCGGATTGCCAACACCTTTTGATGTTGCTGATGCAAAATGTTTTTTGTTTACAATTCCAACTGCCATTGCATTTACAAGCGGATTGCCTTGATATGATTCATCAAAGTAAACTTCTCCGGCAACTGTTGGAACACCAAAACTGTTTCCGTAATCACCAATTCCGCGAACAACACCATCAAATAAAAATCTTGTGCGTGCATCTTTTAATGATCCAAAACGAAGTGAGTTTAATGAAGCGATTGGACGAGCGCCCATTGTAAAAATGTCTCGCATAATTCCGCCAACACCTGTTGCTGCTCCTTGATAAGGCTCAACTGCTGATGGATGATTGTGACTTTCAATTTTAAATGCAACTGCAAGATCATCACCGATGTCTATAAGTCCGGCATTTTCTTCTCCAGCGGCAACTAATAATCTTCCGCCGCTGCGTGGTAAAGTTTTTAATTGAGCAATGGAATTTTTATAACTGCAATGCTCGCTCCACATTACAGAAAAAACACCAAGCTCTGTAAAAGTTGGTGTGCGACCAAGAATTTTTAAAATCTTTTCCCATTCTTCTTTAATTAATCCGTGCTCTAAGGCAAGCTCAAAAGTTACTTCGGGTTCTTTCATCAATCTTCCAATAGGATTTGATTTAAAATAGTTTGAAAATTTTATAAGGAAATATAAGGGAAAGTGAGATAAAATACTTCTTCGAAAGTGAAGGATTAGAAGTTACCTATTTCAGATATTCATTTCTATATTAGACAACTGGGAATTGTATTAAAACTTTTATTTAGTGATCTTTTTCAAAATCATAAAAAAATCCCTTCCATTTGGAAGGGACTTTATTGACATTAAATTTCTGTTATTTCATAAAGATCATTTTCTTCACGTCAGAGAAATTGTCCGCTTTGAACGAATACAGATACACTCCATTACTTAGAGTTTCTGCATCAAATGAAATTTATAATTACCTGCAGCTTGTATTTGATTAACAAGTGTGGCAACTTCATTTCCTAAGATATCGTAAACCTTCAGCGTTACAAAAGAGCTCGTTGGAATGCTATAATTAATACTGGTTGAAGGATTAAAAGGATTTGGATAGTTCTGACCGAGTGAAAATGCTGTTGGAGTTTGGTCTGTTATTTTATCTTCAACAAAGCTGACACCACCGTTAGTCGTTTTAAAAATTCTACCATTTTGACCAATTGACCAACCAATTTCAGATCCAATAAATTTAACATCAAAGAGGACATCGTAACCAATATTCACACTTTGGTCTTCCCAACTTTCACCAGCGTCAGTTGTCTTTAAAATTAATCCGTTCTCTCCAACCGTCCAACCATTTGCTTCGTTAATAAAGTAAATAGCACGATATGCGGTTCCGGCAGAACTCAATTTTACATCCCAATTATAACCCCCATCAGTTGTTCTAAATATTGATGTATTGAAAAATGCTCCCTGTGTAATACCCCATCCAATATTATTATCTAAGAAAATAATCTTATCAAATGAATTCAAATAAATATTATTCCAGGTCTGTCCTCCATCTTCTGTTCTCAATAAGTTCAATCCTCCAACCATCCAACCAGTATCACTAGAAATAAAATTTACATCATTCAAATGATTATTTACGCCGACATTCACATTATTCCAGTTTGCCCCACCATTACTAGTTTTCAAAACTATCCCATTATTCCCAACTATCCATCCAATAGATTCATCTATAAAACTGCAGGATGAGAGAAATTCTTGGGTGGATGAAACTTGAGAGTCCCAATTAATTCCACCATTTAAAGTTTTTAGTATGGTGCCATTTTCCCCCACAACCCAGCCTACATCATGACTAACCATCTGTACTTCGAACAAGTTCTCATTTGAATTACTTGTAACCTCGCCCCAGTAAACGCCACCATCAGTCGTGCGAAGAATTAAACCATTAAAACCAACTGCTATGCCCAAATTTTCATCCACAAATGAACAAGCGTTTAAGTGTTCGCTGGTTCCACTTTGCTGTTCAAACCAGCCGTTAGTTTGTGAAATAATATTGCTATTTAAAAGAATTGGGATGAATAATAGCATAAATTTAAAAGTTTTCATATCAAACCCTTCCTTGGCTGTTTAAAACTACTTCGTGTTAGTATAATTATTTAATTTTAATTCCTGCATTATTAAAGCAAACCCTCTTGTATTCTCTCCTTTCGTAAAGATGAGATAATTAAAGTCCTTACCTTTGCGAAAGGGAAGGATTTAGGAAGGGTTCATTTCATTTCAAAAACTCTTCCCAAATTTTAAACAACTGATAAGTTGCATAAATATCTTTAGAACAATAAACAGCAATATCTTTTATTCTTCCTGCTTCATAAAGAGTTTTTACTTCCATTCCGGAAATATCTTTTGATTTTGGTGATTCAATTCCAAATGCGTGGCAGTAAAAATCCAGATTAAATTTTCTTGTTGTGCTGTAAAAAGTAAATTGTTCAAGCAGATCAATATGTATATCACCGTAACGATAACCCATTAAATTTTTTGTTGGCTTTAACTTTTAACATTGCAGAACGCATCATTAAAAACGGAACATCAAAATTTCTTCCGTTAAATGTTATAAACTGATCAGCATATTGTGCAACTCGCCAGAATGATTCAAGCATCTCTTTTTCTGGCAATCCTTTGTAATGCACATTTGTGGTTTCAGAATTCCATTCTTCAGGTTTTTCTGATTCGTAGTAAACATAAGATTTTTCTTTTTCTACATCATACATTCCAATTGCAATACATTTAGCAGTAAATGGATAAAGTGAAGTGTAACGAATTGCTTCGTCTTTCATTGCTTCTTTTTTTGCGGGATCAATTTCTTTGTCAGCATACTTTAACAAGTATTCGCGCTGAGTTTCAGACAAGAGATTCAAAAGGATAGGAACAAGTTTCGATATCAAAGATCAGTTTGCGCATTTTATTACCTCCTTAAAAATGACATTACGATGCTTTAATTTATAATTTTAACTCCAGGTTCAAACTTTTTAATCTTCTCAATAAATTCTTCTGTAAGCGGAGTTGATTTTCTGGTTTTCGGATCAACAAAAACAACGACTCCTTTTCCATCAACAATTATATCACCTGTTTTTTTTCTTACAATTATATGATCATATCCAAACGATGAATTTTTTAATATATGATACTTTTGAATAAATATCCAAGCTCATCATCATAAAATGAATGCCCGAGATAATTTATTTCATTTCTAACCATAAAAAATAATTTCCCATCAGAAAAAATTCCACCTTTAGGCAATAAATCCTGCCTCTTTAACATATTCCAAACGCGCTTGTTCAAAAAAGTTAACGTAAACTGCATTATTGCAAACACCAAGCATATCAACTTCGTTAAAGCGAACTTTTACAGTTGTTTTATGTGTGAAATCTTTTATATCCATTATCCAAAAACCACATCAATAATATCAGCAGCTTTTTTCACTTCATCAAATGTAACATCCAAATGTGTTACTGCACGAATCAAATCAATCTTTCCAACAGAAACAAGCAATCCTTTTTCTTTGCAGCGTTTTAATCCTTCATCAACAGAAATGGTTTTGGGATGAAACAACAAAATATTCGTTTGAACTGCTTTCATATCAATTTCAAGATTTGGGTTTGCATTAATTCTTTCTGCAAGAAATTTAGCTTTCTCGTGATCTTCTTTCAATCTTTCAATATTATTTTGAAGTGCATACAATCCAGCAGCCGCAAGAATTCCAACTTGTCTCATTCCCCCGCCCCACGCTTTACGAACACGATAAGCTTCTTTAATAAAATCTTTTGTTCCTGCAATGATAGAACCAACCGGAGCGCCAAGTCCTTTTGAAAGACAGCAAGAAACAGAATCAAAATGTGAAGCATATTCTTTTACAGAAATTCCGGTTGCAACTGATGCATTCCAGATTCTTGCTCCATCAAGATGATAAAATAAATTATATTTTTTTGCAAGATGTTTTAACGAAATAATATTTTCAATTGACCAGATTGTTCCACCGCCGCGATTGTGAGTGTTTTCAACTTCAATAACTTTTGTGCGCGGCATATAATAAGCAGATGTTGGACGAATTATTGGTTCAACTTGCTCAGGAGTAATTACTCCATAATTTCCTTCAATCGGAAATAATTGTATTCCACTTAATGCTGCAGGCGAGCCGGATTCATAATTAAATATATGCGCATCCCTATCGCATATTACTTCATCACCGGGATTTGTTAAAACATTTAAACAAATCTGGTTTCCCATCACTCCGCTTGAAACATAAAGCGCAGCTTCTTTACCAAGAAGTTCTGCAGCATATTGCTCAAGTTTGTTAACGGTTGGATCTTCTTTAAAAACATCATCACCAACTTCAGCATTGTACATTGCTTTACGCATTGCTTCTGATGGGCGTGTTACTGTGTCGCTTCTTAAGTCTATCATAATCTTTTCTTTTATTGTCATCCTGAGCGAAGATGAAGGATTACCTTTTGAATTTTAAGTGTCACACTTCGATCCCTCGACTTCGCTCGGGATGACGGATTAGTGTGACAAAATAATTATAATTTAAATTTTTTTTTCATCCACAATAAAATATTGATCCCAAATATCCACAATGAAAATGCTGATGATAAAACTGGAATAATCAATGGATTTTTTGTATAAAATGTTTTTTCATTGTTTAATGGAACATCTACAACCAAGTGAGTTCTTGTAAACATTTCGGTTTCAACTTCTGTAACACCAAACTTGTTGATTAAACAACTTACTCCACCATTAGCACAACGAACAACTGCCCTTCTGTTTTCAACAGCACGCAAGTTTGCAAATTCTTTATGCTGATATGGTCCGCTTAACTTTCCATACCAACTATCATTCGTTAGGACTGCTAAAAACTGTGCACCACGATCAGCAAAATAATTTGGAAAAGTTGGAAACACTGATTCATAACAAACTAATCCGCCAACCTTAATTGTGTCATTATCATTTAGAAATTTAAAAACTGTTGTATCCTGTCCAACATTCCAGCCGCTAATGCCAACTCCCCATTTTAACAGATCCCCAAGAAACGGAAGTTGATCTACAAAAGGAGTATGCTCACCCAGCGGTACCAAATGCATTTTACCATATCGTTGAACTTCATAAGTATTCGGTTGTAATAATAAAATCGAATTGTATGTGGCATAATAATATTTACTGACTTCACTGTACTTTGCATTTCTAGGTGGATCTTTTTCATAAATCAAAAAGTCAGGCATTCCCGTTAATAGTGAAACATTATTTTTTCTTAAGAAAGAATAAATCGTATCAACTTCACTTTGGTAAGTTCCAGATAAAAGATAAACAGGTAAAGCTGTTTCAGGCCAAAGAATAATATTCGCTCCTTCATCAACACACTTTTGTGATAAGCTGAGATAGTTATCAAGTATGTCATCAAGTCCACCAAGTTCCCATTTATTCCATGGATCAATGTTTGGCTGGATGATTCCAACTTTTATTTTTTTATCATCATCAATGGAAGATGATATTTTAGCAAATCCATAAACGATAATTAGAATGAAAATTGATGCGGCAGCTGAAAAATAAATCGTACCAACTTTTACATTTTCTTTAAAAGCTTTTAATCCTTTAAAGATGAAAATGTTAATCCACAGAACAATAAATGATAGTCCAAATGCTCCAACAATATCGGCTATCTGAATGAATGAAGTAAACTTGGCTAAGCCGTGCCCGATAGTTAACCATGGGAATTTTAGATCAGTAAGTGATAGAAGATATTCACCGGTTACCCAAAAGAAAGGAAAGAAATAAAGTGATAAATCTTTTTTAAAAACTTTTCTTGATAAATAAAACAAAGTCGAGTTAATTAACATAACACACGGCAAAAAGAAAACTAATACAACTCCGCTAATCATTAAAAATGGGTCTGACTCACTTTGCCAGCTTCCCACCCAGTAGACCGTAATTAAACTCATTACAAAAAATGAAAGGTAGGACGCTGAGTTTACTTTAAGAAGTGTTTGTTTTTTTTCAATCACAAAAAAGTAAGGGACAAATGCAACGAATAAGAATAGTGGAAATGGAAACGGGAATGGTGTAAATGAAATTCCAAAAAGGATTCCTGTAAGTATCAGAAGTATTCTATTATGTCTTCTTTCTTTTTTTTCTTCAACTGAAAGAGCTTGTCTTTTAAATAAATACTTCAATTTTACTTTTTTCTCTTCATTATAAAATACCGAACAACAAAAAATAAAATAATTACTCCGGTAATAATCCAAATTATGGTACTGTATGTTTTAAGATAACCGTCAATCAAATCAACATGTTCGCCAAAAGATATTCCAAGATAAATTAAAATTATATTCCACAATGCCGAACTTACCAGGCTAAGAATTGTTGTTTTGTTAACATTAAGTCTGCTCATTCCTGCAAAGAAAGAAATGACCGCTCGGGTACCGGGCAAAAATCTATTTGCAACAATTAAATAATAGCCCCATTTTCTAAATGCGGTTTCAACTTTATCTATAGACTGGATATTAACAAATTTTATTTTTCCTGAATGGATTAATTTTTTATCAAATTGCCAGCCGATTATAAAAGCTGTTAAAAACCCGGCAAGGCTGCCCAATGTTGCCGAGAATAATAATGGAATGAATGCTATCGTTCCTGTACCAACTAATGAACCTCCTATAACAACTATAATATCGCTTGGTGAAGGAGGAAAAAGATTTTCTATAAATGCAAAGAAAAATATTGTAAGATAAATCCAAACTGGAGTAAAATCAGAAATTTGAGTTAGAATTGATTCAAACATTCTAATCTTTCTTCATCAATAAAACAGTAGCAAAGGAAACTACACCTTCGGTTCTTCCAACAAACCCAAGTTTTTCTGTTGTTGTTGCTTTGATAGAAATCTGATCAATCCCTGTATTTAGTATTTCTGAAATACGTTTTCTTATGTGATCAACGTAAGGTGATATTTTTGGTTTTTCCATTGCAAGAACACAATCAAGATTTCCTAATTCGTAACCTTTAGAATTGATAAGTTCATTAACGTGTTTCAATAGCACTGCACTATCAGCATCTTTCCAGCGTTCATCTGTGTTTGGAAAATGAAGACCGATATCACCAAGCGCTAATGCACCGAGCATAGCATCGCAAATTGCGTGAAGAAGAACATCAGCATCAGAATGTCCTTCCAATCCTTTATCGAAAGGAATTTCAACTCCGCCAATAATTAATTTTCTTCCTTCAGCAAAAGCGTGAACATCAAAACCAAATCCTGTTCTAAAATTTAATTTCAATATCTAACCTCAAATCTTTTAAATTCATTTTTATATTCAGTCCAATCAACAACACAATTTGTAACGTGTGATTTCATTGGTCCGATTTTTAATTGCTTAATCAATTCGTTTATCAAACCAAATTCGCCTTCAACTTCAGTAACTACTTCACCTGAAAAAAGATTTTGTGTGTATCCTTTTAGATTTAAATTATCTGCATGTCTAATCAACAAAATATCTATACCCAACACCCTGAACTAATCCGGTAACAATTATTTTTGCTCTTCTTAAATCACTCATCTTTTACAGAAAATATTTCTGATACTATTAACCCGATAAAAATAAGTACACATCCAATTAAGCCAAAATTAGAAATTTTTTCACTGAGTAGAAAGTAAGCAAATACCGCCGCAAAAATTGGTTCGATAGAGAATATAATTCCTGCTTTTGTTGGTGAAACAAACTTCTGAAACTTTAATTGTATTACGGTTGCAATTATAGAAGCAAATATTGCAGTATAAAGAATTGCAGTAATAACAGTTGTATTAAATGTAAACTTAACTGTTTCTAAAGCTGAGATAGAAAAAATAAATGATAAAATAAATCCGCCAATACCGGTTATTAATAGCTGAACAAATACCATTGGCAGATATTCATACTTCTTAGTGAACACATCAACATACACAACCTGAAAAGCAAAAAGTATTGCACACAATAATGTTAGTAAATCACCAAGATTAAAATCCGATCCAAGCTGTTTAATAAAATCAAGTGCATTTTCACCTTTGCTCGATAATAAAATCAATCCAATCAAAACTAAAAAAACACTAAGGATATTAAACCATTTTGGTTTTCGTTTTTCAATGATCAGTTGTAAGATTGGTATAAAAATTACAAAGGTACCGGTTATGAAACCTGATTTGGTAGCTGTTGTAAGATTTAATCCAAGAGATTGAGCTGTAAAACCAGCGAAGTAAAAAAATCCAAGTATCGATCCTGCAATTAAGGTTTGCTTGTTTGTCTTTTTTAATGATGAATAAACAAAAGGTAGAAAAATTAGAGCAGCTATACCAAATCGTAAACCAAGAAATAATAAAGGTGAAATATCATAAAAAGCATTTTTGATGAGTGCAAAAGTTCCGCCCCAAATTAAAGTATTAAATAGAAGCGCAATTTCACCGGTGTATTTTTTCATTTAACTATAAAAATCAATATTCCAAATAGAGTAAAGTCACACTTCGACTACGCTCAGTGTGACAAAATGATGATCACGAAAAGATAATATTGTTATAACCTATCAAGCTTTGCTATTCTTTATCTTTGCTTCGAACATATCCAAAAGATTTTAGCATATTAAGATTTGATCGCCACTTCTCTCTTACTTTTACTCTTAGTTCAAGATAAACTTCACGATCTAAAAATTCTTCAATTGCTTTTCGGGATTTTTCACCAAGCTCTTTAATAGCTCTTCCGGCTTTTCCAATAATTATTGGTTTCTGACTTTCTCTTTCAACAACTATTTCTGCACTAATAAAATCTTTTGAGTGTTCCCTTTCCTTAAACTCAGCAATTAAAACCTCGCAGCTATACGGAACTTCATCTTCATAAAGTTCAAATAATTTTTCACGAATAATTTCAGTAACAAAAAATCTTTCGCTCTCTTCAGAAACAATATCATCAGGATAAAACTTTGCACCTTCCGGTAAACATTCAACTATATCGTTTAATAATCTTTCCAGATTGAATTTTAGATTTGCAGAAACAGGGATAACTGATTTAAAGATATTAAGTTTTTCAAATCGTTCAATTAATGCCAGCGCCTGCTCTTGTGAAATTGTATCAATCTTATTTAGCACAAGAATTTTGGGATTACTTTTTTCGCTAATTACTTTCTGAATATATTCATTCTCCTCTGCTCCTTTGAAAGATTGCTCGGAACTTACATCATAAATAATCACAAATACATCTGCATCTTTTACAGAAAGATCAATGTCGTCCATCATTTTTTCCTGCAAAAGATATGCGGGTTTTAAGATTCCCGGAGTATCAAGAAAAACTATTTGATAATTTTCTTCGGATAAAATTCCTAGTATTCTTTTACGAGTTGTTTGAGGTTTTGATGTTGTGATGGAAATTTTTTGTCCAAGTAAAGCATTCATCAAAGTTGATTTACCAACATTTGGTAATCCAATAATAGCAGCATAACCGGCTTTTGTATTCATTCTTGTCTTTTATTTTTTGTGATGTGCAAATATACAAAATGGATGGGCAATTTCAGGCTGATTAGAGAAGAGAATCTCATCGTCATCTTGAGCGAAGACGAAAGATGACACATTCTTTACAAGGTTGGGGTCACACTTCAACCTGCCTGCCGGTAGGCAAGCTTCGCTAAGTGTGACAATGGTTTTTAATGACCAAAATTCTTTTTAGAATGTTTTTGATAATCGTAGAGGAAATAACCTGAAACCAACATAATGAACGATAGCACCGAACCGAATATTGAAAGATTCTTTTTTTCAAAAAAGGCTGAGAGATAGTCACCGATAGTATTTGAATAATTTGAAACTAATCCAGAAGGTTCACTTGTCTGAATAGAAGTAATCACCTCGTAAAAAACATATCCTGTTATTCCACAAACTATTAATCCGAGCAAAGACAAAACTGTGAACAGAAAATATTTTTGCTGGTTTGCAGATGCTTTCTTGATTTCTATTTTCCCCATAACTTTCTTTGTAAAATCAGCGGATGGTGATTCTGATTCAAGATTTTTTAGAAAAGTATTAGCAGATAAAAGTGCTTCATATTTTTTCTTTAGCTCTGGTGAAGTTTCTATCGCAATTCTAACCCTGTTCATTTCTTCACGATTAAGTTCTTCATCTAAATATTTATTCAGTATTTCATCATTTATATTGTTCATAATATTTCCTGCAATAAATTTCTTTTTTCAATTAGTTCTCTTAGAAGATTTCGCGATCGATGTAATATAACTTTTACATTTGCTACAGATATCTGCAGCACAACACTAATCTCTTCTGTACTCATTTCTTCAAGATAAAACATTGATACAACAGCTGCATTTTTTGGTGGAAGTTCATCAACGATCTTTTTTATCAATAATGAGTTATCAACTTTAATAAAATCGTCTGCATTATAACTGCTTTGAAGATAATGTAAATCATCTATGGAGCTCATTTCGCTTTCAATTATTCTTTTCGAGTTTGAGAGCTTTGTTAAGGCTGTATTATAAACTATCCTGTAAAACCATGTTGAAAACTTCGATTCAAATTTAAATGAATTCAAATTATTATAAGCCTTCAAAAAACAATCCATTAAAACTTCTTCCGCATCAAATTCATTTTTTAACATACGCTTTAACATAGTAAATGCTTTATTCTTATAACGATCTATAAGAACTGCGTAATCCGCCTGGTTACCTTTTTTAACGGATTCAATAATTTCAACATCAGTGAGGTTATTCATTACCATAATAGACTAATTCATCTTAGCAAAGGTTACAAATATCTATACACGGTAGAAATTTAGTTTGAAATATTTATAGAATCAATTTGTAACCTAAACTTTAAGTGTTTAGTCAAATGTTATAGAGAATTAAATAAGTAACTAAAAATTAAATCCTTTTATAATAAGGATTAGAAACAAAGGAGAAATCAAATGCGTGAAGAAGTTGTAGCCGTATTTATTCCAATTATAATGACACTTGTAGTTGGTTCGGTATTTATCATTTACTTTTATTTAAAGTCAAAAGAAAAGCAAATGCTGATTGAAAAAGGTCTATCTGCAGAAGAGATAAAAAAATTCTTTGAAGAAAAACGCGATGGACTTTGGTTAATGAAGATTGGAATAATATCAATTTTCTTTGGATTGGGATTAGGAATCGGGATGATGCTGCAGGACGCAACAACTAAAGAATATTGGATTCCGTTTTCACTTTTCGTTGGAACAGGAATTGGATTTGTGGTAGCTAATGTTCTGTCTGATAAGATGAAAAAGAATAGGCAATAATATCGAAAATTGAACAAGGAATATTGAATGATGAAGTCGATAGATATTAAACTTCTAAATTCAAAATTCCTTGTTCGTTATTCTTAATTCTATTTTAGTTTTATTCTTGTGCTTCCAACCAGCGTTCTGCATCTAAAGCAGCCATGCATCCTGTACCTGCGGCAGTAACTGCTTGTCTATAAACATGATCAGCGACATCACCGGCTGCAAAAACACCTTCAATATTTGTATAAGTTGAACCGGGTTTTGTAATTAAGTAACCGGTTTCATCCATGTCAAGAAATCCTTTGAATAACTTTGTATTTGGTTGATGACCAATTCCAAGAAACATTCCATCAGCTTTAAATTCTGTTGTTGAACCATCTTTTGTATCCTGAAGAATTACACCGGTCATACTCTTCTTTCCATTCTCTTCAACACCAACAACTTCTTTAACAATTTTGTTGGTTAAAAATTTTATCTTTGGATTTTTCTGTGCACGTTCGGTCATAATTTTAGAGGCACGGAATTCATCTCGCCTATGAACAATAGTAACTTCACTTGCGAATTTTGTTAGGAAGTTTGCCTCTTCCATTGCAGTATCACCACCGCCGACAACAATTATTTTTAATCCTTTAAAGAAAAATCCATCGCAGGTTGCACAGGCAGAAACGCCGTAACCCATATACTTCGATTCACTTTCTATTCCAAGTAATTTTGCAGTAGCACCGGTTGATATAATAATTGAATCTGCCGTATAATTTTCATCATAAGATTTTACTTTGAAAGGACGACTGGAAAAATCAACTTCAGTTATTTCCTTATAGAAAGATTGCGCACCAAACCGCTGAGCTTGTTTACGCATAATGTCCATCAATGCAGGACCATCAATACCGTGTTCAAATCCTGGATAATTTTCTACTTCTGTAGTGATAGTCAATTGTCCACCCGGCTGCATTCCTTCAAATATTACCGGATTAAGATTTGCACGACCAGTATAAATTGCTGCTGTTAATCCTGCCGGACCAGAACCAATAATTAAAACTTTAAAATGATTTTTTTGATTTGATTGTTCAGACATTTTTTCTCCAAAACTGATTATGAGCTAAAATTTATTTTTTCGTACTTGTAAGATTCAGATAAGTTAGTGAAGATTCAAGAAGGATGTTGTTACTCAAACAAAAACTTAGCATTTTGCTGTAAACCTTTTAGCTTAGTCCTTTTGATGGGGCTTTCCACAAATCGTTCCTTAAAGGATACATTATCCAATTTCATAACTTCATTGTAAGTCATTTCTTTATTGAGTGGATAAAATTCCTTAACTGAACTGATAACGGAAAACTTTTGATTCCAGGGACAAACATCCTGACAAATATCACAGCCAAAAATCCAGTTATCAAACTTCCCTTTTAATTCAATCGGAATTTCATTTTTGTTTTCAATTGTTTGAAATGAAATACACTTATTTGCATCAACAACATACTCTTGGACTATTGCATCTGTTGGACAAGCATCAATACAAGCTGTACAAGTCCCGCAGTGGTCAACTATGATTTCTGAATAATCAAATTCATAATTGGTAATTAATGTTGCAATAAAGAACCAACTACCAATTTCAGGATTTATAACATTTGTATGTTTTCCCATCCAACCAATTCCAGCCCGAACAGCCCAGGCTTTGTCCATAACTGGTCCGGTATCTACGTAAGATAAAGTTTCAAATTCAGGTTCGATTTCCTTTAACATCGTTTCAAGTTCATCCAATTTTTGCCAGATGACAACATGATAATCTTTTCCCCATGCATAACGCGAAACCTTTCCAACATCATTTTTATCTGAATGATTTTCCGGAGTGTAATAATTAAGTGCTAAGGAGATAACACTTTTTGCGGTTGGAAGAATTTCTTTTACATCTTTACGCTTATGAAGGTTTTTCTCCATGTAATTCATTGATGCTTGAAAACCTTTATCTAACCATTGCTGAAGTTTTTCAGTTTCATCTTCAAGCAAATCTGCTTTTGCAAAACCAACAAGATCAAATCCAAGTTGCTTTGCTTTTTCAATTACTATTTGATTGGTTAGTCTGGACATATTACTCATTGTCATCTTGAGCGAAGTCGAAAGATGACATTTAGTTTTTATATAAAGAAGGTCACACTTCTTCCCTCGACTTCGCTCGGTATGACATTTCAGTGTGACGATGGGATTTTAAATTTCCTACCACTTTAATTCTTTAGCTTTAACAAGAGCAAACACTTCATCATCAATAATCCTAACAGGATATGAATCGAGTCCTCTTGCACCTGTTGGCTGCTTACCGGTTTTTAGATTAAACATCCATCCATGCGCTGGACAAACGACACAATCATCTTCCACAAAACCATCAAATATTATAGATGTGTGCTGATGCGGACAAGTATTACTAACAACAAAAACTCCTTCATTAATTTTAAATACTGCAACATCAACTTCATTAATTAAAAATCGCTTGCCCTGATTTTCTTTTAACTCTGATACTTTACAAATTTTTGTAAAACCTTCTTCCATTTATTCAAAATCCTTAGAAACTTTGTCTTGTACGATTCCCTTTTCTGAATGCTTGACTGTAGCTAAAGCAAATTCGGGATCGTGACCAAAATATATTTGCCAGTTTTGATCAGCAGCTAGTTGTAAATATTTTTTCTTTTCCTGTACCGTAATCATTGGCTGTATATCGTACCCCATCACATAAGGAATTCTTATTTGCGAAATGAATGGCATCAAATCTGCACAATACAGAACAGTGTTTAATGAATCAGAAATTTTAATCATCTGCTGTGCAAATGTATGTCCATTGATTATTCTGAACGAAATATTATTATCAAAATCTATTTCCCCATCAATAAGATTTAAAACACCTTCTTTAACAAGCGGCTCAAAGTTTTCTTTAAGATAACTCCCTCTATCCCTATCAGAAGGATTCATAGCCCATTCAAAGTTTTTCTTTTGAACAAAGTATTTTGCATTTGGAAATGCAGGCACAAGCTTTCCATTTTCATATTTTGTTGATCCGCCGGTGTGATCAAAATGAAGATGCGTTAACAATACATCCGTAATTTCATCTGGTTTAATGCCATTAAGCTTAAGCACATGTTCAAGTTCAAGATCGGGATTTATCTTATAGATATTTTTTGATTTTTCATCCCATTTATTTCCCATTCCCGTATCTATTAAAATCTTTTTATCATCACTAATCAACAGTAGATTTCTCGTAGAAAGTGTAACGCGATTTAATTCATCCGGTGGATTTGTTTTTTCCCAAAGTGGTTTTGGGATTATCCCAAACATTGCACCACCATCCAATCCGATAAATCCAGAAAGAATAGTTTTAAGTTTGTATTTGCCAATTTGCATAATTAATTAAAATATTTTTACTGTTTGAAATTAAATAAGAATGGAAAGAGTTGGAAATGTAATAATTTGATAAGGAAGAAAATTTGATTATCACTTTAAAACTAAAAAGGGTGGCTTAACCACCCTCAATAAAAAATTATCTTCCGATTCCGTCTAAATATTCTTTTCGTTTTAATAATGTATCAACATCTTCAACGTGGTCCGGATCTGGAACGCAACAATCAACAGGACATACAGCAGCACATTGCGGCTCATCATGAAATCCTTTACATTCAGTACATTTATCAGGTACAATGTAAAAGAAATCCGTTGAATAAAATCCATTTGCACCGGAAGGAGCAGCATCACCATTTCCATAATGAGCACCAGCTAATTCCCAATCAACACCGCCTTCATAAATTGCAGTATTCGGGCATTCAGGCTCACAAGCTCCACAATTGATACATTCTTCAGTTATTTTTATTGCCATAATTTTTTCTCCTTAATATTAACAGAATGAGCAAATAATTTCTAAACTTGTATGCTATTTAGGAAAAGTCGGGCTATTCTTCAAGGTACATTTTAAAATGTTTAGTTTTTAGCAATATTTACCAACTTCCACTTGCACCACCACCTCCAAAAGATCCGCCTCCGCCGCTAAATCCACCACCTCCACCGCTCCAGCCAGAACTTCCTCCCCAACTGCTGCTGCCACTCGTCCATCCACCTGAACGAGTACCAGTTCTGTAAATACCGCCGGGAACAAATGGACCGCCTCTGCTTGCGAACACCCAAATTAAAATTATGATAATAACAATCATCGAAATCGGGAAACCATCATCTTTATCGGCATCTTCAGCTTTATATTCACCACCGATAGCCGAAATGATTGCATTAACGCCCTCACTTATTCCCTGATAATATTCATCATCTCTAAAGCGAGGTCTAATTACATTTCGGATTATCGAACTTGCAATTGCATCAGGGACAGCACCTTCCAAACCATAGCCAACTTCAATTCTTAATTCTCTATCATCTTTTGCGATTAGTAACAAAATTCCATTATCATTTTTTTCAGTTCCGATTTTATTTTTTGTTGCTGTTTCCTCAGCTAACATTTCAATCGGATATCCTTCTAAAGAAGGGATCATAAGTACAAGAATTTGATTTGAAGTAGTATCCTGATATGTTTTTAATCTACTGTTTAACCCATCCAACTCTGATTTAGTTAATGTATTTGTTAAATCAGTTGCCCACATTTTCAGCTTTGGTATTTCAGGCTGAGCAAATGTGGACGATACGAAGATCAGAAAAACAATGAAAGAATACTTCATTATTAAAATTCAACTTTAGGCGGAGTATCTGCCCCTTGAATGGCTTTGAAATATTGTTTCTCTCCAAAACCAAACATACCTGCTAACATTGATGCAGGAAATCTTTTTATAGTTGTATTGTATGATTGAACAACCTCGTTGAACTTTTTACGTTCAACAGAAATACGGTTTTCTGTTCCTTCCAATTGAGCCTGAAGCTGCAGAAAGTTTTCGTTGGCTTTTAATTGAGGATAATTTTCAACTGTAACTAATAATCTTGATAATGCTCCGCTTAACTCGCCTTGTAATGATTGAAACTTAGCAAATGCCTGCGGATCATTAAGAACTTCGGGTGTGATATTAAATTGACTAACTCTTGCGCGTGCTTCTGTAACTCTTGTTAGAACTTCTTTCTCAAAATCAGCATAACCTTTAACAGTATTAACAAGATTTGGAATTAGATCTGCTCTTCTCTGATATTGATTTTCTACCTGCGACCATTGTTGTAATTACTTCTTGATCGAGAGAAACCATATTGTTGTATGAGCTTACTCCCCAGGCAACTAACATTCCTACAGCTAAAAGGACGACTGCACCAATGGCACATCCTAATCATCATTCCCTTATTTTTCATTATTACTCCTTAAAATATCTTAGAGAAATTTTGGATATTAACAGAATATTTAGATTTTAAGAATTCTTCAGCAAAAATATAATACTTAATAGATGTAAATGTACACTATATAAAAAGAATTTTTTTAGGGTCTTTCGCCCATGTAACTGTAATGTAAATATTCCAATGCTTTGTTAGATATTTCTAAATTTTTTTGAACAGCAAACTTTTCTGCATTTTGAATGTTGCCGGAATAAAACCGTAACCATAAAAAATTACCAATAATAATTGCATCAAAGATCCTGTCTTCAACAAAAGCGTTTATTGTTAAGTAACCAAACAAAATATTCCATCCGAGTGAAAGTGCACCACTTAAATATTCCCCGGTATAAAATTGTCCGAATCCAGGAATTAAATATGAACTATACTTAGCAAAATTTACGGAATACTTTTCGTGATCAACTGATTTACATAAGCTTGCTAATGCTGTATCAAGATTATTTTCATTAAAGATTTCATAAGCTTTTTCCCAATCATCAGAAAAAATATAATTCCAACCAATCCAATACTTAATTTCATTTTTGTTGGATATAAATCTTTGATCATTTAATAAATCATTCAGTATTCTTTCAGCTTGTTTAGTCGTGCGGCGTAAAATATTTGTTCGGGCATTAAATATTTTAGCTTTAAAATATTCTTCATTACTTGCAGCATCTATTTCTGCCAGTACAAAATATTTTATAGCTTCATCAAACTTTGCACCTGCTTTGTAAGATTTACCAATCAAGAGGTTTGACTCAAATGAAAATTGATTTTCTTTATCAAAAAACTGAAGACGTTTCAATTCTGTAATCGCATCAAAATATTTTTCTTGATTAAATAGTTGATTTGCAAATTCAAATTGCTGCTGCAATGTGTTTTGAGCAAGCACACTCGAAGTGAGCATTATAATCAGTAGAAGTATATTTTTATTTACAAAAGTCATACGTTGGTGTAAAATAATTTTTTTCTTCCAGAAACAATTTAACTCCTTCATCAAATTCAAAATTTACTCTTGCGTTAAATATTTGCGCTGATGCAACAGATCCATAAATATTTCCCGCATAAAATCCTGCACCAATTGCCGTAAAAATCCAGGCACGTGTTGGATGATCATGTTCAAAATTGGTATAAGCCAGATAAGCAAATAAACCTGTTAGGATAAATGCTGTTATTCCATCACCATATTCTTGTGTATAGATTTTTCCTGCACCTGGAATAATTGCTGAGAGAATTCCTGCCCACGCTTCGCTTTTATATGGCGGATTATTTTTCAAATCATAGAAATTGGATAACTTATTTTTTTCTTCATCCTGAAAAGGAATTAAGAATTTTTCTTTATCAAGCAATTCATCCTTTATCAATAGCATAGAAGTGTTTTTTAATCTATAAGCATTATTCGCAAACGGTGACTGCGAATTAATAAGTACATCTGCAAAAGAATAAAAGTTTGAATCAATGTTTTGCAAGTAAAGCGATTTGAGCATTTCAATTTTACTTTGCTCATAAAATGATGAAGTTTTTTTTATGGAACTGAATTTTTTATAAGCATTTGGTTGATCGTTCATTGCAGAATATCCAACAGCTATTTTAAATTGAATCGAATCATCATCAAAAACTGATAAATATTTTTCATATTCATCAATAGCACGTAAATAATCTTTATCGCAAAAAAGATAATCCGCAAACAATTTTATGTTTTGTGGTGATTTAAAATCAATTTGTTGAGAAAATATTTGTGATGATAAGAAGAATAATGAAGGAAAATATTTTAAACATTATTCTTTTACAAAAGTTTTAGCAGGAATGTACTCTATCTTTTCTTCATCAAGTGTGTATAAAGATACAGGATCATAAAAATGATTCATACCGTATCTTGGATAATGTTCATGTCTTCCAAAAACATTTGTGTCTCTTGTAAACCTATCAAAAAACATCAATGTTCCCTGAAATATATTTGTTTCTTTAATTGACTGAACCAGAAAACTTGAGCAGGATGGATTGAAAGGACAGTTAGCTCCATCAACATCTGAAATAAAAAACCAGTAAGCATTAATTACTGGTTTAACAATTACATCAGATGCTGATTCAATTGAAAGATCATAATCTCTTTCAAGGTAGGGTATCTTCTATTTTATAAGTCGGGTCAGATTTTTCCCATCTGACCCAGTCGGTTTGGGAATAAATTGTCAGTTGAGAAATAAATAAAAGAAGTAACAAATACTTGCTATTTATTATCAAGTAAAGCCCTTGCAATAACAATTTTTTGTATCTCCGAAGTACCTTCATAAATTTCAGTTATCTTGGAATCACGTAAATATCTTTCAACCAGATATTCACGAACATAACCATAACCACCATGGATTTGAATTGCATCAAGTGCATTTTGTACTGCAACTTTTGAAGCATATAGTTTTGCCATAGCACCTTCTTTTATATAAGGTTTGCCTGCGTCTTTAAGTGCTGCAGCTTTTAAAGTCAGCAGTTTAGCAGCATCAGTTCTTACAGCCATATCTGAAAGCATAAATTGAATTGCTTGAAAGTTAGAGATGGTTTGACCAAATGCTTTTCTTTCTTTTGCATATTTAACAGACGCTTCTAATGATGCTTCTGCAATTCCAACTGCTTGTGAAGCAATACCGATTCTTCCGCCATTAAGTGTGTTCATTGCAAAGTTAAAACCTTTGCCTTCTTCCCAAACAAGATTTTGAGCAGGAACTTTGCAATTTGTAAAAGTGAGCGAACAAGTATCCGAACTTCTTATTCCCATTTTATCTTCTTTAACTCCGTGATCAAATCCAGGTGTACCTCTTTCAACTAAAAATGTTGATATGCCTTTGTGAGCAAGTTCTTTATTTGTTGAAGCCATAACTAAAACGTAATCAGCAGATACCCCGTTTGTTATCCAATTTTTAATTCCATTTAAACTATAACTATCTCCAACTTTATCAGCGGTTGTTTTTTGCTTGGTTGCATCACTTCCTGCCTCGGGTTCTGATAAAGCAAACGCCCCAAGTTTTTCGCCCTTAGCAAGCGGCACCAAATATTTTTGTTTAATAAAATCCGATCCATATTTTTCTAATCCATAGCAAACCAAAGAATTATTAACAGACATTATGACACCAAGACTTGCATCAACTTTAGAAATTTCAATCATTGCAAGAACATAGCTAATTGTATCAAGTCCGGCGCCGCCATATTCAGGTGAAACCATCATACCCATAAAACCAAGTTCGCCCATTTTCTTAACAATCTCTGAAGGAAACTCTGCGGATTTATCTCTTTGCACTGCAGAAGGCGCAATTTCATTCAATGCAAAATCTTTTGCAGATTCTTGGATCATTAAATGTTCTTCGGTGAGATCAAAATTCATTTTAAATCCCTTTTTTAATTTTGATAAAAACCTGTTAATTTAATCCCGATTGATTTGCGGATTTATTTATATCAAAAATACTGCAATAAATCTTATGTATCAATCAGGGGAGTGAATCTAATATGTGGAATCAATATCTTTTGAAAAATCTTTGGCTGTGGTTGTAAAATGATGGAACAAATTTTAACTGAAGAATCAGTTAGCAAAACAATGCTTAAGGGTCTTACCCTTAAAGAATTAAAAGACTTCTTTATTGCTGCGGGAGAAAAAAAATTTAGAGGTGATCAGGTTTTTGAGTGGATCTACATGCATATGGCTGAAAATTTTGATGATATGTCAACCATTCCAAATTACCTTAGAAAAAAACTTAATCTTTACTGTGAGCTAAATACACTTACCATATTCTCTTCTGAACAATCTCAAAGAACCGGCACAAAAAAATATTTATTCAAAACTCATGATGATCTGGTTGTTGAGTCTGTTGTAATACCCGATCCTAAAAGAATTACACTTTGTATATCCACGCAGGTTGGATGCCCATTGGATTGCCAATTTTGTGCAACAGGATTAATGGGATACAAAAGAAATCTTTCATCAGCAGAAATTATAGATCAATTTCTGATGGTATCGCGGGACTATGGTAAAAATAAAATTTCTAATATCGTTTATATGGGTATGGGTGAACCGCTGCTTAATTATGCAAATACATTAAAGACTCTGCAGATATTTGCTGAAGAAAAAACAAAAGATATTAGTTTACGACGTATTACAGTTTCTACCGCAGGTATTGCTCCAAAAATTATTGAACTTGCAGACAGTGGATTAAAAGTAAAATTAGCATTATCTCTTCATTCGATGTTTGAAGAAACACGTAACAAAATTATGCCTATCAATAAAAAATATTCTTTGAAAGAAAATTTAGAAGCTGTAAAATATTATGCAAAACAAACTGATACACCCATAACTTTTGAATATGTTATGTTAAAGGATATTAATGATAGAGATGATGACCTTATTGCTTTGATAAAATTATGCAAATCACTTCCTTGCAAAATTAATGTTATTCCATTCAACTCAATTTCACATATGAGTCCTACCGGATTTGCACATGAACTGCAGCCATCACAAAAATTCCGAATTGATGAGTTTGTAAAAACATTGAGAGAGAATAACATAGTAGTAATGGTTCGATTTACGCAAGGCGATGATATCGCTGCTGCGTGCGGACAGTTAGCATACAAGAACCTCAGCCGAACCCTCTCCTCCGAAAGGAGTCTTCGGACAAAGGAGAGAGAGTTTGAAATGCGGAAATTATCTCACGATGAAATTTCTGCCAACAGAAGTACTCTTGATAATATCCACACAGTAACAAAACTCCCTGTCACAGTTATATTAAATTCAATTCGAAGCTCATATAATGTTGGTTCTATATTCAGGACTTCAGATGGTGCAATGATTGAAAAACTAATATTGTGCGGGTATACTCCACATCCACCGATAAACGAAAATTCTCAAGGCAATAAAGATGTTTTAAAAACTGCATTAGGCTCAACGCAAAGTGTAAAGTGGGAATACATAAAAAGTCCAATTGAAGCGATTAAAATTCTTAAAGCACAAGGAATAAAAATTTGCGCACTGGAGTTAACTGAAAACAGCAAACCATATTATGATATTAGCATGAATGATTTTCCAATTTGTTTAGTAGTAGGAAATGAAATTACCGGCGTTTCTCAAGAGGTTCTGGATTTATGTGATTGCTCAATTGAAATTCCACAGTACGGAATTAAACAATCTTTAAATGTTGCCGTTGCTTATGGCATCGCAATTTTTGAGTTGAGGAAGATATTTGATTCAGATTTAAAATCTACATCGCAGAAGTAAAAAACTCTTCGCCATTATCCTTTGTGTGGATCATCAATAAATTTGCTCTTAACATCTTTACCAATGTCCTTGATGCTCTTCTTTCGGAAATGTTTACAAGGTTACTCAACTCTTTTACACTAATTCTTTCAACTTTTGATAAATACTCAAAAACTGTTTTTTCAGTTGAACCAAGAATATATTTTTTTAATGCAGTTTGATTCGTTTGAGCACGAAGAATCCTGATCATTTCTTTGCTTGCCTGTACACTTTTATCATTTACTCTTATTGTAACTACAGCATTGGTAATATCAAGTTCGGATTTATAATCCTGAATGCGATGAGGTTTTTTATTTGATTCCGGAACATTTACAATAACAATTTCTTTACCATCAACTTCCCTGTATTCAATTACTAATTCGAGTGGAGGTTCGCAGTAGTTTAGCGCAGCATCTTTTACTAATTCAGTGGTTTCCTTTTCACTTTCTACACCAAATATTTTTTTATCGTCATCAATTCCAAATAAAACGTAACCGCCTTTGGTATTGGCAAATGCAATCATTTCTCTTGCAATTTTATCGTGAGTCGAAAATTTTCGTTTAAATTCAACTTGTATATTCTCACCTTCTTCAATAAGGTTTAATAATTCTCGGTATCGCATAATAGAAGTGATTTATTTTAATCGTTAAAGATTAATTAAAATGTCTGCGCGGATCCCAAAGGGGTTCAAATTTCAGTTTCGGGGTTGTTCCAGTAGTTTTTTGGGGATCTACTATTTCATTGTTTGGATTTGCATTCGCACCTTCATCAATTTTTGTATTTGCTATAATACCCCCGAATACTTGTGCAACCATGTCGGTAGAGTCTTCTTCCGTGTTTACTGCAACTACTGTAGAGTCAAGTCCGATTTTCTTTAATGCATTTAAGCTGTCATCAATTGCTTTTTGAATTCTAACTTTTTCCTGTTTATATGCAGTAACTTTTTTAGAAACATTTTTTACATAAACACTTTTGGGATACTTTGCGATTAAAGTATCATAAACTGAAGCTGCTGAATCCGGCATAAACAAATCGTTCTCTAGTATCCAGCCGGAAGTGTACAGCGCTTGCGGAGCGATATTTGATTTTGGATACTCGCGGTAAATATTAAAAAATTTGCTCAATGATTGAGAGTAATTACCTGCAAGCATCAAGTCTTCTGCAGAGGCATACTGATCTTTTGCGGGATCAAAATTTAAATCAATAAGCGGCTTATTTAGTTTATCCGCTGCGGCATTAACGATAGATCTGTCTTTAAAATCGTTATAAATTATTTCGAACAAGCTATCAGCTTTTTGTTTTTCATCAATAGTTAGATAGTAACTGCCAAGCGCATACAATGTATTTGGATAATAAACTGGCGAATTATAATCATCCAATATTTTTTTATAAAGATAATATGATGAATCCGGCACATCTAAATCTGTTAAAAATAAGTTTCCCAGCTCAAGTGTATTTTTTGCAAGTACTGTTTTTGCAGAATCTACTGTAATCTTAAGTTTTTGCGGCGGATTTTTTTTAAATTTAACACTATCAAGCTTAATAGTTGTTTGCGGATTGTTAAGAATATTTTTCGGGTTTTTAGGGTCCTTAAGTTCTGCAATATGTTTTTGCTTTAAAGAATCCAACATTCGGTATTTAAGCCCGACTGTATCAGCAGGATTATAAAGTCCAAGATTGATTAAGCTATCTATTTTAACCAAACTATCCCTAACAAAAATTGAGTCTTTAATAAAAGTAGAATCTTTAAGATTCGGGTTCTTGTTATACATCGTATCAACTCCCTTCCAAATATCCTGCAGCTCTTTCTGGGCAAGATAATCCTCAAGAAGTTTTAATGAATCAGCAACATATGCTGATGAATCCCCGGCAAATATTTCCGGATTCTGCGTATAATAAAGCTGCCTGTCAAATCTATTAATCTCTTTTCGCAGCTTTGAGTACTTTGCAAAAAGCAGGTTGTTGCTCTTTGCTTTATCAAGATATTCTTTGGGTGGATTTGAAACTGCTGATTTAGAAAAATAATATCCAGCGCTATCATACTTTAAAAATCTGGATCTATACAACTCACCCATTTCAAAATTTGATGCCGAGGAGAATGGCGTGTTTTTATAAGTTGTATCCACAAGACGAAATTGGTCCAGTGCTTCATTATACTCACCAAGTTGAACGAGGGTTTTCCCGATTTCAAAATCTATCTCATTGTACGAAGGCAAAAATTTATCCTCAGTTCTGATATCTTCAAAAAGTTCTAATGCTTTTTCAGTTTGCCCTGCAGTACGTAGAGCAACCGCATATTTAATTGTGGCAATTATCTCAAGATCAAAATCAGGTTCATTATCAAAAACTTTTTCATAAGCTAATATTGCATTATCATTTTCTCCAATTAACGTGTACAGTTTGCCCAACTCAAAATAAATCTGTGCCCTAACAACATCATCATCATAAACATCTGCAAATTCGTTTGCCAGGCTTATTGCATTAGGATAGTCTTCTTCTTTAATTCTGTATTTTATTTCCTGGACATATGAATCTTTTATTAAATTCTCATAATCTTCTTCAACAGCTTTAACCCGCACTTCTTTAATAACTCTAAGTGCCTCTGTAAAATCTCTTAATTCAAATGAGTTTTTTGCAATCCATAAATTCGCTTCTGTTATTATTTCATCATCATCAATATCAGTTGCCAGAAGTTCTTCAAATTTTCTTTTTGATTTTTGATAATTGCCTTGATAATAAAATGATTTACCAAGCATCATCAATGCTTCATCAACATAAGAGGATGTGGAATTAAATTGTAATATTTTAGAACTTTTTTCTACGACTTTGACTAATGAGGTTTTAGCATTACCCGGAATTACTAAGGGTTCAGTAGCAAAAAGATCACGTTTCTGAGAAAGGATTTCCAGCTCGGCATCCTCATATAATGTTGCTGTATTATAGTAGAGATTAAAGTAAGTAGTAAAGTCATTCCAAACAGAGCATCCGCTTATTACAAGCAGAAATAATACTATTGCGGTAAACCTGATTGTTTTGTTTCTAAAATTCATAGCTTAAGCTATTAAACCTTAGGAAAAAGAAAAAGGCATTTTTTTTCCGAGTGGATAAAATAATTGAGTAGTTAAAAAATCTAGTTACTTGATTGGATATAGTCATAACTATCAATTTGTTATAGAGAATAATATTAAAGTTAATAACACTCACAGATTGGCAATTTATAATATTTGTGAAATATTATTTCTTTATATGTGCAAGTTCATTACCAACTTTTAATCTTACTAATCCTTCAGTTGATCCTATCCAAAGATTAATTCCATCAAAGTAGAGAGCGTGGATGTTTGAAGTTGAGAGATCTAATTCGTTGAGATCAACAGGTATAACTTTTTTTGTGCTGCGATTAATTAGATACAATCCTTTGCCGTACTCTTCTTTATCATTTTTCTTAAATTCATAAACTCCCGCCCAAATGTAATTGCCTGTTCTTGCTAAACAGTAAACACCGTTTCCGCCAAGTCCGTTAGCTTTAGAAATTTTATCCCATTTTAGTTTTCGATCCCAAACGTAAATGCCGCCAGGATTATAGTCCGGCTGTTCATTAGTTACAAACTCATCCGTTCCAAACCATACCTCTTTATTTGCAAAAATAAAATCGGAGACTGAAACCGATTTCCCTTCCTGATTAAAATATCTACCACTGTTTTTAAAATAATTCCAGGCTGCCTGGTCATCAATTTTTTTTCTTGAATTGTACTTATGCACACCTGACTCTGCTCCAAACCAAACAACACTATCGCCATCAAAAGCTATGGTATTAAAGTTATTAGTTTTTTCGTCTTTATTTATTACACGATTGTAGTCTGTAAATCTGTTTGTTTTAACATCAAAGACAGTCACGTTTCTAAATCTGCCGATCCACAATCTGTTCTTCTTTTCATCAAAGCGTAAGGTTCTAATCCAGTTACCAAACTCACCGCCTTGTGCAAATTTTCTTTTGGTCCACTTTTTAGTTTTTTTAGAATAAATAAACAGACCTTCACTTGCCCCTGCCCAAACAAAATCTTTACTTGCAGCAACACAATGGAAAAGATCGTTTTCAAGATTTCCGCTTTTGGTGGAAAAGTTTGTCCACTTACCATCTTTCATCGAGTATTGATAAACACCCTGCCCATACGTTGCTACCCAGATGGAGGTTCCTTCCTGTTGAATGTCCGTAATTCGAGCGCCTTCAAGAAAAAGCTGGGATTCAATCTGAGCTACAGAAATTGAGGAGAAAAAAATTAGAGAAGATAGAAAGTATTTTATTTTTAAAAACATTATAACTGTACTTTGTCTTTTTAAGAATGTTTAAAGATAAAAATTTTAGAGACTCAATATTATGCAATCATCCTGTTTTCAAAAGATGATTGTTCTATCTCTTCAAAATCAGATTTAAAATGTTCTTTAAATCCAATAAGAATTGATGCGCTTAATTTAGCATAGTCAACATCAACATTCAGTGCAGATTTTAAGTCTATAGTTGTGGATGAAATTTCATTTAACATCTCGTCTCTTTTTTTGTCATTCACGTTCAGATAATTAACTATTCTTTTATGATACTCACCGCAAAGAATAGAACCGTGTTGTAATATTACATTACCTAATTTTCTTTGAGCACTGCCGACTAATTTTTTGCCATTATAGTTCAATTCGCTTTTTGCAGAAACGGCAAAGCAGATTGCACTAATTTCAGATTTATAAAATTCTTTAAAGTCTGGCTGAGAATGTTCCAAATCGATTGCATTTAATCTTGCATCAAAATTAATAAGACCTTTACGCAAGGCAAGATTAATTTCGTTATAAATATTTTTCGCAGAAGTTGCAGGCTCAATAGGATAAATAACAGAATAAGTAAGTTCTTGCGAATGAAGAATCGCTCTTCCGCCAGTTGGTCTTTTTACAACATCAATTTGATGATACCTTGTTTTTGAATTATTGATATCTTCTAAGGATTGATTAGCACCAAGCGAAATACAATATGGATTCCATCTATACAATCTTAAAACTGCATTACCCTGCAAAAAGTTTTCTGCAAGGAACACATCAAAATCCATATTAAATTTTCCGCTATTAACTCCGGAGTTCAGAAATTTCCAATTCATCTACCGATAATTCCGCGCTTGCTTTTACGGATAAATGAAATTATATCCTTAACTCGTTCATTGTTTCCAAGTTCAGTTTCAATTTTAATTAATGCCTGAGATACATTAAAACCAGAGTTGTATAGCATATCATAAGATTTTTTAATTATCTCAATATCTTCGTTGCTGAATCCTCGTCTACGCAATCCAACTTTGTTTAATCCTTCATACTTTAATGGATTTCTACCGCAGATAATATAAGGAGGAACATCTTTAACGGCTGTACAATTACCGCCAATCATAGCATGTTTACCAACAAATGAAAACTGGTGTACGGCACTTGTGCCTCCAATTATTACCCAATCCTCAATATGCACGTGTCCGCCTATCTGAACACCATTTGCAAAAATTACATTATCACCTATAATACAATCGTGAGCCACGTGAGAATATGCCATCAATAAACAATTTTTTCCAATCCTTGAAGAACCTGTTTCCTTGGTACCCCTGTGCAATGTTACAAATTCATGAATAACAGTATCGTCACCAACGTAAAAATATGTTGATTCATTACCAAACTTTAAATCTTGCGGCTTATGCGCGACTGAAGCACATTGATAAATTTTAACTCGGTCGGCAATTCGGGCACCGTTATACAATACCGCGTGTGGACCAATCTGGCAATCATTTCCAATTTCAACATCATCTTCAATAATTACAAACGGAGCAATAACATTATTGTCTCCAATTTTGGCTTTACTACTTACAATTGCAGTGGGATGTATCGTATTCATAATTATCCTTGAACTTTCTTTGGTCGATCAACAATGCCCGCCATAAATTCTGCTTCAGCAACAAGTACATTTTCAACATAAGCTTTACCTGCCATTACAAATGTGCTGGATTTCTTTTGCACCAATTCAACCTCCATAATCAGCTGATCACCGGGAACAACAGTTTTTCTAAACTTTGCTTTGTCAATTTTCATAAAGTAAACAAGTTTCTCTTCAAAATTAGGAAGTGAGTTCAGCAGAAGTATTCCACCTGTTTGAGCCATCGCTTCAATTATCAGAACACCTGGCATTACCGGCTGACCGGGGAAATGCCCTGTGAAAAATGGTTCATTAAAAGTTACACACTTTACACCAATAACTTTCTTTTCAACTTCAAGATGGATTATTTTATCAACAAGAAGAAATGGATAGCGGTGAGGAAGTATTCTTTCAATTGCATTTATATCAAAAACAACTCCCTCTTTTTTTACGAATTGAAATTTCTTTACAAGCTTTTTTTGCTGATAGAGTTTTCTAATTTGTTTTGCAAACTCAACGTTTGCTTTATGTCCGGGTCTTGCCGCTAGTATCTGTGCTTTAATCGGTACACCGATCAATGCAAGATCACCAATCAAATCGAGAAGTTTATGCCTTACAGGTTCATTTCTAAATCTTAATTTTTTGTTGTTTAAAATTCCATCATCACCCAGTACAAATTTTTCTTGAATTCCGATTCTGTTGCCCAATTGAGCTAAATCTTTGTCATCGATTTGATGATCAACAATTACAACTGCATTATCAAGATCTCCACCTTTTATCAATCCCTGATCAGCTAATGCTTCAACTTCACTTAAGAAACAAAAAGTTCTTGCAGAAGCAAATTCGTTTACAAATTCTTTTTCAAGATCAAACATACCTGTATGCTGGCTGCCGAGTGCGGGATTTTGATAATCCACCATAACAGTAAGTCTGTATTTATCCAATGGAAGAGCCACAATATCAACTTGTCTGGATTCGTCTGAAAAGGTTACAGTCTCATCAATTATCAAATAATCTTTAGGTGCATCCTGCTTCTCAATACCTGCTTCCAATAAAGCATTTACATAAGCGATTGAACTGCCGTCTCCGATGGGCGGCTCAATACCATCAAGCTCGATAGAAATATTATCAATTTGCAATCCTGCAACAGCCGCAAGAACGTGCTCAACGGTGTAAACTTTTGCTTCACCAATTCCAATTGTTGTGCCGCGGGAAACATCGATAACATTATCTGCTAATGCAGGAATTTCAGGATTACCGCCCAGATCAACTCTAATAAATTTAATGCCTGAATTTATTGGCGCAGGTTTAAATGTCATTGTACATTGAGTGCCTGTATGAAGTCCTATTCCGCTTAATGTTGCCGGTTTAGATATGGTTCTTTGAAGTTCTATCATGATTGTTCCATTTTTTTATAATATTGATAAAAAAAATAGTAAGATGATGGACTAAATACAATTGAAGGAATATGATTAAAGATGAAAGGATTGTAGAAAAAACTCAAGTTACGTTTAAATTTTCTTTTAGTTTTTTTAATTCACCTTCAAGTTCAGAGATTTTTTTTGCATACTCAGGTAAACTGTGGATATGAGCATTAATCTTTTGTGCGATTTTCATTTCGCGCGCTGGAGAACCCAAATAATAGCCCGGTTTCAAAATTGATTTTGAGACTCCTGATTGTGCTGTAATAACAACATTATCACCAATTTCAATATGTCCGACTAATCCCGACTGTCCTGCAAGAATACAATGCTTTCCAATTTTAGTACTCCCGGAAATTCCTGTCTGAGCAGAAATAACAGTATCTTCGCCAAGGATAACGTTATGCGCAATCTGAACAAGATTATCTATTTTACAACCACGCTTAATAATGGTCGAGCCCATTGCGGCGCGATCAATTGAAACATTCGAACCAAGTTCAACATCATCTTCAATAACTACATTACCTATTTGTGGAATTTTTTCATACTCGCCTTTATCATTTGGAGTATATCCGAATCCGTCACTGCCAACAACGGTGCCTGAGTGAATGATTACCCTGCTGCCAATAAAACAATTTTCTCTTATGCTTACATTTGCATGAATCAAGCAATCACTGCCTACGGAAACATTTTCGGAAATTACAGTGTTATGAAAAATTTTTGAATTGGCTCCGATTTTGCAACCTGAAGAAATAACAACGTTCTTACCAATTGCAACATTATCTGCAAGTTTTGCTGTCGGATGAATAAACGCTGTTGGATCAATTCCATTAAGAGGAAAATCAGGAGTAAAATATTTTTTTAGGATTGTGAAAAAAGATTTTTCAGGTGATTCAACTTCTATGTAAGTAATATCATTTCTGGATTTAGAAAATCCTGTCTTTACAATTATAGCAGAAGCTTTTGTAGCGGCAAAATATTTTTCAAAAGATGGGAGATACAGAAAAGTTAAGTCACCAGTTTGTGCATCTTCAATTTTCGCAACATTATGAATATCAAGATTACTATCACCGTATACAGTACCATTAATTAAAGATGCAATTTCCCGGATATTAATCTTCATTTATAAAGCTTATTTTAGTTTAAGTTTTTCAAGTACCTGAGCAGTTAAATCATATTTTTCTTTGGCAAAAAGTATCATTATATCTCCGCTTCTATCAAAAACATAATCATAGTCTTCAGCTTCAGCAATTTCCTTTAGTGCCCCAAAAATTTTATTCTGAACAGGTTTCATCAACTCATCCTGCTTTTGGAACAATTCACCATTAGTACCAAATTTTTTTTCACGATACTGAGCAATTTGAGTTTCTAATTGAACAAGTGCTGCTTCAGTTTCAGCTCTTGTTTGATCTGTCATGATTAGTTTTCGTTTCTCGTAATCATCATACTTTGTTTTCCACTCATTCTCAAGCTTGTTAAGTTCTGTTTGCCACTCCTGAATGGAAGCATCAAGTTTTTGTCTTGCATCCAGCACATCCGGCAGATTATCCATAATTGCGTCAGAATCAATATAGCCAATTTTAAGTTGGGCAAAAGAAATTGCAGATGAGATTATTAGAAATGAAATAACAAGTAACTTTTTCATTGAAGATCCTATTGTTTGATTTTACTTAATCAAAAAATGATAAATAAAAAAATAAAGTTCTCCCCAAAAATGCATGGGGAGAACTGAGCAAACTCAAAAACTATTTAGTTCCCTCTTTTTAAACGATCCAAAACTTTAAATGTGATATCAAAAGATGAATCAGCATAAAGAAGAATTATATCACCGCTTTTATCAAATACAAATTGCATGTTTTCTTCTTTAGAAACTTTTTCTATAGACGCATATATTTTTGCTTTGATTGGAGCAAAAAGTTCTTCTTGTTTCTTATAGATCTCGCCAGTGCCCTGTGTAAACTTTGCTTTTCTGAATTCCATAATATTCTGTTCCATCTTAACAATTTTTTGCTGGAATTCAGTTTTTTTAGCTTCATTCATAGTTTCAGCCTGCTTTTGATAATCAGCGATTGATTGCTGATAAGCGAGCGTCATCGAATCTAACTGAGCAGACCATTTATTTGTAAGTGCATCAAGATCACCCTGAGCTTTAATTGATTCTGAGAATTGGGTTAAGATAACCTCAGAATCAACATAACCAATTTTTAGTTGTGTTTGTGCGAATGAAGTAAAACTCAAAACTAAAAATGATAACACTAAAATATAACTTTTCACTATTTTCCTCGTCCTTTATGATTGTACAAATTATTTAAAAACCTTTACCAAACTGAAAGTGGAATAACCATTCAGGTTCTCTGCCCTCAGTCATTAAACGATCAAAACCGTAACCAAGATCAAAGCCTATCAAACCAATAGGATTGATTAATAACCTTGCGCCAAATCCAACTGATCTTCGAAGATCAAAAATATCTGTTTTCTGAAAATTTTCAAAGACATTACCAGCTTCTGCAAACATTAATAGGTATAGTGGAATTGGTTCTAAAGTAACAGCAACTCTAAATTCTGCACCAAATTTAGCCATAACTCTGCCGCCAACAACAAAACCAGTAGTCGGATCTCTTGGACCAACAGTTCTATCGTCGTATCCCCTAAGTGCTGTAGTAGCTATCACTAAACCATTACCACCCATATAAAAGAATTCAAATGGTTGAATATTTGTCCCTCTTACTATTTCATCCAAATAACCAACATTAGCCATAGTATAAAGAGCCACTCTATTTGAGTTAAACAATCTTCTGTACCATTCTGTTAGAAAGTTTATCTTTAAATAATCTACATCCCCCGGTAAAAATCTACCGCCTGAAAGCTCAACATCTACCTGTAAAGAAGTACCGTTAGATGGGAAAATTGGATTGTCAATATTTTTTCTAGATATGAGCGCACCCACAGAAAACTGATTGAATACTCCTTCTTTATAATAGTTCTGTCCCTCAATAACATTGTTGTACTGATATCTAAATCTACCTTGAACATAAAAGAAGTCATCCGGCCATTTTAATCTGCGCCCAACTCTTAACGTAGCACCTGATTGTCGAAGATCATAAACATACTGCTGTCGTGTATCAAATACCTCTACTCCAACTGAAGTAGGCGTATCAAACATCCAGGGTTCTGTAAAACCTAAAGTAAAAGTTCTGTACAAACTTCCAACGCCAAACTGCCAGTTAAAACTTAAAACTTGCCCGGCACCAAGTCTGAATGGTTCGGCTATTGAAAAGTTAGTTAGAGTAACACCAACTGCGCCACTGAATCCAAAACTACCGCTGTATCCGACCGAAGCATTAAGATAATCGCTGGATTTTTCTGAAACTTTAAATCCAATATCTACAGTGCTGTCGCTGGAAAGTTTTGTGGTTATTCCTTCAGGTCCATATAATTGTTCAACATTAAAGTACTGCAGGTTTGCAAGGTTCTGTACACTACGGAATAATAAGCCTCTGTTAAAATAATCACCAGGTATAGCATACAGTTCTCTTCGGATAACTTTTTCTTTGGTTTTATCATTACCAGTAATATCTACTCTGCCAACTCTAAACTGATTTCGCTCTTCCACTCTTATTGTAACATCAATTGAATCTTCTCCAACCTTTGTTTCCTTTGTTTGAAGATTAAAAGTGAGATAACCATTATCAAGGTATAGTGCTGATACATCATCTTGTTTTTCGTTTCCGCGCAAATTTTGTTCAAACTTTTCAAGATCATACACATCACCAGGGGCAAAATCCAATCGTTCGTTTAAGGCGTACGAAGGATAAACTGTATTTCCTTCCCATTTTATGTTTCTAATTTTGTACTGAGGCCCCTCAAAAACATCCATAACAATTTTGATATCTTTTTTATCATCAGAATAGATTAAAGAATCCGAAATGATTTCAGCATCACGGTAACCATTTTTTTTGTAGAAATTTACAAGCAGCTCTTTATCTTTTTTGTATTTCTTGGGATCAAATTTTGCGCCGCTCCAGAATTTCCACCATACTTTTTCAGAGGTTTCGTCCATCTCACTTTTTAAATCATCATCATCAAAAGCTTCATTATCATTGAATGAAATTTGTCTAACGGTAACTTCATTACCTTCTTCAATTACAAGTTTTAGAAGCAGTCTCTCTTTTATTTTATTAATTAGGTTTGATGATTGTGCTTCAGATCCAGAATACTCAACTTCATATTCATCAGCAAGATCAGTTGTGTTTTGCCATCTAACAAGAACATCTTCATCAAGTGTATCTGCAGTAAAATATTTATAATATTTGGCTGTTATTATAGTGTTGTAGTATCCTTCTTCTTCGTAAAGTCCGTTTATTTTCTGAATAATTTTTGAAACGTCCTGCGGTTTTAAAATAGAGCCTCTCAGAAAAGTTATTTTCTTTTCAATATCATCAGAATCCACTTCATCATTGCCTTCGATAACAACCTTTTCAAGTCTGGGATATTCCTTAACTTTTATGAGAAGAAAAACACCGTCGCTTAATTCTTTATCGATAAGAATCTGGACATCAGAAAAAATATTTAATGCCCAAAGATTTTTTATTGCATTAATTGTTTTATCACCAGGAACTTGTATTTCATCTCCAACTTTTAATCCAGTTGAAACGATAACAGTATTGGCATCGGAGGATTTATTACCATCAACGGTAATACCAAGTATTTTATATGTTGTTCTCTGCTGGGAAAAGATTGCAGAAGAAATAATCAGAATAAAAAACACCACGAAATATTTAGGCAATCTCATTGGGGAGGAACTGAACATTCTCCGGACCTTCTTCCTTTTCATTCTTTGTTATTTGCTCACTTACTTTACCGAATCTTCTTTCTCTCTTTTGAAATATTTTAATAGCGTCATATAAATCAAATTTAGAAAAATCCGGCCAAAGAGTTTCTGTAATTATAAATTCGGAATAAGCAATTTGCCAGAGCAAAAAATTACTCACCCTAAATTCTCCACTAGTTCTTATTACCAAATCAGGATCAGGAATGTCTTTTGTTGTAAGAAACGATGATACAATTTTTTCATCTATATCTTTACTTTTAATTTTTCCCTGAACTGCGGAATCTGTAATCTGTTTTATTGCTTCAAGTAATTCCCATCTTCCGCTGTAACTTAAAGCCAGATTCAGTACCATTTTTTTATTGTTCTTAGTTCTTTCAATATCAAATTCTAATTGCTTCCTAACAGCTACAGGCAAAGCATCGATATTTCCGATTGTGGTAAGACGGATATCATTATCATTAAGTTCATTTACACGATCACGCAAACTATTTAAAAGAAGTCTCATTAGCGTTGAAACTTCATCTTTCGGTCGCTTCCAGTTTTCTGTGGAAAAAGTGTAAAGGGTAAGAAACTTAACTCCAATTTCAGCACAGGCTTCAACTATTTCTTTAACAGTATCAACACCACGTTTATGACCAGCTACTCTTGGCAAACCTCTTTTTTTTGCCCAACGTCCGTTTCCATCCATTATGATGGCAATGTGTTTAGGAATTTCACCCGATTTTTTTAACAGTACTTCTATCTGCTCATCGGATGCGGAGCTTTTTTTCTTCAAAATCCATTCCTGTTATTGATTTAGCGTGTAAAGTTAATTTTACCGTGCACGAATGTCAAGGTAACTATATCTTGCTAAATTAGTTTAAATGCTGTATGGCGAGAATAATTTAATGTACTCAGACTGAAAAAAACTCAGCCTGAGTAATTAGGTTTTAAGAGAATAGAATTTTTTCTAATCTGTTTTCTTTGCGGATTAAGAGTTCTGGCTTTTCCGTAATCTGGAATAGCTTAATATTTTTCTTGGTTTCCGGATCAAGTTCATCCAAAAGTGCTTTAGCATATTTTAGATTTAGCAGAGATACACCAACAAATAATTGCACTTTTTTATTTGATCCTCTTTTTTGTCTTTGAGCCAGATATGATAATTTATTTTTTATAAATGAAGGATCTTTAAAATCCTGATCGCTCAAAGTTATTCCGATCGCAAAATTATCTTTTTGTTTTGCAATCACATCTATTTCAAATCCGCCAATATTAGAAGGTTCCGGAAGATACGTACCAAATTTTCTAAATAATGTTAGGTATCCTTTTTTCCAGAATTCTTCAATCAACAAATCAACATCTCTTCTTCTATCTGTGTTCATAATATCACCTCTTTACGATGCAAGTGGAATGATTGGTATTATTGGAGAAAATCTTTTCTTCTCGAGTACTTTAATGTTTGCAATCTTATTGTAATTAAATTTTTTAATCTCACTTGATTGATAGACTTTTCCATAAATTACTTTTGAGCCGCTTCTCTCCATCGTTATATAATATGGCTCTATCAGCACTTCATTTAGTCCATATAAAAATCTCAAACGATTTCTATTCTTGATTGCTGTTTCAAATATTTCTGTTTTCATATCATGCTCCTTTTAATTTAACCATCTTACAACGCCGGTAACTTTACCCACAATTGAAAACTCATTTTTATTTTTAATAACAATTGGTTCATACATTTTATTCTGCGGGATTAATCTTATCTGCTGATTTTTATTTTCATAAGTTTTTACGGTAACTTCATCATCAATACGAGCAACAATTATATCGCCACTAACCGCATTTGCTTTAGGTGAAATTATAACCAAATCTCCCTCAAAGATTCCTGCTTCAATCATGCTATCGCCTTTAACTTTAAGAGCAAAAGAACCATCATCTTTTTTGATGAAACTTGGATCTATCACAACTGATCCTTCAATATTTTCTTCAGCCGTTATTGGTGAACCGGCGGCAACTCTACCTATTATCGGAATTTTACTGACACTATTTATTTCATTTAAGTTTATTGTAGTTGTGGATTCCAATTCATCTCGAGTAATTGTGATTCCGCGACTAGCATTACTAAGAATATTTAAATAACCTTTTTTAGTCAGTGCTTCCAAATGTCTTTTAACACCAAAAGTTGATGAAATATCAAATCGTTTTCCAATTTCCCTAAGAGTTGGCGGATAACCATTCTCCTGCAAAAACTGCTGAATAAAGTTTAATATTTCTTCCTGTCGATCTGTTAATTGTTTTTTTTCCATTTTGATCACTTTTAGTATTTATTAAGTAGTGCTCATTTGTTCACCTCAAATATAGTGTACAAGTGTTCACGTGTCAAGAGTTTGAACAAAAAAATTTATAAAAAGTTCAGATTTAGAATTTGAAGGAAGGATCGAGTAATTTGAAGAGTTTTTGTCCGATATGATTGATATTCATTATTCCTCTGAATGATTCTTCTCCAGGTCCGAAAGCAAAAATGCCAACAGGTGAAGGAGTATGATTTCCTGAAGAATATGATAGTTCCAATTCACTTCCATCACGGTTACCTTTTGTGATTGACATTCCTCCGGTTTCATGATCAGAAGTAATTACAACTAATGTGTTGCCATCTTTCTTTGCAAAATTTAGAGCTTCAGTTACTGCGGATGAAAAATCTTTCATTTCATCAATCAACTCTTTTGATTTATGATCGTGTCCTGCCCAATCGATTTGTGAACCTTCAACCATTAGTACAAATCCATCTTTATCATTCTTTAAATGATTAAGAGCTGTTTTTGTTAAATCGCCTAAAGAATAATCTCTTTTAGATGATTCCGGTAGCCCATCCATCTCAAAAAGGGCATAAAGTTTTGTAATAGATTTTGGTAATGATTTTAACTCAGAGTAATTTTTTGGCAGGCTGTAATTTTTAGAATCTAAACTTTCCAAAAGATTTCTGTTATCTTCTCTTTCACCCGATAAACTTTTGGGTAAAAAATATTTTAATCCGCCGCCAATAATTACATCAAAATTTTGTGCAGCCATTTGAGAAGCAATCAGATTTTGATCATATCTGCTTATCGAGTGCCCTAAAAATGCACCCGGAGTTGCATGAGTTACAGTTGCAGTAACAACTACTCCGGTAGATAATCCAAGTTTTTCTGCGTGTTCAAAAATTGTATATAGTGGATTCCCAAAAGTATCTACAGAAACATATTTATTATTTGTAAGATATCCTGTTGCAATAGCGGTGGCACCTGCGGCTGAATCTGTAATCAGCTTATCTGCAGAACAGGTTATTGATAATCCGATAGTTTTAAATTCTTTAAAGGGCGAGTTTGGATCTTGTAATAAAGAGGCACCAACATAGTTGATGCCCATTCCATCTCCAATTAGGATAATAATATTTTTAGGTTTTATATTCTGTGCGTTTAAGAAGTTAAACGCTACAAAAAAAAGAATAACAACAGAACGTAATTTCATTATTCTACTTCAACAGCCTTTTTTTCTACTTTAAATAACCAATTATGTGTGTCTTCTTTTTCTCTGCGATGAATTGCATTAAGTTCATTAAATAATTTCAAATCAAGTTCGCCAGGCTGACCATTATTGAATGCCATATTTTTATCTTTATATGTAAGCCAGCCAATTGAAGAAATTATTGCTGCAGTACCGGTTCCAAATAATCCAACAAGATTTCCTTTATCATATGCTGATATAACTTCATCAATTGAGATTGCTCTTTCGGTTACATTCATTCCCCACTCTTTTAATATTTGAATTACTGAACGTCTTGTAACACCGGGCAAAATTGATCCACTTAATTTTGGAGTTGCAATTTCATCTTTAAATTGAACGAAAATATTCATCGTTCCTACTTCCTCCAAATATTTTTGCTCAACACCATCAAGCCAAAGAACTTGTGTAAATCCTTTTTTACTTGCTTCCTGTGCAGCTAATAAGCTCGCAGCATAATTAGCAGATGTTTTACATTCGCCTAAACCTTTTCTAACTGCACGTACATAATCATCCTGTACTAAAATCTTAACTGGTTTAAATCCTTCCGGATAATAAGCGCCTACCGGAGAAAGTAAGAAAACTAATTTGTAATCAAATGATGGTCTTACACCAAGTGCAGGATCAGTACCAAACATAAATGGTCTTATATAAAGTGCTTCGCCTCTGTTTGCTGGGTATCCAATCGCTATCAATAGCAACAAGTTCCTTTAAAGCTTCAAGTGCAAAATCAACATCAACTTCCGGCATGCAAATTCTTCTTAGCCGAATTATTTAATCTTTGCATATGAACATCAGGACGGAAAATTACAACTTCATCATTTATAGTTTTAAATGCTTTAAGTCCTTCAAATATAGATTGACCATAATGAATAACTGACATTGCAGGATGCATTTTAAGATTTTCAAGCGGTTTAATTGTTGGATTGTGCCAGCCTTTAACTTTAGTATAATCCATCTCAAAAATGTGATCAGTGAAGATTTGTCCGAATCCGAGTGTTTTTGGGAGAACTATTTTCTCAGTTCTCTCTTTAATGATGTATTTAATTTGTTCCATTTTTCTTTCCTTCCTTTTTATTGAAGGTAGTTCTGATTTTAAATTATTTGAATAGTAATATATATTTTATAAAGTAAGAAGCAATTTTAATTTTATGTAAACAATATTATTTGCATTTAAAAGATCAGCATCCAGAGAACATAATCCAATATTAAAATTAATGCTGCAGAAATAACAAAAGATCTGATTGTTGCTAAACCAACACCTTCTGCGCCTCCTTCTGTTCTAAATCCAATATGACATCCTAAAAGGATGTAACACCGCCAAAGAAAATTGTTTTAACTAAACCTGAAATCAAATCTGCCATATCAAAAAATCTGCTTACAGAGTTAAAAAAAACAGCGAATGAAACTCCAAGAAAATAATTTGATACTAAATAAGCCCCAAAAACTGCAATAGTATTTGCAAAGATTACAAGTATAGGCATCATAATTATTGCGGCTAAAAACCTTGGCATTGCTAAATATCTAACTGGACTAATTGCCATTGTTTCAAGTGCATCAATTTGTTCGGTTACTTTCATCGTCCCCAGTTCCGCCGCAATTGAAGCGCCAACTCTTCCAGCAATAACTATTCCTGTTAAAACCGGACCAAGTTCTGTTATAATTGCGCGAGTTGTTGCTCCGCCTAAAAATGATAAAGGAGCTATTCCTTTTAATTGATAAGCAGCTTGCCATGCAGAAACCGCACCAGTAAAAACAGCAATTATCAAAACAAGTGGAAGTGAATTTACGCCAATGTGTTCCATTTGAAAAAGGATTAGCTTTTTGCTTTTCGGAACTTGAGAAAGATTTTTAATGATACCAAAAAATAGATTGGAGATTTGCCCAAATTCCTGCAGGAAAGCTAATGTTCTATTTCCAAGTTTTTGAAATGCTGCGGATATCAAAACAAATTTTCTAATTAATGATGTACAAACTTAAAGAAAAAAGCAGGAAAAATTGTTTTCACCCATCATAAAATCGTATTGGATTTTGATTAGTGGAATTAAGTATTAAATCTTTATATCAATACATTTATTCAAAACGAGACATCAACAAAATTTTTAGCTGTAATTTTCGCATCGAATTGTTGTAATTTTTAACTTAAAACAACACTAATATGGCACTATAGTTATTATCACAATCAGCGATTTTAACAGGTAAAAGTATATTCTGTATAAATAACCTGAACTTTTTAGAACTTAGAATTTTTTATAAAAAGTGATTTTAGTAAAACTTGGAACCAAATACTTTAAATCTAATTGATAGCGCTCCAATAGCAATTCTTACTTTTAATAAGAATGGCGAAATTGATTATGCAAATAAATCGTTTGCTGATCTGGAATTGCTGTATGGATTTGAGTATCCGGCAAACCTTATGGGCTCAAGTATTTTTGGTAAAGAACTTTTTCCAAAGTTTACTATCACTAATGAACTGAATGACATTTTATCAGGGCTTCCGTTTGAGAAAGAATTAAACTTTGTAGAAACAAAAACTAAAGGGTTAATTAACCTAATTATAAAAGGCGCACCCATTTTAGATGGCGATGAAATTATCGGTGGAATTATAATAATTGAAGATTTAAAAATCCTTACTAAAACAAAAAAAGAATCTGCAATAAGAAATGATTTTATAGAAAATGCGATTCATAATGTTACCGATTTTTTTCTTGTTGTTGATCGGATGGAACGAATTCAGTTTTATTCAAAAAATATTTTACACTACATAAATGTTCCCGCAAATTTAATTCAAAGTGTTTCTTTAGGAAGTTTATTTGATTCAGACACTTCAAAAATCGTTAAAGAGTATTTTGAATATGCTAAGAAAAACCGCACAGTGGTTACCGAAAAAATATCTTATGAAGTAAGAGGAAACCGAAAAGTTTTTGAGTGCCGCTTTGTTCCCCAGGAAAATTTTAGGAAAGAAATAAGTTTTGTTTATTTATTCTTTAAAGATATAACGGCTCAGGAAAGAGAAATTGATAATCTTTACAAGGATGTTAGTAAGCTTGAATTTTATCAAACCATCACAAAAAAATCCAGCGAGGCTGTATTTGTAATTAATGATGAAAACATAATTGAGTATTGGGATGAATATGCTGAGAAACTTTATGAAGTTTCCAAAGAAGCAGCACTCGGCATCGCAGTACAAAATGTTGTTAGTATTCTTTCTGATAATTTTCTTGATTCACTAAAATCAAAACTTATTGATAAAGAAATTCATAAAATTATTTTATCATATTTTGATAGAAACCGGGAGAAAAAAACTTACGAAACTTATTTTGCTTTTCTCGATGAAAAGAAAAAAAGAATTGTAGTTAAGAGTATTGATATAACTGATAAAATACATTTTGAGGAAGGATTAAAACTTTCATTAAAAGGTTTACGGGATACTATTTCAAAATCCCCGTTAATGATTTGTAATATTGATAAAGAAGGACAGATATTATTCGTTAATTCTGCTTTTCAAAAATCACTTGGTTTTACTGAAGAGGAATTGCTTTCAAAAAGTTTTTACAATTTAATTGAACCGTCTTATTTAGAAAATAATATTTTTGATCTGCAAAGTTTTACCGGCGATGAAATTAAAAATTTAGATCTTCCTTTAATCAATAAAGATAATTCCCCAACATTATTCAGTTGTACATTTCACACTTCTAGGGATAACGAAAACAGAATACAATTCTTTAGCTGCTTTCTTACTGTGGTTCGAGAACACAAACAAAACATAGAAGAATCAAATCTATATCTATCACTTGTTAATTCAGCTTATGACGGTATAGCATTGGGTTGCGAAGGAAGAATTATTATTGCAAATAAATCTTTTGCAAAAATATTTGGTTATAACTCAAACACTGAATTAGTTAACAAGGAAATCATTGAGCTTGCATCAAACGATGCCATATTAAAAGTATCTGAGTATTTCAGATTACTTGAGAGGAAAAAAGAAGTTCCAACAAGATTTGATTTTCTTGGTAAGAAAAAAGATGGAAGCAGTATTCATACAGAACTTTCAATCGGATCTTTTGAATCTGATAATAAAATTTATATTGTAATGATTGCACGTGATGTTACAGAAAGAATTCGTGCACAACGTGCAATACGGGAATCTGAAGAGAAATACAGAAACATAACTGAAAACATTGATGATTTTCTTTTTACCTTTGAAAGAACCGGTTTAGCATTAAGACCAATATTTTGTACTTCATCAATTCAAAAAGTTACCGGGTACAATCAAGCAGAATTTTTAACTGATTCCAAATTATTTATAAAAGCAATTCATCCAAGTGATTACGCTTCAATAAAACCTAAACTAATTAATTTGATGAAAAGCCGTATTCAGCTTTCGGGTGAGTTTGAATTCAGGATCATTAATAAGCAAGGAAACATTGTTTGGGTTAGAGCAAAGATTAATCTTGTAAGATCAGGAACTGGAAGAATACAAAAGATATTTGGACTTGTAAGCGACGTTTCATTTAGAAAGCGTGCTGAAGAAGAGTTAAAAAAATCAACACAAAATCTTATTAAACTTAACGAAACAAAAGATCGTTTTATTTCAATCATCTCTCACGATTTAAGAACTCCATTTAGTTCAATTTTAGGATTTACAGATCTGCTAGCAAATGATGAAGAGCTGACCGAGGATGAACGAAAACAGTATATTAAGTATATTCAAGAATCTTCGCGCTCAATGCTTGCACTTGTAAATTCACTTTTGGATTGGACAAGGCTGCAAACGGGACGAATAAAATTTGAGCCGCAGAAAATTGATGTTTCAAAAGTTGTAACAGATTCTGTTAACGCACTTTCCGGAACTGCAATACAAAAAGGAATCGACGTTGTATCAAATGTTAACCAATCTCTTTACCTTTTTGTTGATAAGAGTTTAATAACCCAGGTTTTTAACAATCTTATTTCTAACGCTATTAAGTTTACTAATAGAGGTGGAACTGTAAACATTTCTAGTGAATCTGTTACTAATTCTCGCTTTGTAAAATTCAGGGTTAAGGATACAGGTGTTGGAATTAAAGATGATGATCTTGGAAAACTTTTTAGTATCGATGCAAAGTTTACTTCCGAAGGTACTGCGGGAGAAAAAGGCAGCGGACTTGGGTTATCACTCGTAAAAGAAATTATAGAAAAACATGGGGGAACAATTTCAGTAGAAAGCGAATACGGCAAAGGAACAGATTTTATTTTCACTTTGCCGATCGCTTCTTCAAACATTCTAATTGTGGATGATAATAAAACTGATCGATTGCTTTATTCAAAGATTCTAAAAAATATTACACCGGAGTATAATGTTGAGGTTGCTTCTGATGGTAAAGAAGCGATACAAAAAATATTATCATCACCACCAGCGCTTGTAATTACAGATCATGCAATGCCTGTTATGAATGGCTATGAATTTGTAATTGAGTTAAAGAAAATGGATATAAAAGGTAAGCCGCCTGTTATTGTACTAAGCAGCGATATTGATCGTGCAGTTATTAATGACTACACAGAACTTGGAATTGAGTTTGTTTTTCAAAAACCTGTAAACATAGGAAGTTTTAAACTCGCGATAGAAAAAACTCTTCAAAAAGGATTAAGCGGAGATTAGTAATGAAAACCTTCGAGGTGCAAAGCACAAACCTCGAAGGTTATTTCAATATTATTTTTTCTTAAGCACAAAACCCGATGATGCTGGAATTGTAACTTTACCACTAACAGTTTCAATCGCTTTTATTCCAGCTTTATCCGGATTAACTAAAACTTCCCACTTCCCTTTTGGTAATTCGCAATCAACTACTTTTAGTGGATGAGCATTAAACAATACAACAAAGTCTTCATCCTCATGTTTTACTTCGTAACCAAGAGCAAAATCATTATTCTTAACCGAAATAAATTTTACTTCATCATATTCTGCTCTACGGAATGATTTAAATTCTTTTCTAAGTTCTATCAACCCTTTATAGTAATCCCATAAATCCTGATTCATCTTTGCGTGATTATAATTAATATAATTCACTTCGTTGTCTTTATCGTAAGAGTTGTGATCAATCATTCCACGATGAGGATCATTTTGATTTGTTAATGGAAGAACTTTACTACGAGCAAATTCCTGCCCGCTGTGTATCATTGTAATTCCGCGTGAAGTAAATAAGAACAGTGCACCAAGTTTATTAAGTTTTAATTGTGTTGGAGTAAGCTTTGCATTTTTATCAACATCTTTAATTACTTCATCAGGTTTTACATCGCCTAAACCGATTCGTATAAAATCTCCGAAAGTATAACCATCGTGGGACTCGAGATAATTAACTGAGTGATTTGATTTTTGAAATAAGCCAAGTGAATCTTTTACAAGCGTTCCGTTAACATAACTTTTAATTCTTTGCGGTGAATTGTTTCCGTACCAATTTCCAAAAATCCAGCCGTGTCCATTATTTGGATTTTCACCTTTAATTCCATTTCTTATTTGATCATTCCAAGCACCCCATCCGCGTAAAGAAAATCCTGCTGGATCATAACCGCCGCCCCATGGTTCGCATACAAAAACTACATCTGGATTTATTTTCTTTGCTTCATAAATTATTGTTTCGATAGTTTGCCAATCAATAAGTTTTCCAAGATCAAATCTGAAACCATCAACGTGATATTCTTTCATCCAGTATAAAATACTTTCTACAATTAATCGACGCATCATTGGGCGTTCAGTTTTCAGATCATTTCCACAGCCGCTAACAGCACAATAACTCCCATCAGGATTTAATCTAAAGTAGTATTCTCTATCAATTTCTTTTAAGTTACCAAGTTCATACTCAGAAAGATGATTGTAAACAACATCCATCATTACTGCAATATTTTCTTTATGGAATGCTTTAACCATATCTTTAAAATCCGTAACAGCTTTTGCGTCTGCACCGCTCCATTTATTAAATTCTATTTCACGAACATTTTCTGAAAAGTATGATTCAGGCGCAAAGAATGCGGCTGTCATATATCCCCAATGATTTCGTTCATAAGGATTCCATGTATTAAACTTTCCAAGCACAGTATCTTTATAGGGAATTTCTATGTTTGCAAATTCCTGTGAAGGTAAAAGTTCGATTGTATTAACACCAAGATTTTTTATGTAATCAATGCCGCCAGCTTTGCCTTTTTCAATCAGACCTTGATAAGTCCCTCTTTCTTTAGCACCTGAAGATTGATGTTCAGTCATATCACGAACATGCATTTCGTAAACAATTAAATCGCGCCAATCTCTTTGTATCCAATTATCAGATTGCCAATTATAATTATCTTCTTTAACAACAATTCCTTTACGTGGAGTAAAATATGTGTTGTAGCTTGCAACTGCTTTTGCATATGGATCAAGACAAAGAACTGCTTCTTTATCTTTATGCTTTACATTAAAACCGTAAAATTTTCCGTACATTTCTCCATCAAGAGAAGTTTCCCACACAGCATTTTCATCACGGACCATTTCATATTCTTTACCCTTTTGTTCGTCAACTTTTTCAAAGATTACAAGTGAAACTTTTTCTGCGTTTGGTGTAAACAATCTAAAATAAGTTTTACCATCTTGAACAAATGAACCCAATTTTTTATCGGAGTAATATTTATCAAGTTCATCCTGTTTTAACTGAAACTCAGTTTTACTTTTTAACTGAGATTTTGATTTATCTGAAATGTACAAGGTACTTCCTGTAAATGTTATTGTAATTAAAATTATTATCGATTTTATTATAAAACTTTTCATACTTAGACCTGATATTTTTTATTTTTATTGAGCGTAAACTTCTCCATCAACTACAGGTGTAACACAAATAAGCGGATTTTGCGGGACACCAAATTTTTGAAAGATGTCTTCAAAAAGTTGAAAATGCATTCCGCGTTTTTCAAGCTTATGAAATTTAGAATAACTCATAAACTTTTCATTCTTATCCGAAGGTGCATCAAAAATAATTGCTTTTGGATAATCTTCTTTGGCGTGAGATTTTAAGAAATCAATTTTTCTGTCATCGCCGCCTTCCATTTCGTAAGAGACGGCTCTGAATTCTTCCACCAATCCGTTATTTATTATTAAATAAATATTTAAAATAATTTCGTTCATCATTAAAAGGAGAATTATAAAGACAAATAAAACTTAAACACACTGCATATATAAATGCAAACTTGCACATTATACTTTCTATTGCAGAAATGATTGAATAATTTTTAAAAAACATTAATGTAAATCCAAGTAACACGGGCAGGCTTATAAAGATTGATCCAAACAATAATACTTTAGCAATGATTTTTTTCTTTTTATCATCTGTCTTTGGGATAAATCTTACAAACAAAATAATTGATATTAATACTGGCAGATAATAAAACGCTCCAAATAAATCTCCATATGGATAATGGTAACTTGCATAAAGCACAGTGCAGCTTGTTACTACAAATTCCGGGATAACAAATAAATAATAAATCGAAAAAGTAACAGCCGGAATGAAAATTAAAAACCATTTGAGAGTAAGATTTACATTGCGGGTAAGAGTAAGTGCTAAAAGTAAATTTAAGGGCGGCAGAAATCCGATAATCACAAAGGCAAGAAATGGATAGAATGAATCCTGCAATCCAACCTGGCACATTAAAAATTCCATAGATTGATAAGCCGCCAACAAAGCGATCATAAGCATTGCAATAATATTAACTCTGTTCTTCTCAATAAAAACAAGCAGATTGAAAAGCAACAGAAATTCAATGCAAGCAAGAAGAAGCGAAATTATTCCATTCCAGGTATCCAAAGACTTATTCCAATTTTTTGAAGCCAAAAATAATGATTTCTTGCAGCAATAATGCTATAATTTATACCCTAAAATAACTTCAAATATTAATACTGATTACTCTTTTAATTAAGTTAAGTTACTGCTCAACTAAAAAAGGCATTTCAATGAAAAAAATTTTCTTGTCCATTTTTGTTCTTTCTGTGTTTTTCTTCCCGGGATTATTAACAACAGTTTTTGCTCAGAATGAACCTGTACTTTATTTCTGTGAAAAATATGATTCTAAAAAAGGTGAGGTTGGCGTAAGTGATAGATTTACCACCGGATACTTAACGGTAATGGTAAAATCAGATTATGAATTAGATCTTGAAGATGTTCACATTCAGTTTGATAGATTGAATGAACGAAGCAAGAAATTTGAGTTCTACAAAAAATTTGATTACGTAATTGAACCGGAAATGAGCTATGTTTTCTTCGCTAAAAATGATGATAGCGATTTGAAGTTTGAAGAACCTGGATTTTATAGAGTTTTCTTATTGGATGATAATGACAAAACAGTAGCAAGTGCTTTGATTGAAATTGTATCTAAATAATCTTTAAGTACTTTTAAAATACAAAACGGCAGCCAATTGGTTGCCGTTTTTTAATTTATACCAGAAACAATTATTACTTATTTGGTCCAATCATTTTTTCAGGTCTTACGACTTCATCAAACTTTTCTGCGGTTAGTAATCCTAACTCCAAAGCAGCTTCTCTAAGAGTTTTATTTTCTTTGTGTGCTTTTTTAGCAACCTTAGCTGCGTTATCATAACCAATTACAGGGTTTAGAGCAGTTACCAGCATTAAAGAATTATCAAGATTAAACTTAATCCTTTCAAGATTTGGCTCAATGCCAACAGCACAATTATCATTAAATGAAAGACAAGCATCTCCTAATAATCTTGCTGAATTTAGGAGATTAAGAATCATAACAGGTTTAAAAACATTTAACTGAAAATGTCCTTGCATTCCTGCCATTGTAATTGCAATATCGTTACCAACAACTTCAGTACAAACCTGTGTTAACGCTTCACATTGAGTTGGATTAACTTTTCCAGGCATAATGGATGATCCGGGTTCATTTTCTGGAAGTATTAATTCGCCAATACCAGATCTGGGACCAGAAGCATAGAAACGTATATCATTGGCAATTTTGGTTAGACCTGTTGCTAAAAGTTTGAGTGCTCCTGAAATTTCAATTATGGAGCTATGAGCAGAAAGTGCCTCAAATTTATTCTCGGCAGTAACAAAGTTACAGGGTGAAAGATCGGCGATTTTTTTTGCAACTAAAACATCAAATCCCTTTGGTGTATTTAAACCAGTCCCAACTGCTGTTCCACCCAATGCTAGTTGATGTAAATGTGTCATTGAATATCTCACAGCTCTTAATCCGTGTTCTACAATAGCAGCAAAACCTGAAAACTCTTGTCCCAGAGTCAGAGGAGTTGCATCCATCAAATGTGTTCTGCCTATTTTAATTATATCCTGAAATTCCACAGCCTTTTTTTTCAATGTACTCAGAAGTTTAGTAACCCCGGGAATAGTAACGTGAGTAAGTACATCACATGCAGCAATGTGCATAGCTGTTGGGAAGGTGTCATTTGAAGACTGAGATTTATTTACATCATCATTGGGATGTATAAAATGTTTTCCTTCTCCCAGTTTACCGCCTTGTAATACATGAGCACGGTTGGCTATTACTTCATTTACATTCATATTAGATTGTGTACCTGAACCTGTTTGCCATACAACCAGCGGAAAATGATCTGCTAATTTTCCTTCAATTATTTCATCACAAACCTGACTGATTAACTTTGCTTTTTCCATTGGTAATACGCCTAATTCAGCATTGGTTAGAGCAGCCGCTTTTTTTAGAATTCCAAAAGCGCGGATAATTTCAACAGGCATCCTATCACCACCAATTAAAAAATTTTCTTTTGATCTCTGAGTCTGGGCACCCCAATACTTATCGGCAGGTACTTTAATTTCACCCATTGTGTCTTTTTCAATTCTGTAATCCATTTTGTTCTCCCTGAAATTTTTAATTAATATTTATTTCTGTTGATTTTAAAATACTACATTTTTTATTTAGTTGAGCTTTGTTAAAAGTTACATGCAAATTTATTTATTGGAAGCTTAACGATGAATATTTGGAGATAACTTCTTGAAGAATAAGAAAAATATTACCGCTCTCTATTAGCTTTCGGTAGTTCTTTCCTGAAATTATTAAATGAGTATTGCTAATTATTTATGAATTTTACTGAGAGAAAATCAACGCAATACGTTCAACTCAAATCAATTACTTTTGATTAAATGAATCAATAAATTTAGAAAATCTCAATTATAGATTTGAAAGATGTTGAACTATGATTTACAATACATTTACAAGGGGTAATTCTTTTTGTGTAGATTTTTTTTGGCATATTTATATTTTGGTGGTAGTTCATTCAAAGGCACAATAATTGAAAGGAAAGCCCATAGTATTTGTTACAATTCTTTAATTATTTATCGGATAGAAATGAATATTCCCATTATCGACCGCAGCAATTATTTAAAAGGTTTATTTATCACCGCAAAACTTGATAAAGAACTGACTGATAAAGAAAAAGACATTCTCAAAAAAATTTCAGATAAATTAGGTTTCGCTTCAGATTTTTTTCAGGAAACCATCCGGAGTTTGCTCTCCAATAAATATATAAATGAAGAACCAATAATATTTTCTGATCAGGAAATAGCACGTTCTTTTATAAAAGATGCTATAAAATTAGCATACGTAAATGATCGTGTAACTGAAGCAGAAATTAATTGGCTAAAAAATACTGCCGCTGTTAACAAGCTTAACAATGGTTTTGTCGAAAAAGAATTTAATTCTTTTAAAGAAACTCCTCGCTCAGTAGTCGGAAGCGATTTTGCGCTCTTTTCAATTATATAATTTCTTTATCTGAGCCGGAAAAATCATATTATTTTCTTTGTCCTTTACTCCCCTTATTTCTAATTTTGATTAGAACATTTTATAATATTATTCTAATCAAAAAATGTATTTACTTTTCTAAAAGGATCTTACCATGCAAAAAATGAAAGCCCTTGTAAAAAAATATGCTAAAGCCGGAATCTGGATGGATGAAGTTCCCGTTCCCGAGTACGGACCTAATGATGTATTAATCAAAATTCATAAAACTGCAATTTGCGGTACAGATATTCACATCTACAATTGGGATGAGTGGGCGCAAAAAACTATTCCCGTTCCAATGCATGTAGGACATGAATATGTTGGAACGATTGAAGCATTTGGATCAAATGTTCACGATGTTCGTGTTGGTGATTTAGTTAGCGGTGAAGGACACATTGTTTGCGGTACTTGCAGAAATTGCCGTGCGGGACGTGGGCATCTTTGTCCAAACACAAAAGGAGTTGGTGTAAATCGTCCTGGAGCTTTTGCAGAATATCTTGTTATTCCTGTTCAAAATATCTGGCATTGCGATCCCAAAATTTCCACAGACGTTTTATCTGTATTTGATCCTTTTGGAAATGCGGTTCATACAGCTCTTAGTTATGATTTGCTTGGTGAAGATGTATTGATAACAGGTGCAGGACCTATAGGAATTATGGCTGCAGCAGTTGCGATATATGCTGGCGCAAGAAATACCGTTATTACGGATATGAATCCATACAGATTAGAGCTTGCCAGAAAAATCGGAGTTACACGCGCAGTTGATGTATCAAAAGAAAAATTACCTGATATTGTAAAAGAACTTGGAATGAAAGAAGGTTTTGATGTTGGATTAGAAATGAGCGGAAGTATTCATGCATTTAATGATATGATTGATGTAATGTTTCATGGCGGCAATATCGCATTGCTTGGTATCCTTCCTTCGAATGCTGGAGTTGATTGGACAAAAATTATTTTTAGCGGATTAAACATACGCGGCATTTATGGAAGAAAGATGTTTGAAACCTGGTACAAGATGCAGGCAATGGTTCAAAGCGGATTAGATATTACTCCAATCATCACGCATAAATTTAAAATTGATGATTATCAGGAGGGATTTGAAATAATGAAATCCGGTAACTCCGGCAAAGTAATTTTGGAATGGAATTAATAAAAATTAAAGAGATTAAAAATGAATACAACGACCAAACAACATTACACAAATATTTTAACCAACATCGAAAAAGAAGGTCTGTATAAAAAAGAAAGAATCATAACTACTCCACAAAGTGCGCACATTGCCGTTACAACAGGACAGCAAGTTCTGAATATGTGTGCAAATAATTATTTAGGATTAGCTGATAATCCGGAAATAATAAAAGCTGCAAAAGATAGCTTTGATAAATGGGGATTTGGAATGTCTTCTGTAAGATTTATCTGCGGAACTCAGGAAATACATAAAGAACTTGAAAAGAAAATATCAGAGTTTCTTGGAATGGAAGACACAATTCTCTACACATCCTGCTTTGATGCAAACGGCGGATTGTTTGAAACACTTCTTGGTGAAGACGATGCTATTGTTAGTGATGAATTGAATCATGCAAGTATAATTGATGGAATAAGATTATGTAAGGCACAGCGTTATCGTTACAAAAATTGTGATATGAATGATCTTGAGGAAAAACTTAAAGAAGCGAAATCCAATAATGTTAAAAATATTTTGGTTGCAACAGATGGTGTATTCTCGATGGATGGATTTATCGCTCCATTAAAAAATATTTGTGATATTGCTGAAAAATACGGTGCAATGGTAATGGTAGATGATAGTCACGCAGTTGGATTTATGGGTAAACACGGCAAAGGAACTCATGAACATAATGGCGTTATGGGTCGCATTGATATTATAACAGGAACATTAGGCAAAGCACTTGGTGGTGCAAGCGGTGGATACACATCTGCAAAAAAAGAAATTGTTGATTTGCTTCGCCAACGTTCACGACCATATTTATTTTCCAACACTGTTGCACCAAACATCGTGGCTGCATCATTAAAAGTTTTTGAAATGTTAAGTGCAACAACACACTTACGTGATAAGCTTGAAGAAAACACAAAATACTTTAGAGAAAAAATAACAACTGCCGGTTTCAATATTAAAGAAGGTGTTCATCCTATTGTACCTATTATGCTTGGTGATGCAGTTGTTGCACAAACAATGGCTGCAAAGATGCTGGAAAAAGGTGTTTATGTTGTTGGATTTTTCTTTCCTGTCGTTCCCAAAGGCACAGCAAGAATAAGAGTTCAAATATCTGCTGCACACTCTAAAGAGGATTTAGATTTTGCAGTTGAAAAATTTGCAGAAGTGAAGAAAGAAATGAATATTTAAATGTGTTCTAAATTATCTTACAACACTTTTAGTCGCACTAATTTTTAATAATAAATCCTAAAAAAGTTATGAAAAAAATACTTTTTGTATTATTGATTCTTAATGGAATATCTTTCGCTCAAGAACAAACTATTACAATCGGAAATACGGAGCTAAAATTAGGCTCAGATATGGAAGTTGTACTCGATATACTTGATAATTCATATTATGTTGAGGAAGACTCCAAAGAGTATAATCTGTTTTTTATCTGGGATTCAAGCAAACGAAAATATAATTACGGTGTTATCAATTTCGATAAATCAAACAAACTGATTTCTATTAACAAATTCTGGAGTACAGCGGTAAATGATAGTCATAGTCAGATTTTCGAACAGATCATCAAATTGCTTGACCAATATAAAACGAACGGCGAAATAAAAGTTGATACCAAAGAAATTTTCGAACCAAATTATAAAGCTAAAACATTAAATTTTATTCAGGGTAATAAAACCATTGAACTTACATTAGCCAATAGCAGAATTACTCTTAAAGAAATTTTAAAGGTTTCAGAATAGCTTACATTGTTTATTCAAAATATTATTAATTAAACATCCAGGAAATCATGAAAAATATAGCTCTAATACTTCTAATCATTTTAGCAGTCTTTGCTTGTTCAAGTAAGAAGGAATATAAAACACCGGAATCACTAATTAATGCAAATGCCGAATACATGAACGAAGAGGATTTAGAAGGAGTGATGACAACCGTTCATCCTAAAAGTCCCAACTATGCTGCAACTGAGGCAATGGCAAAACAAATTTTTGATCGATATGATTTAAACTATAAAATTGAAAATATAAAAGTGCTTGAGGAAAATGATAAAGAAGCAAAAGTCGAATTCACTCAGGTAACGACCAAAATAAAAGGGAAAGATTTTAAGAATAATAAAGCGACTGGAATTCATACACTCAAAAAAGACGGCGACTCCTGGAAAGTCTACTCCACAGAAATGGTTAATGTAGAATTTCTTGACAAAGATGATTTCCACAATTGAAATTTTTAAGGGAGATATTACTAAACTAAAAGTTGATGCAATTGTTAATGCAGCAAATTCATCTTTACTCGGGGGTGGTGGAGTTGATGGTGCAATTCATCTAACTGCTGGTCCCAAACTTCTTGAAGAATGCAGAAAATTAAATGGCTGCAAAACCGGTGAAGCAAAAATTACCAAGGGATATAATCTTCCAGCAAATTTTGTAATTCATACTGTCGGTCCTGTTTGGAATGGCGGAAATTATAACGAAGATGAACTACTAACAAATTGTTATCTCAACTCTTTAAAACTTGCAGTCGAAAACAAAATCAAATCAATTGCCTTCCCTGCTATCTCAACAGGAGTTTATGGATTTCCTTTGGAGCGTGCAGCACAAATAGCGATTAAAACGGTTAAGAGATTTATTCAATCAGACAAATCAATTCAAAAAATAATTTTTGTTTGTTTTGATGATAGAACTTATCAAACTTATAAAATAAATTTTGTTTCTGATTAATGATCATGTTTTGCTGGTGAAATTTTATCTGCACCTTCTAACTTTCCAACTAATTTCTGCGGTTGATGTATCAAAACCGGTAAACAACTCGAACAAATAAATGCCGGCTTACCTGCAAAAACAAGATTTACTAATGGGATTTCATTTTCAGATGCATTACAATTCAAACAATAATTAATTTTTTGAGTATCACTCATAACTTTTCCTTTTTTATTATAAATATACGCTTGAGATTTTATCTTAAAAATATTAAAGCAACTCCAAGCAACTGCAATTACAGCGCCTGTTATTGCACGCCAGGATAATTTTTCTTTGTAAATGTACTTTACCATTGGAAGCATTATAATTGGCATTGTTGACATTAATGTTGCAGCAATTCCAACTTTTGTATTTTCAACAGCTATCAAACTAAATGTGATTCCTAAAAACGGACCGAGAATTGTGCCAATTAAAGTTACACCCAATGCAGATCTATCTTTATTAAAGACTTTGTATGGATTTTTGTACTTCTTTAATATCAACATTATCGGAAGAAAAATAATCACAGAAGAAAATACACGAATAAATGTTGCAACAAATCCGGCAATGTGTCCTTCTTCAAAAGCAAACTTGGCAAAGATCAATCCTCCCGCCTGACCCATTGCTCCAAGTATTCCATAAAAAATTCCAAGTTTAGTAATAGTGTATTTAGAATTTACATTACGCTCCAATACAACAAGCGCAATTCCTGAGATAGTTATAAAAATTCCTATTATTCCAAGAAGTGCAATTCTTTCATCAAGAAAAATGAATGCAAGAATTGCTGACATAGCTGGTGAAAGTGCCATCAGCAGCATACTGATTCTAGCGCCTATCATTTGATAACTTTTAAAAAGAAAGGAATCACCAATAACTAACCCAATAACTCCGCTTATTATAAGATTTGTAAACTGCGAATTAGATAAATCAAAATCATAACCCATTATTAATATTGTGGAGATTAGAAATAGAGAAGCAAAGATCATTCTGTTAATATTCAATTGAAGAGAACCGATTTTTTCAGCAGCAGAAGAAAAGGCAATAGATGTTCCTGACCAGAGAACAGCCGTTAATAAAGCACTTAATTCACCAAGATAATTCATTAATGGAAATGTTTAGTAGAAAAGTTTTGTGTTAATGTTTGTTATTTAAAAAATTTTGTGCGAAAGTATAATACAATGTGTTTAATAAACCAATTTTAGAAAATCATCTCTTTTCATATTTGAATAAGTTGAAAGTATCACTAATAAAAAATACAGACTTATCATAAACTCCAATTGAAGTAATTAGGTTTTCATAATTTCTACTTATTTTAAGGATATCATTATTAAATATTAGATTTTTATGATCCCAAATAATACTTTTAACTCGCAGGATTTCACTATCTCCATGGCTAATGGAATACCAGTTCTTAAATTTAATATGTTCAGAGCAACGATAAAAGAAACCCAAGTGTTCAAGTCAAATCTTATTCATCTTAAATCTGCAAATCATAGATTTATTATTATTGATTTTACTGACTGTGCTTTTATTGATTCCGCAATAGTTGGTGTAATGCTTACTGAGGTTAAGGAATTAAGAAATATGAAGGGCGATATTCTTATTATTGCCTCTCCCGGTGCTATAAGTAATTTATTTGCTCAAACCGGTCTTGATCGAGTGTTTAAGAGATTTGAAAGCATATCTACTGCCCTTGCCAGCTTAAGCATCTAAGCACATACGGGTTTCAAAATAAATCACAAATTAAAATACATTTTATATTCAAACGGATGAGGCATTGTACCTATTGAATGTATTTCTTCATTCTTTGTTTTTACCCACTGGTCTAATAATTCATCGGTAAAGATGCCACCGCGTTTTAAGAAATCATTATCCGCAGATAAAGCATCCAAGTGCTTCTGTAAGATTTCTTGGCAGATAATGTATCTTTTCATCAAATCCAGGATCAAGAAAATTTTTATCAATTGGTCCATAACCTTCTTTAACAGGATCAATTTTATTTACCACTCCATCAATTCCAGCAAGAAGCATTGCAACTGTACATAAATAAGGATTTGCTGTTGCATCCGGCGGGACGGATATTCAAATCGTGTTTCATCAGGATTGGAAACATATTTAGGAATTCTTATTGCGCTTGCTCTATTTCCTTGTCCATAAGTTAAAGCAACTGGAGCTTCAAATCCAGGGACTAATCTTTTATATGAATTTGTACTTGGATTTGTAAAAGCAGACAAGTGCAGGTGCATGCTTTAACATGCCGCCAATAAAATATCTGCCAAGCTCATTCATATTTCCGTATTCACCTTTTTTGTAAAATGCATTTTTACCATTTTTTGTCAGATACAAATGTAAATGCATTCCATTACCTGCCTGCTGATACATTGGTTTAGGCATGAAAGTTATAAATAAACCTTTTTGTTTTGCAAAGTTGAAGAGAATATATTTTGCAGTAATAATATTATCACCGGTAGTTAATAAATCACTAAAATAAGTTTCGATTTCCTGCTGTCCTCTTTCACCAACTTCGTGATGATGATATTTAACATTTATTCCCTGAGCTTTTAATAGTTTACAAGCTTCATCACGAAAATCATCATACTCATCAAATGGATTTGCTGCGTGATATGCTTTCTTGTAAAATTCTTCAGCATGCTCAACACGATAAAATGATGATGCAGTTCGTGTATCATATTCAACTTTAGAAAAAATATAAAACTCAAACTCTGGTCCCCACCATGATTTATCAGCACCGGTAGTTTTCTTTAACAATTCTTCAGCTTTTTTTGCAAGATATCTTCCATCCTGATTAAATGGACTTCTCTTTTCATCCGTAAGTACTAATGTGTGAATAAAAAGTTAAAGTTGGGGCATCACGGAAAGGATCTAGCTTAACAGTTGCAAGATCAGGGATTAAAATCATATCACTGTTTTCAACTTTACGAAATCCATAACTTGATCCGTCAAATCCAACACCTTCGCTTAAAAGTTTTTCAATTATGTTTGGATAAACCGGAAGTGTAATGTGATGTAATCTTCCTGTAAGATCAATTGCTTTTAAATCTATAAACTCAATTTTATTTTTTTTTATTATCGATTTACAATTCTCAATGTGATTGTTTTTCATTTTGATCTCTTAGTCTTTAAGATTTATTATAATGTTTAGAGAAAAAAATGAGATTGCCTCAAAAGTTAAAAGTACAGAATTGTCATTCCCACGAAAGTGGGAATCCATTTTATTTTATGGATTTGGGATTCCCGTTTTCACGGGAATGACAAATAAAACTCAAAATTATGAGACAACCTCAAATAAATAATTAACCGTTATAATTTAAAGCAGCAACACCAGGAAAAATTCCTGTTGTATCCAATTCATCTTCAATTCTTAATAACTGATTATATTTTGCAATACGATCAGTTCTTGAAGCAGAACCGGTTTTAATTTGTCCTGCATTTGTAGCAACAGCAATATCAGCAATTGTTGTATCTTCAGTTTCACCGGAACGATGACTGATAACATTGTATAACCATGCAACTTTTGCCATTTCAATTGCATCAAGTGTTTCTGTTAATGTTCCAATTTGATTTAACTTTATCAGAATTGAATTTGCAACTCCAAGTTCAATTCCTTTTGCCAAGTCTATCTGTATTTGTAACAAATAAATCATCACCAACAAGCTGAATTTTACCTCCAAGTTTATCTGTTAATAATTTCCAGCCATCCCAATCATCTTCAGCCATTCCATCTTCAATAGAAACAATTGGATATTGTTTTGCCCAGCCTGCCCAGTAATCAACCATTTTCTCGATAGGAATTAATTGGTTCGGAGCTGATTTGAAAAGATGATAAGCATTTTTTTCTTTGATGAAGAATTCACTTGCAGCAGGATCAAGTGCGATAGCAATATCTGTTCCAACTTTGTAACCAGCTTTGTTTATTGCTTCAAGAATTACTTCAATTGCTTCTTCATTTGATTTTAAGTTTGGAGCAAATCCACCTTCATCACCAACTGCTGTGTTATAACCTTTTTTGCCAAGTACAGATTTTAAAGCATGAAAAGTTTCTGCACCCATTCTTAATGCTTCTTTAAAACTTGGTGCGCCAACTGGCATAACCATAAATTCCTGGAAGTCAACATTATTATCAGCGTGCTTTCCGCCGTTAAGAATATTCATCATAGGAACAGGAAGTGTGCGGGCATTTACTCCGCCAATGTATCGATAAAGAGGCAATCCAAAAAATTCTGCAGAAGCTTTTGCACAAGCAAGTGAAACACCAAGCATTGCATTAGCACCAAGATTTCCTTTGTTTTCTGTTCCATCTAACTCGATTAACAAATTATCAATTTCAACTTGTTCAGTTGCATCAAGATCAATAAGCTCATCAGCAATTTTTTCATTTACATTTTCAACAGCTTTAAGAACGCCTTTACCGTTGTAACGGGATTTATCGCCATCTCTTAATTCAACTGCTTCATGTTCACCGGTAGAAGCACCGCTTGGAACTGCAGCTCTACCCATTACACCAGATTCAAGATAAACTTCAACTTCTAAAGTTGGGTTGCCTCTTGAGTCTAAAATTTCTCTTCCAAATACATCAACTATTGTTGTCATTTTAATTACTCCTGATTTTTCTAAATGTGATTCAAAGTTTTGTTTAATTTACTTATCAAAATTAGCTAAATGGCGGTTAGAAGTGAAATTGATTGAGTTGAAATTAGTAGCAATTCGTGCTAATTCGTGGCAAAGTTAAAACGGATTTTTCACGAATTAAAGAAATTATAAATTATAATTGGGCGGGATAATTTTTGTTAATCGCTTTAAAAGTTTTTCTACAAATTTGGATAGAAGCGATTCTTCTTTATCAGAATGTTTTTCACTGTAGCTTCTTATCGCAGAATAAATTCCTATGTCCTCGCCTTTCTCTAATACTTAAATAGTATTTGTGAGCCATAATATCTGTATAAAGTTTTACAGAGTTTGTGTTAATAAAGTAATCGAAAATTTTAAGCTTGTTAAACTCTTTTATAATTGGTTTATAAATTTTTTCAATCCAATCATTCGCTGCAAAAGTCATTTCAACTTCACTGCCGCTTTTTTCACTTAAATACCATTTATGTTCTTCTATCTGTTTTAATATTGATTCAATAGAATATTGATCTGTGATTTTGAAAAAATGTTTTTGCACTTCAAGTCCTGTTGTCTTTTCAAACTCCGCAATTTTATTAAGCAGATCAAAATGAGTTTTATATTCCTGCTTGAAATATTTCTTATCCTCATTTAAATCAATTTCACTTTTACCTTTTTCATCTTTGGGAAATTCTTTACTGATTTCCGTCATCGAATCATAAAATCGTTTTACATCTTTCTTGATGTGATCATCAGAAATCTCTTTTAGAATTTGAATAGTTTCAGAATCTGATAAAAATGCTTTTAAATCCGTACGTAATTTTCCCTGATCATCTTTTGACTTAATAAATTTAATCAGAATGTTAGATAAAGAAGCATCGCCCCAAAAGATATTATTAAAGTGAAGATTAGCTAACAACTCTGCCGCTGCTTTATAGATTGATTTTCTGCTTGTATCTGAAAAATCCCACTTAAATAAAATGGAATGCGGAATTGATTTGGCTTCGAGTATTGTAACTATAAATGCGAGACTTTCTTTATCCTCAGCATTTATTTCAAACAAATTCTTTTTATAAAAGATATATCCTGCGGGAATTAATGTATGAATTCCTTTTTGCAGAAGCTTAGTAAATGTTTCGCTCTCAAAGTATGCACTAATCGGATTTGTTTGTTTAATTGCAAAAGCAAAATCTTTTGTTTTTATAAATCTTACTGTGTGTTTAGAAATCCCTTTTCTTATATCCAAAAATTTTATTTGTTTATCATCCCATTTATCTAATGGCATATCCCAGGGAAGATTTTCCAAATCAGCACGATAATCTTGTTCTATATTTAATACGAGGTGTTTTTTATCCATTATCTTTGAATTATTATATTTCGCATTAGTTATATTTTAATTGCAATATAGCTCAATTCAATCTTATGAAAATTCATTGAATTTATTAAAAGTTTAGTGTTCACTATCACAATCGTTTATTCTAAATAATCTTTTCATTACTTTGCGATGTAGAAATCAATTTATATTCAATAACAAATCATCAACATATTATAAATTTGATGTATGAAGCTTCATTACATACCGACATTCTTATTCTTCTTTTCCAATTCTTTTTTTACTGCTTTTTGCGCGAGTATTTGGAGAATTATTTCAGCGGATGGGACAGCCATCTGTTGTTGGTGAAATTCTTGCGGGTGTTGTTTTGGTCCATCATTGCTGGCGCAATACCCATGTTTTTTCTGAGTTGATGATGGTGCAATCAACAAACGGAACTAATCTTATTGAAGTAGTAAGCTTATGTTGGGGCAATGCTTTTACTGCTTATTACTGGACTTGAAACCGATCTTGCGCTTGATAAAACATCACTCCAAAAAGTGCTATTTGGAACTGCTCTTGGCTGGTTGATTTTACCACTAATATTTGGATTTGCTTTTTGCTTTCTCATTCCCGATATCTTTCTAGTAGATCCCGACACAACGTATTGTTTTTTCATTATTCCTTGCAACTGCAATTTCTGTGTCCGCAATTCCAGTTATTGCAAAAGTTTTAATTGATCTTAATCTAATCAGAAGAGATTTTGGACAAATTTTTATTGCTACTGGAATGATTGATGATACAGTAGCATGGATTTTATTTTCAATTGTTTTGGGGTTGATTGGATGGAGTTGTAACAGCGCAGGAATGTTTTCTTATCTGTTGGCAAAGTAATTTTGTTTCTTTCAGTGAGTTTTGTTCTGGGAAATGGATTGCTTGTTAAAGTAGTATAACTTTTCACAAAATTCAATTCAAGCGATATAAATTTTTAACACTTCTTATACTTTTTAGTTTTAGTTATGGAGCCATTGCACAATCATTCAGACTGGAAGCAGTACTTGGAGCATTTGTTGCAGGAATAATATTTTCTCGAATTCCCTATTCCCAAATGAAACTATTGACAAAATTGAAAGTTTTACATTTGGAATTTTTGCTCCAATATTTTTTGCATCTGCAGGATTGAAGGTAAATATTGAACCTTTACAAATCCCGTACCTTATACTTACTTGGATTAGTTTAATTGTTGTTGCAACTTTAAATAATTGGGAGGATTCGTTGGAGCAAGTTGTGTTGGAAAGAGTGATACTTAGACTGCTCTTAATTTTGGAATTGGATTAAATACCGGGGAACAATTCAAATTATTCTTGCAACAATCGGTTTATCTTTCGGAATTATTTCTCAAGAAATATTTTCATTAATAATTTTAATTTCTATTGTCACTTCAATTATTTCTCCAATTTTTATAAAAATTACCACTTAAAAAAGATTAAACCTAATGAAGAAGAAATACAAAGAATTAATCAGGAAGGATTTAGCTAAAAGTAATTTTATTCAATAGATTCATCGAATTTTATTACCGGTAAGAGTTAGAAGAGATCTAAGGTAGAGGCAGCAAAATCAATTGAGGCAAATATTATTAAACAACTTGCTCAAAAAAGAGAAATAAACGTTACACTTTTTACACATATCTCAGATACTGAATAAAAATAATGCTTCGAGTTTTTAGAGGAAATTGCCAAGTTATTTACAAACATGGAAGTGACATAAAAAAGTAATTGTGGCAATCCAATGCTTTAGAAAGGATTCTTGATGAAGCAAAAAAGGATTATGATCTTATTAGTACTTGGCGCAACGGAAAAACATAAAAATTCCGAAATGCGTCTTTAATCCTTTTATTGATAATCTGATTAGATTTTCACCTTGTCCAACCCTTATTGTACAGAGCATGCATGTTTCATTTAGATAGATGGCAGCAGACAGAATTCTTGTGCCAACAAATGGTAGTCAAAGCATCTAAGAAGAGCAGCTGAAGTTGCCTTTGCACTTACTATCACGAGACAGGATGAAGTTCACATATTAAAAGTGGTTGAAGGAAAAGGAAGATACTTATAATCTGGAAATGGAAGGAAACATAAAAGAACGACAGTTTAACTTTTGCTTATCAAATTGTTAACGAATTAAACAAACTTGGGGAATCACTTTCTGTAAATACATATACAAAAGTTGAGATAGGAATTGAATCCTGAAATTGTAATTATAGATATGGCAAAAGAGAAGAATTTTGATTTGGTAGTATTTCGGATCAGATGTACGACCTGGTTCAGATAAATTGTTTTTAGGACCACGCGTTGAAAAAATACTATAAATTGTGCATCTGCCCGGTTATTGTAGTCAACTCTTTCTAAAATTATACTGAATCTAAGCCAAACTTTATTTATTTAATTCAAAATAGAAAAAATTGATGATATTATGGATGCAAGTGAAATATTTAATAAAGCGCACAATACAAACTATCTTATTATAGATGAAGACGAACTAAAATCTGTTTTGGATAATTCTGAAATAATAAGAGTTAAAGACACATATCTTTCAGATTTTATTAGTGTTCTAAAGTATGATGAGAAACTCTTTGTTCAAGAAACTACTTTTAAAAAAGAAATATTAATCCGTAAGATGGATTCGATGAAAGATGCTGATTTTTTTGTTCAGGAAAGATTGGATTTCTATGAACGCAAATGGGATGGCTGTGGCTGTAAGATTGATTATTATGAGTGACTATTTTGTCTTATTATTTTAAGTACATTATTTTTTTGTCATTTCGACCAAAGGGAGAAATCTGAACTAAATATTGTAACAGATTTCTCAGTCGCAGACTCCTTCGAAATGACCTTAATAGAGTGCTTACACTTTCACTAAAGATTTACTCCTCATCCTCAAGTTCGTGTGTTTGAGTGTTGTGTTCAACACTAAATAAAAATTTAGCTTTAGGATTTTTTTCCTGTGCACTTGCAATTGAATATTGTGACTCAGCTAAGAACACCAAGTTTATTATGTTTATCTAAAAATAAATTGTGTGAACGTATTCTCATTAATTCACTGATATCATCTTCTTTATCATAAACAACCCAGCAGGCTTTATAAAAATTTAATGGACGGAATCTGCATTGTGCACCGTATTCATTAAGCAACCTGTATTCAAGCACATCAAATTGAAGATCACCAACAGTTCCAACAACTTTTCTGCTTCCGTTATTCTGAATAAACACTTGCGCAAGTCCTTCATCAGTAAGCTGCAAAATTCCTTTATTAAGCTGCTTAGATTTAAATGGATCTTCAAGATGAAGTTCTTTAAATATTTCCGGTGAAAAAGTTGGAATACCTTTATACATAAAATTTTCACCTTCGGTAATCGTATCACCTATTTTGAAATTACCAACATCATAAAGACCAATTACATCACCGGGAAAAGCTTCATCAATAGTAGTTTTATCCTGCGCCATAAATGATGCAGGATTTGGAAACTTAATATCACGATTAAGTCTTACGTGATGATAAAATTTATTTCTTTCAAATTTTCCGGAACAAACTCTTAGGAATGCAATTCTGTTGCGATGTTTCGGATCAAGGTTTGCGTGAATCTTAAACACAAATCCAGAAAATTTTTCATCCTCAGGATCTATCATTCCCTTAGTAGTTTCTCTAGGAAGAGGCTGCGGTGCAATTTCAACAAATGTATCCAATAATTCTTTTATACCGAAATTATTTATTGCACTTCCAAAGAAAACCGGAGCCGTAGTTCCATTGAGATAATTCTTAATTTTAAATTCATCATAAGCTCCGTGAATAAGTTCTATTTCATCTTTAAGCTTTAATGCGTCATCACCAAAGTATTCAACTAATTTTGGATCATCTACTCCATTAAACTTTTCAATTTCATCTTCAATTCTTTGCTTGTTTGCTTTAAAGAATGAAAATGAATTTTCATAAAGATTGTAAACACCTCTAAAGCTAACACCTATTCCCATCGGATAACTTAACGGACGAACTTTTATATTTAGTTTGCTTTCAATTTCATCAAGCAGCTCAATTGGATTTCTTCCTTCACGATCAAGTTTGTTTATGAAAACTATAACCGGAGTATTACGCATTCTGCAAACATTCATAAGTTTTTCTGTTTGCTCTTCAACTCCTTTAACACAATCGATAACAAGAATAACACTATCCACAGCGGTTAATGTACGATATGTATCTTCCGCAAAATCTTTATGACCCGGAGTATCAAGTAGATTTATGTTTATTCCATTGTATTTAAAACTTAATACTGATGTTGAAACTGAAATACCTCGCTGCTTTTCAATTTCCTGAAAATCCGAAGTTGCAGTTTTTCTTATCTTATTTGATTTAACAGCACCGGCAATTTGTATTGCACCACTAAATAAAAGAAGTTTTTCCGTTAAAGTAGTTTTACCCGCATCAGGGTGACTTATAATTGCAAAAGTTTTTCTGTTCTTAATTTCTTTAATAATACTCATTATAATTTTCTTTTAATTTCTAATTAGTTGGGATAAATAAAACAATCGGCTTGCTAAAAAGCCTAAATGAAGTGAGAAGAAGAGCTAATAATTTTTATTCTTAAACATAGTGGTGCAAAGATAAGCAAATCAAAGAAAACTTACATTAAAGGCGATAGCAAGAAACGAACAAAAAAAGTGCTGTCTCTTAAACATTTGAACAAGTCGAATACAACAAAGAGACAGCACCTTAAGGGGCAAATATAATCACACTAATTATTTCACAAGATTCATTTTCTTGGTTTGAGCAAATTTACCCGATCGAAATTACCTCAAATATGCATAACGATTGATCTGAATTTTTATGATTATTTCATTCCAATTTCTCTCAAGACTTACACAATAACAATTCAATCATTATAGAAAAGCATAGAACAAAGTTATCCTTGGTGTTATTGAAGGATCTATCGATCTTCCATTTTCTAAAGACTCATAAGTTTCAACAATTACGTTTGGACTTATTGTAACTTTTTCATCAGGTTTATAGTTTAAGCTGAAGATGAACCAGTTTCTTGAATCGCCTTTGTAATCACCACCACTGTTTGGATCGAAGTAATCATATCTTCCAACAACAGCAAATGCATTAGTAAAATTATATGAACCAAATGCAGAAATACCTATTCCTGATTTATCTGTAACCTCTGTTCCACTTACATTTCCATTTTGTCTTGTGGTAAGATATCCTTCGACACCAAATGTGTAAGCATCTCTTTCTTTGTAGCCAAGAAACAGCGCATAAGTCAAATCATTGTTTGATAATGTTGCGGGTGGTGTTGAAGTGCTTGAGGGATCATTAATATCAGGTCGGAATTTCATATCTGCATAAGCAGTAGCGGTGAACTGTTTGATTGGGGAGTACTGAATATGGACATATATTCTATTGTATTTATCAACTTCCGGTACGGAAGCACTGTTATTACCTACCATCAGCCAATACTTAAATATACCTTCCTCAGAAAATTTTCCCTTTAAAGAAGCACCGAGATCTCTGGATGAAACTATTCCTCTTAAATCCATAATTGTTTTTTCAAGAAATCTATTGCCCCAGATACCTTCAGAAATTTCATAAGCCGGAGTTGGATGAATACCAAATATTAAATCGCTTCCTTTGAAAATATTTTTCCATTGCAGATAAGCATCTTTTACAAAAACATTAATTTTATTACTGCCAGTATTTGATGATTGATCAGCTTCCAAACGAAATCTGGTTGAAAAGCTTTCTGATATATCGTAGTCATAAGTAAAATAAATTCTTCTTAACTGAAATCCTCTTAAATCTTTTGCGCCCCCGTTAGCAACATTTGGTAAAGAAGTTATTGATGTATCCCTTGCAGCATTATAAAAATAATCTCCAAACATATAACCGGATATCCTACCTTTGTTAGTTACTTCTTGAGCAAATGATAAACTGAGGTATGAACAAATAAAAACGAGTAGTAAAATAATTCTCATAACTCTCCTTCGAAAATTTTGATAATTAGGAAAAACTGATGCCACTTAATATAAAACTAATAAATTTAAATATGTGAAGGAGTCTAGAGTTTTTAAAATATAAGCTTGCTAAAATTATATTTCATATCAACAATAATTACGCTTTTTGCTAAAGAATTTAAAATAGTATCTGTTCTTTGTTCTTCCATCTTTTATGCTACTGTTAAGATTAAATAAACTCCGCCCAAAATTACTAAAACGCCGCAAATTCTTTTTATCCACAAAATTGTTTTTGATTCCTCAGACCAGTTTAAATACTGCTGAACTTTTTTTGATAAAGTACCGGCACCAACAATTACTGAACAATGACCAATACCAAAAGCTAAAAGTAAAATTGCCGCAGAAGTAAAATTTGTTTGTGCAGTTTGAAAAACAATTCCAAGTACAGGAGCCATATACGCAAATGTGCAGGGACCAAGGGCAATTCCAAAAAGTAATCCAAGAATTAGTGCTGCTAATAATCCTTTAGATTTTGTTTGGCGTAACCCGGCAGTTATTCCAATCAAACTTTATGATATCCAAAAGATAAAGTCCGACCAGAAAGAAAATTCCTGCAACAAGATAATTGCCTATTGCACCAACATCGCCCATCAATCTTCCGAGTGATGCTGTGATTACTCCGATTGCTGCAATTGTAATTAAAATTCCAACTGAAAAATTAAGTGAGATATAAAATGTTCTCTTCAAAGAAATTTTACCCTGTGAAGAGATATATCCAACAACAAGAGGAATGCTTGATAAGATGACAGGGCGACAAAAGTATTGATAGCACTCCCCACCCTAATGAAGCAAGTAATGCAATCCAAAAGTTATCGTAAAGTGCTGTGCTTAGTATTGTGAAAATTTCTTCAATCATTTTTTAATTTCTTCTCTGTGTCACTCAGTGCCTTCTCCGTGGTTCTCTGTGTAACTAATTATAATTACACGGAGAAACACAGAGTATTCACGGAGAACCACTGAGTTTATTATTTTTTAATTGTTAATCCTTTGCCTTGTAAAATTTTATCAATCTCTGCTTCAGGATAAAATCCTTCGTGGCGATGAAATTCTTTACCGTTTGCATCAAGAAAAACCTGAGTAGGAATTAATTTTATTCCATACTGCTGTGCATATTTTTTCTGATCTTCTTTCCAAACATCATAAAATACTACTTTAACCTGATCGCCGTATTTTTCTTCTATTGATTTCATAATCGGCTGCATTTGCTTACAGGGGATACAATTTACTGATCCGAGTTCAACAAAAGTTACTTTAGCAGAGCTTGCCTGGTTAACTATATTTTCATCACTACTGGTTTTATTATTGCCAATTGATGTAAATGAAAAATATAAAACAGCAACAACTAATAATCCAATAATTGAAATGTATTTCATTTAAGCCTCCTTCAACCAGCTAATAAGTTGGTCGTCTTTAGGTATTATTCCAAAACTTTTAACTTTTTCATTTATAATTAGACCGGGTGTCATCATTATACCATAGTTCACCATCTCCTGAATATCTGTTACTTTTTCAACTGCTGCATCGATGTTATTTACTGCAACCAGATCTCTCACTTTTGCTTCTAGAGTTTGGCACTTCTTGCAGCCAGTGCCAAGTACTTTTACTGAGATCATTTTTTTATCCTTATTAAGTTTTTGATTATTTTTTAATAAACTCAGCACCCGGCACACCACCGATATAAAATCTACAAGCTAAAGATGGTTCTGCAGGTGCGTGAACTCTCTCAATATCTTCACCATTAATTAGCAAGTGCTGAACCACGAAAGCCAACTTGCTTAGCGAAGAAAAGTTGCTTCGTCTTCAACCAATACTTTTCTTAATTGCAATTTTATCTTCCAGACCTTTGATTGCGTCAGAAATATTATTCTGCATTTTGAAATGATTTGGACATCCTTCAAAATATTGAAACTCAAGTATTAGTTTCATTTATTCACTAATTGTTTTTTCACTACTGTTCTTTGATTGGCTCTGTGGTTCTTTGTGTAATTCTTTTTGTTACACGGAGAAACTCTGAGAAAACACGGAGAGCCACTGAGAGCTAATTTAATTTATTATTCATCCCAAAAATACATTTTTGCTTCAAGAGAATCAGGATATTTTTGTTGTATCTCTTTAATGATTTTTTCATAAATGTACTTTTATCTTTTGTTTTAATATAATTAGCTAATTCCATTCTGAGCTACAATAGTTTGGGCAGCAATGAAGTAAGATTAAATTGATCGATTTCTTTGCTCAATAACTTGAGAAGCTTCGTCATACTTCCCACGCGGCATAATTGTTTCAGCAATTACCAAGCGTAACATTGCTCTGAATTCGATCAGCCGGTAAATAACCATTAAAATGATAATATGAATTCCCATTTTGATCAAGAAAATAAATTGCAGGAGTCCAGTAAGCGCCAAGCATTTTTCTAACTTCTCGGTCTTTTATTAAATCAAGTTTAAGCAGAACAAACCACTCGTTCATCTCTTCAATAACCTTTTGGTCTTTATAAGTTGTCGGCATTCAAGTTTTTTGCAGCCGCCGCATCCGTCCATTTCAAATTGAAGAAGAATCGGTTTGTGCGATTTTAATGATTCTTCTTTTGCTTTATCTAAGTTTGTCAACCAATCCATATTAATTCCTTAAAGAGTTTTCGTGAATATTTTTATCCAAATAATATGTTAATTTTGCAATCATATTTTCATCATATTCAATTTTATGCAGTACTTTATTTTTTTCATCAAAGACAATTACAGAAGGAGCAAAAAATGTTTCATACTTTATTTGTAAATCATTGTGCTCGTATGAATCAACAATCCAGTAATCCAGGTTCTTTTCTCTTGCAAGATTTAATATTTCAATCGTCTGTTTTTTACACATTTCAAGTGTGCATTGGCAGGACATTGAAGCACTAAAGAATAGTATTTTTGTTTTGTTTGATGAAAAGAATTTTTCATCAGCATAATTATAAAAAGTGTTTGAGAAGTGAAGATACCATTGGTTGAATAGAACTAATGCAGAATCTTTAGATATGTTTTTTATTGTTGATTCATATTCATTAAAATGATTTTTCAGACTATCAAAATCATTTATTGAGGTTTGATATTTACTTTCAAGTTCTGCTTTATCATAATTTCTGAAAAGTATTTCTTTTAGCTTTGATAAATCACTATCTACTTCAGAATCTTTATTTGAAAGGCTAATAAAATATTCAGTGGCTGACTTCTCAATTGATTCATACACCTGAGAATATGTATTTATTGAAATTGCTATTAAAACAAACACCAGAAACTTAAAATTTAACATCATACATTTCCCCTTAGAAATAATATAAAGTTTATGAATAATTACGGACAAATATCCGGAGCTTTAACTGTTCCTTCTTCCACTTTGCCGAAATATTTTTTTTGAAAGAATAATGCAACATTGACAAGTGCTATTAAAACAGGTACTTCTACAAGCGGACCAATTACTGCAGCGAAAGCTTCACCGCTGTTTATTCCAAACACCGCAATTGCAACTGCTATCGCCAGCTCAAAATTATTACTCGCGGCAGTAAATGATAATGTTGCTGTTTTGCTGTAATCTGCACCAATTTTTTTACCCATATAAAACGAAACAAAAAACATTATCACAAAATAAAAGAGTAATGGAATTGCGATTCTTACAACATCCAGCGGAAGCTGGACTATATATTCACCTTTTAGTGAGAACATAACAACAATCGTAAAGAGCAAAGCAATAAGAGTAATCGGGCTGATTCTTGGAATGAATTTCTTTTCGTACCATTCTTTTGATTTTAATTTTAATGCAACAAATCGTGTTATCATTCCTGCCAGAAATGGAATTCCGAGATAGATAAAAACACTTTCAGCAATTTGTCCGATAGTTATATCAACAGCAAAAGTTTTTAATCCAAGCCAAGAAGGAAGAACAGTTAAAAACACATAAGCATAAATCGAAAAGAACAAAACCTGAAATATTGAATTGAATGCAACTAATCCTGCAGCATATTCAGTATCACCTTTTGCAAGTTCATTCCAAACAATAACCATTGCAATACAGCGAGCCAGCCCTATCAATATTAGTCCGGCCATATATTCCGGATAATCCTGTAAAAAGATTATAGCAAGAACGAACATTAGTATCGGACCAATAATCCAGTTCTGCACAAGTGAAAGTGTAAGCACTTTTACATTTCTAAAAACATCAGGCAGTTCTTCATACTTAACTTTTGCAAGCGGCGGATACATCATTAAAATTAAACCAACTGCAATTGGAATGTTTGTTGTTCCCGATTGGAATGAATTCCAGAAATCAACTACTGATGGAAAGAGATATCCGGAAAATACTCCGATAAACATTGCAAGAAAAATCCACAATGTTAAGTAGCGATCTAAGAATGAAAGTTTTTTTGTTAAAGTTCCCATAACTTGTAATACCGAATGGGTAATTTCGATCTGCAATTGCAGCAAAAATAAAATACGTTGCAACTGATAGAAGTGAGACTAAAATTCCTCCTGTAAACCAATGCCACTCTTTTGAGTTATCAACTTTCATAGGGAACTCCAACAAAAAATTAATTTAATAAATTAAATTGAATAAATATCCAACTATAATTATTCCAAGTCCAACAACTCCAACAAACACTCCTATCAATTGAATCTTGAGAACTTTTTTAAGGATAATTGTTTCGGGTAATGATAAACCGATCACGCTCATCATAAATGCCAGGACTGTTCCTAATGAAGCTCCCTTCTCTAAAAGTGCTTGCACGATTGGAATTATTCCAGCTGCGTTTGAATACATTGGAATACCAATTAAAACTGAAAGTGGCACTGACCACCAAGCTGATTTACCCATGAGTGAAGCCATAAAATTTTCTGGTACATAACCATGAATACCTGCGCCGACTGCGATTCCAATCACAATATAAATCCAAACTTTTGCTACGATTTCTTTTACTGCTGCTATTCCGGTATCAATTCTTTCGGTAAATAGAATTTTTTCTTCAATAAATTCTACCTGTTTAGCTTTTGTTTCATAAACCCAACTCTCAACAAATCTTTCCAACTTTAATTTTCCAATTACATATCCAGCATGATTGCAATCAACAATCCTGTTGATGCATATAATAAAGCAGTCTTCCATCCGAAAAGTCCAAAGAGTAAAACAAGTGCAACTTCATTTATCATTGGTGCTGCAATTAAAAATGAAAATGTAACTCCAAGCGGGACTCCACTTTGCACAAATCCTAAAAATAAAGGAATTGCCGAACATGAACAAAATGGTGTAACAACACCTAATGAACTTGCTAAAACATTTCCAGCAAATAATGATTTTCCACCAAGCATTTTTCTTGTTCGTTCTGGCGAGAAATACGAGCGTATTATACCAACTCCAAAGACAACTAGTATAAGCAGCATCAATACTTTTGGTACTTCAAAAATGAAAAACCAAATTGCATTTGTTAGATGTGTGTTTTTTTCTAAACCAATAATTGAATAAACAATAAAATCGGTTAGTGCATTAAGATTAAGATAAATCAATATCCAAAGTAGTATGAAAGCGGATAGAATTAATATTTTATTTTTCATTTTGATTGCAAGATTATACTATACGATTATTTAATTGATATTATCCTGAATCCAATGAACTAAAGTTGATTTAGTTGGAAGTTTCCCACTCGAAATCATTTTACCATTTATCTCAAGTCCGGGTGTTGATAAAATTCCCGTTTTCATTATCTCTTGAAGATCAGTAACCTTCTCAATTGAAGCATCAAAATTATTTTCTTGAATTACTTCCGTGCACATTGCTTCAAGTCTTTTACAATTTGCACAACCGCTGCCATAAACTTTTATAACGTTCATTATTTGTCCTTCAAATTACTTTTATAGAATTCATAAAAATCTTTTTTTATTTCATCACGCACTCTTCGATAAACAGGCATAACTTCCTCTTCCGTTCCAACAGCATCTGCAGGATCATCAAAACCTATATGAAGACGATGTTTTACATTTCCAATAAAAACCGGACAAGTTTCTTTTGCATTATCACAGACAGTAATTACATAATCAAAAGATTGTGAAAGATATTTGTCGACATTTTCAGCTTTTCCTTCGCTGATGTCTATCCCAATTTCCTTCATTGCTTTTACTGCAAAAGGATTTACTTTTTCTGCCGGTTTTGTACCCGCAGAATAGACTTCAAGATTTTTATCAAATGATTTTAATAATCCTTCAGCCATTTGACTGCGGCATGAATTACCAGTACAAAGTATTAAAATTTTCTTCTTCACTTATTTTCCTTTTGATTCGTTAAATGTCGAATTATCTATTAAAATTTTTTATCTCGAACATACTTCACTACGATCCACTTTCTGAACTTTTTGTTTATCTGATAGAATCACCTGATCATCGGAAATCCAGAAATCTAGAGTTGAAATAACAGAAGATATTCTTGCATCAGAAGGACGTGGATTAATCATATAATTTACCCACTTGCCATCTTTCTGTTCAATTATAAAACCAACTTCTTTAAGTATGCTAAGATGTTTTGAAACGGTTGATGCTGCAAGTTTTAGCACATCTGTAATCTCGCAAACACAAAGAGATTTACTCTGAAGCATTTTAAGTATTCGGAGTCTATTTGGATCAGAAAGTGCTTTAAATATTTTTGTATCTATTTTTGTCATAATTCATTTCGTTATCTGTCGAAATATAGAGGCAAAAAAAACAGGATGCAATATTACTTTGCATCCTGTTAATTATTAGTTCTTATTTCCTACTACAGTTATGCTGAAAATACCTTTTAGATTTTCCTTGTATTCTCTGATACCTTGTTCAGTTAAATATTTTTGCAGTAAGTCATCTGGCAAAGCTATTCTTTTCGATTTTTTTATTTCAACATTCTTAAATCCAGATTCATCAATAATCTTCAAATATTCTTCCTGCTCTATCGCACCCGAAACACAACCAGTATACATTGCAGCAGAATGTTTTAATTCTTCAGACATTTCACCTTGAATTACTATATCTGAAACGCAAAAATGTGCACCTGGTTTTAATACCCGATACATTTCGTTAAAAGCTTTTACTTTATCGGGTACAAGATTTAAAACACAATTGCTAACTATAACATCTGCAATGTTATCTTCTAATGGCATTGCTTCAATATCACCAAGCTTAAACTCAACATTCTTGTAACCAAGTTTTGCGTTGTTCCTGTTTGCTTTTTCAATCATCTGCTCGGTCATATCAATACCGATTACTTTTCCTTCTTCACCAACAATAGCTCGTACAACAAACACATCATTGCCTGCACCGGATCCTAAATCAACAACAGTATCACTTTTTTTAATTCCCGCAAATTCTGTCGGCACTCCGCAGCCTAATCCAAGATCGGCATCAGCAACGTAGCCGTTTAAATTTTTATATTCATCACCAATCATTACAAATTCCACATTTGATGAATCACCACAACAGGACGAAGTTGTACCACAGCATCCTGATTGAGGAGTTGAGACAGCGATTTCACCATATTTTTCTTTAACAACATTTTTTAGTTCTTCTGAAGTTTTCATTTTACTTTTCCTTTCCTTTAACATTGTTTTTCTTATTTGAATTTCCACAGCAAGTTGGTCCGCAGCATGCTGAATTTTTTAATTCTTTTGGAATTTGTTCGTCATTACCCACAACAACTTGTTTCTGTTCTTTTGGTGTTTTCATTTTTGTCTCCTTTGTTTTTTTTATTAACAACAACCTATTTTATTAAATAATTTATCTAATGCACTTTTTGCTTTTGTTAATGCTTTAGTGTTAACACAATAACATACTTTTGGCCCATCAATTTCACCATCAATTAACCCAACGCGTTTTAATTCCTTTAGATGCTGAGAAACTGTTGCTTGCGCCAATGGTAGTTTATCCACTAAACTCCCAACCATACATGAATTCATCTCATTAAGCATTTTTAATATTTTAATTCTTGCCGGGTGAGAAAGAGATTTTGCAACATCAGCCAGCCAGATTTCTTCTTGAGTAAATTCTTCTTTTTTTGAAACAGCCATTTAAATAATTCCTTTATCGTTCATCGTAAATATACGATAAGATAATTTTAAAGTCAAGAAATATTTTTGAAAAAATATTTTCAGTGTGATTGAAATCAGGATATATAGTTTTACAAGTTATTTACTACATTTGGCTTAGAGATGGATTCCCTCTAATTTTCGCAAGTTATTTTATAATACATTTCACAAAGAGGATTATGAGCTGGTATGTTGACTTTGTAAAAGCTTATCCAATCATTTCTGCAATGATTCAATTTGCGATATTGGGAACACTTGGTGATATTGTTTCTCATTGGATTGTTAGAAAAAAGATTTTCAATCCTTATGATCTAAAAACAATTTTACTAAAAATGCTTGAGTGGGCTATACTAGCCATATTTATAAAATATGCTTTTATTGGATTTAATGGTTTTGTAGAAAGTTTGATTGCACATAATTATTTACCAAACTTAAGCGGACTTGGAAAATCTTTGCAATTTCTACTTCAATGAATTTACAATTCGGACCATTTCTTGTAATAGCGCACAGAGTTCTTGATAATCTTATCGCGAAACAAAATAACTGGAAAAATTTTGATAAAGGTATTTTATTCTTTGTTACGGTTTTGGATTCCCGCTCACACAATAACTTTTATCTTCCCAAAGAATTTCAGATCGGGTTAGCAGCTTTGTGGTCGTGCGCTGGAAGTATTTTGGGGTTTTATAACTAGGAAGTAATTGGTTTTATTAATTGAGGCTGTCTCAAAATTAAAAAACAGTTGAACGTCATTCCCACGAAAGTGGGAATCCATTTTGTTTTAAGCAATTTAGATTCCCGTTTTCACGGGAATGACATATACGACCCAACTTTTGAGACAGCCTCAATTATTAATTACACGGTTAATATGGATAACGAATCAATTTAACATCACTTCCCAAATCAATCGTTATAACTTTTCTTTTATTATCAACTAATGCTTGTCTATCACCCAAAGCTTGTGCTTTAATTAAAATTCCAAAAGTAATAGATGTGCTTTCTTCACCAGGATTTTCTGGGATTGGTAAATCTTCTTCAATGTTTGATGTAAACTGAATAAAATATCCATTTCCTGCATCACCTTTGTGAAGTTGACCAGTTGAATGTAAGAATCTTGGACCAAATCCAAGTGTTGTTGCAACTTTATATTTTTTCTGAATTGATGTTCTCAGTTTTTGTAAAGCTTCAGTGGTTTCTTTATTTGGAGTTAGATAAGCCTGAATTGCAACGTAATTTTTCCCGCCTCTGCAATCATTTAGAAAATATGAGATAATTTTATCTAAAGATTTACTATCAACATCACCAAATACTTTTATTCCTTTTTCTTCTATTGCAGCTTTTAATTCTGGCAATTTACCTGTATCCTGATATGCATTCATCATCTGTCTTGCAACTATTTTTGCCTGCTCAACATTTGGCTGATCATAAGGTTGAATTTGCATTACCCAACCTGTAACAGCAGTTGCAAATTCCCACAAGAAGAATTGTTTACCAAGATCAAGTTCATTTTCAAGCCCAAGTTCAAGAATTGGAAAGTTTGCTGATTTTAGTTTTTCAACTTTGCTGTCAAATGTATTATCGTCTTTAAGTTTGAGATAAACAAACAAACGATCGCTTGAATAAAATTCAGGAGATTCAATTGATTCTAAATCAACCGGTAAAATTCCTTTTCCAACTTTGCCTGTACTTTCAGCAATAAGCTGTTCAATCCAAGCCCCGATGTATGAAAATTTTGGTGAGATGATATATGTAAGTTTATCAATCCCTTTTTTACCCAAAGTGCCAATTACTGATCCAATAACTGCCGCAATATTTTCTGAAACTTCTTTACCGGATTTTTTACAATTTAAAGTTTCTTCTTTGGAAAGTGATAATAATTTTTCAATATCAACTCCAATTAACGCTGCAGGAACAATTCCAAACAACGAAAGTGCAGAAAATCTTCCGCCGATGTTTGGATCGTTAAGAAATATTTTTCTAAAGTTTAATTCTTCAGCAACTTTTTGCAATCCGCTTCCCGGATCTGTTATCGCAACAAAATGTTTTCCAACTTCATCTTTTCCAAGGATATGCAAAGCGTAGTTGTAAAAGAATTTCATAAATGAAAAAGTTTCGACCGTACCGCCGGATTTTGTGGAAACAATGTACAATGTTGTTGCAGGATTAAATTTCTTTGCATATTCCATTACAACTTCCGGATGAGTTGAATCTAAAACTGCTAAATCCAAATATCCTTCTTTAACACCAAATGTTAATCGGAAAACTTCCGGAGCTAAAGACGAGCCGCCCATTCCCATTAACAAAGCATTCGTAAATCCTGCACTTTCTAACTTCATCAACAAACTCATTTATTTCTTTTATGGATTTACCAGTAACATCAACACTATCGAGCCAGCCGAGTCTGTTTGAGATTTCGGTTGGATCGCTGCTCCAAACAGTGTGGTCTTTTTTCCAGATTCTTTCAATTACATTTTCATCATTTAGTTTTTTTATTGTTTCATCAACTAACTTTGAATTTTCACCAACTGAATATTTAAATGACATTTCTCATCCTTTCGTATATAAATATATTTATCTAAAAGAAATATAATCACATAATCTTTTATGAAATAATTTTGATTAGCTGTTTTGCGGCTCAATCATTAAATTATTATAAACTTTAATAGATTTTTTTTGAAGAAGATATCAAATAAAACAACAGCATATTATTTTATTCTTGTCTGGATTATAGCTGCGTTTCTATTGGAATCGAGTGATCTATGGATTTCAATCAATCTATATAGTCCAAATGCTCAATGGGCAATTTTATTGCAAAAGTATGGCGAGATTCCAGGTTTGCTTACAGTTCTTATTGCTGTTCATATCTATATTGTTACGCTTAAAGTCTCATCTAACATAAAAACAATTTTGTTCACTGGATTTCTTCTAACTACTGGTTCTTTGATAACAATTTATATCCTGGCAGCAATATCATTTGCGATTAATGAAAGCTGGGAATTCTTTAATGCTAACCGAAATTATTTTTTTCTCGCAGCAGTTCTTTTGAACATTATAATATCATTACTTTTCAGAAAAAGATATAAATTTTCAAAGAAGTCTGTTCTGTTTTCACGAATAACTTTTAAAACCTTTTTTTATGGATATTTACTGATTGCTACTCCGTTAAAAATATTTTGGGGAAGAATACGATTCAGAGATCTGGCAGAAAATTATTCTAACTTTACACCGTGGTATTTGCCAAATGGAATTACCGGTAATGATTCCTTTCCAAGTGGTCATGCTTCAATGAGCTTTTTAATGATAGTGTTGTTTGTTTTTTTTATGGATAAACCTTTTTACAAAAGGATTATTCTAAAAGGACTAGTAATAAGCTGGGGCTTGGCGGTTTGTGCAAGCAGAGTTGTTAGCGGAGCCCACTTTACTTCTGATGTTTTATTCGGTGCAATGATAATGATAGTTACATATCTGTTCCTGATCAACAATGCAAATAAAACGATAAAGTCTGAAACAGAATAGAATTATTTTTTACCAAAATATTTTTTGTAATTGCTTTGTTTAATCAATCCAATTGGACCGTCATAAATTCCGCCATCTCTAAATCCATCATAAACTCTGACCACTATTGTATTTGTCTCTCCAAACTTTAAAAGTTTTTGCGGCACAGAATAAACTCTGTTTATACGGTACTCTTCATTTTTATTAAACTCAGTTGGAATATTTTCAAAATTCCACAAACCGGTTGAACCAACTAATATCCCGTTTACAAAAGTTTGGTCGATGTCATCAATCTTGCCCATAAGTAAAATCATACTTTCGCCATCCAGTTCTTTTGGCAGATAAAAAGATTTTTTATACCAGCCAAAACCATCAAAATCCTGATAACCCTGAACATCCCAATGAGCGGGAACCATAAGTTTATCTGTATTAGAATCGATATTTTTATTTTTTAGAAAGGAAGAATCATCTCCTGTTTTAAAATCCCAGATACCACTTAAGTTTACATCAGGTTCCAGTCCGCCTTCATAAGTGTATAATCCAATTTTACCGCTCATTATTCCGCCATCAAGTTCATTATCATAAATTCTAACGGCAATAATATTCTCACCGTCTTTATTTAAGAACTCTTTTGGAATAAAATATTTTCTGAAAGCATTATAAGCTGTGCGGTAGTTATCTGGAAATCCGCCGGAGACACCGATTAAATTTCCATTTATAAAAGTCTGATCAACATCATCTACATATCCAAGCACTAAATAAATATCTTTATCCATTAAATCTGAAGTTAACTTAAATGAGTTTCTGTACCAGGCATATCCGTCGTAGCCATGAAAACCCTGATTTTCCCAGGAAGAAGGAACATAAATTTTCTCCCAATTTTTATCCTCAAATTTTTCATCTTTCCATCGCTGATCATCGCCAAGACTAAATTTCCATCGCCCGGATAAATCGAGAACTAATTTTTCTGTTTCATTTTTCGGTGGCGGAGGTGGATTATGATTTTCAATACATCCATTTGAAATAAGTATAATTAGGAAGAGACTAATTGCCTTTATACAAAAATTATTTTTCATAAGTCATTTTTAATTTTTACTGATATAAACCTAAATCAATAACTGGTCAACTTCATCACCACAAAGTAAACAATTGTAAAAAATTGTCATGATATTGATTTGACCGATAGTTCAAATTAACTATTTTCTCAATGAATTATATCAATATTCTTTAAGAAGACAAATGAAAAAACTTTTATTACTCCTGTTGCTCTCTATTTTTATCGAATCTGTTTATTCGCAAAATCAAAATCAACCAATCGATTCAACACTCTGGAAAAAAGCAGAACAATTTGTAAAAATTATATCCTGGTTGATACTCACATTGATCTGCCCGATTGGCTATATGATGAGTGGTTTGATGTAACACAACCTAGCAAGGGTGAAATTGATTATCCCCGCGCATTTAAAGGTGGACTTGATGTAGCATTTATGTCTGTTTATACTTCGCCAAGTTTGGAAGGAACAGGCAAATCAAAAGTAAAAGCTGATTCAATGATCAGTCTTGTTCATAAAATGGTTAGAACCTGGCCGGATAAGTTTTATTTTGTTCGATCTACTTCAGACATAGATAAAAATATTAATCAAGATAAAATTTTATTAACGATGGGTTTGGAAAATGGTTCCCCTGTTGATAATAATTTAGAGAACTTAAAAGAGTTTTATGTTAAAGGTGTTCGATACATTACACTTTCACATTATAAATGGAATCACATTTGTGATTCTGCAAACGATACGATAAGAAAATGGAATGGCTTAAGTCCCTTTGGCGAAGATGTAGTAAAAGAAATGAACCGTTTAGGAATGATGGTTGATATTTCTCACGTTAGCGACAGCACTTTTTATGATGTGATAAAATTAAGCAAAGCGCCTGTAATTGCTTCTCATTCGTGCTGCAGAGTTTTTACTCCGGGTTATGAACGAAATATGAGCGATGAAATGATAAAAGTATTAGCAAAAAATGGTGGAGTTATACAAATTGCATTTGCCAGTTTTTTCTTGAGAGAAGATATTTATCAGCAATACACAAACGGAGAAGAAACGATTAAAAAATACTTGAAGCAAAACAATATTAAACCCGGGACAGAAGAGGAATGGAAGTATCAAGAAGAATATTGGAAACAAAATCCATTCTCTTCAGCGACGGTAAAAGATGTTGCAAATCATATTGATCACGTTAAAAATTTAGTTGGAATTGATTATGTTGGACTTGGTTCTGATTTTGATGGAACCGGCGGTTTGCTTCCTGTTGATTTGAATGATGTTTCCAAATATCCAAATCTTGTTTATGAACTTTTACTGCGTGGATATTCTGATGAAGAAATAGAAAAAATTCTTGGCGGAAATTTGTTAAGAGTTTGGAAACAGGTTGAAAAGGTTGCTGCAGATCAGCACTCAGATTAAAACTGATATTGTCATTCCCGCGTAGGCGGGAATCCACTATCTTTAGGGGCTTTATGGATTCCCACTTTCGTGGGAATGACTTTTTGTTTTATTAAACCCAACATTTCTCATTGCTTAACATTCGCAGTTCTGTTAGAATTATTAACAAGATACTCACTATAAATTGCAGAGCTCATTCTTCTAACTCTTGGATTTTCATCTTTAGTAGCAAGTCTTTGCAATTCATTCATACCTTTTTCACTGTTCATTCTGAATAATGCTAATCCGATTAAGACCTTTATGTCAGAATTTTTTTCAACTTTAAGCTGATTGATTAAAGCATTCTCAGCATCTATGAATCTGTACTGACCTGCAAAGTATATAGAACTTTCTCTAACACCGGTATTTTCAGATTGAATTCCCATTTCCAGATTTTGTAAAGCATATTTATGCTTTGATATTTCAGAAATTTTCTGATTTTGTCCAAAAGTATCCGTAACCAATAAAACGAAAAGTATTGCAACTAATGCAAAATATAACTTTTCTGAACTGTGTAATAATGTTGTTTTCATTTTTTGTACCTCTTGTAAATAATTAATAAATACATTTAAGTTTCTGGTACAAACGTAATTCAAGGAATTGTCAGTGGTGTCATCTCAAAGTAAAGAGATGTAAAGAAATGTCATGAGAATTTGGAATGTGGAAATTAGAAGGATTAGAATGTAATTTTTAATTAAAAGCCCAATTAAGCATTTTACAATGAATATGTTCATATCACCAGCTTATACCCAATTCCATGTACTGTTAAAATTATTTGCGGATGATTTGAATCAACTTCAATCTTTTGTCTAAGTTTTAAAATAAAATTATCAACTGTTCTTGTCGCTGGATTTTCATCGTAACCCCAAACTTCTGTCAATAAATCATCTCTGACTTACTGTTGAATTGCGATGTTTCCATAGATGATGAAGTATTTCAAATTCTTTGTGAGACATTTGCACATCTCTGTTTTTTGATGTTGCTTTGTATCCATTAAAATTTATCTCAAGTTTTCCAATTTTAACTTCACGTGCTGCTTCATTCATAACAAGATTTTCACCTCTGCGTAAAATTGCTTTTACTCTTGCAAGCAGCTCACGCAAACTAAATGGTTTTGTAACGTAGTCATCTGCCCCGATTTCTAATCCAACTACTTTATCTATTTCTTCACCTTTAGCAGTTAGTAAGATTATAGGTGTAGTAATTCCAGTTTTACGAACTTCTTTGCAAACATCAAAACCGGATTTTTTTGGCATCATTACATCAAGTATTATAAGGTTATAATTGTTCTCAAGAATTTTTTTTAATCCTTGTTCACCATCGTTTGCAATTTCAACATCGTAACCTTCAAACTCAAGATTATCTTTTAATCCGGTTCTCATATTTTGTTCATCATCTACGACTAAAATCTTAGCCATTTTTTTCTCCATTATTTAACTGAGAATTTTTTGGGAATAATAGTTTAAAATTGCTTCCTTCACCAATCTTACTTTTAAGAACAATCTTTCCTTTGTGTGCATCCATAATTTGCTTTACGAGTGAAAGTCCAAGTCCTGTTCCCTTTGTTGTATGCACTAATCCGGATGTAACACGATAAAATTTATCAAACACTTTTTTCTGATCTTCCTCAGAAATTCCAATTCCTTTATCCTGCACTTCGATAAATACAGAATCAATTTCGCTTCCAATTACCATTTTAATAAATTTTGTCTCGCCACTGTACTTAACAGCATTATCTAAAAGATTAACAATTGCCTCAGATACCGCTTCACGGTCAATCATTACTTTGGGAAGATTAATTCCCGGTTCATAGTCAAAATCAAACCCTTTGTTGTAAAGATGATAATTATAATTTTGGTACACTTGAATAATAACTTCGTTCAAATCCTCTTCTGCAAAATTAAATTTACGCTTGCCAGCTTCCATTTTTGAAAAGTTCAAGATTGTGTTAACAATCCTGCCTAACCGATTTGATTCCTTACTTATTATAGTATAGTATTCCTTTTTCTTCTCTTCAGTTTTAACTCTACCCATTTCAAGAGTTTCTGCAAACATACTTATCAATGCAAGTGGAGTTCGCAATTCATGAGACACGTTGGAAACAAAATCCGCCTTTGCTTGTGCAAGTTCTAATTCTTTTCTTACTGCGCTATAAACAAACCAAACGGCAACAATTAATACTGCCAGTAAAATTCCAATCAGAATTAAATTATTCATTGCCCGTTCTGTTACTAAATCTTCAATTGATTGACCTACTAAAGAAATTCCAAGATTATAATCCGGAAAAATCCACAAAGCTTTTTGCGCTTGTACTGGTCGCTTTTCAAAATCTTTGGTGGAATTGTACTGAAAACCTGTTTTGGGATTTATAACAGAAATTATAAATTCATCTTTAGCAACTTGTTGCAAGCGTGAAGATAAAACATCTGTAATAAATTCCTGCGTATTTATTACAATGCCGTAAATTTTTTTTGATTGAGTATTCGAACCAGTAAAAACAATCAGTGATTGAACATTTGAATTGGGAAGAACAACCGGTTCAATTTTATTATATCCTATATCCCGATAACCGTAAAGCTTATTTAATTTATCAGCATTATTTGTAATAACATCTTTAAAGTACTGTTCAAGCGAATCGAGATTTGATACACCGCTGTTTCTCTTAAAATAAAAAGTAATGTTTCTAGAATCCAGACTATCAATTGTAAAAAGAAATGTTACTAATTTATTTTGGTTCAATAAATTATTAAATGTCTCTGCTCTGCCCGGTGAATTGTTAATGGATTCAATGTCGTCAATTATGCTGTTAGCACTTGCTCTTACAACATCTTCTGAATATTGATTGACTGAAAAGAGAATTGCCTGAAGCTGATCATTATAGATTTGTTCAAGAACTTGTTCGTTTTCATTTAACTTGCCAAGTTCATTTATTAATAGAAATGCAATAGGCAGTATTATTATAAGTATTAGTATTAAGCCTATTTTTTTCATTGAAGTAAAATATTCTATCTGGTAATGGCTAAATGAAACTCACCCTAAATCCCTATCTTAATAAGAGAGGGACTTTTAATCTTTACTTCTCCCTTCTCTTTGCAAGAGAAGGGTTGGGGATGAGTTCAGATTTCTAAATAATTTTGATATAGATTCCCGCCTCCGCGGGAATGACAGTGAAAATTTATTTTTTCTTAAGTTGCTCTGCAACTTTACTTTGTACAATATCTTTTATCGAATCATATGTAAGATTTTCTGGCAAAATTGGTTTTAAGAATTTTACATTAATTTTCGTCCACGGTTTTGGGAAATGTGTGCCGCGTGGAAGTGCATCATAAGCCCCGTTTATAGCAACCGGAACAATCGGTACATTTAACTCACGACTAAGTATTGCAAATGTTTTTTTGAAATCACCAATCTCACCGGTTTGTGTTCGTGTTCCTTCAGGAAATATGATAATATTTTTACCGCGCTTTAAAACTTCCGCCATTTTTTGCAAAGATGTTTTAAGATCACTTAAATCCATAACGATAACATTATTCTTTGCTGCCAATAATTTTAAGAAACTATTTTTTACATGTTTTTCTTTCGCATAGAAATAAGTTTGCTTCATCAATTTATTTTTTAGAAACACTGCAACAAATAATCCATCAAAAAAACTTTGATGATTTGGTGCAAGAATAAATGGACCATCGGGCAGATTTTCTAATCCTTCACCTTTTAATCTGAAATATAGTTTTAGAAAAACTTTAGCACCGTTTTTCATGATGTTATGAGTAAACCAGCTTTTGGGAAGATCGAGATCAAGCTGTTCTTTAAATATTTTTCCCCAATCAATTGCTTCAACACTTAACTTTGTTTTTTTATCACGAATGTTTTCTGCAAGCTTTACAATATTTGGAAATCCAACAAGCTCAGATTCTGTTAGCTTCACTCCAAAATTTGATTCTAAATAAACACCAAGATTTACCTTATCAAGAGAATCAAGTCCTAAATCAATTTCCAGATGATCGGATGGATGAATTGTTGTTTCTTTCTGCTGCTGCAAAAATTCTTTTATTAATGTGTATTCCTGGAATGTTGGCTCTGCAATGCTTTCCAATCTTTCTTTAGATATTTGTTCAAGTGTAGGAAGTAAAAATCTTTTTAGCTTAAGCAATCTTGTTCTTGGCAGAGGTTCTTTAATCAAACTAAACTTCATAACTTTTTTATAAGGAGTAACCGATTGATTGTACTTATCAATAACCTGCCATTTAATCATCTCTTCAACATTTTCAATTCCAAGCTGTTTTGCTTTTTGATAATCAGGATAAATTACAGCGTGAAGCATATCTGATTTTTCAAAAACTCCAATTTCAGTAATTACTTCAGTCATACTTTGAATTTTATTTTCAATCTCTTCGGGATTAATATTTTTTCCGTTTGATAAAACAATAATTTCTTTTTTTCTTCCCGTTATAAAAATTCTATTATCCTCAAGATGTCCTAAATCGCCAGTGTAAAGCCAACCATCTTTTAAGATTGCTGCTGTTTCCTCCGGGCGATTGTAATAACCTTGCATAACATTGCGTCCGCGATTTACAATTTCACCATCAATAACTTTTACTTCATTTGTTTTAAGTGGTTCACCTGCAGAACCCGGAAGCACTCTTCCCGGTCTTGTAAAAGTAATCATCGGAGCGCATTCTGTCATTCCGAAGCCTTCAAGAATTTCAAAACCTAATGTCAGATAATCTTTACAAACTTCTTTATCCAATGCCGCACCGCCGCAAACCATATATTTTATCTTACCACCAAATTTCCTTTGAACAGAACCAAAGATTTTTCTGGAAAAAGTTAATGAGTTTTTCTTCTCGGCAATTTTGAAAAGAAGTTTTGCAACTCCGCTTTTATTAATCTTATCTCTAATTCCTTTTCTAATAAGATTGTATAATCTCGGAACGCCAATGATGATTGTAATTCCGTGCTGAAGTGTTGCCATAATATCTTCAGAGGCCATTGATGGAGATAAAACAATTGTTCCGCCTACACCAAGAGGAATTATCATTGTTCCCATCAATGGAAAGATATGATGCAGTGGAAGTAAAACCATAACACGATCTTCACTTGTATAAATTTTCACATCGGTTGTAACAGCTTCAATGTTTACAAGAAGATTATCATAAGAAAGCATTACCCCTTTTGGCGAGCCAGTTGTACCGGAAGTATAAATAATTACTGCCGTGTCGTTTGGATTACTTTCCGGAAAAGTTGCATTAGTATTTGATACTTCAATTTTTATTTCATCAAGATTTATTTTTTCAATTTTGTGATTCAGTTGTAAAATTGCTTTTTCACAAACCTCTTTTGTGCCATTGGAATAAAAAATTACTTCAGGTTTACAATCATTTAAAATAAATGCAACATCTTCTGCAGATGACATAAAATCTATAGGAACTGCAATTGCTTTTTTCATCCAGACAGAATAAAAAGCATATACCCATTCAAATCTGTTCTCGGAAAAGATTGCAACTTTAGAAAGATCTGTTGAAGGTAGAAGTTTAGAAAAATAATTTACATTGTTGATTAACTGAGAGTAATCAACTTTTTGATCCTTAAGAATCATTGCTGGTTTGTTGTGGTCCTTTAAAAACAATCTTTTGCCTTTAATTTGATGAAGTGATGATTCTAAAATATTAAAATAAATTGTTAAAAACTTTGTCTGTTACTTTGAACTTGTTATCCAGATCGATGTTGAGAGTCGAAGTTTGACAGCAAAAAAAATCGAATAATAAAATATTTTATTCTTTAATTGTATTCTTCAAATATTTTTCTTAAGTATTACCCACATCATTTGAGGAAATAATGGAACTATCACGCGAACAACTGATTCAGCAAAAAAGAATGCAGCTAAGAATATTAGATGTTGTTCTTGGCATATTGGTAGGAATGCTTTACGGATATGCTATTAATAATTTAGTTGTAGGTACTTTCATCGGAATTGGAATTGGGATCTTCAAATGGAAAAACTCAATACCATTTTGGGGCGTTTTTGCTCTTACCATTGTTTTTTGGTTTATACTAATATTTTTAAAATAACTCGGGTTATAAGATGAATGATAAACAAAAACCTGAAATAGGTTCAATTACCTGGTGCGATTTAACCGTACCAAATGCAGAAGAAGTAAAAGATTTTTATGCAAAAGTTGTTGGATGGATACCGCAAGGATTATCTGTGGGTGATTATGAAGACTTTACAATGAGTGCTCCGGAAACCAATAAAGTTGCCGCAGGTATTTGTCATGCAAAAGGATCAAATGCAAAACTTCCTCCGCAGTGGTTAATTTATATAACTGTAGAAGATGTTGATAAAAGTGCCGAGTCTTGCATTCAGCTTGGTGGAAAAATTATTGTTGAACCGAAGAACATGCCGGGATATGGTAGATATTGTGTAATACAAGATCCAGCTGGTGCGGTATGTGCATTGTTTAAACCGGAGTAACTAAAATTCAATACATTCACTGCATATTTGGGATATATTTTTTAATAGAAGAATACATAAATGTTTACTAACAATAAGTCAATATTCTACATAGTAATATTTTTATTTCTACTTGGATGTAGTAAAGAAGAGTCAACCCAAACACTAGATCCGCACATCACAAATTACAAAGAGTCCTAAACGAGGACTTGCATATGATTTAAAAAATTCTGCTGATCTTGATACTCTTAAAAGTGGAGTTTCATGGTGGTATAATTGGTACCATAGCTCTACTGCCCCGACAAATTATTACTCAACTTACCAAATGGAATTTATACCAATGTTATGGGGCGGTAACACAAGTACAAATGATATGGCAATTGTCAAAAATTTTATTCTTGCTCATCCTGAAATAAAATATTTACTTGTGATGAATGAACCCAATCTTGTCGATCAAGCGAATCGTACTCCTGTTCAAGCTGCTACGGATTGGATTAAGTATGAACAGGTAATTGCTGATCTTGCTGCACAACAGCGTGCAATTGAACTTGTAGGACCTGCAATGAATTGGGGAACAATGACAAACTACTCTGATCCCGTGGTTTGGCTTGATGATTTTTATGCTGCTTATAAATCTGCGAACGGCGGAAGACCACCTAAAATCGATTACCTTGCTTTTCATTGGTACGATTATGGTCTTGCCGCTCAGCTTGATCGATTACAAAAGTATGGTAAAAAAATCTGGATCACCGAAATGGCAAATTGGAACCCACAAATTAACTCTTATCAAAAACAAGCTGCACAAATGGTAGAGATGGTAAATATTTGCGAAACCCGATCTGATGTTTTTAGATATGCCTGGTTCATTGGTCGTGGAAGTTTACCTGACAATAAATACACTTATTTGTTTGATCCTAATCCCGGACAATTAAATGATTTGGGTAAACTTTATCTCAGTTTACCATATACGAAATAGTTCTATTTATAATATTAGAAGATATCTAAAAATAAAAGAGGCTGTGTCAAAAGTTGGGTCGCATATGTCATTCCCGTGTAAACGGGAATCTAAATTGCTTAAAACAAAATGGATTCCCACTTTCGTGGGAATGACGTTCAAGTGTTTTTTACTTTTGAGACAGCCTCTTTTAAACTCTTCGGAATTTATAATTTCAAAATAATTATTTAACCAACCCAACTTCTATTAAGCATTTTTTTATGCGTTCGTAAGTTTTTTTGATATCGTTATCTAATCCGATTGATATTCTGACAAGTCCTTCACTCAATCCCATTGCTTTTCTTTCCTCTTCAGGAATTTCTGATGAAGTGCTGTGTCCAGGTGACGAGAACAAAGTTTTAAAGTAACCAAGACTTACAGCAAGATATCCAACTTTTTCAATTTGCATTTTTGCCATAAATTGGTTTGCTTTTTCGGTTGTACCTGCATCAATCGCAAGCATACCTCCGAAGCCAAAACCTTCATTCATAATTTCTTTAAGCTTTTTATGTCCGTTGTGCGATTTGAGTCCCGGATAAAAAACTTTACAGCCAAGCTTTTCAAGGTGTTCCGCAAGGTATTGTGCATTCTCACTATGCTTTTTAATTCTGATATGAAGTGAATGGATATTTTTCATTATAGACGCAGCACGATAACTATCAAGCACAGGACCCAGCAGCATTGACGCGCCAGAATTTATATCTGTAAGCTGAGAAATAAATTCTTTTGTGCTGCAAACACAGCCTGCTACGCAATCACTCGTGCCATTTATGTATTTTGTTAAACTATGAACTACTATGTGAGCACCTAAGCGAATTGGTGAAATCATTATCGGACTAAAAGTGTTATCAACCATTAGCTTTATGTTATGGTTATTTGCAACTTGAGAAAGCTTAGGTATATCTGCAATTTCTAATAAGGGATTACTGACTGCTTCACAATAAATTACTTTTGTTTTTTTTGTGATTGCTTTCTTAACTGCATTTAGATCCTGAGTATTAACAAACTTAACTGTTATACCGAATTTGGGTAAAAAGTTTTTAAAGAAAGCATAAGTGCCGCCATAAATTGTTCTGCTCGAAACAATCTCATCACCAGAATTACAAAGCTGTAAGATAGCACAACTAATTGCAGCCATTCCGGAAGCTGTTACAATTGCGGCTTCAGAATCTTCAAGTTTTGCAAGTGCTTCTGCAAGATATTTGTTTGTTGGGTTCCAATGTCGTGAGTATAAAAAACATCCTTCAATTTCATGCTCAAACAATTCGTTCATCGTTTGCGGATTTAGAAAAGTATAGGTTGATGAATCTGTTATGGATGGATTTACATCTCCATACTCCCCAAATACCAAATAATCCTGAATTTCAATGCTTGGATCGTAATGATGCATATTTTTACCTCTTCTTTTTTATAATCATTTTAGAAGTATCCAATAATTTTAATTTAGCTATTACTAAATTACGATTAGTTAAAGATTTTATTTACCAATTATTGATGAAAATGAACGAAAAAAAAATTGCCGCAGAAAAATCCATTCAGTTTATTAAAGATGGAATGACACTTGGACTTGGAACGGGTTCAACTGTTTTCTTCTTGGTAAACAAACTTGCAGAGTTAGTTAAGCAAGGATTAAATATTAACTTGTGTTTCAACTTCAAATCAAACAAGCGAACTTAGCTAAAAGTTTAGGAATTAAAATTGTAAATCTAAACGAAGTTGATCATATTGATTTAACAATAGATGGCGCTGATGAGGTTGATAAAAATTTAAATGGAATTAAAGGCGGTGGCGGTGCTTTATTGTTTGAAAAGATTGTTGCTGCCGCTTCAGAGAAAGTTATCTGGATTGTTGATTCATCAAAGTATGTTAGAAAACTTAGGAAAGTTTCCACTACCGGTTGAGGTAATTCCTTTTGGTTCAAATCATTTATTTAAAAGATTTATGGAAAGTGGTTATAATCCTGCAATTAGAAAAAACGGAAGTGAGATTTATATAACGGATTCTGGAAATGAAATAATTGATCTGCATTTAAATGAAATTGAAGATTCTTTAAAACTAGAACAAGAGATAAAAATTATCCCTGGAGTTGTTGAAGTTGGATTATTCAACAACATTGCAAATATGGTTATCGTAGGAAAAGAAAACTCGGCTGAGATTATCAGTAGAAAATAAAATTAAAAAACGATGTAGTTGACTTATTTATCTGTCTCTAATTTTTTTAATTCCTGTGATACTTTTCTTGAATTCATAAAACCAAAAGCTAAAAGTGCAACTAAAAATAAGACAACGCCAATTTCTGTAAAGCCCATTTCAAATAGTCCTTTCTTATTGAAATTTTGGAAATAAAATTGCAAGCTTAATGCCATTTTATTTACCACTAAAAAAAGATGAAATGCTCAAAAATGGTAAGTATTTAATGGTAATTTTGGAGTGATGGTAATTCTTACATATAAAAAAGAATTAAAAATTACTTCTTCAATTTAGTCTTTTTAATGAAATTTTTTTAACCATTTCTTTATTTGCCACTCAGCTTGTTATCAGATAGTAAACGGAAATAATTATTAGTGACATTTAAATGAAAACTAATTTTTATAGAGCAAGTTTTTATCTGTCCTAAATTTTTCAAAAAAAGATTTGTAATTTGATAAATCAGTTTGGCATTTAAAGCAATTACAATTTTGTACTTCAAGTTCATTAATTCTGAAAAGCAGCTCTGCATAAACTTTAATCCAGTATTCCGGATCGTTTTCGTGGATTTCTTTTCTAAATAATTGCGATCTGAAGTTTTTCTTTTTCATACCATACGAATGTATGTAATGTTAAAGAAATTGTAAAGATGTGTAAATTAATTTTGGTGTTCTTTTCTTAGCAGATCATTTACTTCTTTTACGGGATTAAAAGTACTAATCGGTACTTCAACAAAAATTGTAATCCAATCGGCCATACTTCCATTCCATAAACCGGGTAATTCAAGAGCTTTAAGTTCGATTCCGTCCTTGGATTTTTTTGTAATGATACCGCTTTTATGATCAACAAAATTGTGCAGATTCAAAATTGCTACCTTTATAATCCTTCAATCCGCAAACTAAATCTACAGGATTAAAATGAGTTGACTGTTTAAAAATATTTTTTTGATTCTCATCATTCATATTTATCTGTGCCTGCTCAACAATCTGCAGTGATAAACTTCCGTCCTCATTTTTTATCCAGAAAGGTCCGCCGCCGGGTTCACCCTGATTTTTAACCATTCCGCATACTCTGATTGGACGATTTAATTTATCATACAAATAATTATGTTTTTGTTCAGCGCTCCAATTTTCAAATTCTGATGGTTTAGTTATACAGAATTCTTTTTCAGCTAATTCCATCATTTCTTCAAAACTTTTTGTGCTAAAATCTTTTTTATCCAAAGAATTCAACAAATCAAAAACCTGTTTCTGAATTTTTACTAAATATCCGGTTAATAATTTTTTATAAAGGAATGTATCTTCAGCAAGATTTTCCGTGGAAAGGTTATCTATATTTTTAATTACAACAATATCTGCTTTCAGATCATTTAGATTTTCTAATAATGCTCCGTGTCCTCCGGGCCTTTGAACTAATTTTCCTGATTTATCAAAGATCAGTCTATTCTCAAGATCAACAGCAATTGTATCCGTAGATTTTTTTTGATAAGAAAATGCTGCTTCAACTTTATGATCAGCAGATAATTTTGATTTTAGATTATCAATAATAGTCTTAAATATTTCTGTGTGTTCTTCGGAGATTGTAAAATGAATTTTAATAGTACCGTCTTTATCTGAGATGTAATGTAGCGCTTCATAAATTTGCTCTTCAAAAGCTGTTCTGCTTTCCAATGGATATTTGTGGAATTTAATAGCTCCTTTTGGTTTCGATGAATAATTTAAACCATTATCAAACAAAACTGCTTTTAATATCACTGCAGGAGATTTATAAATTAATTCTTTAATACCTGAATCATCAACATCCAAAATAGTTTTTATGTCATCATAAAAGGCAAATTTTGGTAGATTGATTAAAAACTCTAAAACACTTTTGCAATTACTATTATCTGCTGACTTTTTTTTAAGATCCTCTAATGTAAAATCATTAAACTGATTTAATATCAATTGCAATTTCTGAAACATACGAGAAGCCGCACCTGAAGCTGGTACAAATTTAATTAGTCTGCCGGCATCCGCGACTTCTTTATGAAGGACTAATAATTCATCAAATTCAATATCATTAATGTGATGAATTCCATCACCAACTAAACAAGGTTTTGCTAAAACCGGGAGTTTTACACCCGAATAAAATATTTTTAATTGTTCCTCTATTAAAGAAGTAGAGATTTCGGTCGAATTATTTTTTTCTAAAATACTAAGAACTTTTTTTAACTCTTGTTCTATATTGTTCATAATTATGTCAGGATAATGAAACGCTTATTGAAGGTATTAACCCAAGTTTTATATTAATTGATTTTAGTGTTAGTTCACCCACTTTAATTTTTTCAGTATAATCACTGGCTTTAAATAAACTATTTAAAATTATAAGGGCAGATTTATTTTCACCAAGCTTAGTTTCAATTTCTTTTCTTTTAACTTCATCTACTGAACCTAAAAACTTAAATGAAATTGAGATATCTGGTGGCAGCCCTAACGAAACATTAATTCCGCTAACCTCATAACCAGCTTCACAGAATAATGATTTAAATTTATCTATGCTTACAAATACTTCCTCAATCTTATCAATTCCTTTCTCTTTGAACTGACTAACGATTTCAGTTCTTTCACTATCGCCAAAAATTTCATTTAAACTATTTGTTTTGATTTTGAATGATTCGGCAGCCGTCTTTGCTTTATCTAAAATACTCTCGCTCATATATTTAACCTTAAAAAAATTGATACTTAATAAAAAAGCGTAGAATATTTTTTTATTCTACGCTTAAAAAATAACAATAATAAACCGAAATTATTTCTTTGGTTTACCGCCAATAAAATTGTAAACAAATCCGGCCAAAACTGCACCAATTATTGGGGCAATCCAGAATAACCATAATTGTGAAATCGCCCATCCGCCAACAAATAAGGCTGGACCTGTACTTCTTGCTGGATTAACTGATGTGTTAGTAACAGGAATACTTATTAAGTGAATTAATGTTAATCCTAAACCAATTGCTATTGGTGCAAATCCTTTTGGTGCTCTTTCATCTGTTGCCCCTAATATTATCATTAAAAACATAAACGTCATCACAACTTCTGTAACAAATCCAGATGTTAATGAATATCCGCCTGGTGAATGATCGCTATATCCATTTGATGCGAAACCACCGCTAACATCGAAACCAACCTGACCGCTTGCAATTAAATATAAGACCCCTGCGCCAGCAATACCGCCAAGAACTTGTGAAATTATGTATGGAAGAACTTCAGAAGCTTTAAATCTTCCGCCTGCCCATAAACCAATTGTAACTGCGGGATTTAGATGACATCCTGAAATATGCCCAATAGCAAAAGCCATTGTAAGAACAGTTAAACCAAATGCAAGTGCAACACCAACAAAACCAATACCGAGACCCGGAAAAGCTGCTGCAAGAACTGCGCTGCCGCAACCACCTAATACTAACCAGAATGTGCCGATAAATTCGGCAGTTAATTTTCTCGAATCCATAAGCCCTCCTAAAATAGATTAAAGTTTTAAGACAACACCTTAAAAAATACTTTCACTTTTTGATAATACAAACTAATTACTGAAATATTTATTCACATTTTATAATTCACTTTGTTTTAGGTATCAAACTCATTACTGTTTTGCACCATTTAAAAGATTTAAGGTGTTTCCATTCATGTTTAATGTTTGTTACTTGATTAATTGCATTTAGAAAATCCTGCTCAGTATTATCGGGACACATCATTTTTGTCATCGCGCCTGGATCGAGTGAAAGCTTTGTGCCCTCAAGTTTATAGGAGCCTGTAAAGCTGTTGCATCCGGTTGAACCGAAAAGCTTTCCATTATCACTAAAGTTAAGCGATGGTAAGCCTTTGGTAATATCAGCAGCATTTAGAGATTTACCCAATAATGATGTAACACTCCATTCTGTACCGACAAGTTGAGTAAGCTGATCCCCTGAACTGCAAGCATTTAACAGCAGCAAGATGCTGATAACGACAAATAACATTCTTAACATAATTTTACCTTTATTTATTTAGTTGTAAGTATTGAAAAAGTATCGTTCATATTTAATTTATTTTAGTTTAATACGGTTTAGAAAAAATAAATTATTTATCTTTAACTTAAGTTATTAATCTTCAAAGCTCAAACAATGGAAGTTTTATTTAAGTAATCTGATTCTCTATTTTTGGCGTATGAAAAAACAATCTTCTAAACAAAATAACTCCTACAAACCCGATTGGGCACCCGAAAACTCCGGAGATGAATTTGCTGTACGAGTTGTTAAGGGTCTAAATAGTTCAAATTCAGGTTCAAGATCTGATAAAGATACTAACTCTACCGAAACGCAAACTGCTTTCAGTTAATGATTATGTGAATGGTGTTATCTCATTTGATAGAAACATTCTTGCAAGAACGATTACACTAATTGAAAGTAATAATGCATTACATCACGATACTGCTCAGGAAGTCTTAAAAAAACTTTTACCGCACTCAGGAAAATCATTAAGAATTGGAATTACAGGAGTGCCCGGCGCTGGCAAAAGTACTTTGATTGAATCACTTGGAATGTATCTGATAAAACAAGGACATAAAGTTGCAGTGCTTACTGTAGATCCCAGCAGCACCGTAACCAAAGGAAGTATTCTTGGTGATAAAACACGAATGGAAAATTTATCAAAAGAGAAAAACTGTTTTATCCGTCCCTCTCCTTCAGGTGGAAATCTTGGCGGAGTCACAAGAAAAAGTCGTGAAACAATTACAATTTGTGAAGCTGCAGGATTTGATATTATTCTTATTGAAACTGTTGGTGTGGGACAAAGTGAAGTTACTGTTCGCTCAATGGTTGATTTCTTTCTGCTTGTTTTAATTGCCGGTGCAGGAGATGAGTTACAAGGGATCAAACGCGGAATAATGGAATTAACCGATGCAATCCTGATCAACAAAGCTGATGGCGATAATGAAAAGAAAGCTAACATTGCTAAATCAGATTACAACAATGCACTGCACTATCTGCAGCCAGCAACAAAAGGATGGACTTCACAAGCTTTCAGCGCCTCTGCATTAACCGGAAAAGGAATACCAGAGCTTTGGGATGTGATTAAGAAATTTGAGAAGACAATCAAACAATCCGGAGTATTTGATCAAAGAAGAAAAGATCAATCCATAGAGTGGGTTTTTAGAATGGTGGAAGATACATTACGTGATGAGTTTTATAACAACGAAAAAGTTCAAAAAGCGATTTCGTCTATCAAACAGGAAATTTTAAAAGATAAAATCACACCAACTCTTGCTGCGGAAAAATTGCTTGCAATATTTAAAGCAGAATAGAATTCGTTTTATCAAATCACCATCAAAAAATATTACTGATACTTAAAATTCATCCATTCCGTCTTCTGTTCGTGGTTTTTTATTTCGGTCTTTGTTTCCATTTCCCGGACTTAACCTGTATGATATTCCAAGATAAGCAACACGTGATTCCATCTTTCTGTATGATGTAGAAGAAAAATTAAATCCGTTAGTTTCTGATTCCATATCCCTGGTATTAAAGATATCACTAACTCTAAACGTGAGTGAAAGCTGCCCATCCATAAAATCTTTTTTTGCTGCAAAATCTGTTGTGAACACTTCGTTTATATTACCTTGTGCAGTTACAATCGGGGAATTATAATTTGCGTTTACCTGAATGTTAAAATCCTTAGAAAATAATATTGTACCTGATAACTTTGCAATCCAACTATTATCTTTTCTTACTATTTCTTGTTGTTCAAACCTTGTATAAAAATATGATGCGCTTCCGTTTAACTTAAACCAATCAAACAGAGGATGAGTGGCTGTCAATTCGAGACCATAGGATGAACTATTGGCAATGTTTAGCCATGTAGTTGCTGTAACTCCATCATCTCTTAAAAAAGTTATACTATTAATAGCATCATTTGTAAGCTTGTAAAAGATTGATGAAGTGAGTGATGTTTTACCAAAGAATTTTGAATAACCAAGATCAATGGAATTAACAAACTCGGGATCTAATGTTGGATTACCAAATTGAATATTTAAAGAATCTGATTTATCCACATAAGGATTTAATTGCCTGTTATTGGGTCTTTCAACTCGTCTGCTGTAACTTAGCTGTAGCTCTTGATCATCAGGTAAACCTTGAACAAGATGAATGGTTGGGTATATTGCAAAATAATTTTTGCTGAAGGAAGTTGTTGTAACCGCCTCGCTGCCATCAACATTTGCCTGCTCTGCTCTTAACCCAATTTGATATTGAAATTTATTTATGTTGTTAGAGTAAATTCCATAAACTGCATAAATATTTTCTTTGTAATCGAAATCAGTTTTTTGCAATGGGTCTGAAGTCCAAATTGCTGATACATTATCATAGTATTCGTAATTGTTTTTTGAATTTAGATCTTTTAGTGTAACCTTAAACCCTGTTTCAATTCTTCCAAATCCCTCAATGGGATTTATATAATTTGATTGAATAGTCCACTGCTGGTTAGAGTTACTTGATAACCCTTGTTGTAATTGATTGTTCACAGGATTAAGATTTAAATCAAAATTAGTTTGAGTAATTTCTTCATCTCTATCCATAGCAAAATCCCCTAGAACAATATCAGCGGTTAGCTCCTGCCCCTTAGACTCAAAAGTTCTTCGATAACTTAAAGTATAATTGCTTCCGCCCATATTTCTATCTGCTATACTGGATCGTTCAAAATAATTTGTCGTGGAGTAAGATGAATCAAGATTGTTATTCTTAACTAATCCGTCACTATCCATACCAAACTTTCTGTACCGGTAAGAAAAAGTAAATGTATTAAAATTATCATATAGATAGTCTAACCCGGCATTAACATTGTAAGATCTAAACTTAAATACTCCGTTATTTGATTGATCTAAAAACGAAGTGGAGTTTTGAATATTATTTGTTCTGAATGAATTACCATAATTTTCATTATTCATTAATCGCGAATCAAATGATGAAAAGAAATTAAAGTAAGGCATTCTATAATTAAGGTTTATCGATCCATTATATTTATCGCCAGTGCCAGCGTTTAAACTTACTGCACCATTTAATCCGCCGTCAATACGTTTCTTTAAAATGATATTTAAAATTCCTGAAGAACCATCGGGATCATATCTTGCAGATGGATTTGTTACAAGTTCAATGGATTCTATTGAACTTGCAGGTATGCTATTTAAGGATATCGCTGTTACTTGCACCAACTAATGCGCTGGGTTTGCCATCAATTAAAATTATTATGTTTTGATTTCCTCTAAAGCTAACATTTCCATCAAGATCAACAGTAATGGAGGGAATATTTCCAACAACATCAACTGCAGAACCGCCTGTGCTCGTTAAATCTTTTTCAACATTAATAACCTTTTTATCAAGATTATTAATTATCATTTCCTTTTGTCCGGTTACAAGAACATTACCGAGTTCGATTGATTGTTCATCAATAAAAATTTTACCAAGATCCACTTCTAAAGATTTTGGATTAACCCGAATGCTGTCTATAAACTTTGTAGCGTATCCAATAAACGATGCTTTAATGTAGTACATCCCAAATGGCAGGTTATCAATTGTAAACTTTCCTTCTTTATCAGAAATGGTACCGTTTACCATTGTTGAATCTTTAGTTAGAAATAGAACAACATTTCCATATTCAATTATTTGATTTGTCTGAGCATCAATTAAATAACCGGAAATTTTTCCTGTTGGAGCGCTGCCGTTTTGATTATTTTTTCTCTCCGGATTCTGAGCAAATATATTTGAAGATATTAATAAGGCTGCAGTTAAAACTATAAATACTCTTAAATTCATAAACAATAAATCTTTCTTTCATAATATCAGTTTATTAAACCGTTAAGTTAGACAAATAATTCCATTTAGCGGTTTAATTATCTTTGTGGTAAACTTATAAAAAAGCACCTCCGGTTAGAGGAAGTGCTTAGGAATTGGATTCAATTAAAAATGCTTCAGGAACTCATCTTTAGCCAGCCAAAAACCTCTGACCATTTAGGTTTTTTACCGGTAAGTAAAATTCCGATGCGATATATTTTTCCTGCTAATTTAAAAATTCCGATCAAGACAACAATATTTATTGCACAGGAAAGTAATATCTGCCATAAAGGGACTTCAACTAAAATCATGCGCGCGGGCATAACAATCAAAGAAGCGAATGGAAATAATGATGCGATTTGTGCCAATCCGCTCTGTGCATTCGATTCCATACCAAGCGCAATAAAAAATGGAATCATTATTAACATTAGTAGCGGCCAAACACCGGATTGTGCATCTTGTGGATTATCAAATATAGCCCCAACTGTTGCATAGAGCGCAACATAGGTTATTAATGCAATAGAATAATTGAAAAGAAAATAAAGGATAAAACCAAAACTCATCTGCGGCATAAATTCCTGGGGAATGAAAAACCAGCTGGTTGATATCAACAAAACAATCGGACTTAACCAAATTGCCATCTGTATAACTTCAACTATAACAGTTCCTAAAATTTTGCCAGCCATAAGTTCGGTGCTGCTTGCAGATGAAAGAAGTACCTCAACAATCTTATTACTTTTCTCCTCCACTACTGCATTCATTGTCATCGAACCGGAAAATATTAAAGCCATATAAAGAAGAAACGAAAACAATACCATTGCAATTCTGTTTCCGTAACCTTCTTCCGCAACTTTTTCATCGGCTGAAACTCTAAATCCATTTATCTCAACATCTTTTCTTGCAAATTTAATTTCATCTTCAGTTAAAAGCCTGCCTGCAAAATAAATCTCAACCAGAGCTTTATTTATTGATGGTTTGATTTTATAAAATAAAGAAGAGTTATTTGGATTTGATGAGTAGTATTCAACTCCTTTTGATTGTAATGATGTTGAAGGAATAAAAACTACTCCGGTAATTCTTTGAGCTATTATATCAGGTTTAATTTTATTTAGCTTAGAAGTGAAATCTGATAATTCTGTTTTTTCAGTTCTTGTGGTAAGGTCGCCCGATTTAAATGCACTGGTCAGAAATATTTCGTTTTGCACTTTGTTTAAAATTTCATCTGAGTCAGAGATTATTATCAAATCAGATCTCTGCTCACCAGCCATGGATTGAACAAAATATTGAATTGAAAATATTCCAATCATAAATAAAGGAACAAGTAAAGTCATCAGTATAAAAGATTTGCTGAAGAGTTTCATTTTTAGTTCGCGTTTTATAATTGCGAGTGTTCTTTTATTAAACATTTTCAATCTCCTTTCCCGCAAGCAAAACAAATATTTCGTGCAATGATATTTCATCCACATTAAATTTCTTAATCGAAATATTATTTGCTATAAGCAGCTTTAACAATTCCTGATCCGAATTATCATTCCTGAGTTTAATGCCCGTTGTGTTTCCATAGTCTTCAATATTCTCAATCATCGGATGATTATTTAGAAAAGATAAGTTTCCGTGATAATTTAGGCTGACATTTTTGCTTGCATATTTTTCTTTAATTTCGGAAAGTTTACCGTTAAGAATTATTTTACCCTTATCTATCATTGCAATTGAGTCACACATTTTCTCTGCAAATTCCATAAGATGAGTGGAGAAGATTACAACTTTACCTTTGTTTTTCATTTCAAGAATTATTTCTTTTAAAAGATTTGTGTTGATAGGATCGAGCCCTGAAAATGGTTCATCAAAAATTAAAAAATCAGGATCGTGTAACACCGTACTAATAAATTGTATCTTCTGCTGATTACCTTTTGAAAGATCCTCAACCTTGGAATTTTTTCTATCCGCTAAGATCAAATCTTTCCAAATATTGCAAAGCTGATTTATTGACTTCACTTCCCTTCTTACCTTTTAGTTCGGCAAGAAATAAAAGCATATCAATTACTTTCATCTTTTTGTACAGTCCGCGTTCTTCGGGCAGATATCCAACCGAATCTTTAAAGTCCTGTTCTATCTTTGCACCTTTAAATAATACTTCGCCTTCATCTGGAAAGTAAATGTTTAGCATCATTCTAATTGTTGTAGTTTTTCCGGCTCCGTTTCTACCTATCAAACCAAACACAGAACCTTCCGAAACAGTGAAAGAGGCATTATCAACAGCGGTAATTCCATTAAATCTTTTAGTAAGATTTTTAACTTCTAGTACATTCATATAAATCTCTTTAATTAATTCACGGCAAAATTAAGTAAATCAAATTAAGCATTGAATACCGCTTATGTAAAAATTTGAAGGCTCAAATAAAATAACCCGAAAATAAAATGGGATAAAAGATGGATTTGAGAATGCTTAATTCTCAGATCGCTTACCAATATTTTTTCTAAGATAATATTGTTATCACGTAAAGTCTTTTCTTATCTTTGCATAAAGAACAAATCTTAAATATAATTTTATAATGATATTTATTGATAATCCTTTTATGAAGAAAGTTAGAATGAAAAATTATATTAAAATATTTTTTGCCTGTTTAATTTTTTCTATTATTCCAATCCGAAGCTCCTATTCACAAACTATTTCAAATACGAATGATTTTCTGAAACAGAATTTCATCTTATCACTTGAAAGTGGTATTAATTATGGATTTACTGATTATAAAACTTCTAACATAGAACCTGGTATCCGAGGATCAATCGAATACTTTCCACTAATTATAAACAATGCAAGACTAGGATTAAAACTTTTTGGTGGAGGAACAAGTTTAAGTTTTAGCGATAGCAGAGGTACTATTTCCAATAATGATCAACCTAATCCAAGAACAGTTCCTACAGATATATATACGGATATTATTCAAATAGGAGGATCTGTTAATTTTGGTCTTTCTATAAATGAATCTCTAATTTCATATTTAAATGTTGGAGCCGGTTATCTAATATTTAATCCAAAGAATAGTGATGGTACTAAGTTAGAATTCAATAGATTAGAAAAGTATGATACTGAAATTGTAAGTTTTCTAATTGAGGGCGGATTAAGATATAAACTGAGCGATCGTTTTGGTTTGAATTTGGCTCTTGGTTATTATCCAACATCCACCGATTACCTTGATGATATTTCAGCTTCTTCAGGAAATGATTCATACTTGTTTGGATTAGTCGGTGTATCATACGCACTTAGCGGTAGCCCTGATTCGGATAATGATGGTGTTTCTGATAGTTATGATCAATGCCCGGATACTCCTGCGGATGTAAAAGTTGATGAGTTTGGCTGCCCGCTTGATTCTGATAGTGATGGTGTACCTGATTATCTTGATAAATGCAGTAGCACACCTGCCGGAATCGCTGTTGATTCAGTTGGTTGCCCTAAAGATAGTGACAAAGACGGTGTGCCTGATTATCTTGATAAATGTCCTGATACTCCTGCTAATATTGAAGTTGATGAATTTGGTTGTCCTCCTGATTCAGATATGGATGGCGTGTCTGATTATCTTGATAAATGCCTTAATACACCTATCGGAATTGCTGTTGATTCAGTTGGTTGTCCAATAGATACTGATAAAGATGGGGTTCCAGATTATCTTGATAAATGTCCAAGCACACCATTAAATACAAAAGTTGATTCATTAGGATGTCCGGAAGAAACAGCGGAGACTTTCTATCAGTTCAATCTTAGAGGAGAAGATACATTTAATAATGGATCCTCAAACCTTAAGGAATCAGCAAAGCTTATCCTTAATGAAATTGCTTTCTACATTCAAAATCAACCTGAGAGTAAATGGCGAATAGAAGGTCATATGGATAGCCAGGGTGCAGTCTATACTATTAAAAAACTTTCATATGATAGAGCAAAAGCAGTATTTGATTACATCGTCTCTCAAGGCGTTTCAGCCAATCAATTGGAAATATATGGATTGGGCGATTCATTCCCGATTGGCAATAATAATACTGCCGAAGGTCGAAGTGCTAACAGAAGAATTATGATTATTCGTGAGGATTGATTTTTTGATCTGATAATTCTACGTATTATCTGCAGGTAAATATCTCGCTATTAAGAAAAACTGCGTGTAATTTTTACTATTCTTTCAAAATTAATAGCTAATTCGCTTCTTATTCAAAGCCTAATTATAGGAACGAAAATTGAATATTACTCTGAAAATCATAATTTCTAACAGATTTAGAAGTGTTAAAATGAAAGATTCAGTTTTAAAGATATACCAGAGTGAATGGGAAAATTCAGAAGTATCTGTTAGAAGAAATTCTGATTTCGGGGATGATAACAAAGGGAATGATTAAAGTCTCGTCTTAGGATTTATTTATTTCGTTGTTCTTGTATCATCGATAATTGTGATATTCACAAGATAGAAAATTAGAAAACTTACCTTAAATCTTCTTAATTATTTTTGCAGGTACCCCGGCAACAATTGTATTTGCAGGTACATCTTTAGTAACAACCGCTCCCGCTCCAACAATCGCATTTTCACCAACCGTAACACCGCATAAAATTGTAGATGAAGACCCAACCGAAGCACCATTTTTTATAAATGTCTCAACTACAGCCCAGTCTGCTTCTGTCTGCATAGAACCATCAGGATTTGCTGATCGCGGATATTTATCATTTATAAAAGTAACATTGTGACCAATAAAAACATTGTCACCAATATGTACACCTTCACAGATAAATGTGTGAGATGATATTTTTGTGTTCTTCCCTACTGATGCATTTTTTTGTATTTCTACAAAAGTTCCGACTTTTGAATTATCACCAATTGAACATCCGTAAAGATTTACAAAATCAAATATCTTTACGTCTTTACCCAGTTTCACATTATTAATATTTTTCTTTTCCAAAATTGTTTCCGCATTATTAGTTGAATAATTAGAAGTGAACTAAATCCTGAATTTCAACAATTCTACCCATGCCTTTTAATGATTTATCACTTGCTTCCAAAAGTTTTACAATTTCTAATCCATCATATCCGTTTGTTAAAGGCTGCCTGTCCTCTTTAATTGCATCCAAACATTCACGAGCACCTAATGCAAGCGCTTCTGTCTGATTTACTTTTGGTGAGAACATATCACCAATTCTATACTGTACTAAAGCTTCGTGTATGCCTTCAGGAGATTTGATGTCTATACCACTGTCATAAACTTTTATCTTTTCAAAATTTTCCATATCATCATAAACAAGCATCTTCTTTGTTCCGCCAACTATCATTCTTCTAATCTTAACCGGGGAAACCCAGTTAACATGAAAGTGAGCAAAACAATTATCTTCAAAATAAATACTTATATGGGCTATGTTTTCTTTGCCGTTAAAATTAGCAATACCATTTGCAGAAATAGCTTTAGCTTTTTTACCCATAATAAATTGCATTATCGAAAGATCATGCGGTGCAAGATCCCATATAACATTTACATCACGCTGAAATAAACCAAGATTAATTCTCTCTGAATCAAAATATAGAATATCTCCAAGTTCACCCTTATCAACAAGTTCTTTCATTTTAAGAACAGCACCGTTATAAATAAATGTATGATCAACAAATATTTTTAAGATTTCTTGCTTCTGCAATTTCAATAAGTTCTTCTGCTTCGGCAACATTAGCTGTAAATGGTTTTTCTACCCAGATGTGTTTTCCGTTTTCAAGAGCTTTTTTTGCGATAGGGAAATGAGTTGCAACAGGTGTAGCGATTACGATTAAATCAGAATCACCGGTTAAAGTTTCCTCACAATTATTTGAAACCTGAACACCCGGAAATTTTTGTTTCATAACTTTTAATCTATCTTCTCTCATATCACAAGCAATTACTCGTTCAACATCAGGCTGAGATAGAAAATTTCTTAATAAGTTTGGGCCCCAATATCCTAATCCAATTACTGCAACTTTCATAAGAATCCTCTTATAAATTTTACTTTGCGCCTCTTGAGAACAACATCACAGGGACTGTTTGAAAGATCAGTTGTATGTCGAGCCAGGGAGACATATTATTTATATAATAAAGATCAAGCACAACACTTTCCTGAAAAGTAACAACACTTCTTCCCCATACTTGCCATACACCTGTACAACCGGGAATTACACTAACTCTTCTTTTCTGCCACTCGTCGTAATTTTCATATTCATAAGGCAAACAAGGTCTTGGTCCAACAAGGCTCATATCACCTTTTATAACATTAAATAATTGGGGTAATTCATCCAAAGAAGTTTTTCTGATGATGTTACCAATCCAGGTTACTCTGCTTTCATTTATTACTTTAGTATCACTTGCACCGTTTTCTTTACCATTGCTTCATAAACTCAATCATCATCTTTTTTCTATCTTCATCTTCTCCAATCTAATGTCTTCATCGATCTGAATTTATAGAAACTAAATTCTTTTCCATCTTTTCCGATTCTTGCCTGCTTAAAGAAAATTGGTCCTGGTGAAGATAATTTTACGAGTAAAGCTATCAATGCAAAAAATGGTGATAGAACTAAAATTCCAAAAGATGCAATTGCAACATCTGAAATCCTTTTTAATCCTAATGTAAAGTTATCATTATATTGAGGTGCAATATCAATTACCGGAATATCTCCATACTTTTCAGTTTTCAATCTTTGATTGACTACATCAAGTAAATTTGATGTCATTCTTATTGGAACTTTTAATTCTTTACATCGATCGACTACATCAAAAAATCTTTCATAGGATTGATTATCAATTGCAATTATCAATTCATCAACAATCCTTGTATTCACTAATTCTTCAAGATCATTAAAATTTCCTAAAACTTTTTTACCAGCTACTACAAAATCTCCAACGTGTCTTTCTTCATCAACAAACCCAAGAATATTAAGTCCTAATGGATTTTCATACAATAACTTCGTTGCTAGTAGTTTTCCGGATTTTCCATTACCAACTATAATTACGTTTCTCTTAAAACTGGTCTGGCTCAATTCTACAAATACCCACTTTAACAGTTCAACTCTTATCAAAAACAAAAGCCCGATTGATACTAAAAAGAAGAAAACAAAAAGTAATCTGGAATCAAGTATCATATTCGAATCAAGAATAAATGACAGCAGTACAATTTGCAAAGAACTGTAGTAAATAGCTTTTAGAATATGTGTAAAATGTGTTGATCTGTTTAGAATAATATCTAATCTGTACAATCCATTATATTGAAATATTAGTAAGATTATAAGTGAGATAGCAAAGATTAAAAGTAGTATTCCGGGAATTGCTGAATAAAATTCGAAGAAATTAACTTTATCATCATTTCTTAGTATAAAAATAGAAACTAAGAAGGAGAACAAAAGGATTGTAAAATCTGCGATTCCGAAAAAGTATTTATATCTGTAATTTTTTTTCATAGGTATTTTTGAAATAGTTAAGCTTTTGTAAACTTTCCAGAATTATGCCATTAGTCTAATACCCTATTTTATAAGTAAATTAGCCTTATTTAGCTCAAATCATCATATCAAAATGAGATATGTAAAAAGCAAATCAAATAATGAGACAAATTGAGAGTTTAGAAATAATAGAATCAAAAATAAAAACCCGGAAAGTTTTCCTCTCCGGGCAATTAAATAGTTGGTCTTATAGACTATATGATTTAATTCTTGATTTGATTCTTGATTTTTAATTCTTAAAGAACTCCTTAATCTTCCCAACAACATAATTGATCTGTTCATCAGTCATCTCTGGAAACATTGGAAGTGATAAACCTGCTTCAGCAATTCTTTCGCTGTTTGGGAAATCACCTTTCTTGTATCCTAAACCTTTAAAACATTCCTGCATATGTAATGGAATTGGGTAATGAAGACCTACATTAACTCCCTGCTGTGTTAAATAATCTTTTAACTTGTCTCTAAGCTGATTACTTGCTTCAAGACTGCCATCATTCAATTGAATTACATATAAATGATAAACATGTTTTGCATAAGACATTTCTTTTGGTGTGATAACTTTAGCAACATCTTTTAATCCAGCATTATATTTTGCTGCTACTGATCTTCTGGCATCGGTCCATTTGTTTAAATGTTTAAGCTTTAACACCAAGAACAGCACCTTGAATACCTTCCATTCTGTAGTTATGTCCGAAAGAATCGTGATAATATTTTTGTGATTGTCCATGTTCTCTTAATTTTTTAACTCTGTTAAATAATTCCTCATCATTTGTTGTTACCGCACCGCCTTCGCCGTAAGCACCAAGATTTTTACCCGGATAATAACTGAATGAAGCAGCAGCAGTTAATCCACCAATTGGTTTACCTTTATATTCTGCAAGATGAGCCTGAGCAGCATCTTCAACAAGAATAAGATTATGCTTTTTTGCAATCTCTTTTAATGGATCAAGATCAGCACTTTGCCCATATAGATGGACTGCAACAATTGCTTTTGTTTTACTTGTTATAGCTGCCTCAACCTTTGCAGGATCGATGTTATAACTCTCCGGATGACAATCAACAAAAACAGGAGTAGCACCGCAGAGTGTAGCACCCCATGCTGTTGCAATAAAAGTATTTGCAGGTATAATTACCTCATCCCCTGCTCCAACACCCAATCCCCAAAGCACTAAGTGATTTGCATCTGTTCCGGAACTGGTTCCTAAACAATATTTAACGTGTTGAGCGGCTGCAAAGTCTTTCTCAAAATTTTGAACCGAGGCTCCCAAAATGTATGCTGTATTATCCAGTACATTTTGTATTGCAGCATCAACTTCTGGTTTTATTGAATTGTAATTTGCTTTTAGATCCAAAAACGGGATATTCATTTTTTCTCCATTAGTTTATTTTAAGTCTTAAAAAGATATTTATTGTTATAATTTAAAGATACGGTTTATCACTTAAAGATTTTTTCTTTCTCAATTTATTCCTTAATCTCTTGTCACGAATTGGTCTGTGACAACCTTTTAACAAAGTTCAGCTTTTATGTCATGCTGAAACAAAGTCAAAATCGCACACTTGAAATTGTTACGGCTACCCTTATTTCTGAATAGTCGGACAACCTGCTTGGTCCGTGAAAACCGAATAATATCATCACAAGATTTCTCACCGACTAATCCTCCTAAGGCGGAGGATTAACTCGAAATGCTTACTCTGTAACCCAAATCTTGTTCATAATTTGAGGTCTACTACAACTTTAGTGCTAAGATATATTTTTGAACAATTCAGTTTTATTAATTAAAATAAATGTTTAATTTTGATAAAACCTATTGAAGTGAAATAATTAAACGTTGCATAATGATCCATAAATTATTACTCATTGCACCAAATTCATCCATTGTTTTATTATTGGATTATTATTTAATTAAAAACAGTTAACAAATATACTAATTATACGGCATAAGGTTTGTAAATAAATATTACTTAAATTTAAACATTCAAAAGTATTCATCCTTTAAGTTTCGGAAATCAAATGAGAAAATCAATAATTCTGTTTTGTTTATTCTTCTTATTATCCTTGATTGTGCAGGCACAAAAGCTCAATCCCGGAGATGGAGTAAGGATAACTTTTTTAAATATTACGGATCAGATTACCGGAGATTACAACATTCAACAGGATGGAAATATTCAACTTCCATTTATCGGACTTGTTACAAACGACAAATATTGATTATAAAGAAATTAAGAAAACTATTTTTAAAAAATATTCTGAATTGTATAAAGATCCCGCACTTACAATTCAGCCTCTTTTTAAGAATTAATATTCTGGGTGAGGTTAGAACACCAGGCTATTATTATGTAACTGATATTGAAAATATGACAGGTATTCTTGCCCTTGCAGGAGGTGTAACAGGTTCAGCTGCCACAGGTGATATTTATATTATCAGAGGTAATGAGGAAATTCTTGTTAGATGCGTATGAACTTATGGAAGCAAATAAAACAGCTGATGATATTGGTCTTAAATCTGGAGATAGGATATTTGTTCCAAGAAGTTTTTGGGCTAGATGCCGGACAGTATGGTATTATTACTATCTGGACTAGCGGTACTTACAACACTTTTGGTGGTCGTGCTAGGTAATTAATCTATTTAATAACTAATTTTAATTTTAATAAAGATGAACAATAATAATAACAACAATAATAGGACATTTAAACTAGGACGAGCACTGAAATTCCTAAAAAAGAAAAAACTCTTTTAGAGATATTTCAACTTATTATCAAAAACAAATATATCCTGCTTGCTAAGTATTGTAATTATGCTTGCAATTGCACTTACTTATGCTTTTACTGCAGAACCAAAATATGAAGCAACTGTGATACTTAAAAAAGAAAGTAATCCGGAAGATAGACGCTTTGGAGCTCCAGATATTTCTACTATGCTTAAGTCTCCAATCTACTGATCAAATTGAAACTGAAATGCAACTTATTACTACGAATACTGTTATGAGTAAAGTTGTTGACGAACTCGATCTTTTTTGTAATATAAATGAACTTAAATGGGGCAATGGTAAAACTTACAAAATAAATAAAACATATCTAGATATGCTCGACCCTGTATTTAGATCAAAGAATAGCGGGAAATTTATTGTACCTGAAAAGTTTGAAATATTATTGGTGATACTTCAACTATTAATACCGGGTGAATTTATAATTAAAAAAGAAACTGAAGACACTTATGTATTATTTGATGCTGTAGACAATAGATTTATCAAAATCAACTTATTTGATTAAAATTGATACAGTTCAACTTATGACACATCATCAGCAGCACCTAAAAATACTACCTTATGCTACTTTAGAGTATAAAGATTTTTCTATTAAAATCAATTGGAAAGAAGCGCCAATAAAAAGTGAAATTGTTATTAGTCATTAAATGATTATCCCGAAACGTGTTGTAGTGAGATACTCAAAAAAACACTAAAGTTAGCACGAGAAGGTAAAACTGATATTTTTAGCATAACTTATTCAGCAAGTTCAGCGACATCTGCTGCCGTTATTGCAAATACAATTGTTGATAAATATCAGAGAATCAAGACTTGCTCAAAAGAAAGAGTTAATAAGATATTCTTTGACTTTGTTGATAAACAGCTTAATGAAATTCAGGATAATCTTAAAGAGTCTGAAGATCAGTTAAGCAGTTTTAAGGCAAGTGGTCAAATAATGACTATTGATGCAAGTTCGCAGGAATTAGTAAGATCTTTAAGCAGTCTTGAAGCTGAAAAAAATACTACAGATATGCAGTTATCCGATTATAAAAACAGAGCTGCTGAACTTGAAAAAGAATTAAAGAAAAGCGGTTACTTTGATCAAACCGGGCTAGGACCGCAAGGAAGCGCTGCTGACGGAAATTCTCCATTCTCCAGTTGATGCGTCAGCTTGCTGATCTGGAACTTCAACGATTAGAACTTCTTCAAAAAAGAACTGAGAATCATCCAGATGTTATTGCAATTGATGAGCAGATTAAGCAGACAAAATCAAAGCTTTCAGCATTTAATGAAAATACTATAACTGCTTACAAAATTATGATCTAATACTCTTGAGAAAAAACTTTTAAAGATTAATGATCTTATGTCTAAGTATGAAGTTAAAATGCGTGGACTTCCTTCACAGGAAAATCAATTAGCACAATTAATGCGACAAAGAGGTACTTATGAAAGAATATTTACTATTCTTTTAGATCAGAGGGAAGCAATGAGAGTTGCCGAACTTTCAAGAATGCAGGATATTACAATCGTTAGATGAAGCTAAAATTCCCCAAGATCCTTCTTGGCCACAAAAAATCTTTACTTATTATTAGTTAGCTTAATTCTGGGAAGCTTTTACTGGAATATTAGTTATTTTTTCTATGGAGTTGTACAGAACCAGATTTGTTAATCTTGATGAACTAGAATCTGAATTTCAGATACCTATTCTCTCAATTATTCCTAAGTACTCTAAAGAAGTTCAAAAGGATATTAAAAACTCTAAATCTGAATATAAAATCGCCTCACTTATCAGTAAGGATGAAGGACTAATTGAAACATACAGGTTATTTAGAACAAAATTATTTCAAAAGACTTGATCCTGATAAAGAAAATAATAATGGTTACAAGCTGTGAAGAAAACTCGGTAAAAACATCGGTTGTTGCTAATCTTGCAGTGTCAATTTCGCAGGAAGGTAAACGAGTTTTGGTTGTTGATTGTGATTTACGAAAAGCTGATCTTACAAAAACATTTCGGACTATACGACTAACGATATAGGACTTATTGACTTTCTTACCAAAGATCAGTTAATCCAAAGATATATTCACGTGCATCAAAATTAATTGATGTTCTTCCTGCTGGAGGACTTACAGATGAATCTGGAACAATGCTTAGTTCTCCTAGAATGAAATCTCTTTTTGCTCATCTTTCTCATTCAAATTACGATATTATTCTATTTGATTCTCCGCCTGTTACGCGTGTTGTAGACCCATTAGTTTTAGCTCATTATAT
>CAWEUT010000019.1:0-40955 GCA_963812305.1 uncultured Ignavibacteriaceae bacterium
CAAAAGTTAGAGCGTGGGAGAAGGCAAATTTAACCAAGTAACAGAATAACTATCTGAAGAGTTATTGATTTATTAAATTAAATTTAAGAGACATTGTGTTATGCGAACGATTCAAATCTATTTTTTAAGAACAATTTGTTTTAGTTTTATTATTTTACTCAGCATTCCTTCTTATGCACAAGACACACCTTCTTCACTGCAGCAGACATCAACAAGTAATGACAGCACAGACCAGACTGGAAGCTATACACCAATGTTAGGCACTAAGGTGGCCAGCACAAAATTTGGCGATGTTAATTTAAGATTCTATACTTACGTACGTTACCTTAACCAATTGGGGCTTGAATCAGAGTACACCAATTCTTTCGGGCAGACATTTGACATAAAAAAGCGCCAAGATGTACTGCTCCAAAAAGCATTGATCTTTTTCGGGGGCTGGTTCCTTGACCAGAAATTTAGATATCTGCTTTATGTTTGGACTAATAATACAGCCCAGGGCCAGCTGGCTCAAGTAGTTGTTGCTGGTCTCCTTTCTTATAATTTTAACAAGCATTTTACACTTGTCGGAGGTACGATCTCTTTACCGGGAGCAAGAAGTGTTGAAGGACAATTTCCAAATTGGATATTTGTCGACAACCGAATGATAAGTGACGAGTTTTTCAGACCTTCCTATACGATGGGTTTTGGGTTAAAAGGAAAGATTGTTGATGAACTTGACTACCAATTTATGATTGGTAATAACCTGAGCCAGTTAGGAATTGATGCCGGACAGCTCGATAATTCCTTCAATACGGTTTCTATGTCATTAGCATACTTCCCAACTACCGGGGAGTATGGAATGATGAACAGCAGCTACGGTGATTTCGAGAATCACCAGGCGGTTGCTACCAGAGTTGCTTTACATTTCACCAGGAGTGATGAGGATCGTCAGGGTCAGCCGACTAACAGTGCATTTGATAATGTCCAGATCCGTTTATCAGATGGAAGTGTAATCTTTGCACCCGACCTGTTCGGTGCCGGAACTCAAATCGATAAAGTTAGGTATCAAATGACTAGCTTCGATGCTGGTGTCAAGTATAATGGTTTGGCTCTTGAAGGAGAATATTATTGGCGGTGGGTTGATAACTTCAGGGTTACTGGTCCTCCACTTAATTTCGATCAGCTTTTTGACAATGGATTTCAATTACAAGCTTCAGGTATGGTTTTACCTCAGGCTCTTCAGTTGTACCTGGCTGGCTCTAAAATATTTGGAGAGTATGGCAATCCTTGGGAATTAAGAGCTGGTTTGAATTGGTTCCCATTTAACAACAGATTCGCTCGATTCAATGCTCAATATATTTACACGAATAAGAGTCCGGTAGGTGGTTTGGCATTACCCTATGCTGTTGGAGGAACAGGAAGTATTTATACTCTTGATTTTGAGATTAATTTTTAAAATCGAGTGAAAATTTTTATGATAAAATAATTTTATATAATCATCAATAAAACTTTATAATTGGATTGAAACAGTAATATGAATCTTAACATAACAAAAATATCAACCGTAATATTATTTTGCCTGGTAATACTCTCAAATAGACCGGTTCAAAGTCAGCAGTTTAATTCAGATAATTACTTGTCGAAACCACATGGAGTTGCAACCATTATCCTGACTTATGGTGAACGAAACTCTATGTTGATGAACACCTTTTCGCTGTTTCCCCGCTGGGAATTTACCGCTGCCGTATATATCTATAACAACGATGATGACCCGACTACCGATGACGGATACTCGACCTCTTTTTACTTCAAGTATATGATTTATGAGAATGAGTCTAAAACCGGAGGTTGGGCATTTAAGGGAGGTACTGGTCTAGATCCCGGTTTGCTTGCCGGTGAGGATAGAGTAAATGATGGGTTTCAATCATTCTGGGTGAATTCACCAATAACACTTGCATTTTTTAACAACACACTTTCATGGGATATAATGCCGGGAGCCAGTGTTACAGATAACTATGGGTCAGAAGACAAAACAGCCTGGGCGTTTACATACGCCACTCGTTTAGCTTGGTACCCATTCAGCCCTGAGTGGTCGATTGTTGGTGAAATTACAGGCTCTGAAGGTGATTTGGATGTTCCAGCCGAATACAGAGCAGGGTTACGCTGGGAACCGAGTCAGTATGCCGTATTTGCACTTACTTATGATCACGAATTTGAAGGTGGTAAAAAAGGCGCAGGTTTGGAATTTGGTGTAATGCTGTTTACTCCGCCATTTGCAAAACTTTGATTAGCAGGAGTGTACTTTTGAAAAACTTAATAAATTATTTACTCATAACCTTTTTTGTGTTTACAATTTGCAGCGGCTCACTTGCGCAGGTTCAAATGTCAGTATGGGGTGGTATTAACAATTCCAGCTTCGGCGGTAATCCACCTAAAGATTTTAGTTATGGATCTATATATGGGATTGCTGTTGGAGGCAATTTTGATTTTCAGCCGACCGGGGACTTTGTAATTTCTCTGGAACCTTCATTTGAACAGAGAGGCTCTAAGATTGATTACAACATAGAAGAAGGATTTCAGGACACAACTCTGAAATATACAGTCAAACAAAACTATTTTGGTCTTGCATTAATGTTTAAAGTTAATGCCGGGAATTTTTATGTTGGCAGCGGAATTAGTGCCCAACTTTTGAGCAGTGCATATCTTGAATTTGAATCTGAAGAAACGGATATCAAGGATGAATTTATCAATTATGACGCACTTGCTTTCTTTAATATCGGCTATAAAATTCCCATTGGCGGACCATCTTTATTTATTGAGCTAAGATATATTCAAGGCTTAATCAGCATTCTTTCTGAAGAAGGAGAATCAGGCACCGAAAATTATTTATCAAATTTTAAGAGTACAGGGTTAAGGTTGAGTACGGGAATATTAATACCACTATGAAATATTTAATATTATGAAAAACTTAACCAAAATCTTACTCAGTCTAATCATCTTATCTGGTATCACGCCAGTTATGAATGTATTAGCACAAACTGCTGATACCACAACTCTATCAGAACAAATTTCAGACACAACCTATTTACCATCGCGGGGTAAACACATATTTACTTCTATATCAGGAGTCGATGATCCATTCGTAAGTACAAAATTCTTACTCGGTGTTGGAATTGCTGAGATGCTGGAAACTACAATACCAGTTACGATTGGCGGAGTCAGCAAAACGGTGGAATTTGAACCAGATGTCACTTACACAACAGGTGGATTCGAATTTCAGTACGCTATAAGGAATTGGGCTGCAATTCAAATTCAGGGCTTTGGTATGGCCAGGTTGGGAAATAATTTTCTATCACTTGCATCTGAAGGCGTATCAGCCGGATCAATTTTCAGAATTGGATGGTTATTTAGAATTGTTGAAAGTGAAGATATTATGTTTTCAGGAACAATCGCTCTCAACACAGCAGATCTGACCTTTATCGATATCTTTGCTGAAACGGATACAACAATTACTCAGATAGATACTTTGATTAATCGTCAAGTTATTAATAACTACCAGAGCTTAACAACTAAGGCAGATCTTAGATTTGCAGCAAGATTTAGTGACGTATTTGGAATGCTGGCAAAACTTGAAGGAGGCTTTGGAGAGGTTTATGCTGCTGAAAGTGAAAGTCAATTTCAATATAATTTTGGACTGGCTTTTAGTATTGATTTAAGAAATTGGATACACATTCCATTTGGTATCGGTATAGGAGGATCAATTCTCTCAAATGAATTGCGTTTTGATGATGCCAAACCTCCGGTTTATTCAGCAAATCTTACAATAGCTTTTTATAATCGTAATGATTTTACAATTGGAGTTGAAAATTATCTTCAGATTATAGAACCGCAGCAGTACGATCAAACTTTTAATTTTCTCTACTCCAGAGTTTATATGAGTTACTACTTTTAACAATGAGTATGCAAATAAAGGAATTGTATGAATAGCTTTATTGAAATACTTCAACAATATCCGGAGCTAGCACTTTTTCTTGTACTCGCTTTAGGATTTTCAATTGGAAAAATCAGCATTGGTAATTTTAAAGTAGGAGCTGTGCTGGGAACTTTATTCGCCGGAGTGCTTATCGGTCAATTTAATATTCATATTGACCCTGTTGTTAAAGTAATTTTCTTTGATTTGTTTCTCTTCGCAACTGGTTACAAAGTTGGTCCTCAATTTTTTCAGGGATTAAAGAAAGATGCCATTCCTCAATTAATTCTTACAGTTGTTATTTGCGTAACCTGTTTGGTTACAGCTTTTCTTATGGGCAAGCTGATGAATTTTGATATCGGTACAACTGCTGGTATGCTAGCCGGTGCATTCACTGAATCTACAGTTATTGGAACTGCAAGTGAATCGATTCAACGGCTTTCAATTTCTGAAGACCAAAAAACTATCCTGCTCAACAACATACCTGTTGCTTATGCTGTTACCTATCTGGTTGGTACAACATTTCTTGTTTGGTTCCTTTCATCATTTGCACCAAAACTCTTAAAGATTGATTTGAAATCTGCAAGCCGTGAACTTGAGAAAAAAATATTAGGAAAAACTGAAGATGATAATGGATTAGCTTCTGCATTTGAGGATTGGCGGCTACGTGCAGTTAAGGTTACTAATGAAAAATGGTTTGGATTAAGTGTCGGAGATATTGAAAAAACTGTAACTGATTCAAGAATATTTATACATCGATTTCGCCGGGCGGGAAATATTATTGAAACAAATTCTGCTACAATAATTCAGGAAGGTGATATCATATCCGTAATGGCTCGGTACAGAGTCCTATTTGAAAAGCTTAATGATATTGGTCCGGAGGTGATGGATCAGGAATTATTGGATTATCCAATTGCTTACAGAGATCTGATAATCACTAACAAAAATTCAGCAGGCATATCACTTCGGGAAATAGGACTAAAATACGGGCAGGGGGTTAAGCTTCACAAATTAATTCGTACCGGGCAGGAGATGCCATTCGCACCGGAAACTATTGTAAATCGCGGTGATCTTTTAAAAATATCCGGCCTTCTTCCTGATGTTGAACGCGCAGCAAAAGCAATTGGATATATTGATAAAGCTACTCCTGAAACAGATATGATATTTGTTGGACTTGGAATTTTACTTGGCGGGTTAGTCGGACTGCTTGCTGTTTCAGTTTTTGGTATATCGATTACACTCACTACCAGCGGCGGTGCACTTATAATGGGTTTGGTATTTGGATGGCTTCGTTCTAAAACACCAAAGTTTGGACGCATACCTGATGCCGCACTCTGGATTTTTGACAATGTTGGTCTTTCAACTTTCATTGGTATTGTTGGTCTTTCTGCAGGGCCAAGTTTTATTTCAGGATTAGAACAGACTGGTTTAGGATTGCTTCTGGCCGGTCTTATCGTAGCTGTTATGCCTCACATTGTTGGTCTTTATGTGGGTTATTATTTATTAAAAATTAATCCTGTTATACTGCTTGGTGCTCAGTCGGGTGCAGGAACTACAACCGCAGGGTTAAAAGCAATTCAGGATGCAGCAAACAGTAAATTACCAGTGCTCGGTTATACCGTTCCTTATGCGCTTGGAAATATTTTACTTACAGCATGGGGACCAGTAATAGTAGCAATGATGAGTTGAAAACAAATAGAGAAGTAAAAGGATGAAAAAATCAACAGGATATTTAATGCTGCGTGATGCTCGCAATACTAAAGGAACAGCCTTTAATAAAAAAGAAAGGCAAAAGTTTAATTTGGAGGGATTGTTGCCCGATGGTATTGAATCATTTGAAACACAAATATTACGTGTACAGCAACAATTAAAAGAAATTGAACTGCCAATCCATAAATACATTTATTTATCAAATTTACTCGACATCAACGAGACATTATTTTTCAGAACTATAATAAGCGATCCAGCAAGATTTTTACCTTTAGTTTATACACCAACTGTCGGAGAAGCCTGTGAAAGATTTGGCCATATTGCCCGACGTCCACGAGGTCTTTTTATATCGATAAAAAATAAAAACAGGATTGAGACTCTTCTTAAAAACTGGCCTGTTAAAGATGTCAGGTTTATTGTTGTTACTGATGGTCAAAGAATTTTGGGACTTGGTGATCTCGGAATTTTTGGAATTGGTATCCCTATTGGCAAATTAGCATTGTACACAAGCTGTGCAGGGGTTCCTCCTGAATACACACTTCCTATTGTTCTGGATGCTGGTACAAATAATGAAAAGTATTTAAACGATCCTCTTTACCCGGGACTAAAACAAAAAAGAGTTACCGGAAAAGAGTATGATGATTTTATAAAAGCATTTGTAAAAGCAGTAACAAAAGTTTATCCAAAAGTTTGTATACAATGGGAAGATTTTGCGGGGGTTAATGCAATTAAAATATTAGAGAAATACAGAGATAAAGTTTGCACATTCAATGATGATGTTCAGGGAACTGCAGCAATAGCTGTTGCAGGATTTATTGCAGTCAGCCGATTATTGAACAAACCTTTTAAAGAGCAAAAATTTCTTTTTCTTGGAGCTGGTGCTGCTGCATTCGGTATTGCCGATATGCTTGTTAAAAAATTCCAGAAGGATGGATTGAGCAAAGAAGAAGCATACAAACGATGCTGGATGTTTGATGTGAACGGATTACTAGTAAAATCACGAACTGATCTTGCTGATCATCAAAAAGCGTTTGCCCACGACAGTGAACCATCGAATGATTTTGCAGCAAGTATTTTGAAAATAAAACCAACAGCAATTATTGGAGTAAGTACTGTCGGCGGAGCATTCACTCAGCAGGTTATTGAAAATATGAGTGCAATCAATGAAAGACCGATTATCTTTCCATATTCAAATCCAACTTCCCATTCAGAATGTACCGCAGAACAAGCTTATACCTGGAGTAAAGGCAAAGCAATTTTTGCAAGTGGAAGTCCTTTTGCACCTGTAACATATAATGGAAAAACATTTACTCCGGGACAAGGTAATAACGTTTTTATTTTTCCTGCATTGGGTTTAGCAATTTACGCAACAGAAGCAAAAAGAGTTACTGATGAAATGCTTCTAACTGCTTCAGAAGCAGTAGCTGAACAAATAACTGAAGAAGATTTTTCTAAAGGATTGATCTATCCACCGATAAAAAATATTAGAGAAGTGTCTGTTAACGTAGCGGTTAAAGTTGCTGAAGAAATTTTCAGGAGCGGATTAGCCCGTGTTAAAAAACCAAAGAATATCAGAAAGTTTATTAAAAGTAAAATGTATGAACCTGTTTATAAATAATAAATAAAATTTATTAATAATTAAAAGGAGTAGTGTTATGAAAAGGTTACTTAGTTTCTTAATGGTTTTTGCAATTGCATTTACATTAAATGCACAAAAGCTTCCTAACGTAGTTATTCTTGCTACCGGCGGAACTATTGCAGGTGCTGCACCAACTGAAGTACAGGCAGGATATCAATCAGGTCAGGTAGGAGTTGACATATTAATTAATGCAGTCCCTCAGCTAAAGGAGATTGCTAATGTAACCGGTGAGCAGATTTCAAATATCGGCAGCCAGAATATGAGCGATCAGGTTTGGTTGAAACTTGTTAAACGGGCTAATGAACTTATTAGCAAAAGATGATGTTGATGGAATTGTTATCACTCACGGAACTGACACAATGGAAGAAACTGCTTACTTTCTTAACCTAACAATAAAATCAAAGAAGCCTGTTGTCTTGACTTGTTCAATGCGTCCATCAACCGCTCTTAGTGCAGATGGTCCGTTGAATATTTACAATGCTGTTGCAGTTGCAGGAAGTAAAGAATCGTGGGATCGCGGTGTAATGGTGGTTGCTAATGATCTCATTCATACAGGTCGTGCAGTAATCAAGGGAAATACAACTGCAGTTGAAACTTTTTTCTCTCCACTAGTTGGTCCATTAGGAACTGTTAATTATGGAGTTATCAATTACGTTGATGTTCCTGATAAGAAACATACGTATCAGACAGAGTTCAATGTTGATAATTTAACCAGCCTACCAAGAGTTGATGTTATTGCAATTTATGAAGATGCACCCGGCGATTTGATTAAAGCTGCAGTTGATCTTGGTGCAAAAGGAATTGTTACAAGTGGTCTAGGTAATGGCAACCTAACAGATGCCTGCATTGAAGCATTAAAGTATGCAAGAAGCAAAGGTGTTGTTGTTGTTCGTGCATCACGTGTCGTCACAGGTTTTGTTGGAAGAGATGTTGAACTAGATGATGATGCACTCGGATTCGTAGCTTCATATGAACTGATTCCTTCCAAAGCGAGAGTACTTTTAAGACTTGCATTGCTGAAGACTCAGGATCCGACAAAGATTCAAGAATATTATGAAATTTATTAATCAATAAAAACGATGATCAACTAAATAAATAAAAGGTGCAGCCATGATGTGGATTGAACTTCTCATACTCTTCGCCTGCATAGTGATAGGTGCAAGGCTTGGTGGAATCGGATTAGGCACAATGGGCGGTCTGGGTCTGGTAATATTTGTTTTTCTTTTCGGACTGCCTCCGGGCTCTCCTCCGGGAATTGTTCTGGGTATGATAATCGCTGTTATTACAGCATTGGCAGCAATGCAATCAGCGGGTGGGCTGGATTATCTTATATCTCTTGCTACAAAAGTGATGAGAAAAAACCCACGTAATATCACATTCGTTGCACCTTTTGTTACTTACTTTTTAATACTTGCAAGCGGCACACAGCATGTTATTTACGCACTGCTGCCAGTTATTGCAGAGGTTTCAACTAAAGCAGGTGTTCGTCCGGAAAGACCATTATCAATCAGCGTTACAGCTTCAATGTACGGAGTAATTTCTTCACCGATCAGCGCTGCTACTGTTGCATTGTTGGCTGCACTTGTTTCTTATAATGTAAGCCTGCTTCAGATTATGATTGTGATAATTCCGGCTTCAATTTTAGGAATATTAGTTGGTACTTTATCAATTGCATGGAGAGGTAAAGAACTTAAAGACGATCCTGAATATCAGGAAAGATTAAAGTCCGGAAAAATTCAGGAAGCAACTGCCGCTGTGGAAATGGCAAAAGAAAAAATAGGACATGCACGTAACTCATTATTAATATTTTTAGTTGCGATTGTGATCGTCGTATTCATTGGAATATTTCCTGAACTTCGTCCGAGCTATGAAATGTTATCCGGAAAAGAATCAATTATCGAAAAATTAGAAATGGGTGATGCAATAATGATCATTATGCTGGCAGCCGCAGGAATAATGATGATCTTCTTCAAGGCAAAGCCCGCTGAAGCTGTTAAAGGAAGTATTATGACAGGCGGCGTTGTAGCTGTTATATCAATACTCGGTGTTTCGTGGATGGGTTCTTCTTTCTTTGAAGGGAATCGGTTAGAAATCGTTGGAGGTATATCTGATATTATTCAACAAGCTCCCTGGGTTCTTGCACTTGGTTTGTTTGTTCTTTCTATGCTTTTATTCAGTCAGGCAGCTACTGTTGTTACTTTAATGCCGGTTGGTGTTGCATTAGGCATGCCGTTGTGGGTATTGATTGCGGTTTATCCGGCTGTTAACGGATTTTTCTTTTTACCAACTTATGGAACTGTATTGGCAGCAGTTTCATTTGATAGAACAGGGACAACAAAAATTGGAAAATATTTGTTGAACCACAGCTTTATGCTGCCGGGAATTGTTTGTGTAATTGCTACAACTATCTTTGCGTTTATTATTAGTTCATTTGTAATATAAATTTTATAGGAGTTTATCATGTTATTTAAAAATAAATTATTTATTTCAATAATCGTTGGATTAATGTTTTTGCCTTCAGTTCTTATTGGACAGGAGGGATTCAGAGTTGAGAAAGATCTGCTTGGAGAAAAACAAATTCCAAATGATGCATACTATGGCGTACAAACATTACGCGCCTTAGAAAATTTTCAAATCAGTGGTGTTACCACTAAAGATTATCCTGAATTAGTAAATGCATTTGTTCTTGTTAAACTTGCTGCCATCAGAGCAAATTATGATTCTGGTGCTTTACCAAAATATGTTCTTGATGCAGTTGAAAAAGCCTGCGCTGAAGTACTTGCAGGAAAATATCACGATCAGTTTTTAGTTGATCTTTACCAGGGTGGTGCAGGAACCTCTGCAAACATGAATGTGAATGAAGTGCTTGCAAATATTGCATTAGAATTAAGCGGTAAGCAAAAAGGTGATTATGCTTACATCGAACCACACGATCACTTAAATATGTCTCAATCCACAAATGATTCTTATCCAACATCTCTTCACGTTGCAATTATTCTTATGAATCAAAAACTTCTTACCTGAACTTGAAGCATTAATTGCATCATTTGAAAAGAAGGGAAAAGAGTTTGAAAATATTTTAAAGATGGGAAGAACCGAATTACAGGATGCAGTTCCAATGACACTTGGACAGGAGTTTAATGCTTTTGCATCACAGCTTAAAGCTTCTATTGATGAACTAAAACAAGCTGAAGCACATCTTTATGTAATTAATATGGGTGGAACTGCAATTGGCACAAAGCTGACTGCTCAAAAAGGTTTTGTAGAAAACTGCGCAAAACATCTTGGCGAAATCTTGAAAAAGAAAATAGTTCCCGCAGATGATTTAATCGCTGCAACCTCAGATCTCTCGGGTTTTGCTAATTACTCAAATGCATTAAACACACTTTCAATAAGACTTTCAAAGATTGCAAGCGATTTAATTCTTATTAGCTTCTGGTCCAAGAACAGCATTATTCGAAATTAATCTTCCTCCATTGCAGCCAGGATCTTCAATTATGCCTGGTAAAGTTAATCCTGTAATGCCGGAACTTATGAATCTTGTTACATTCAAAGTGATGGGTAATAATGTAGCTGTTACAATAGCATCAAAGACAGGTCAGCTCCAATTGAATGCATATGAGCCGCTGGCAATTTCCTGTATTCTTGAATCACAAAAACTGCTTACAAACACAATGAAGGCTTTCAGAACAAGCTGCATTGATGGAATTACAGCAAACGAAGATGTGATGACAAAATATATTAATCAAAGCGTTGGAATTGTGACTGCACTTAATCCTGTACTCGGTTATGAAAAAACCACCGAGCTTGCTAAAGAAGCTCTTGAAACAGGAAAAGGAATTCTCGAACTCATTCGTGAGAAAAAATTATTAACTGAAGATCAGATAAAAGAATTACTTGATCCAAAGAAGATGACGGGACAGGAATAGCTGAACTTATTTTCTCAAGGATATTTTGCGAAACTAAAACTTGCTCCGGCATAAACCTGCCTACCGTCAGGCAGGTTTATACCGGAGAATATATTTCATAAGGAAGAACGCATTTTAATATGTTTAAAAAATTATTTATTTAAAGGTAAATATGATGGCAACCCCAAATCAAAAAATTGATGATGAAATATACTACACAAAAGCCATAGCTGCAGCATTAAGAATTGGTTTTGTCGGGCTACTTGGTGTACTATCATACCTGATACTTAAACCTTTCTTATTTGTAATAATGTGGGGTATCATAATTGCAGTTGGAATCTATCCATTATTTAAAAAGTTTGCTGCTTTACTTGGTAACCGGAAGAAACTTGCTTCTACCATAATAACTCTGTTTGCATTGGCACTTTTAATTGTACCATCATATTTTTTAATGGAATCTGCAATAGGTGGGATAAAAAATCTTGCTGCAGAATTGGAAGAGGGCACATTTAAAGTTCCGCCGCCTTCAGAAGATGTAGCCGGGTGGCCGGTGATAGGTAAACCTGTTTATGATGCATGGAAACTTGCTTCAGTTAATATCGAAGGTGCTATCAAAACATTCGAACCTCAAATAAAAGAATTCGCCTCAAATATTTTATCTGGTATCCTGGGATTGGGTTCTACAATTCTGCTTACAATTGTATCTATTATAATTGCTGGTGCATTAATGGCAAAAGCAGACTCTGCAGAAATAGTAGCCCGTAAAGCATTCAAAATATTAATTGGTAAAAGAGGAGAGGGATTTACAGAACTTGCCGGCGCAACAATAAGAAGCGTTGTTCAGGGTGTATTAGGTGTGGCATTTATACAATCAGTATTAGCTGGAATTGTAATGCTGATATTCAATATACCTTTTGCGGGTTTATGGGCATTGATTGTACTTTTCCTCGCAATTATTCAGTTACCTCCATTATTAATATTAATTCCGGTTGCTGTTTATGGCTTTAGCATTCTGGATACAACATCTGCAATAATTTTCCTTGTGCTTTCTGTATTTATTAGTTTATCTGATGCGTTTTTAAAACCACTTTTCTTAGGTAGAGGTGTTGATGTTCCTACTCTGGTAATTTTACTCGGTGCAATTGGCGGGATGATGCTTGCAGGTGTTATTGGATTGTTTGTCGGTGCTGTTGTTCTTGCCATTGCATATAAAGTCTACCAGGCTTTACTTGAGGATACTTCACTTCCGGATGAAGAAACAGCAAAGGAGAATTAAATTACGCAAGATATAAATAATAACCTATTTTACAGACTAAGGTAATCGGGTCTAAAATATTATCTTACGTAGAAGCTAAATTAAAATTTTATAACTAATTTTTAGCAGGAATTAAATTTTTACAAAAAACATTATTCAGTATTTATTTAATAGGAGTAATTCAAATGGTGAATCTGAAAAAGCGGATGCATATTTTTACTTATCTTTTACTTGTAACAGCATTGACATTTCTAGCCGCATCTTGCGGTGAAGAGGAACAAAAGGCGGGCCCGCCACCTGAAGTTCAGGTAACAAAAGCTGTTAATATGGATGTTCCAATTACCGGTGAATGGGTTGGTCAGACACTTGGCGCAGTTGACATTGAAATAAGAGCAAGAGTTGAGGGCTGGCTAAAGGGAATTCATTTTAGAGAAGGAAGTGAAGTAAAGCAGGGAACTCTTCTTTATACTATTGATGCCTCTGAATTGCGGGAAGCTGTTGCTCAGGCAGAAGGTAAAGTTGCAGCAGCAAGAACTTTACTTGTTCAGGCAGAAGAGGACGTTAAAAGATATACACCACTTGCAAAGGTGGGTGCAGTTAGCCAACGTGATCTCGAAATAGCTATTTCCAGGTATGAAGCACAGAAAGGTGAACTTGATGCTGCGAATGCCGCACTAAATGAAGCTAAGATTAACCTGGGTTATGCAACAGTAACAGCCCCTATTACAGGATTGATTGGTATATCTGCTGCACGGGTTGGAGATTTTGTCGGTCGTCCTCCAAATGCAGTTATTCTGAATACCATTTCCCGTGTTGATTCTATTCATGTCCGCTTTTCAATTTCTGAAAGTGAGTATCTGAACCTCGTACGCCAGATTGAAAAGAATCAGGGAAAAACAAAAGTTAAAGCTAAAGAAATCCATATGATACTTGCTGATGGTTCTGAGTATCCTCAGCTTGGAGTGATAAGTTTTGCACAAAGACAGATTGATCCTGCAACCGGTACTTTGCAGTTCGAAGCTTCTTTCCCAAACAAAGAAAGAATGTTAAGACCGGGACAGTTTGCGAAAGTGCGTATCGTAATTGATGAAAGACAGGGTGCTGTTGTTGTTCCTTCAAGAGCAATATTTGAAATTCAGGGACAGAAATCTGTTTATGTTATCGATGAGAACAATAAAGTAGTTATGCGAGTTGTAACTACCGGCCCTGAATACAATAATTATACTGTTATTGTATCTGGTGTTAATCCGGGTGAGACGGTTATATATGAGGGAGTTTTGAAAGTAAGACCGGATATGATAGTAACTCCGATTGAAGCTAAGTTACCTGAAAGTCAGGATAAAACTTCGAAGGAGAAATAATATATGGCTAATTTTTTTATACGTCGTCCGATAGTCGCTATGGTGATTTCCATAGTAATGGTGCTTGTTGGAATTATTGTAATGCGCGGACTTCCAATAGCGCAGTTCCCTGATATTGTCCCTCCGATGATAAATGTTACAACAACTTATGTTGGTGCTTCTGCTATCGATGTCGAGCAATCAGTTGCAACTCCGCTTGAGCAGCAGATTAACGGTGTTGAAAATATGATCTACATGAAATCAATTAATGGTAACGATGGAACCATGACACTGCAGGTTTCATTTGATGTTGGTTCAGACCTTGATATGTCTAATGTACTTACTCAGAACCGTGTTAGCCAGGCAACTGCATTTCTTCCAGGCTCAGTAAAAAATTATGGAGTGACTGTAAAAAAATCTTTAGTGTTTCCATTATTACTAATCACCTTAAAATCACCGGAAGGACAATATGATAATAACTTCCTGAGCAATTATGCTTCAATAAATATTAATGATCGCATTAGCAGAACAAAAGGTGTTGGAGATGTTAAACTTTTTGGCGGAAGTGATTATGCTATGCGTATATGGGTAAAACCCGATATACTTGGAAAACTTGGTTTAACAGTTCCTGATCTGGTTAAAGCTGTTCAGGACCAGAATGTGATTAGTCCTGCAGGTCAAATAGGCGGGCCGCCTGCACCAGAAGGAACTGATTTTACTTACACAGTAAAAACTCAGGGCAGAATGTTAAACGAAGAAGAATTTGGTCAAATCATTGTTCGAACTAATCCGGATGGCTCGCAGTTAAGAATGAAAGATGTTGCAAGAATTGAATTAGGTACGCTGCTTTATAATCAGATAGGGCGAAACAATGGAAAACCAGCAGCTACAATTGCTGTTTTCCAGCTGCCAGGTTCAAATGCAATCGATGTTGCTAAAAATTTAAAAGAGACAATGAACGAGTTATCAAATAATTTTCCTCCGGGCATGATTCACGAAATTACTCTTGATACAACTCTTCCAATTGAAGAAAGTATAACCGAAATTATACATACTCTTGTGGAAGCTGTACTTCTGGTTATCCTGGTTGTATTCATCTTCCTGCAAAACTGGCGTGCAACACTAATTCCTCTTTTAACAGTGCCGGTCTCTTTGATATCTACGTTCATCGTATTCCCGATGCTTGGATTTTCAATCAACACATTGTCTTTGCTAGGAATGGTTCTGGCTATCGGAATTGTGGTTGATGATGCAATAGTGGTAGTTGAAGCTGTTATGCATCACATTGAACATGGAATGAATCCGAAAGAAGCAACTATTCAGGCGATGAAAGAAGTATCTGGGCCAGTAGTTGCAATTGCACTTATTTTAGCTGCTGTGTTTGTTCCAGTTGCATTTATGGGAGGTATCACTGGACTTTTGTATCAGCAATTTGCAATCACAATCGCAATTTCAGTATTATTTTCAGCATTCAATGCTCTTACGCTAAGCCCAGCATTAGCTGCAATGCTGTTAAAACCAACCGGAGGTAAAAAATCTCCATTGGATAAATTTTATAAATGGTTCAATAAAAAATTTGATAGGTTCACTGGAAGTTATCTTTCCTTTACTGGTATACTTGTTCGCAAGGTGTCCCGCAGTATGATTTTTATCGGAATCATTTTAGTACTTACGGTCCTCTTATTTAAAGGAGTTCCGGGTGGATTTGTACCTGAGGAAGATAATGGATATTTCTTAATTAACGTACAATTACCTGATGCTAGTTCATTGCAGAGAACTGACATTGTGTGTAAGAAAATAGAAGATATACTTGCTAAAACAAAAGGTATTGATAACTATACAACAGTGGCTGGCTACAGCTTAGTTTCAGGTGTGGCAAGCTCAAATAATGCTTTCTTTTTCGTATCTATGAAACCTTGGGAAGAAAGAACTGAAACAGAAGAAAGATCATTTGAAACAATTGAAGCTCTGAACAAAATTATTTCTTCTGAAGTACCCGAAGCATTTGTTGCTGTATTTGGTCCTCCTGCAATTCAAGGATTGGGTACTGGTGCCGGATTTACTTTTATGCTTCAGGATAAAAGCGGAAACACTCCTCAGGATCTTGCAAAGCAGGTTAATAATTTTATCACTGAAGCAAGAAAAAGACCAGAAATCGGTAGGATTTCAACTTTGTTTCGTCCAAGTGTACCGCAAATTTATGCAGAGGTAAACAGGGATAAAGTACTAAAGCAAGGGGTTACAATTGCTGATGTTAATACAACTCTCGGGTTCATTACTTGGTTCAAACTATATTAATGACTTTAACAGGTTTGGAAGAGTCTATAAAGTTTATCTATCAGCTGAAGGTGATTATAGAAACGAATCCTGGGATCTTGGTCAATACTTTGTTAGGAATAAGAATGGCAGTATGGTACCGCTTAATACGCTTGTTACCATGAAACCATCAAGTGGTCCTGAATTTACAAACAGATTTAATCTTTTCCGTTCTGCTGAGTTAACAGGGATTCCTGCTCCAGGTTATACATCTTCACAAGCAATTACTGCATTGCAGGAAGTTGCCGCACAAGTTCTTACTACAAGGTTATGGATATGATTGGGCTAACATGTCTTACCAGGAAGTTAAAGCTGCAGGAAGCGGAGCAACAGTTTTTATTTTTGCTTTACTCTTTGTTTTTTTGATTCTTGCCGCACAATATGAAAGCTGGTCTTTACCGTTGAGTGTTTTGCTTGGAGTTCCATTTGCAGTTTTTGGAGGTATGCTTGGACTTTTTGCAGCAAGATTTTTCAGCGAAAGTTATGTGAATAATGTTTTTGCACAAATAGGATTTGTAACTCTTATAGGCCTTGCCGCCAAGAACGCAATTCTTATTGTTGAATTTGCTAAGATGAAAAAAGAAGAAGGTATGGATGTAGCTGCTGCTGCTATGGATGCAGCTAAACTTCGTCTCCGTCCTATACTTATGACTTCATTCGCTTTTATACTTGGTGTTCTACCTTTAGTTAGAGCCGCAGGTGCTGGTGCTGAAGCAAGAAAAGTAATGGGTCTTGCTGTTTTCGCTGGATTACTTGTTGCAACAACTCTTGCAATATTTACAGTTCCTTCACTTTATGTAATGGTAGAAAAATATTTTGTTCGGGATAAAAAAACTAAAGAACCTTCTCCTGAAATAGCTGGTCATAATCCTGCTTCAGAGGAGAAAGGAGGTCACTAATGCTTAAAATATTTATTTCCTTTTTGCTTTTAATATTTGCTGTAGGCTGTTCGGTAGGTCCTGACTATGTAAGACCGCCTGTTGAAATGCCGGACAGCACTTTTTATGCGCAGAATTACACTGTTGAAGATAGTCTTGCATTAGCTTTAGCAGATACAACCTGGTGGGAATTATTTGGCGATACTGTGCTTACTAATCTGATTAAGACTGCTGTTCAGGAAAATAATGATATAAAGATTGCAGCCGCACGTGTAGATGAGTTTATGGGATTGTATGGTGTTGAAGAATCCAATTACTATCCAAAGTTTGATGCAGGTGCATCTGGAAGAGTTGGTGAATATAATGCTGACGGAGTAAAATTCAGATCAGAAAGATGGACTCTTGACCTTTCCGCATTTTGGGAAATAGATATCTGGGGAAAGTACAGACGTGCAAATGAATCAGCTCTTGCCAATTTGTTAGCAGTCGAAGAAGTAAGAAGAGGTGTTATACTTTCTATCACTTCATTTATTGCAAGCAGTTACTTTGATCTGCTTTCACTGGATGCTCAGCTTGAAATAGCGAAAAGAACGGTTGACTCACGCGAAAAATCTTTAAATCTTTTCCAGCAGAGATGGGAAAAAGGTGATATTTCGCAGCTTGAAATAAGTCAGCTTGAATCAGAATACTGGTTTGCAAAATCACAGATTCCATTTATTGAAAAGAGTATTGTTCAATTGGAAAACGCAATTAGTGTTTTACTTGGAAGAGGTCCGGGTCCAATTCCACGTGGTAAACAGCTGAATGAGATGCTTCTGCCTGAAATTCCTGAAAGTATGCCTTCTCAATTACTTGAAAGACGACCGGATGTATTGCAGGCTGAGCAGGAATTAATTTCTGCAAATGCAAGGATAGGTGTTGTCAAGTCGCAATACTATCCATCTTTATCGTTAAGTGGATTGATAGGATTTTCGAACAATGATATTGCTAAGATCTTCGAACCAAGTTCATTTGTGTGGAATGCCGGTGGAAGCTTATTGGCACCTTTGTTTCGTGCCGGTGAAATTTCCAATCAGGTTGAATCCTCTGAGGCTATTCAAAGACAAGCATTTTTCAAATATATAAAATCTGTTCAGACAGCTTTTAGTGATGCTCAAAATGCACTGGTCGAAAGAACAGAAGACGGAAGAAATTTATTTTGCAGACGGAAAACGATTAAATGCACTTTCAACTTATTATGAATTATCTAACTTAAGATACTCGGAAGGTGCTACAAGTTATCTTGAAGTTCTCGATGCAGAGAGAAGTCTTTTCAATTCAGAACTTAGCTATGTTCAATCACGTGCTACAATGCTTAAAAGTGTAGTTGGAATATTTAGTTCACTTGCCGGTGGATGGCTTGATAAAAGTGCTTATGAATCATATCAACCAATGAATCCAGTGTGAACAGCCAGAAAATGGAAATGAATAAATTATTTTAATAGAAGTCCGAAAATTAAATCCCCAATCTTTTTAGAGAAAGGGGATTTTTATTTGTAGGGAGTAAGAATCAAATGAAGAAAAAAGAATTTATTAAACGTGCGAGAAAATTCTCAAAACCATTCCGCATTACTGATGGTAAAGGATTCAAATTAAAACATATTGATCCCGGTGATACACTCGATTTGAAATCTGAGGACAAACCAAAAGCACAGGAAGCCTTGCAAAATGGAATCGAACTACTCGCTGAGTTGCAGGATAAACTCTATGCACAGGATCGCTGGTCTATTCTGTTAATCTTTCAAGCTATGGATGCTGCCGGGAAAGATGGAGCAATCAAACATGTAATGTCTGGAATAAATCCTCAGGGCTGTCAGGTGTTCTCTTTCAAAGCTCCGACAAGCGAAGATCTCGATCACGATTTTATGTGGAGATGTTTGAAACGCTTGCCTGAGCGTGGTCGTATTGGAATATTCAATCGCAGTTATTATGAAGAAACTCTTGTTGTTCGTGTTCACGAAGAAATTCTTAAAAAGCAAAAACTTCCTGAAAAACTTGTAACAAAACATATCTGGGATGAACGATTTCAGGACATACGTAATTTTGAAAAATATTTAGCAAGAAACGGAACTATTGTTAGAAAGTTTTTCCTTCACGTTTCAAAAGACGAGCAGAAAGAAAAGATTTCTTGAACGAATTGATAATCCTGAAAAGAACTGGAAGTTTTCATCTGCTGATGCAAAAGAACGTGGTCATTGGGATGATTATATGAAAGCTTATGAAGAGATGATTCGAAATACTGCTACAAAAGATTCTCCGTGGTATGTTATTCCCGCAGATAACAAATGGTTTACCAGGTTAGTAGTTGCTGCTGCTGTAATTGATGCACTTGCATCGCTTGATCTTAAATATCCGGAAGTCGGTGAAGAAAAATTGAAAGAACTCGCAGATGCTAAAAAGTTACTTCAATAAATTCATTTAATTTCTTAATTGAAAAAAGAGGGCTAATCAAATGAAAAAATTTTTCAAACCTGGACCAAACTGGCTTCTTATATTTATTCCTATATCGTTTGTTCTTGAAAGTACTCATGCTTCTGAACCATTAATTTTCTTTTCATGCAGCTCTATCAATAATACCAATTGCAAAATTGATTGTTCATTCAACAGAGCAGCTTAGCAACTTATACAGGTGATGCCATTGGAGGATTACTGAATGCTACATTCGGAAACTTTCCTGAATTAATAATAGCAGTTGTAGCATTAAAAGCTGGTCTTTATACTATGGTTTTAGCTTCAATTGTTGGAGCAATACTTGCAAATCTATTACTCGCATTGGGGCTGTCATTTTTTATCGGTGGTACAAAATATCACGTCCAGGAATACAATCCAGCAAGTGCACGAGTTTACGCTTCAATGATGTTTATGGCTGTGATAAGTTTGGCTGTGCCAAGTTCATTTAATACTCTCTTCGGAGCACAGGATGTTCTTAGACAGGAAAGTATGTTGAATATTGGATTAGCAATTGTACTTCTGCTCGGTTATGGTCTTTATCTTTTCTTTATGATAAAAACGCATCCTGAATTTTTTAAAAGCAATAAAGATGAAGAAGACGAACATCATGAAGATCGCTGGTCAAAAGGTCTTTCAATTCTTATGCTTGTGATTGCATCTGTTGGAGCAGCATTTATGAGTGAAGTACTTGTTGGTGCAGCAGAAGGAACTGGTGAAGCACTTGGTATGTCTGCTACTTTTATCGGAATTGTATTTCTTGCGGTAGTTGGTGGTGCGGCTGAGAGTTTCTCAGCTATCGCAATGGCGAAGAAAAATAAAATGGATCTTAGTGTAGGAATTTTATTAGGCAGCTGCATTCAGATTACTTTGTTTGTTGCACCAGTTCTAGTTTTATTAAGCCTGGTGGTAGGACCTCAACCATTGCATCTTTCATTTCCGAGATCACAGATTGGTGCATTGTTCTTTGCAGTAATAATCGGTTCTTTGATTTCCGGTGACGGAAGATCTAACTGGTTCAAAGGAATTCAATTAATTGCAATTTATATAATAATTGCTTTGATGTTCTTCTTCATACCTGATGCAATTTAAGATGGACCTCATGTCAAGTAAAAATCTTTGGCAGAGATTTAAAGAAAAAAACGAAAGTGCTTTGGATCCTGTAGATAGGATTTCCGAAGTGTTGTTTGGACTGATAATGGTTCTCTCATTTACCGGATCAATTAGTGTTGTTTCAGATGGTCGTGCGGAAATAAGTGAGTTACTCTGGGCAGCATTGGGTTGCAACCTCGCCTGGGGAATTATTGATGCTGTATTTTATTTAATGAGTACTATATTCTCAAGAGGACATGGTTTATCTGTTTTAAGAAGATTGAAAGTAACTAAGGATAAAGAGACTTCCAGAGAACTTTTGAAAGATGAATTGCCTCTTTTTTTGACGGCAGTATTGAAACCGGAAGAAATAGACAGCATAAGTGATAGATTGAGTAACCTTGAAAATCTACCTCAAAAAAGGATTATCTCGGCATCTGATTTAAGGGGTGCAATCCTGATTTTCCTACTTGTCTTTGCCTGCACATTTCCGGTAGCTGTGCCGTTTGCTGTTTTTCAAAATACTGCCCTTGCTCTTCGCATTTCAAATCTCATTGCATTGCTGATACTATTCTTTGGTGGGATCTCAGTTGGGAAATATGCAGGGTTTAAACCATTCTGGACTGGAACGATAATAACTTTTCTCGGGATTATTTTAGTTGCAATAACAATAGCACTGGGTGGATGAAAATGTTGTTCAGATTTTCAATTCTTATAATTGCAATATCTTTTTCAGCATTAACTTATTCTCAGGAAGAGAAAACACCTGAACCCACTGAATGGGAATTCAGCGCTGAGAGTGATCTTTACTTTACAGATCCGTTTGTCTTTCTTCCTATCTTCATTGCAGATAAAGGTAACCTGCACCTTGAAGCACGTTACAACTATGAAGATTTAAAAACATTTTCAGGCTGGGCTGGATATAATTTTTTTGGCGGAGACGAATTCGAATATTTTTTAACACCGATGATTGGTGCGGCAATCGGTAGGACTGATGGAATTGCGCCAGGACTTGAGTTTACACTTAGCTATGCCGGTTTTGAATTATACAGCGAATCAGAATATTTATTTGATTTTGAGTCGAGTGAATACAACTTTTTTTACAACTGGACGGATTTAACATATTCACCTTTGGATTGGCTATGGTTTGGCATAAGCGGACAGATTACAAAAGTAATTGAAACAGAACTTGAAACAGATCGGGGATTGATACTTGGTGCTGAGTATCAGAAACTTTGAAATCACAGGGTATTTTTATAATGCATTTACTGACGATTATTTCTTTATGCTTGCATTAAATAAAGAGTTCTAATTTTATTCGTACTGAATATTCATTTTATTTAGATAAAATCGGTTATGAAAGAAAAATATCTTATTCTGTTTCTACTCACATCTTATCAACTATTTTCTCCCAAAGCGTAGATTTTGATTCATCAGCAGTTAACAAACCAGATACTGTTGCTGTTCGAGGAGTTGACTGGCTTGCTTATCCTTACATATTTTATTCACCCGAAACAAGTCTTGCTTTTGGCGGCGGTGGAATTGTTTACTTTAAGTTGTATGACAGATCCCGAAAGCAAGATCATCGAGTATTACACCATCTTTTTATTACACTATAAATGGTCAGTACGACATAACCATAATACCGGAATTATTTTTATTAGAAGATAATTTAAAGATTTGGTCGAAGTTAAATTACTCTTCTTATTTTGATCGTTACTATGGAATTGGAAATCAAACTGCTGGAGATTGAGAACGATCAATATCTGCAGGATAATATTCAGGCTCAGGTTAAGCTTCAACCAAAACTTTTTGACGACCGTCTGAATATCGGAATTAATTATGAAATCAGAAATATGTCGGTAGTTGATAAAAAAGGAAATCCTTTTCTTGGAACAAGGATACTACTCTTGTTGGGAATGAAGGCGGATTAACATCAGGATTAGGATTAGCTGTTTCATGGGATACGACGAGACAATAATTTCTTTCCTTCAAGAGGTGGTTATTATGAAGCATATACATCGAACTTTTTTGATGTTATTGGAAGTGATTTTAATTACAGTAAAACAGTAATAGATATTCGACAATATATGAATATAACTTCAGATCATGTGCTTGCAATGCAAGGCTATCTTCTAAGCGAAGGTGGCTCCCCGCCTTTCTATGATTTAGGATTACTCGGCGGAAGTAAGTTGATGAGAGGAACAATAATGGGCAGATACAGGGATAAAACTTATTATGTAATTCAGTCAGAGTACAGAATGCCTCAGCTTGTCTGGAGGTTTGGGTTAATATTGTTTGCAGGAATTGGAGACGTTGCGCCATCAGTTGGAAGGATAACAATATCAACCGTAAAACCGACTTACGGTTTTGGAATCAGATTCAGATTTGATGAACTGGAAAAAGTTGAAATCAGAATGGATGTAGGTTTTGGTAAAGGAAGTAATGGAATTTATTTTGACATAAACCAGGCATTTTAAGTTTTCATAGTTATTGGACAAATATTTTTACTAAGTTTAAATTAGAATCTATAAGAAGTAATAAAATTGAATCCTGTCAATCTCAAGAAACAAAATTCACTTTTTAAAAGTATTGTAATTGTGTTTCTTTCCATTTCAGTTCTTGTAACTTATTTTTTTCAGTTTTGTTCGTATTCTTTCTCATTTATAAAAACGATATAGCGAAACTGTTTGCTGAGTGTTAATAATAAAATTGAAGGAAAGATTTCGTTCTCTGATTTATCTTTTACGCCTTTCAGACATTTTCCAAATGCATCCTTAATTTTAAATGATTTAACTTTGAAGGAAGTAGAAGACTCAATTTCATCTCAAAATATACAACCTGTATTCAGTATCAAGGAAGCGTATGTTTCTGTAGACTTGACTAGATTTACTTTCTTCAAAGATAAGTGTTTCAAAAATCTCTTTTGAAGGTGGAAACGTTAATATTATTGTTTATCCTGACAGCCAGACAAATCTTCAAAAGGCTATTAAAAGAAAAACAGATAAAAAGATAGTAGTATAAGAAAAAGCAAACTTCTGCTGCAGATACAGTAAAGCAGAAAAAAAGAAACTGAAATTAAGGCACCATCAGAATTCAGTCTAAACATTGATGATCTCTCAATTGATGATCGTGGAATTAAATTTAGAAAACCAATTAAAAAAAAATAAAGTCCTGCTAAAAATAAATGAACTTCAGTCAGAGTTTTATTACAATAAAAATCAAATTGTCTGCTCGCTGAATCTTGATACTAATATTGATTCGCTAATCAAAAATGAAAAACTCTTGCTATCTGATCAGCAGATTAATTTTGAATCGAAACTTGAAGTTGAAACTGATTCAATATTCGTGAAACTGGAAGACGGAAAATTTTCTATTGGTGAAGCTGAATTTCTTTTCAATGGCTAACTTCGATTCAAAAAACCAGGGTTATCTTAATCTATCATTTAAAGGTTTGGATGAAGATTTTAGTTTATTCTCTCTTTTCTTAAGTGAGGAAGGGAATGAAAAATCTGAAGTCTGGTGATTTTGTTATTGAAGGCACTGTTGTAGGAAAGACTTTAAGCGAATTTCCGGTTATTGATATTTCTTTCGGGCTTCAAGATGTTGAATCTGATAAATCCAATTACACAAAGAGAAATTAGAAACTTAAATCTCCGTGGACAAATTAATTCAGGTAACGCAGATGATTGGTCCGATGCCAGATTAGTTGTGGATACTTTATCCGCTGATTTACCGAACGGTATTGTTAAGATTTCAGGTTCGGTTAAAAATTTAACATATCCGGAAGTTGATGTAAATATATTTCTATCCGGAGATGTTACAGGATTGGATAAGGTTTTTAAATCCGGATCGATTAAAGATTTAAAAGGTAAGATCAAACTAACAGACAGAATAGAAGGGAAGTATGATATTAGCTATAAAAAGTTTGTTGGTTCGGAGAATCGTGGAAGTATATTCTTTAAAGATTTTGGAATTAAAATTCCGGGAACAATTCGTTTTGATAAAGTTAATGGAACGATTAGAAGAGATAATGATGAACTTTATCTTGATAGTTTGAGCATCATTTCTGAAGACACAGATATTCTGATTAACGGAAAAGTAAATAATGTTAATTATCTTTTCTTCAATATTGAAAAAGATATCGATGCTAATCTTGATATTAAATCATCTGTTTTCGATTTACCAAATTTTCTTGCATTTGATCCTTCAATAAAACGGGATTTTAATCACAGAATTCTGGATGTGGATGTTTCAGTGATTGCTAAAACAACTACATCAAAGGCAACAAAATTCAAATCATTTCCTGAAATAGATTTTGATATCAAGAAATTGGATGCAACTGTTGAAAATTTTCTACCTCGATATAGAAATTAATTCAGGAAAATATAAAATCAGTGAAAGTATTCTCGGATTTAATATGAAGTTTGATAAATATTAAAACTGATTTTCTGGATGGTAAATTTAATTTTAGTGCTGAGTATAATACGTCAAAGTTCCAGCCGTTTTACATTAAAGTCAAAACTGATTTTAAGGATATTTTTCCATACGGTTTTATTTTATGAAAGACAGATACAATACCGGAATCTATTAATGGCAAACTTTCAGGGTTCATTTTCTGCAGATTTTCAATTCCCGACTTGATTCAACTTTCTCAAATTTATCAATATTAAAGATGCAGATTTAGTTTATGAATTGACAAGCGATACAATTAGTAACCAAAAATTTAAAGCTTGAATTAAACAATATTTATTTCAATGATAAGATCAACCCGAATCCTTTCGCAACTTTATATACAAACGGAAGAATGAGAGTCAGACAACATCAATTCAAGTTCATTTAATTTTACTAATGTTGATTTTGACGTGGAAGTTAATAGACAATGGCGAATATGAAATAAAATCCGATAGAGTTAGACTTTTTGGTGAAGATGCAAAGGGAAAATCAATAATTGCAGCCAGCCCTTTTTCAGAAGTACCCAACATTTAACATCACTTATAACGATGTTAATTTTCTTGCAGAGAAAATGCTTAGCACTTTTATGGAAGATCAGGTTATTCGCGGCCCGCTTAAATTATCTATTTAACATCTCATCATGGGTTCTGATTGGGATTCTGTTGTAAATAATATGAATGGTACAATTAATCTATCAGGAAATAATCTTCTTCTCAATGGATTTGATGCAGATGAAATAATTAATGATTTCAAACGAAGTCAAAACTTTAATTTTGTTGATCTAGGTGCAGTGCTTCTTGCGGGTCCTGTTGGAATTGCCGTAACTAAAGGCAGTGACTTTGCCAGGTTATTAGTTATTTAATTTCGGGAAATCAACAAATATAAATTATCTTGTTTCCAACTGGAATCTTGAGTAATGGTGACTTCACAATAAAGGATGCCGCATTTTCAACAAATAAAAACAGAATTGCCTCGATTGGTTTAATTGATTTTTTTCAGAATAGTCTGGATTTGACAATAGCACTTTTAAATCCATTTGGCTGTAGTGTTTTTAGTCAGAGATTTATGGAAATCTGATTCACCTACTTTAGGAAAAGTTAAAGTTGTGGGAACGGTTCTTGCTCCTGTTACAAATATTAGTGGATGATGTTACAGGAAAAGATTGTGATGTGTTCTATAGCGGTTCTGTTGAGCATCCAGTTAATAAATCAAAAAAAGATTAGATTACCTGGAAATTAATTGTTAATTGCTATTACTTGGTTTACTCAGATACTTCCCAACAATCATAGCTATGATTATTGCGATGTACAATTGACCTGTTATACTAATTAAGATTGAAAGTGATTTTGCTGTTGGTGTTAATGGAAGATAATCACCATAGCCGGTTGAGGTGAAACTGACAAATGTAAAATACATATAATCAATGTTATATAGATAGTTTGAATTAATAGAACCACTTATCTTATTAAAATTAAATGAATTAGGGCTAATAGATTCAAGTAGTGCAACGATTATAGAAAAACTAATACCCAACAATAAATAAACACTAATTGATTCCAGTAATACCAGTATCGTAACATTTTTTGCTTTTGCAATTTGTATAATCAAAATTCCAACCATAATCAAAAAAAATATAAAATTTATTGGAAGCGATATTTTGAATAAGTATAGGCATATTTAAAATTACTGAAATCCATTCTACCACAATCACCAATAATGCAAAATAAACAACCCTTTTTTGAAGATATTGAACAGAAAACGCTGACAAAATAAATATTATTGTATAGCTTACACTGAATAATATCCTATGATAGGTAACGGGAAATAAAGGGATTATAAATATTGTAATAAAAAGAATTGTTAATAGCAGTGAACTGCTAAGAGTCAAGTAATTTTTTGTGTAAATTAAAAATCTGTTTATTGAACTAATCAAATTGATTCACTAAAACTTTTTATAATAATTTCTCTATTTAATTATTTTGAATAGATAGACAGAAGAAGAAATTGATTCTTCTTCTGTCTTAATCAATAATTAAAAACCTACACCACCGCCAATGCTAATAATTGGATCCCAATCTTCATAAGGTGAGTTTTCATCTTGAATTACATCAAATAAAACTTCTACATAAACTGATGCATTAGGTCCGACATGCTGAACAAATCCGCCACCTAGAAGCAGGAATGGAACCCAATTTCTTTCAGATTCTGCATATGGCTGACCAACTAAAGGAGTATATACAGAGTAGTTTTCATAGCTTGCATAATCAAATTCAGCGTGAAGGTAAATTTGGTATATAGGTCTATATCTTGTAAAAATGCCTGCCCCGTAATTATGTGAGGTTAATTCAAGTGGATCGTATCTTGAATCATTTATATATGAATATTGTACTTTACCACCAATAGAAAATTTTGGTGAAACATTATATCCAACAATAGGACTGACGCTCAGATAAAAGTAGTCGCCCCAAAAATTAAAACCTACAGTGCCACCATAATACCATTTACTTGGTTGTGTTTGTTGAACTTCCTTAGGTTGAGAAGATTTGGTTGTATCAGGATTGTTTGTTTGAGCAAATGCGAATAAAACCGGAAATAAAATAAGCAATAAAATTTTTTTCATATAAAACATTCCTTAGGTTTATTTGTTTGTTAAATCTAGATGTTTTATTCAACAAAATCAATTAATAATTGCAATGGATTTAGCGTTTCTAAATAGAAAACTAGCTTATAAAAAACAGTCCCTTTTTATGTACTTATAAATATTTTATAAAATTTAGACCGTGAGATTTATTTGATTGTTGTTAAATTAACAATGATAATTATAAAATATAATAAGCAAATAATTTATGGCAAGCAGAGAATATTCATTAAAAAAATTAAGTAATAATTTATTAGATATTGACAATGAGGATGCGTGGCAGGGGATCGAAGCAATTAAAATTAACAATTACCTTTGGATGCAAAATGATTATCGACCGGAAGTGATTGTGAAAGCTTGCTATTCTGATGAGTACATATATGTGAAATTTCTTGTGTATGAAACAAAAGTTAAAACAACTTATTTAAATGTTGGTGATCCGGTATATAAAGACAGCTGTGTTGAGTTTTTTATTAATCTATTTCCAAAGGAAACTGAAGAATATTTTAACATTGAGCTTAACGCAATCGGAACTATAAAAATGGGTTACGGTATTAAAAGAAACCGCAAGTATCTAACTGCTTCCGAGTTAAATGATATGAGAGTAATCACTTCAATTAAAAAGCCTGTTACTGGTTTTCATGGTTCAGATCATTGGAAGTTGTACTGTGCTATTCCTATTAAAGTGTTTGAAAAGGTTTATAATAGAAAGTTTAAAGGCTATGATGCGATCGGCAATTTCTATAAATGCGGTGATGAAACGGAATTCAAACATTATGGAATGTGGAACTTAATAGAAAATTCCAAACCAGATTTTCATCTTCCTGAGTATTTCGGCAAAATTATTTTTGATAAGAGTCAGAACCAAGAAGATTGGCTGTGAGTTCTATTTTGTCACTAACTCTGTTATCAATCAAAGAGTTGGTTATTCCATAATCAGAAAGCTTAATCTCAAATTTAGCTACAATGCTTAACAGGTCACCTTGCATAATTGTTTTTGTTACATCATTTTCCGGTGTGTATTTCATGGTTACATTTGCATAAACAAGATTAGTTTTTCCGTGAAGATTAAATTCACCTAATACAACAATTTTTAATAAATTATCTTCTACTAAATCGATCCTATTTACTTCTTTAATTTTAAACATAATAGTTGGGTACTTTTCTGAGTTAAGCCAGGAAACACTTTGTAAATGCTCATCTCTTTTTTCTATGCCGGTTTTAATTGATGATACTGAAATTGATACTTCTCCAGTTAGGGTGGATTTAATATCTTTTGCATCAAAAGATACTTTGCCCCAAACATCATTGGTCAATCCGGTAATGTTTTCATAACGAGCTTCACTAAGAAATGTTGCCTGGTTTCTTTCCTGACTATCTTTGAAATCAAAAACCTGCGTGCCCTTTGAAGGCAAATTAAAACCTTGAGAATAGACATTTGTACCTAAACAATAAAACAAAGCAAATATTACCAACGATTTAAACATAACATCCCTTTTTACGTTTATGTGATTGAGATAGTATACCATAATTAATAAATAAAAAAATAACTGCTTATATTAAATAAATGTTTGAAAATTAAAGCTCAATTCTGCTCCAAATATTTTTCTTCTAATTTTTCAACACGGAATTGATGTTTATCAAAATTTATGAACCTGATAAGAATTAACATTGCACCTGCAAAAATTACATAGCTAAGAATTACAAATTCCCAATTAAATAAATCTTTTAATGGACCAAGCAAAGCTGCACCGGCAGCCAATCCCAGATTTGAAATTGCCATATAAAGTGTAAATTGGGTTGCAGAAACTCTCTTCCAGCAAAGCTGCATTGCTGAAGCAAAAATTGCAATATTTGTAAAAGTTAATAGAATATAAAAACAGATTATAAATCCTGTTATAAAAACATCATTCTGCCAAAAACTTTTTAAGAATGACATTGCAGCAGCAAGTAAAATTAAGAGACTCATGTAGATAGTGATCATTTTTACTTTGCCAAAATAATCAATCAAGAATCCTCCTATAACCATTCCAAGTACACCAGAAATAAGATTTGCTGTTGCAAAGATTTGTGAATACTGGGTATCTGCCCAACCAAGTTCCTGAACAGTAAAAACAGGTAATACGGTGTCAATCAAACCTCTTCCGACTGAATAACTAAAAGCAGCAACACCCATCATAAAACTGACAGGCAGAAAGAAAACTTTGTATAAACTTTTAAAGATGCCTTTCCAGCTGTGCAATTGAATTTTCTCTGCTAATTTTGATGCTTCTCCATTTGTCCAGGGCAGTAATTTTTCTCCGGGTCTTTCTCTCAGTAATAAAGGAACAAGAATAATTATGGAAATAATTAATGAGAAGGATACTATCGCGTAGAAGTAACCATAGTGGCTCATTATCCAACTGCCTGAAGCAACGGACGCAGAAATACCTAATGTTTTTGAACCCCACATTAAACCGTTTGCTCTCGCTTGCTGATCGACGGGTAAAATATCAATAGCCATTCCATCAACAGCAATGTCCTGTGAGACTTCAAAAAAGCTAACTATAAATCCGAGTATCATTAACGCAGATAAATTATTTAACGGATCTATAATTAATGACATTGATAAAAAACTTGCGATTAATCCAAACTGACCAAATAACACCCACGGTCTTCTTCGACCCATAGATAAATATGTAAACCTATCCATAATGGGAGCGTTAATAATTTTTAAACTCCATGGAATTCCAATCACAGCAACGTATGATCCAATTTCTGCAGGACTTTTTCCATTCATTGCCAGCCACGCGGGTATGGCGTACCACAACAATCCTTCAGGAATTCCCTGTGCAACATATAAGGCTGCAAAACTAAAATACCGTAGAAAAGTATTTTCCGATAAAGAGGGAAGTGGTTTGGATTTTATTTTATCAGATTTTACAAAAAGCATATTTTCTATCAACTATATTTTAGGAAAATTTAAAGAAACACATTTATTTAATATTAAGGAGTTTGTTCCATAATTGTCATTCCGAAATTATTTCGGAATCTCACCCTTTGACTTTGAACAAAATTAGAAACCTAATACAAGTTTAGGTTGACAAATTCTGGAGTATTCGCACAAGCTCTTGAATATGACATCTTTATTATTAGAATCCTTTAAAATCTGTTAGTGAGATTTATGCACTTCCAATTCAATCTCTATCATAAACTCAGGCAATGCTAATTCTTTTACTCCGAGCCAGGAGCCAGTTGGAAATTGTTTTGTATAAATTGAGTTTCGATAGCCCGACTGTGTCAAGAAATTCAGGCATATTTGTGGTAAAAACATTTTCAACAACAACATCATCAAATGTGCAGCCATAATGCTTTAATACTTTGTCAAGATCAGAGTAACAATTTTTCATTTGCTGCAGCAAATCACCAACTGCAGTAGGATTACCTGCATCATCCATACTAACTGCACCGGATATTTTAATATCATTCCCGATCTTAACTGCGTGTGTATAACCATATGCTTTTTCAACTTCCGGACGAAGATAAAAATACTCAGGAGTTTCAGGTTTTACTTCCTGCATTTGCTGGCAGCCAGTTGAAAAGAGAAATGCAATAACTAATAATAAAGAAGACCTTTTTAATAAATGATTGAACTAATTGACTCATAGACTAACTCCCTTTTTTTGATGATTTGAATTTTCTTTAAAGAAATATTTTTATTTAGATTTAACGGAAATTCTACTTCATTGCTTCAACAGTCTGATACGTATCAGCATATTGCTGAAATTTTGTAACCAAACCATCATGAAGAGTCCACATATGCACAAACTGAACATTAATCTCTTTGCTGGTCATTTTGTTTTTTGCTTTGTAACGTCCGGTAACAATTATTTCTCCGGAATTAGCTTCATAGTAAGTTTGTTCGGTTAAGTTCCAGTATTCCCATTCTGCACCCAGTCTTGCAAACACACCTTCAAGAACTGCTTGTGGTCCTATGTAAGGATTTCCATCAGCATAAGGAAAATTTTCCGCTTCGTTCCATTCTATTTTTGGATCAAACTTTTGTAATACTGCGGGTACATCACCCTTTGCAAAAGCAGCATATAAGTTCTGAACAATCTCAACATTATTCTCTTTTGCAGGCTTGTTGTTTATAGCAAAAGATGTATTAAATACAATGAGGGAGATAAGAACTACTAAAGAGACAATGTTTTTTTTCATTTTATCCTTAAAGTTTATGATTAGAACATTTTATAAATAGATAACCAGAATAGAAACACTTACTTCTGTGCAACATTATTTACTTCTATCCAATAACCATCAGGGTCCTGAAAGAATATCTGTTTGATACCATCAGCACGTATGTTGATTGTATTCGGTGTTCCGGGCCAATCAGAATAAGTGATATTCATTTCTGTGAGCGACTTTATCAAAGCATCGAAGTTGGAAGTTGTTAAAGCAAAGTGTACCGCTTTATTTATTGTAACTCTTTCTGACAGAATAGAAATCAGATGCAGCTCTTTCCCATCTCCAAAAGAAAACCATCTAATGCCTTCAATCTTTGTACGATTAGTAATTTCCTGAAGGTTAAGAACATTTTTATAAAACTCAGCAGAACGTTCCACATCTTTTACAGAAAGAGCAAGGTGATTAAAAGTAAAATTAATTGTACTTGCATCCTGTGCTTGGAGAAATCCAGATAGTATAAAGGCGATAAGTAAAAAGCTTAATTTTTTCATTTTGTGAAATATTTAGATGATTGATAAAATTTGATTTGAAAAAGTTTTTAATAAATAACAGGCAGAAATTTCACTGCCTGTTTGTATTATATGTATTCTTACTTCAACTATTACTAGTCATCATTCTTAACTTCACCGCCGTGATCACCAACAAGCATCCAGGTACCATTTTTCTTCATTAAGATGTCTGTCCAACGTCCTTTTTCGGTATTTGATTTTCCATCTTTGTCTTCGGAGACCTGAGTGTAGTAGTAATGCACGTATGCAAAATCACCATTCACCCATATTCTGGCAGGTGTCAAAATATTAAACTGCGGTTTTTGTTTTGTGGAAAAGTATTTTTTATACTTTACAACACCATCTCTTGTCCCGGGTGCTTCATTATCGTATGACCAGCCAAGATAAGAATCATCAAAGTATTTTAAATCCGCTAGCGGATCATTGTTATTTATTTCCCAGTATTTTTCAACGCCCGCCCAAACTTCTTTTTGTTCGGCTGTCCATTGTTGTGCTTGCGCATAAGCGGATAAAATGATCACCGCAATTAATACAGTGAAGATTGAAAGTAACTTTTTCATAGCACCTGCTCCTTTTTGATTATTGATTGAACTGTTGTTGAACTTTTATTACTTCATTTTTATTGAACCAGATAAAGCTGTAACACTTCCATCATCTTTAATTAAGAAGGCAGAAGCTTTTCCATTATCGAAGTCCGAAAACATTGTTACTAAATTATTCTCAGTGTCAACGAAGGATGCTAACATTGTATTTTCATCAATATTAATTGTTGACATTTTTTCCTTTGCATCCTTACCCGTTTTATTATTTTTCAAATAGACTGTGGAATCGGAAGTCATTACAATATGAACATCAAAATGTCCGTATTTATAAATCATTTCTTTCCCGATAATATCATTGGTTTTAAGTCCAAGTTTGCTTGATATTAATTTCCCATCATAATGAGTATCCATATATAGATTTTCATAACTATCCCAATCAGATTTTTCTGAGGGGAAAGACTTTTCAAAATTTTTCATTCCAAGTAAATAACCTTGTTCACTCTGTGCAATTATGGATGCAGTTAAGCAAATGTTAATTAAAATCACGAACAGAATTGGTTTTAAGTACTTCACATTTTACCTCGGTTATTTTTTAATAAATTAATTTTCAACTATTTAATGTCCGCTTAACCACTGTTCAAAACTTTTATTTAATTCTCCTTTGACGTAATGCCAATCAGGTTTTAATCTAAGTCCGTCATTACTTTTCCAGATGAAATTAATAGCATCTTTCGTTTCATTTTCATTATTAATAGATATCAAAAACATATTTTCATTTTTGATGGCAATTGTTTTAACCTCACAATTGATATGCTGTGCAACGAGTGTACTCTGAATAATTTCGGCTTGTCTTAAATCATAAGTAGCCCAAACAATTTTGTTTAATCCTGAAAGGAAGATATTCTCATCGCTGGAAATCGAAAGATCAATGGTTGTTCCAGAAGGTAGTTGCGGAGGATTTATATCACTTAAATCGGCCCAATGAATAGTTTTGTTTGTATTGAGCACAATTTCTCCGCCTTCGTTAAAAATTCCTTTTGTTTGTAGAATTATCAAAATATCTCTTCCTCTGATTGAAATAGATTGTAAAATTTCTTGATGCAAAGGTAAAATTTTGAGCAGATGATCTCTTGCACTATTCACGCATATGTTAGGACTTTTCACTCAATAATTGTAATTGTATATAATTATGAATGTTTGATCTTTGTGAATTGAGAACTTTTAATATAGAATTGGAGAAACGGTGAATCGGAGTGTGGGGGAGTTGAGAATGAGCGAAACTGGTAATATAATTGGAAAGATAGAATTTAATTAATTGGAGATTCGGAGAAGCTGAGATTTATAACTTCACCGATTCTTCACATCTCCACTTAACTACTTCATCAGGATCTGGGTTTAATCAGCCATTTATCAGCACCATCAATCATTAATACAATTTGTGAAAGAACTTGGTTGTAATCTTCATCTAAGAACTTAGCTTTTTCAGGATTTAAATATTCACATCTTAAACTGAATTCCAGCCAGACCTGAGTTTCGCAAGCCTCAGTTTCGGAATCACTTAACTTTGCAATAAAAGCCGCTTTGTATCGTCGTTTTCTCCAGGCTTCTGCAATATTAGTACAAACAGATCTCGATGAACGACGAATCTGATCAACCAAAGAATATTTTTCTTCTTTAGGAAACGATTTAGTTAGTTGAAAAATTTCCATAGCCAGATCCATTGCTTTTTGGTAAACTCTTAAATCTTTGTAACTATTTATTTTTTCACCCATCTTTTTTTCTCCGATTATATTATAAAAAATATTGTTTATTAATTTTAAATTTACAGTATTAAATTATGAAAGGGGAAGTCGTGACAATGGAGAAACGAATTATGCTCAAATTTCTAAATACATTTATTTATCATTTCTCCCATCCTCCCGCTCACCGGTTCTCCCAATCTAGATGGTTCCCCGCTTCATATCTCAATAAGAAAAAACTACTATCACAAAGTCAAGTCTTAGCAACACTTTTATATTCAGATGGGGAAACACCGAATTGTTTTTTAAATGCACGGGAGAAGTATGCCTGATCATTAAATCCAACTTTATAGCAAATCTCTGCAACGGTTCCGGCATTTTGCTTTAAAAGATCTGCAGCACGCTGCAAACGAAATGTACGAATTAATTGTCCCGGCGGCTGATCTATGAGTGCATTTAGTTTTCTGTTTAACTGTGAAATACTCATATTCATTTGTTCTGCTAATATATCAACGCTGAATTGTTCATCTTCAAAATTTGATTTAATTGTATTAATAGTTTTTTCAAGAAAAGCCTGATCGATTGAAATAGTTGAAACTTCAGAAGGTTTTATTATTGATGCTTTGCTAAATCTTTTTCTAAGCTCTTTACGTTGATAGATTAAATTCTTTACTCTAACTTTTAATTCTCGCGCACTAAAGGGTTTTGTAAGATAGGCATCGATACCGGTTTCCAATCCTTCAATCTTGTCATCAAGTCCAGCTTTTGCGGTTAGCATTATAATTGGAATATGACTCGTCTTTTCATCACCACGAATATTTTTACTGAACTGATAACCATCCATCTTTGGCATCATAACATCAGTAATAATTAAATCAGGAATTTCAATTTGAGCATTTATAATTCCTTCTTCACCATTACCAGCCTCAATCACTTTATAATCAATTTCAAGCTGCTCGTGGATGTAAGAACGAACATCGGCGTTGTCTTCAACAATTAAAATTATTTCTTTATTACTTTGTGATTGAATCTTGATGCTTGATTCTGCCTGCCCCTTCTGTGAATTCTGTTCAGAAGAATCTAATTGTATCTCCGCAGGCTCAATCATATCAAAATTATTTTCTTTATAAGAATTATTGTCTGATAATTCATAGGATATTTCATTTTCAATCTTTGAATTATCAATAGGAAAATGGATTGTAAATTCTGTTCCTTCACCTTCCTTACTACTAGCTGTAATTTGTCCCTTATGAAGTTCAACTAATTCTTTTGTTAAAGCTAAACCGATTCCGGTTCCTTCATGTTCACGTGTACTTGAACCATCAACCTGATAAAAGCGATTAAAAATATGCGGCAGACTATCAGATGGAATACCTATTCCCGTATCCTTAAGTTTGATTTCAACTGATGATGGAATGATATCTACCGAGAGTATAATTTCTCCATTTTCAGAAGTAAACTTGAAAGCGTTTGAAATAAGATTACAAATAATCTTTTCCATTTTATCGGCATCATACCTCAACGGAATATTTGCGAATTCGGATACAAACTTTAAACTTATTTTTTTTGATTCAGCTAATGATTCGAATGAGAAGAAAACACTTTTAAGAAATGAAATAAGATTATGCTGCTCAGCTTTAAGTTCCATGCTGCCGGCTTCAAGCTTCGAAAGATCCAGTAATTGATTAATGAGAGTAAGCAGTCTTCTGGCATTTCTATTTGCAACCTGCAGTTTACCTTTTTCTTTGGTTTCTATATTGGATGAAAGCACACTTTCAACCTGTCCAAGAATTAATGTAAGCGGAGTTCTAAACTCGTGAGAAATATTTGCAAAGAAGTGCGATTTCAACTGGTCTAAATTACGCAAAGTATCAATTTCAACTTTTTCAACTTTCAATTGATTTTTAAGTTTAAGTCTGTTCAATTCATAACGTCTGATCAGGTAAAGCACGGAAAGAATAAAAACACCATACAAAATATAAGCCCACCATCTACTCCACCAGGGTGGGGTGATGATCAACTTAAGTGCGATGCCTGTTTCATTCCAAATTCCATCGTTATTGGTAGCTTTAACACGAAGGACATATTCTCCAAAAGGTAAATGTGTAAAAGTAGCCGATCGATCGGACCCAGAATAAATCCAGTCTTTACTTAAATTTTCGAGTTTATATGCATAACGGTTTTTCCCCGGAGCGGAATAATCAAGCGAAGCAAATTCAAATGTTATAACGTCTTCACTATAAGAAAGTATAAGTTCTTCTGTTTCGGAAATCGGTTTTTGTAAAATGGAATTTTCATTTTTATGTGAGATGTTTTTATCACCAAGTTTTAAATTTGTAATAACAACATTTGGAATATACGGGTTGTCTTTTATTGCATCCGGATAGAAATAATTTAATCCTTTAATTCCGCCAAAAAACATTTCTCCAGTTTTACCAAGATAGAATGCTCCAGTATTAAATTCATTACTCTGCAAGCCATCATTAACATCATAATTTCTAAATGATTTTTCTTTTGGGTCAAATTTTGATAATCCTTTGTTTGTACTTAACCATAAATTTCCTTTACTATCAGGTAGAATTCCATAAACTACATTGTTTGGTAATCCGTCCTTTTCTGTAAAGTGCTCAAATGATTCTTTATCAATGTTGAAACGATTTAAACCACCGCCCGAAGTACCGATCCAAAGAAATTTATCCGGATTGGAGGGATCAGGGCAAATAGTATTGATGATATCATTATTTAAGCTTTTAGGTTTAGAAGGATCATTTTTATATGTATAAAATGTCTTCTTTTGTTGATCAAAAAGCAGCAGACCATTTCTTGTTCCAAGCCAAAAGGTTCCTTTTTTATCCTGATAAATTACCGGTCGCACTCTTTGATTATAGGGCAGGGGACGTTGATAACGGAAAGATTCAAAAACTCCTTTATCCTTATTAATTAATCGACAGAAAAAATTTTCTGTAGCAGCCCATATATTTTTTTCCTGATCTTCAAAAACAGCAAAGACTTCTTTCTGTGGTAAACCAGTGGTATCGGATGATATAAACTTATATTGTCTTGCTTTTTCCGTTACAGGATCATACCAATAAAGACCTTCTGTAGTTGCACTCCATATCTTTCCATCATATGATTTTATAATAGAATAAGGTCCGGTGTTTCCAAAATCATTAGGTCTGTTTGAATCAGTTTCATAACTTTTTATTTCCCCCGTTCTGCGGTTCCATCTAAACAAGACATCAGTACTCAGCCAAAATATATCCCTGTTTTCTTGAAAAATGGATCGAACACTAAAGCCTGTTATGCGGGATAAAGGATCAGTTTTTATAACAAAACTTGAAAAACGATTTACTTTTGGATCATACAAATTAATTCCCATGCCCGAAGTACCAACCCATAATATTCCTGTTCTATCAATAAACAAACTTGATATACTGTTGTAACTAATTGAGTTTGGATCGTAGAAATCATTTTTAAAATAATCGTATGAAAGAGTTTTCGGATTGAACCTCATTAATTCACCTGGAGTTGCGAGCCATAATTTTTCAGAATTGTCTTCGACAATCTGCATTATGCTTCCCCAACCATATCTAAAAACATCAAAATGATGCGGATATAATTTATAGCCTCCGGTTTGTCTGTCAAATCTTACAAGTCCGCTTAAGGTACCTAACCACAAATTTCCGTTTTGGCTTTCATGAATAGAAAAGATAGTTTTATCAAAAAAGCTGGCGGGTGCTTTGGAATTTCTTGTCTGTATTTCATAATGAGTAAAATTTTCTTTTTCAAAATTAAATTTATCCAGTCCGGTTAAAGTGCTAATCCATAGAACACCTTTAGAATCAAAAAATATTGTTGAAACGATATTACTGCTTAAACTGCCTGGTAAATCCGATTTAGAAATAAATTGTTTATATGTTATGTCTAAAGAATTTTTTCTATTAAAAGATAGTTTGAAAATACCTTCACCTCTGGTTCCAATCCAAATATTTCCTTTCGAGTCCTCAACTATCGCTTTAACTTCTTCTGTAACAGTTATTTTAGAAGAGTTTGGAGTGAAATTAATCTGATGAAAAGTTTCAGTCTTTCTGTCGAAGATATTTAATCCTCCTGTTAATGTTCCAACCCAGATATAGCCGCGGCTGTCTTCGAAGAGTGAAGTAATAAAGTTGTCTGAAATAGTAGTGGTATCAAACGGATCGTGTTGATAAACAACAAAAGAGTAACCATCGTATCTGTTCAAACCATCTTTTGTACCAAACCACATAAAGCCTTTAGTATCCTGCAGAATACAGGAAACAAAATTTTGTGAAAGTCCATCATCACTGCTAAGATGTTTGAATTTTATATTTTCATTTTGCGGATAGGCTTGAAATGTTATTACCAGAATTAATAATATCGCTGATAATAAAACACGATAGAAATTAATGCTTATGAGATCAAAAGAAAGAATATCTGATTTTAATAACATCTATATTATTCGCTTATTATTCTCATAAATTGATTTAATAATAGAAATTGCTCAAATAAATTTCTAAAACTCTAAATGCTAAATTTTGATAGTTATTAAAAAGTGAAGTCGGATTTAATAGTAATTAAATCCAAACCCAAAATACGTTAAAAAATCAATTTTCAAAATAAATAAAGCAAAGCGTAACAGGGTAAATCATTCGGTAAAATTGGATTGTCTTAAAACATCACGGTGACTTATTCTTAAGTTATAGAGCGACACTCAATCACAAATTATTTGTATTTCAGCTCTGTTTTCAATTATTGTCAGTGCCAATATTCATAATTAATGCGTATCCATTTTTGCTAAACTTGATTTTATATTCCTTTAATTTCCTTTCAAAACTAAACCTATGGTTTTTTTTCGTGATGCAATAAAAGTCCTAATGTTTGCATTTATAGTCCTAACACAGGAATGATCTAATAAACTATTTTTGCGTCCAATAAAACTATTTCAGATAATAACAGGAGAATTATGCTATGAGACTATTTCAAAAGATATTTTTTTATGCCATTCTGATTACATTTTTCATCCATTCGGAAGGTTATTCCCAATCCATTCAGTCTGAAATCAAGAATCTTTCAGAAGGGGCGGATATGATTGTTACCGGGAAAGTAGTCAATCAAAAGTCAGAATGGAGTTCTGATAAATCCAAAATTTACACAAATGTCACCATTCAGGTTGATGAGTTTTTAAAAGGATCCAACAACCAAAACAGGATAGTAATTAAAAATCTTGGTGGAGAAGTTGGAAATGTAGGAGAAACATATAGCCACGTACCAACTTTTCAAGATGATGAAGATGTTCTCCTTTTTGTTAAAAAATCTACCAAAGATGAAAGTCTAAGAGTTTTTGAGGGTGATGAAGGAAAACTAACTTTATACCAGGATAAAAATACCGGTGAAAAAGTCACTTCAAATAATATTAAAGCAAGTGAGATGAAAAGGGAAATTAAAAATTATGTTGAGAAACAATAATGACTGATTCAATAAATCAATTAATTTCAACGGTTTTTAATAACAAAAAAATTGAGGATAATATGAAATTTTTAAAAAATATTTATTTCTTTATTGCTATTCTACTTTCTATCACTTTAATTCCAAATTCAGCATTTGCTCAAGGTGGAAATAACAATGCATTTCTTTTTAATGGAACAACCAGTCAGGTTTATGTAAATGACGGTGCACCTGCAAACTCTGATGCAAACCAAAACGGATTTAAATTTTTCAAAAGCAGTTCAACAAACAATAAAATTACAGTTCAAGCCTGGGTTTATCTCCTTGGTGATAATCCTGGTGTAAAAATGCCAGTTGTTTACCGTGCTGTTGATGGCGGAACAACATTTTCAATTTATGTGAAAGATAACAAGGGTTATTTTACTGTTGGTAACAGTCCGGCAATCAGCACACAAGAATTTCCGGCATTCACCTGGATTGCACTAACAGGATCTTATGACGGAACTACTATGAAGATTTACAGCGGCGGTATATTGGCACAAAGTATGTCTTATTCATTAGCACCTGGTTACACAGGAGGCCAGGGCTTATTCATCGGTAAATCTTCTGAAGGTGCTTTCAAAGGACTAATTGATGAAGTTAGGATTTTTAATACAGCTTTAAGCGCTAACAATATTAATAGTTCGGGCGGTAACGGTAATCCAGCTGAACCTTTTCCATCTTCCACTTAGTCAATATTCAACTGGTCAATGGTCATTTACAGCAATTAATAACGGGTTATTAAATGATATTTCAACATATAAAA
>CAWEUT010000020.1:0-192014 GCA_963812305.1 uncultured Ignavibacteriaceae bacterium
ATACTTCACACTCCTTTTAATAACTTTGCGCACAATTTTATCACACAAAGGAATAGTAATGAAAAAATATCTTTTCTTAGTTCTAATGCCTCTACTCATAATCTCTTGCTCTAAAACTTCTGATAAAGAATATTTGGATCAGGCTAAAAAATTATTGGATGAGAAGAAAACCACAGAAGCAGTAACATCTCTAGAAACTTTGGTTAATGAATATCCTGAGAGTGAGATTGCTCCACAAGCTTTAGTTCAGTTAGCTCAGATCTATCAAAATCAATTGGATAAAAATATTAAACCCAGCGGAGTCTTTTGAAAAGGCTGAGAAATATTTTATGCAGGTTTATGAAAAATATCCCGATAGTGAAGAAGCACCCAAGGCATTGTTTATGTCCGGTTTTATATTAGCAAATGATCTTCAAAACTATGATAAAGCAACCGCCAGTTATAATCTATTTATTGAAAAATATCCTTCACATCCACTGGCAGTTTCTGCAAAAGAAGAATTGGATAATATGGGATTAACTCCCGAAGAAATTCTTAAACGAACTGAGACTGTTAAAAAGTGAGCAAATCCTTTTCTGAATATAAAAGCTATCTTGATCCGAAAATAATATCGCGTATCGGCAGTCTTGATCTGCGGGCAAGATTAGTTGTTGAAGGATTTATGGTTGGCTTGCATAAAAGTCCATATCACGGATTTAGTGTTGAGTTTTCGCAGCATCGTCCTTATATGCAAGGTGATAATTTAAGAAGTGTTGATTGGCGTGTATTTGGAAAAACTGAAAAATATTTTATCAAGCAGTATGAGGAAGAAACAAATTTACGAAGCTATATTATTCTGGATAGCAGTAAATCTATGGGATATTCTTCAGAGAAAGTTATATCAAAGATAGATTATGCTTCTACATTAGTTGCAGCGTTATCATACCTGATGATTAAGCAGCAGGATGCAGTTAGTCTTACGATTTACTCTGATAAAATTCATAAACATTTACCGCCAAAATCTTCTAATGCATATTTTCAGCAGATATTAAAAGAGTTAACAATTTTAGAAACTTCCGCAAATACAAATACCGCGGATTCATTAAACCAGGTTGCTGAAAAAATTAAAAGAAGGGGATTGGTAATTATTATTTCTGATTTCTTTGATGATGTAGAAAAAACATTAAGAGCAATAAAACATTTTGCACATCAAAAAAATGAAGTGATAATTTTCCAGGTTTTAGATCCGATGGAGAGAAGTTTTGGTTTTGGTAAGGATGCAATCTTTAAAGATTTGGAAACTGATGAAGAGTTAACAACTCAACCATATCAAATTCAAGAAAAGCTTATCAGGAAGCTATGAATGAATTTACGAACAAGATTAAAAGAGAATGTCTAAATTCTAATTTTGATTATAATCTCCTGGATACCTCAACACCTTTCGATAAAGCACTGTTTAGTTATATTCAAAAAAGATCACGACTTCATTAACTATTGCTTATGTCATTTCGAGGAAGTCCTCGACCGAGAAATCCAACACTAAGTATAAAAAGATTTCTCCCTCCGGTCGAAATGACAAAATAAAAATCTTACTTATTTAAACCATACAGTAAAAAAATCGCAACAAATACTACGTGAATAGATTATGAACTTCATCATAATATTTTTTAGAAAGTTGCTCTGAATAATTTTGAGTTTTTGATTCTGTAATTATTCTAACAATCGGTTCAGTATTAGATTTTCTGAAATGTACCCAATGATCTGTAAAATCAATTCTCAACCCATCTTCAGTATTTATCTTTTCATGTGAATACTTTTCGACAAGTTTATTTAATTACTTCATCAGGTGAAACACCTTTAAGATCAATTTTTTTCTTAGCGATAAAATAATTTGGTAAGTTCATCTTTAATTTCAGAAAGTTTCTTTCCGGAATCAGTTAAATATTGAAGTGTGAATGCAATGCCAACCAATGCGTCTCTGCCATAATGTAAAACTGGATAAATTACACCGCCGCTTCCTTCACCGCCAATTACTGCATTTACTTCTTTCATCTTTTGTACAACATTAGCTTCTCCAACAGGTGAGCGATAACAAGTTGAATTATTTTTCTTCGCAACATCTTCAACTGATCTGCTTGTAGAAAGATTAACAACCACATTGCCTTTTGTTTTACTTAGCACAAAATCTGCAGCGAGTGTTATTGTATTTTCTTCTCCGAACGGTTCACCTTTATCTGTAATTAAAACTAATCGATCAACATCAGGATCAACAACAATTGCAAAATCTGCACTATGATCTTTCACTGCCTTCATCGTTTCAATTAAATTTTCTGGTAATGGTTCCGGCAAGCGAGGAAAGATTCCTGTTTTTTCACAATTCATTTCGATTACTTCACAGCCGAACATTCGTAGTAAATCAGGAATGCAATAAGCGCCAGCACCATTAACACAATCGGCTAATACCCTAAATTTTTTTGATTTAATTTTCTCTAAATCTATAATTGGCAATGAAAGAACAGCTTTAATGTGATTCGTTAATCCTTCAGAGTAGATATTCCTTTTACCAATTTTAGTCCAATCAACAAAATTACTTTGAACATCTAAATGCTTTTTCATTTGTTGATGTTCATCTGGCGACATAAACTGTCCTGTGCTGTTCAGCAATTTCAACGCATTCCATTCATTCGGATTATGACTTGCGGAAATTGCAATTCCGCCTTGTGCTTTCAATGTTTTAACTGTAAACTGAACGGTAGGAGTTGGACAGATGCCTATATCAATTACATCTAATCCTTTAGCCAATAAAGTTCCGGTAACGATTTGATTAACCATTTCGCCTGTTATTCTTGCATCCCGACCAACGACTACTTTACCTTTTCCAACAAAATCAGCATACGCATTTATGTATTTTACTATCACTTCAGGATCGAGTCCCGCACCAACTATGCCGCGGATACCTGAAATACTAACCATAAGAGTTGACATTAAATCTCCAAAATTTTTATTTCTAAAATAATGATTTAATTGAATATCTTTGTAAAAATGTTTTGATATGAAAAAGAAAATCGAAAAAATAAATAAACTGTTAATTGAATATTTTGGAATTCCACCAAAAGCAAAGAAAAGTCCAACTCCTCTGGATGCAATTATAGGAACAATTTTGTCTCAAAATACAAATGATAAAAATTCATATCAGGCTTATAGAAATCTAAAAGACAATTTTAATAATTGGGATGAGCTTTCACTTCTCAAACCTCCGCAGATAGAAAAATATATTAAAGTTGCAGGTCTTGGTAAACAAAAATCAAAAGCAATTTATGAATTGCTTCAATCCTTAAAGAAAAGTGAAAAGAAAATTTCCTTAGATCATATAAAAAGCAATTCTGATGAAGAAATATTGACAGAACTTACTTCATACAATGGAGTTGGGGTTAAAACGGCAAGCTGCGTTTTGCTTTTTTCATTGGAAAGAAATATTTGTCCAGTTGATACACACGTTCACAGAACGCTGAATAGAATCGGAATTGTTAAAACTAATACACCTGAAAAAACTTTTTATGAAATTCTGAATAAAATTCCTGATGGTGTTGCACATTCCTTTCATACAAATCTAATAAGACTGGGTAGAGAGATTTGTAAGCCAGCTAATCCAAATTGTTCAGTATGTCCTTTGAAAAAAATTTGTAAATACGAGCAGAAAAATCTTACTGTGCATAATAAACAAAGAAAAATTGATTTTATGCTGTTGGATAATTTATAAATACAACCATTTTAATGGTGTTTAGCAATTAGTCTGAAATTGCGGATGGATTTTCACTGGATATAAATTTATAATTGGTCACACTTCGACTTCGCTCAGTGTGACGGTGGATTATCTTAAAAAACAATTATTAGGTGTTTTTATTAAAGATTTAATTTCTACTTTTTTCTGAAAACTATTTCTCTTAACTTTGAAATAATTATTCACACCAATAACTAATCGGAGTTTTTTAATGTCTAACAATTTAGGTTTAATTGGATATGATTTTGTTGAGTTCTATGTTGGCTCGGCAAAGATGTGGGCTTACTGGCACGCAAAAGCCATGGGTTTGCAAGTTAAAGGCTTACCTTGGACCTGAAACTGGGAACAGAGATAGAGTTTCATATTTTCTCGAAAAAAATAATGTAAGAATTGTACTTACCTCTGCTGTAAAACCATCAACTTACGATGTAGCTTCATTTGTTGAAAAACATGGTGATGGTGTAAAGCGCTGGTCAGTTCGTGTTAAAGATGTTGGTAAATCATTTGAAACATCATTGCAAAACGGCGGCATTCCGGTGCGTTATCCAAAAAAGAGTGAAGATGAAAATGGATTTATTGAAGAAGCCGCTATAAAACTGTATGATGATGCGGAAATAGTTTTTATTAACGAGAAAATTATAAAGGATTATTCAAACCCGGATATGGTAAACCTGTCCAGAATATTACGATCACAAATGAAGATACCGGTTTAGAAACAGTGGATCATATTGTAGGGAATGTGAGAACCAATGAGATGAATCTTTGGGCAAATTATTTAAACAAGAGTTTGAACTTTGAAACATTTATAGAATTTGGTGAAGGCGATATCTCAACAAAGTATTCTGCACTGCTTTCCAAAGTTGTTAGATCACGTGAAGGTGCACCAATTAAAAATCCTATCAATGAACCATTTGAAGGATTAAAAAAATCTCAAATTGAAGAATATATTGATGAATATTTTGGTTCAGGTATTCAGCACGTTGCAATTACAACAAAAGATATTATCTCAACAATACGAGCTATGCGCGCAAATGGTATTGAGTTTTTAAGCACTCCGCCGGATACTTATTACAAAATGTTAAAAGAAAAAGGCTGGAACATAAAAGAAAATATTGATGAACTTCAGAAGCTTGGAATACTTTGCGACTTAGAAGGCAAAGGTTATTTGCTTCAGTTGTTTACTAAACCGGTTGGAGACAGACCAACATTTTTTTATGAAATTATTCAAAGGTGTGAAGGCGCAGAAGGATTTGGACAGGGAAATTTTCAGGCTTTATTTGAATCGATTGAAAGAGATCAGGCTGTAAGAGGAAATTTAGATAAAGAATTATAGAGTTTAAGTTCAAGATCAGGTTCAAGTTTAGGAATCAGAAAAAAACAATAGGAGTTTAAAATGCCATTTTATGTTAAAGTTGGTAAAGTCCCACCCAAACGTCATACAACTTTTTATAAAGAAGACGGAAAATCTTTATATCGTGAAGAGCTATTTAGCACCAAAGGTTTTTCTGGAATCTATTCAAACAAATATCATCTTTATATGCCGACAGAGGTTGAAAAGATTGATGAGGTACATATTGATTCTTCTGCAAATGATTGGAACGATGCTCCATTAGAGTATTATCATTTTATTACGGATAAGAAAAAAACAACAGGCAATATAATCACTGCTCGAAATGAATTTTTAAAAAATGAACATTGTGTAATGTCAACAGCACATCTTTCCGAAGATACGGAATATTTCTACCGCAACAGTCAGATGCACGAAATGTTATTTGTACATCATGGTAAAGGTGTTTTATTATCTGAGTATGGAAAAATAGATTTTGCTGAGTGGGATTATCTTATCATTCCTAAAGGTACAACTTATCAAATTAAGTTTGATGATTATAAGAACAACAAACTTTTTATTGTTGAGTCTGATACGCCATTTGATATTCCAAGACATTTTAGAAATGAATACGGACAGCTAACTGAAGAAGCACCTTATTATGAAAGAGATTTTCGCGTTCCTGAATTTACCGAGCCAATCGATAAAATTGGAGATTTCAGATTACGCTTAAAAGTTAGAAACAGAATGTTTGAATATAAGTTGCCTCATCATCCATTTGATGTTGTTGGCTGGGATGGATTTCTTCATCCTTATGCTTTTAACATTAAAGAATATGCACCAAAGGTTGGCAAGATTCATTTACCGCCGCCGATACATTTAGCATTTGTAACACAGAATTTTGTTGTTTGTAATTTTGTTCCTCGCTTGTATGATTTTCATCCTGATGCAATTCCTGCACCATACTATCATTCAAATGTGGATAGTGATGAAGTTTTATATTATGTTCATGGAGATTTTATGAGTCGAACAGGTGTTCAGGAAGGATCAATTACATTGCATCCGATGGGAATTCCGCACGGACCACAACCTGGAAAAACTGAAGCATCAATCGGAAAGAAAGAAACAGAAGAATATGCTGTTATGATCGATACATTTACTCCGCTCCACGTTACTCAAAATGTAAAAGCAACAATGGTTAAAGATTATAGTCAATCGTGGTTGAAGAAGTAGGGAGATAAGGTATAGGGTATAAGTTAGAAGGAGGATTAAAAATGATTGAAAAAAACGATTTTAATTTATCTGTCTCGAATGAATTTATTGTAAACGAACCGAATGAATTTTATGATGACAATAGAGATTTTACAACATTAGAAGCATGGAAAAAATGTAATGAAGTGAAGTCATACTTTTACAAGAAAATTCTTCCACTTCTACCAATTGAAGAAAAGTATAATCTGGATAATCAGATTAGGAGAGCATCAATAAGCACGACAGCAAATATAGCAGAAGGATATGGTAGGTATCATTATAGAGAAGGATTGCAATTCTATCGGATATCAAGAGGTTCCATATATGAGCTTAAAGATCATTTAATTAGCTGCAATGATTTGGGTTATATAGGTTATGAATTAAAAAATGAAGGTGAAGATTTAATTGAATCAGCAAAAAGAACATTAAATGGTTATATAAATTTTGTAAAGAGAAAAATCCAAAATGAAAAATAATCACTATACCCTATTCGTTGGTTTCTTTATATTTCCTTATACCTTTTATACCTTATACCTTATACCTTATACCTTATACTTATATTATTAATAATTAGTAAACGATAAATTAGGATATCAATGAAACTAATATCATATAAATCAAAAAAAACAGACAGAGTCGGAATATTTTACGAAGGAAAAGTATTTGATCTTCAAAAATCTGCTGCATCGTTAAAGATAAAATTACCCTCAACAATGAAAGAATTTCTTGAGGGTGAAACAAAGTTTATGAACTTAGCAAGAAAAGTTTTTAATGCTATAAAAAAAGACAAGATAAAATCGGGATTAAAGTATAGCGATCTTAATCTTTTATCACCGGTTCCTTATCCCACATCTTTGCGTGATGGTTATGCGTTTAGGCAGCATGTATTTACAGCAAGAAGAAACAGGGGAGTTGAAATGATTCCCGAGTTCGATCAATTCCCAATATTTTATTTTGGAAATCATAATACCGTTTTTGGTGAAGGTACAATAAAAGTAGAAGATGATCATCTTGAAAAACTTGATTTTGAATTAGAGTGCGCTGTTGTAATTGGTAAGCGAGGGAAAAACATTTCTGTTAAAGAAGCAGATTCATACATTGCCGGCTATTTGATTATGAATGATTGGTCTGCAAGAGTTTTACAAATGGACGAAATGAAATTAAATCTTGGTCCTGCAAAGGGAAAAGATTTTGCAACATCTATTGGTCCATGGCTAGTTACAGTTGATGAATTAGAACCATTTAAAATTGCTACACCTTCAGGGAATAAATATGATTTGAAGATGGTCGCTCGGCATAATGGAAAGCAAATTTCTGAAGGCAATTTAAAAGATATGAACTGGACATTTGCTGAATTGATTGAGCGTGCTTCCTACGGTGTTACTCTTTATCCCGGTGATGTGATTGGCAGCGGAACAGTTGGAACAGGCTGCTATTTAGAGTTGAATGGTACTTGGGGAATAGAAGCAAAAGAAAAGGGTGAACCATTCACTCCAATCTGGATAAAAGATGGAGATGATTTTGAACTGGAGATTGAAGGTCTTGGAGTTTTAAAGAATAAAATTAAAAAATCTAAAACCAGTAGATCAATTCTGGCAAAGAAGAAAAAAAATTAGTACAAGAGCACAGACCTGACTCTGTTAGCAGAGTCTGTTTAATAATGCATATTAATGGTCATTTCGACCCTGATTCATCAGGGGAGAAATCTGAAATCAAGAATTAAACAGATTTCTCAGTCGAAGACTCCTTCGAAATGACCTTACAATTTATGAACTCAGCCATAGGCAGGCTAAACAAATTTGAATAGAGTAAAAAAGCAATGAAAGAATATCTACCTCAAGAGTTATCAGTTCCCGAAGTTCAACGGTTACTTCAAGGTGGTGTAGGTCCGCGACCAATTGCATTAGTATCCACAATATCTAAAGATGGAATAAATAATCTGTCACCATTTTCTTTCTTTAATGTATTTGGAGCAAATCCTCCTGTTATCGCTTTCTCTCCATCACGAAGAGGAAGAGATGGTTCTTTAAAGGATACCTACTTCAATTTGATCGAAACAAAGGAATGTGTTGTTCAGGCTGTAACTTTTGAAATGGTAGAACAGGTTAGTCTCGCATCAACGGAATATGAGAGAGGTATTGATGAATTTATTAAGAGTGGATTAACTCCAATTGATTCTGATTTGGTTAAACCTAAACGAGTTAAAGAATCTCCATTTCAAATGGAATGTAAACTTTTAGATATGATGAGTTATGGAGATGGCGGCGCTGCTGCAAATATTGCAATCTGCGAGGTGATTAAATTTCATGTTTCAGAAGATATTTTTGAGAATGGATTAATCCATCCAAATAAAATAGATTTGGTTGCAAGAATGTCCGGTGATTTTTATTGCAGAGCTTTTGGAGAAAATATTTTTGAAGTTGAAAAACCTGTAAAGAAAAAAGGGATTGGTTTTGATCATCTTCCTGAATTTATCAGGAACTCAAATGTTTATTCAGCCAACAATCTTGGCAAATTTGCTAACGTAGAAACAATACCTTCTGAGAATGCTGTAAATGAACTAATAGAAGAAGTTACAGCCAATGACTTAAAAGATATTGAACTGTCTTCGGATGCATTTCGCTTTTATAAAGAAAAGAATAATTACCTGTATATGCTCAAGTATATTTTAATCAATCGCGATATTTCGAATGAAGATCGTAAGCAACTTCTTGAGCAGACCGCAAAGTGTGCATTAGAATCAAACGATAATGAATTCGCCTGGAAAACTGCATTGTATGCCGGAAGATTTCAATAATATTAAGAAGATGATATGGTAAAAAAGCCGCTCTGGATCCCAACAGCAGAACGAATAAGCAATTCAAATTTAAAGCATTTCATTTCATACCTTAAGGCTAATTCAAATTTCCAAGGTGATTCCTATTCAGATTTATATAATTGGTCCGTTAATAACATTGAAGACTTCTGGAAATCTATCTGGGAATATTCTGGAATAATTCATTCTGAGTCTTACAACGAAGTATTAATAAGAAAAGAAATTTATAATTCCCAATGGTTTACCGGTTCCAAATTAAATTTTGCTCAAAACTTATTACGTTTTAATGATGATAATACAGCAATAATAAGTTACAGAGAAAATCATCCTTCCATTCGCATCACATACAAACAACTTAATTTACTGGTAGCGAAAACAGCAGAGGGATTAAAAAAGCTTGGTGTTAAAAAAGGAGATAGAGTTGCTGCTTTTATATCTAATATTCCTGAAGCCGTGATAACAATGCTTGCTGTTACGAGTATGGGAGCAATTTGGAGCAGTACATCACCGGACTTTGGAATACAAGGAGTTATCGATCGTTTTGGGCAGATAAAACCTAAAATATTTCTCGCAATAAAAAGTTATTATTACAATGGTAAACACATCAATTGTACTGATAAAATCAAAAGCATAGTTAATAATATTCCAAGTATTGAAAAGGTCATTCTAGTCGATGAATACAACAACTTTATAAATATAAAATCAGATTATACAGATATCTCTAATTCAATGGAATATAATGAGTTATTAGATAATACTTCAGAACAAATTATTTATGAGCAGACTGATTTTGATCATCCTGTTTATATAATGTACTCATCTGGTACTACGGGAGTTCCAAAGTGCATAGTTCACGGAGCAGGTGGCACCTTATTACAGCATTTTAAAGAACACGTGCTTCATACAGATTTGAAGAGAGAGGATATTGTTACATATTTTACCACTTGCGGCTGGATGATGTGGAATTGGTTAGTTGGAGTTCTTCAAACCGGAGCAACTATTTTACTTTACGACGGCAGTCCGATTTATCCAGATAAAAAAATTTTATGGAATCTTGCAGAGAAAGAAAAAATATCTGTATTTGGTACAAGTCCAAAGTATCTTTCGATGATTGAAAAATCCGGATACAATCCAAAAGATTATTACGATTTATCATCACTAAAAACTATTCTTTCAACAGGTTCACCTTTATCTGATGAAAATTTTAATTGGGTTTATTCAAATGTTAAAGAAGATATTCTTCTTTCTTCTATCTCTGGTGGAACAGATATAATCTCTTGCTTCATGCTCGGATGTCCAATCATTCCCGTTTACCCTGGAGAAATTCAAACCAGAGGATTGGGAATGAAAGTGGAAGCATTTGATGAAACCGGCAAATCAGTTATTAATGAGAAAGGTGAACTTGTTTGTACAGCACCTTTTCCATCTCGTCCAGTTTATTTTTGGAATGATCCAGAAAATATAAAATATAAATCAGCATACTTTGAACATTTTCCGGGAGTGTGGAGGCACGGCGATTATATCAAAATTACAGATACCGGCGGTGTAATTGTTTATGGAAGATCAGACGCTACATTAAATCCGGGTGGAGTTAGAATTGGTACAGCGGAAATTTACCGTATAGTTGAATCAATTGATGAAGTTTCGGATAGTTTAGTAGTTGGACAAAATTGGAATAATGATGTGAGAATTATTCTTTTTGTAGTATTAAAAAATGATATTCAATTAAACAATGAACTAATTGAAAAAATAAAAACGAAAATAAGAACTAACGCAACACCCAGACACGTTCCTGCATTAATTTATCAGATAAAAGAAGTGCCGCACACAATAAGCGGAAAGAAAGTAGAACTTGCCGTAACAAAAATTCTAAACGGAGAAACAGTTGAAAACCGCGATGCTCTTGCTAATCCCGAATCACTGAAGCAATTTTATAATCTTTTATAAATTCCACTACTCTTTGATCTCAATTTCAGCAACTAAGTCAGATATTCCTTAAATTTAGATAAGAAAAAATTTAAATTTTAATGAGGAGAAATAATATGTATGACAAAAGTATAGAGCTTTTAAACAAAGCTATTGCAGATGAACTTCATGCAGTTCATCAATATATGTACTTCCATTTTTTATTAGATGATATGGGCTACGATTTATTAGCAGGATTATTCAAACGCACGGCTATTGATGAAATGATGCACGTAGAAAAATTAGCTGAGAGAATTTTGTTCTTAAAAGGGGAAGTCGAAATGAAAGTCGGTGGTGAAGTAGAAAAAATAAAAGATGTTGCAAAGATGCTTGAAAAAGCTGCCAGTATGGAACAGGAAAGTGCAAAAGAGTATAATGTTTGGGCTAATGAGTGTGCTGCAAATGCGGATTCAGCAACTAAACAAATTTTTGAAGGATTGGTATCCGAGGAAGAAAGACATTATGACCAGTATGATACTGAAGCAGATAATTTGAAAAAGTTTGGCGACAGGTATCTTGCACTTCAGTCAATCGAAAGAAGTAAAAATCTTTCTGCTGCCGGAAGACCTGTAGAATAAAAAGATTTAAGTTTACTAAGGCTGATTTTTCAATCAGCCTTTTTTTATTTTAGGATATGAGAAATGATATTACAGGAATAATTCTTTGCGGCGGTAAAAGTTCAAGGATGCAGACAAATAAAGCATTACTTAAACTTGGTGATAAAACAGTGATTGAAATTGTTGCTGCAAAGCTAAAAAGTATTTTTAATGAAGTTTTAATTTCTGCTAATGATTCTAAAGAATATGATTTTTTAAAACTACCAGTTGTTAACGATATTTTTATTGGTAAAGGTCCTTTAGCTGGAATTCATTCTGCACTTAAATATTCATCAACCAAAAAAAATTTTATTATCTCTTGTGATATGCCTTTAATTTCTGTTGAGCTCATCAATTATCTCATAAACTTAAACTCTGAAAAATCCATTCTGCTTCCAAAATCTAATGGAAGAATTCAACAACTATGTGGCATTTACTCAAAATCGGTGATCAATGAAATTGAAAATATTTTTAAACTATCAGAAAAAGATAAAAATATTAAAGGAAGCGTTTATGAATTACTTGAGAGAGCATCTATCGAAATTAATTGATGTGGATGATCTAAATTTTTATAATAAAAATATTTTCCTGAATATGAATTCGCCTGAAGATTATGAATTAATAAAAAATATTTACGAAAATCAGTGAAACCAATTTATAGAAATACTGTTTTGATTCTCATATTATTTATTGTTGTTTATTTTACTGCAAATCATTTAAGCAATAGATATTTTATTAACAGAACTTTTAATGGCTGTGTTGATTGCCATGATGAAATGACCGGGTTTGAAAAATCTCACTCACCAGAAAAAGTGGGATGCAATGCCTGCCATTTGGAAATCCAAATACAACGAACAAAGACTTTGCTCACAAAGGAATGATTTTAATTCCCGGAAACCTATCTGATGCAAGCAAAACTTGTGGAGTTACAAATTGTCATCCTGGAATTGCAGAAAGAATTAATAATTCAATAATGAATACAATGAGCGGAGTAATTTCTGTTAATCGTTTTGCATTTGATGAACTTAGAAAAACCTGAAGGACATTTTAATGTAAAGGATTTAACTCAATCAAATGCTGATAATCATAACAGGAATCTTTGCGCATCTTGTCATTTAGGAAATGAAAAGACAGAATGGGGTGCAATCAATGAATTATCACGCGGTGGTGGTTGTAATGCCTGCCATTTGAATTACAGTAATGAAGCAATTGAGCAATTAAATGATTATAACAAGTCAAAAGTCAAAGGTCAAAAGTCAAAAGAAAGTAAAATTGATTTTCCAAAAATTCATCCGCAGTTAAGTTTGAATGTAACGAATAATCATTGTTTCGGATGTCATAGTCGTTCGGGAAGAATTTCTACAAATTATGAGGGTTGGTTTGAGACTTTACTTGATTGGGATGAGGTAAAAGGGAATAAGGAATACAGGCTTTTATTGGATGAACGTGTTTTTCAAAAAACAAAAGACGATGTTCATCATCAAGCAGGAATGGAATGTATTGATTGCCACGTTTCGATGGAAATAATGGGCGATGGAAATTTGTATCAGCATATGGATGAGCAATTAAAAGTTCAATGCACCGATTGTCATTCTAAAGGTGTTCGTTCAATTAGTTATGATGAATTGGATTTTGAATCAAAGAAAATTGTTGATCTTAGAAATTCAAAAAGAGAGAATGAAAAATTTTTAATCACAGCAAAATCAAAAATTCCATTGATCAATACTTATGTAAAAGATAAGAATGAAAAATATTTAATTACAAAATCATCAAATAAAAAACTTCAATTAAATCCGCCAGCAACTATCTGTGTTGAAGGAAAAGCACATCAAAGATTAAACTGTCAGAGCTGTCATACTGAGTGGGTAACTCATTGCGTTGGATGCCATACTGAATATGATCCGAATTTAGAAGGATATGATTTACTTGATAACAAAGATATTGTCGGAAGCTGGAATGAAATTCCAAGTGATTTTTATGTTGATTATCCGGTACTTGGAGTAAGAAAAGATAAAATCAGGTAAAGAAATTATTGATACTTTTATTCCCGGAATGGTTTTAACAATTGATAAATTTAAAAATCCACAAAAAAAAATATTTAAAAGATTATTCGCTCCAACTTTTTCTCATACAATAAATAAAGAAGGAAGAAGTTGTAAGTCCTGTCATAATAATCCGCTTGCTCTGGGATACGGAAAAGGGAAGTTAACTTATTCAAAAAATGGTAAGTGGAGTTTTGAACCTACAATTCTCAAATCATAAAGAAGATAATCTGCCTAATGATGCATGGATTGGCTTTCTGAAATCAAGAGATGAAACATCAACTACCAGAACTTATACAAGACCTTTTACAGTTGAAGAACAAAAAAGAATTTTATTAGTTGGTGCTTGTTTAACCTGTCACGAAGAAAACTCAAAAGTGATGAAAGAAAGTTTGTTGGATTTTGAACTGGTGCTTCAAAGAATCAGTAAAAAGTGTTTGTTATCGATAGGGCAATTCTAAAAATTCAGGAATTGCAAAAAACCACTTTCTGCTTTTAAGAAACACGCAGACTGAAGTCTGCGCTACGAAATTCTTATACTATTCGTAACTCAGACTTTAGTCTGAGAACGAATAATTAATTGTTACCATAAAACTATTAAATCAAGCCAAGTATCAATTCTGTTCACAAATAAAATCAAACTATAAATTCTAAAAACTTAGAAATGAATTTGCCTTATCTCTAAGAAATGAAAAATAAATTTATTCTTTTCTTTGAAATCAATTGAAATTGGCATAAAAGGTTTGGCAATAAAGTTGGTATTTATAAATATCAACTTTTAAATGCTGTGTTCTAAATGCTCAATCAAGTACAAAAAGACGAACCTATTTATCCAATAAGAACTGCTGCAAAGCTGCTTAATATTTCTGTTCATACTCTAAGAATGTATGAAAAAGAGCATCTCATTCTGCCATTTAAAAAATCTACAAGCCATCGCCTTTATTCACAATCAGATATTGATAGAATAAACTGTATTCGATCTGCAATAAATGAATCTAAGATTAGCATAAACGGAATTAAAACAATTTACTCTATTATGCCGTGCTGGGAAGTAATGAATTGCAGCAAAGAAGATAGAAGCAGATGTGCAGCACATCTAAGACACAGCGGACCTTGCTGGGCTGTTAAAGGTGAGGATACAGTTTGCGCAAAAAAGGAGTGTAGGAATTGTTCTGTTTATCAGGATTATGGTGAATGTGGAAGTATAAAAAATTTTATAAGAAATAAATTAACGAGCTTATAATGAACTCAATTTCAAGAAGAAAATTTCTAAAAATATCAGGTGCAACGGTTGTAACTGCGGCTGCTCTTGCTGGATCAGCAAAAACTTTTGTTAATGCTGCTGAAAGTTATTCTAAACCAAAAGGGTTACAGGTAATTCCAAGTTACTGCGATTTGTGTTTTTGGAAATGCGGCTTACTTGCTTATGTAAAAGATGGCGAACTCTGGAAAGTTGAAGGGAATCCAAAAGATCCACTAAGTAACGGCAGACTTTGCCCAAGAGGTACGGGTGGACCAGGTGCGCACTACGATAAAGAAAGATTAAAATCTCCTTTGATTAGAAAAAGCGAGCGAGGTGAAGAGAAGTGGGTGGAGGTAACCTGGGATGAAGCATTTGATTACATCGCTAATAAAATGAACAAAATGAAAGCCACTTACGGACCTGAGGCGATGGCACTTTTCTCACACGGAATTGGTGGGAACTTTCTTAAACATATGATGCGCGCTTATGGCTCACCAAATGAAACCGCTCCAAGTTTTGCTCAATGCCGTGGACCAAGAGAAGTTGGTTTTGAATTAACTTTTGGTGATGTAGTTGGTTCGCCTGAAAGAACTGATATTGAAAATGCTAAGTGTATTGTTCTTGATTGGTTCACATCTCGGTGAAAATATGCACAACACACAGGTGCAGGAATTTTCTCGTGCAGTAGAAAAGCATGCATCAATAATTGTTGTTGACCCAAGGTTTTCTGTTGCGGCAAGTAAAGCAAAATATTATTTGCCAATTAAACCGGGAACTGATATGGCTTTATTACTTGCCTGGATGTCCGTGATAGTTAACGAAAAACTTTATGATGCTGATTACATTTCAAAATATGGAATTGGATTTGAACAATTTGCCGCAGAAGTTTCTCAATACACACCAGAGTGGGCATATGTTGAAACAGGAATTGATCCTGAAGTTATTAGAGAAACTGCAAGAGAGATGGCAAGATATAAACCTGCAACTCTTGTTCATCCCGGAAGACATGCAACATGGTATGGTGATGATGCACAAAGAAGCAGAGCAATTGCACTACTTAATGCATTGCTTGGCAGTTGGGGAAGAAAAGGCGGATTTTATGTTCCATACTCTTATTCAATCCCAAAATATCCTTATGCTCCGTACCCTGAATTAAAGAAAGAACCACTTGATAATCCAAATGGAAGATATCCTTTTGCAACTGGTGAGCAAATTTCTACCGGAATTAGAGAGGCAACAATTACTGGTCAGCCATATCCAATTAAAGGTTGGTTTATTTATGGAACGAATTTGATGCAGGCATTACCAAACAGAGATGAAACAATTAAAGCTATACAAAATTTAGACTTAATGGTTGTAGTTGATGTTATACCAAGTGAGATAGCAGGTTGGGCAGATGTTGTTCTTCCTGAATCTGTTTACCTGGAAAGATATGATGATTTGAATGCCTCACCATTTAGAGAAGGATTTGTTGGAATAAGACAACCAGTAGTTGATGCTCCAAATGATCAAAAACCAAATTGGTGGATGGCAAAGAAACTTGGTGAAAAACTTGGATTGGGAGCATACTTCCCGTGGAAAGATGTTGAAGATTATCTTGACACAAGATTAAAATTAGCCGGGCACTCACTTGATGAACTGAAGAAAGAAGGAATAATAAAAGGACCAGAAAAGCCAATCTATTTTGAAGATGGAGTTGAACCTGAATTTGCTACTCCATCTGGTAAGATTGAATTTTATTCTACACAACTAGCAGAAGCAGGATTTGATCCTGTTCCCAGATATACAAAACATCCGGAACCACCTTCTGGATATTTCAGACTTCTTTATGGAAGAGCGCCTGTTCATACATTTAGTAAAACACAATCAAATCCAATTCTTGCAGATATGATGAGTGAAAATGAACTTTGGGTTAATGCTGATCTTGCAGAGAGATATGGACTAAAGAACGGAGATAGAATCAAATTAAAAAATCAGGATGGTGTTATTAGCGATCCGATAAAAGTAAAAGCAACAGAAAGAATAAGACAGGATTGTGTTTATATGGTTCACGGCTTCGGTCAAAAATCAAGACAGCTTAGAAGCACATATAAAAAAGGTGCAAGTGATGCAGAACTTGTTACCAGATATAATACTGATCCTTTGATGGGAGGAACTGGAATGAATGTGAACTTTGTAACTTTTGAGATGGAGGTTTAAGATGCCAAGATACGGAATGGTAATAGATACCCGCAAGTGTGTTGGCTGCCAGGATTGCGTTATCGCTTGCAAAACTGAAAATAATATTCCTGAAGGTTATAATAGAGATTGGATCGTAACCGAATCAAAAGGAAAATTTCCTGATATACAAATGGAAATAAGAACAGAAAGATGTAATCATTGTTCTGAGACTCCTTGTGTAAGCTGCTGTCCAACAGGTGCAAGCCACATTCACGATGTTGGCGGAGTTGTTTTAGTTACTCACGAAAAATGCATTGGTTGTAAAGCGTGCGTTGAAGCTTGTCCTTATGATGCAAGATTTATTCATCCTGATGGTTATGCTGATAAATGTACATTCTGTATTCACAGAGTTGAAAAAGGACAGAAGCCGGCATGTGTTGAAGTTTGTCCAACTTATTGTATGCACTTTGGTGATCTTGATGATCCAAACAGTGAAGTAAGCAAGCTGCTTCAATCACGCAAATGGCATGTTAATCTGCCTGATGCTGGAACTCAGCCAAATATATTTTATTTAGTTTAAGGATTTTTAAAATGAATGAATTACTTGAATTAACTACAACAAGAAATAATCCTCACGTTGATCCTTATATGGCAATGTGGGAATGGCAAATTCCTGTATATCTTTTCCTTGGTGGAATGGTTGCAGGAATGATGATAATTTCTGGTTACTTTTTGTTCAGTGGCAGACATAAAGAAAGTAATTGTGCCTGCTTTTCAATTCCATTTATTAGTGTTGTGCTTTTAAGTTTGGGAATGTTTGCCCTGTTTCTGGATTTAGCTCATAAACCTTTTGTTTGGAGATTGTACACAACATTCCAGATAAAATCACCGATGTCCTGGGGTGCTTGGATATTGATTTTAGTTTATCCAGCTCTGATTGCAAACATATTAATGCGCCCAACACCTTGGATGCTTAAGATCTATCCTAAACTTTCTGATTGGGCAGGAAAAATAAATCAGCATCCATTTTTAATTAAGAATATCGGCATTGCAAATATGATTCTTGGAATGATGCTTGGAGCCTATACCGGTGTGCTTTTAAGTTCAATGGGCTCACGTCCTTTGTGGAATACATCTTTACTCTGGGTTTTATTTCTAGTTTCAGGTCTGTCAGCTGCTGCAGCATTTGTTCATCTCTTTGCAAAGAACAAAGCAGAAAGTGAGCTGCTTGCAAAAGCTGATAACGGATTTTTAGTAATTGAGCTTTTTGTTTTCGTAATGATATTTCTTGGATTTTTATCTTCAGCAAGACCGCATATGGAAGCCGCACAACTTTTGCTAACAGGTCCTTATGCTCCTGTATTCTGGGTTTTCGTAATCGGACTCGGCATTGTAATTCCACTTATCATTCAACTTCTCGCAGTTAATCATAAAATTCGTCACACAGCAATTGCACCAATTATGGTAATTGTAGGCGGATTGATTTTAAGATTTGTAATTGTTTCGGCTGGGCAATACAGCCATTGGTTTAACGCACATTTTCATTAATGGAGAATTAATAAATGACTTCTATAACTAAAACTATTATTCATGCTTTTGAAAAAGATGAAGGGCATGAACATATTCACATTGCTGCCAAACCATATTCCAATCCTTACTTAGTTGGAATTGGATTGGGTTTAGTTTTGCTTGCAGCATTTGTAATAATGGGCAGAGGACTTGGAGCTTCCGGTGCACTCTCTACTCTAGTTGCAACAACAGTAAACACAATAGCACCAGATCATGCAACAGGAAATAATTTTTACTCTGAATACCTTGGTGATGGAAAAACAAATCCGCTTATGGATTGGTTGATTTTTCAGACACTTGGAGTTTTAGCCGGTGGATTTTTATCCGGCACTATTTCACATCGTGTATTTAAAAGTGTTGAGAAAGGTCCGCGTATCTCAACAAAGATGAGATTTGTTTATGCTTTTATCGGCGGAGGGTTGCTTGGATATGGAGCTAAACTTGCTCGCGGTTGTATGAGCGGACAGGCACTTTCCGGCGGTGCAGTATTAAATCTTGGCAGCTGGGTTTTTATGATGATGGTTTTTGTCGGCGGATATGCCGCTGCATATTTTATGAGGAGACAATGGACATGAACGCACCATTTTTCAAATTTGAATACTTCAACTCAGATGTGAGTTTAATTATTGCTTTTGCCATAGGAATCGCTTTTGGTATAGCTTTAGAAAAAGGCGGATTCGGCAGGGCTACAATTCTTGCTTCACAATTTTACTTTACCAATATGCGTGTACTAAAAGTTATGTTCACAGCAATAGTTACTGCAATGCTGGGTCTTTACTTCTTATCAGTTATTGGCTTTGTTGATCTTTCACTTGTTTACCTAACTCAAACGAATCTGCTTCCTATGGCTGTGGGTGGATTGATCGCCGGACTCGGATTTATAATTGGCGGTTATTGTCCCGGTACATCAATGGTTGCTGTTGCAACCGGAAAATTAGATGCACTGGTTTTTGTAGCCGGAATGATTTTCGGAATACTTGTTTTTGGTGAGATGTTTCCTGGAATTGAAGAATTTTTTAATTCAGGTTATATGGGCACTGTAACTCTTCCATCGTACTTTAACCTTTCTTACGGATTAGTTGTTTTTCTTGTTGTGCTTATGGCAGTTGGTGCTTTTACTGCTGCTGAGTGGGGCGAAAAGAAAATGGCTGCTAAGACCGGAAAGGAAATTCTATGAAAAAGTTCTGGTCAAATTTATCTTTAAATAAAAAACTTGTATTGATAGCGATTACACTTGGCGTTATTGCCTTGTTTGCCGGTGATCCTTACGGCGGAACAACAATTAAAGTAAATGAAAAGGCTATTGCTTTATCTACAGTTGATAATTCAGATAAAATTTCTGTTACGGAATTAGCTGATTGGATTATAAAAGATAAATCAGATTTTGAATTAGTTGATTTACGAAGTGAAGAAAAATATAACGAGTACACAATTCCTGGTTCCCAATGCATTCCGCTACCGCAAATATCATCATCTGATTTATTAAGAAATCAAAAAATAGTTTTATTCTCTGATGATGATGTTGCTGCATCACAGGCTTGGTTTATTCTTAAATCAAAAAACTATAAAGGTGTTTATATTCTTGATGGTGGATTGAATGCGTGGAAAGAAAAGATTCTATTTCCAAAAGCACCTGTTAATGCCAGCAAAGATGAATTAGCAGAATTTGAAAAGATGAAAGAAGTTGCAAAGTTCTTTGGTGGGCAGGCACAAACTGATTCTTCAGTAACAGAAGTAAAACAGGAGATTAAACTTCCTACTACTACAGGTGGTACAACAAAAACTACAGCACCAACGGCTAAGAAAAAGAAAAGGGAAGGGTGTTGAGTCAATTTACAATTATCAATTTACAATGTACAATTGATACAATTAAAAATAAATTAAAGCAATCGTCCTATCGCCTGCCACTATGTGGAGCGAAGAAGAGACGTCATCTCGAGCGAAGACGAGAGATGAAACTTTACAGAAGATGGTTAAAAGTTCGCACTTCGATTACGCTCAGTGCGACATAATTATTTATATAATATTATTTATCAGAGGAGATAAAATGAAAAAAATGTTTCTTGTTCTTTTAGTAATGTTTGGATTTACATTTCAAACAGCTTTTGCAACAGACGGTTATTATCGTCACGGTTATGGAATAAAATACTCAGCACTTGCAGGTTCAGGTGTTGCAGTATCTTTAAGTTCACTCGGTGCGATTACTAATCCCGCAGGAATTTCTAATCTTAATAATGGATTTGAAATTAACGTTTCTTATTTCAGCCCTGAAAGGTATTACGAAGTTGGCGGCAATCCTTCTGGTTTTCCTGGTACATTTGGTTTGATGCCTGGTAAAGTAGAAAGTGAGCAAACATCTTTTTACTTTCCAACACTCGGCGGCAATTACAGATTATCTGCCAATTCAGTTTTAGCACTTTCAATCTATGGCAATGGTGGTATGAATACGGATTATCCAACAATGACATTTGGTGATCCAACTTCTCCATCTACCGGAGTTAACATCGAACAAATGTTTGCCAATCTTTCTTTTGCTTATAAGTTTGATCCTAATCATTCTATTGGTGTTGCAGGAATTTTTGGGTGGCAAAGATTTGCTGCTAAAGGATTAATTGCATTCAGCGGCTTCTCAAACGATCCTGCAAACCTAACTGGTAATGCATGGTCAACTGCTACGGGTTTTGGATTCAAATTTGGATATCAAGGTCAATGGTTAAAAGACTTAAGTTTTGGTGCAACATATCAATCAAAAATATATATGAGTGAATTTGAGAGATATGCAGGATTGTTTGCTCAGGCTGGTGATTTTGATGTTCCCGCAAACTGGCAAGCAGGTTTTGCATTTACTCCCGGTGACTGGAAATTTTTATTTGATGTAAAACAAATTTTTTATAGTGATGTAAAATCAATTGCAAACCCAATGCTTCCTAATTTACAAACTGCTTTACTTGGACAGGAAGAAGGAGCCGGCTTTGGGTGGAAAGACATTCTCGTTGTTAAGTGGGGAGTAATGTATTCAGGATTCTGCGGATGGGATTTAATGGCTGGATATTCAGTAGGTCAAAATCCGGTTACATCTGAAAATGTTATGTTTAATATTCTTGCACCTGGCGTTGTTGAAAATCATATTACTTTTGGTGTTTCAAAGGACATAGCTAAGAATCACGAAATTACTATTGCATTTATGTATGCATTCGAAAATACCGTGGAAGGACCAAATCCACTTGATGCTCCTAATCAGCAAACCATAGAAATTGGAATGAAGCAATGGCAGCTTGAAGTTGGATATGCATTTAGTAGTTTCTAAATAATTAATTATCTCTAACAGGGTAAGAGTAAGGGCATCTTTTTGGTGCCCTTTTTTTATTTCTTATCCAAAATATCATCAACCCAGCTCATTGCAGCCATTGTTGATGGTAATCCAATAGTTGGTAGAGCAAGCAAAACTGTTTGCCTAATTTCTTCTTTAGAAATTCCAAGTTCAACTGCTTTTCTTGTATGAGAATGAACTGCACCTTCTAATCCTGCACCGGTTGAGATTGCAAGTTTTATTAATGCTCTTGTTTTATCATCCAGCGGACCCGATGAATGAACTGCTTTACCAAGCTCTTCATAAGCTTTTGCAACTTCCGGATAGTCCTGATGCAGTTTCTCAAATCGTTTTGGTAGTTGAGACATAATAACTCCTTTAATAAAACTATTATAAAAATATAAAATATATATTAGAATCATTTGTCATCCTGAGCGAAGACGAAGGATGACATTAACAGATTAAGCAAAAGTTAAGGTCACACTTCGATGGCATTGCCACTCAGTGTGACACTGATATTTTTATGATTTTGTTAATAACAAAAAATAAAAAGATGTTGAAAGAAAATAATGAATTCTTTTAAATCCTTTTTTCTTTTCTGAATCCTTCCAACAGAATCCAACAATCTTTTTGAAGTGAGGAAATAAATTTAGTATTTCATCAATCTCTTCTGAGTAAAAAGATTTTTTGCCTGAAATGAATTTCTGAAACATCTTTTTTACAAATGGCGCAAGCAAAGCATACCATAAAACAGTAAGGATGATAGATCTAATAAGCATTATTATAATATCAACCGATGCTAACTCTGATTTGTAAGGATTATAATAACTATAAACTAATACTACTATTAAAATTGTAAGAATTATTATTCCGGTTGGACGCAGTAGCCAGCTTTTCTTCTTACCTTTCTTTTCTTTCTTTGGAATTTCTAATTCAGATTCATCAAATTTTAGTGATTTAATCTGTTCAGAATATATATCTAACTTTTTGGGTAATGAACCTGCGTACAACCCAATAAATATTCCAGCAATGATGTGGATGAAAACATAAATTCCTATCAATAAAAATCCATAATGGATATCCGGATGAAACCCTAAACTTAAAAACTCATTTGCAACCTGCTTAACAAAAATGTTTATTGATTTCCAGAGATTATTACCAAACAAAATAGTAAGCACAACTATTTTTTGAATCCCTGAAAAGAACAAAGTTATTATCCCAAGTAATAAAGCTGAAGTGCGAAAGAAATTTTTATTTATGAACACTAAATATCCAACCAATCCTTGAATCGCTACTGCAAAATAAGCCGTTAAAGGTGAGTGCGGACTAACAAGAGCTTTAATCAATATAACAATTAGTGTAGACTTTAAAATTTCTTTGCTACTTTTTGAGAAAAGAGCGATTAAAGAAATGAACAGCACAGCAGCAGCATTTATAAAAATTCCTCGCAGCGGAATTGTTAGCGCGTGCAATATCCCACCAAAAGCGGATTCACTAAAAGCCCAAAGCGCAGTGATTCTCAAAACTGAGATCGTCTGAGTATAGTTAGTTTCACTTAATAATATTTTTGATTTATCGTGCATTACTAGTTTGATTAAATAAAAAATGCCGCTTATTAGCGGCATTAAATTAATCAATTATAATCAAAGATCAGTTATATACTTCAGCAGGAACCTCAGTTACGATTTCAAGATCTGCTTGTTTCCATCCATTCATACCGCAAGTTAGATTATAAATGTTATCAAACCCTTTTTGCTGTAAAACACTTGCCGCAATTGCAGATCTATCTCCACCCGCACAATGAACAACAATTTTTTTATCCTGTGGTATTTCATCAATCCTATCTAATAAATAGCCAGCTTGAATATTTACAGAGCCTTTAATGTGTCCTGCATTATACTCTGAGTATCCTCTTACATCAAGAAAAAAGTAATCATCAGTTTTATCTTTTAACTGCTGCACGGTTATTTGTTTTGTGGTTTCCATTTCATATCCTGAATTGGCGATTTTATCTACATCATTTACATAACCTATTATGTTATCCAATCCAATTCGTATCAATGCTTTTGTTAGTGATTCAATTCTGCTATCACGTGCAATCAGTAAAAATGGTTCATCGTAGTTTAACATCCATCCAGCCCAGGTAGAGAATGCAGAATTATCCTGAATGTTTATACTGCCGGGAATATGACCACCTGCAAAAGCGAGTTTATCTCTGGTATCGATAATTGTAACTTTTTCTTTAACAGCTTTTTCAAACTGTTGTAAACTAAATCTGCCGGGATGCGGTATTGAACCAAGAATTTTTGGTCCTACTTTATTCAGCTTCTTCATCATTGCAAAATACTTTGGAGGTTCCGGCTGCCCATCCAAAAGCATTTTAACAAACTGATCTTCATCTTCTATACTTAAAGCCCAGTTTGTAAGTTTTTCGTATCCAACCGTAGAACTCGGAACTGCACCAAGCGCTTTACCACAAGCGGAACCGGCGCCGTGAGCAGGCCAAACCTGTAAGTGATCAGGTAATGCTTTAAACTTTTTTAATGAATGAAACATTTGATGAGCGCCAATTTCCTGTGTGCCTTTAATTCCAGCTGCTTTTTCCAAAAGATCAGGTCTTCCAACATCTCCAACAAAAACAAAATCGCCGCTAAAAATCATGCTGGGATGATTGCTTCTTGCAGTATCAGTAAGAATAAAAGAAATGTGCTCAGGTGTATGTCCGGGTGAATGCATCACTTCAATTTTAAGGTTGCCAACTTTAAAGCTTTCTCCATCCCTTAATCCAATGTGAGGGAATTGATACTGCCAATCGTCGCCGCCTTCATCAGAAAGATAAATTTCTGCGCCTGTAGCTTTTGCTAGTTCACGCGAGCCGCTAAGAAAATCTGCATGAATATGAGTTTCAGCAATGTGTGTAATCTTAAAATTTTCTTTTTCAGCAATTTCTAAATAAGTATCGATATCTCTTTTGGGATCAATTACAATTGCTTGACCAGTTGCCTGGCATCCTAAAAGATAGCTTGCTTGTGCTAGTCCGGTTTCATAAATGTGTTTAAAAAACATATCTCATCCTCCTCATCTTTCCAAAGGTTCATGCCAATCAAGAATTCCATCGGCAAGGTTATACACTGTTTTAAATCCTTGCTGCAGCATAAAAACGCCAGCGTGATAGCTTCGGTTGCCGCTTCTGCAATAAACATAATAGGATTTATCTTTATCGAGTTCATTTATCTTTTCAGGAAAAGTTGGAAGATAAATGTCAATCAATTTGGAATCCGGAATGTGTCCTGCACTAAATTCCTGAAGTGTCCTAACATCCAGCAAAACCGCATTAGGATCATTCTTGAATTTTTCTGAAAAAGATTCTGAATCCAGATTGATTACAGAATTTGTTGTATTTGTGTTCATATTTTCTCCATTTTATTTAAACTCATTTTAATATTAACTCTTTAGTGATAATATAAATTCCCATTATAAGTACAAACCATCCAAAGATTGGTTTAAGTTTCTTTCCATCAATATAGTTTGAAATTTTTAGACCTATTACAATTCCAACCAGTGCAAGCAGTGTAAATGATATTAGTAAATTCCAATCAAATTCTATTGAAGTGGTTAAGTCGCCAATGAATCCAATAAGTGTATTTACTGAAATTATCAAAAGTGAAGTACCGACGGCAGTTTTCATATCAAGCCTGGCAAAAAATATTAAAGAGGGGATAATAAGAAATCCTCCGCCTGCACCGACCAATCCAAGCAAAACCCCAACAAAGAAAAATTTAATTATCAATCTAATTTTATTCTCTGCTTTTTCGTTTACATCAATATTGCTTTTCTTGATCATCGAATAAGATGCCATCAACATCAAAACAGAAAACAAAACCATAATCACCAGGTTTTTGGAAACTTCAAAATCACCCAGAGTGAATAATAAATCCGGAAGATTTGGGAGTACAAGTTTTCGTGTTAAAAGTACGCCAATAAATGAAGGGATTGAAAATAACAGAGCAACTTTAAAATCAACCAATTTCTCTCTCATATAGCTAACTGAGCCAGCGAGGCTTGTAACTCCAACTATAAAAAGTGAATAAGCCGTTGCTTCATAGGCGGTAATAGATAAAAGATAAACTAAGATCGGAACGGTTAATATCGAACCTCCTCCACCAAGTAATCCAAGTACCACTCCGATAACGACCGCAAAAATGTATGCTAAAATTTCCAAAATATTCTATTGATTATAACTTATTTATTTTACGCTTTTTGATGCCTTTTCTTTTACCTGGATTCATAGTTGATTTCTAACAAATAAGTGGGTTTATCAAATAGCTGACCCATTAGTCACAAAAGTAGGATGCTGCATTTTATTTTCTAAAGTGACTTTTTATATTTCGCCACCAAATATAACTAATCAGGAATAGTTTTTATGCCCAATAAATATCAAATAGCAATTTTAGGTGGAGGACCCGGTGGATATGTTGCTGCAATTCGTGCTGCTCAATTAGGATTTAAGACTGTTGTAATTGATAAAGATAATTTAGGTGGAATTTGTTTGAATTGGGGCTGTATTCCAACAAAATCACTTCTTAAAAATGCTGAGATTTTTGATAATATTAAAAATCATGGTAAAGAATTTGGTATATACACAAAAGAACTTTCATTCAACTTTGCTGAGATTATTAGTAGAAGTCGCGGTATTTCAGATAGGATCTCAAAAAATGTTGAGATGCTTATTAAAAAGAACAAGATAGATCGAATTAGAGGATTTGGTAAACTTGTCAGTCAGAATGATATCGAAATTCTAGATAAAGACGGTAAAAAATCTGAGACTATTAGCGCTGATAACATAATTATTGCAACAGGTGCTCGCCCAAAAGTCTTTCCAAACATTCCTGTCGATAGAAAAAACATTATTACTAGTACAGAAGCAATGTCGCTAAGCGAACAGCCTAAAGAATTAATTATAATTGGTGCTGGTGCAATCGGAATTGAGTTTGCTTATTTCTATTCTGTGCTTGGTACAAAAGTTACCGTTATTGAAATGCTGGACAATATTCTTCCCGTTGAAGATGTTGAAGTTTCTCAAACGCTTGAAAAGAATTTTAAGAAACGTGGAATTGATATCTACACGAAAACGATGGTTGAAAAAGCTGAAGTTAAGGGAAATAAAGTAACAGTTACTATAAATCAAAACGGACAAAAGAAAGAATTAACTGCCGATAAAGTTTTAAGTGCAATCGGTGTAACAGGAAATGTTGAAGGATTTGGTTTAGAAGAATTAGGAATTGAGCTTTTCAAAAATCATATCAAGGTTGATAAGAAAACTTATAAAACAAATATTCCAAATATTTATGCGATTGGTGATGTGATTGGTCCGCCATGGCTTGCACACGTTGCATCTGCTGAAGGAATACATTGTGTTGAAGGTATTAAAGGAATTAATAATCCAGAAGTGGATTATGACAATATACCCGGTTGTACATATTGCCAGCCGCAGGTTGCGAGCGTTGGATTGACTGAAGCCAAAGCAAAAGAACTTGGTTATGAATTAAAGATTGGTAAATTTCCTTTTATGGCTAGCGGCAAAGCATTCGCAGTTGGTGAACGTGAAGGATTTGTTAAGTTGATTTTCGATGCAAAGTATGGTGAACTTTTGGGCGGTCATATTATCGGAAGTGAAGCAACTGAGTTAATAGCAGAAGTTGCATTAGCACGCGCAATGGAGGCAACAGGACACTCTATTATAAAAACTGTTCATGCTCATCCAACTTTATCTGAATCGGTTATGGAAGCTGCTGCAAATGCTTATGGTGAAGCGATACACATTTGAGTTCAAGTGTAAAAATTGAACATAAAGGATATGTTAAATTGTCATTTCGACCAAAGGGAGAAATCTGTAAAACTGTTTGTTAAAGATTTCTCACCCCGATGAATCGGGGATTCGAAATGACTTTTAAGATTTTTAAGAAAAAATTAAGTGAATAAAGAAACAAGAAAATTAGTTTATTGTGATTTGGGATTGATTGATTATAAAGAAGCGTGGGATTTACAAAAATCAATTCATCAATTAAGAGTTGAAAATAAAATTGATGATGTTCTTTTTTTACTTGAGCATCCGCATACTTATACTTTAGGTAAGATTGCTGATAAGAATAATCTTGTTGGTGATGAGAAATATTTAAGTGATAATAAAATTTCTGTTTATGATATTGATCGCGGCGGCGATATTACTTATCACGGACCTGGACAAATTGTTGGATATCCAATTATCAGTCTTAACAAATTGGAAGCAGGATACACATAAGTATTTAAGAGCAATTGAAGAAGTTGTTATTAAAGTTTGTTCTGAATACGGATTACAGGGAAGCAGAGTTGAAAAATATACAGGTGTTTGGCTTGATAGTAGAAAAATTTGTGCAATCGGAATTAAAGTAAGTCGTTGGATAACGATGCATGGTTTTGCATTTAATGTTAATACAGATCTTAAATTGTTTAATGGAATTATTCCGTGTGGGATTTCTGACAAAGAAGTCACATCATTAAAAAAGGAATTAAAAAAAGAAATTCTTCTAAATGAAGTAAAAGAAAAAATCATTTATCATTTTGGTGATCTTTTTAATTATGATCAAATTGAATTTAAAGCTAAAGAAGAATTATTGAGTTTAATATCATAAACCCAAAAGGTTTTTATGTCAAAGAAAAACACATCAACTCAAAATAAATCGAAGGAGAAATCTTCGATGAAACCAACGAATGGAAAAGGCAGTTCTATAAAAATTGGTAAGGATGATTTTGATAAAGATAAATTGTTTTACGTACTTAAGACGATGTTAATTGCTAGAAATGTTGATAGCAAAGCAATGAATCTGCTTCGACAAGGTAAAACTTTTTTCCATATTGCTGGTGCTGGACACGAAGCTGTGCAACTAGCAATTGGCTTATCATTGGACCCCAAGAAAGATTGGCTTTTCCCTTACTACAGAGACCTGGCGACAGTGTTGACTGCGGGTGTAACTCCTGAAGAAGTATTTCTCGGAACATTTGGTAAAGCAGCAGATCCTGCAAGCGGTGGGAGACAATTACCTGTTCATTGGGGATCTTCAAGAATTAATATCCCTTCACAATCTTCACCAACAGGAACGCAATTTTTACAGGCAGTAGGCACAGCACTCGCATCTGTTAAACGAGGCGAAAGGAATATTTCCTATGTCAGCAGCGGTGAAGGCACAACATCTCAGGGTGAATTTCACGAAGCTGTTAACTGGGCAAGCCGTGAAAAACTTCCTGTACTTTTTGTGATACAAAATAATAAGTATGCTATCTCTGTTCATGTATCAAATCAAACAGGAGGTAAAGACAGCTCTATTGCCGAGATGATGGAAGGTTTTCATAATCTTCATCGTGCGAGAATTGATGGAACAGATTTTTTCCAGTCCTACGAAAAAATTCAGGAAGCTATTGAGTATATAAAATCTGGTAAAGGTCCTGCTTTAATTGAAGCCGATGTTGTAAGATTGGAATCACACTCATCTTCTGATGATCAAAAAAAATATCGTGATAAAAAGGAACTTGAAGAAGATTTGAAGAATGACCCGATTGAAAAATTTGCACAAATACTTATACAAAAGGGTTTATTAAATCAAACAGAATATGATGAATTAAAAAAAACTGTTAATGATGAAGTAAGTGAAGCTTCTGATAAAGCAATTAATTCTGCTGATCCACATACAGGTGAAGCAGACAAAATATGTTTTTGATGAAAGCGGATTTAAAGAGAATCTAAATTATGAATCTTCTTCTCCATCCGGAAATAAAATAGTAATGGTTGATGCAATAAATCATGCATTGCACGAAGAGATGGAAAAGAATTCTGAGATGTTCATCTTTGGAGAAGATATTGAAGATGGTAAAGGTGGAGTGTTCACAGCTACAAAAGGATTATCAACAAGATTTACAAAGAAAAGAGTTTTCAATTCTCCACTTGCAGAAGCAAGCATAATGGGTGTAGCAGTCGGAATGTCTTTAGCAGGAATGAAACCAGTTGTAGAAATTCAATTTGGAGATTACATCTGGCCAGCGTTTCAGCAGATGAAAAATGAAATGGCACCAATGCGTTATCGATCAAACAATGCCTGGTCTGCACCTGTTGTAACTCGTGTGGCGGTTGGCGGCTATATTCATGGCGGATTATGCCACAGCCAAAACATTGAAGCATTCTTTTCGCACATTCCGGGAATTTTTATTGCATATCCAAGTAATGCCGCTGATGCAAAAGGTTTATTAAAAACTGCATGCCGAATTAAAGATCCGGTTTTATTTTTAGAGCACAAAGGATTGTACAGACAAAGTTTTGCAATCACTCCGGAACCTGATGAAAATTATTTATTGCCGTTCGGTAAAGCAAAAGTTGTAAAAGAGGGAACAGATATTACAGTTGTTTCCTGGGGTGTTTCTCTCTGGGACTCAGTAATAGCTGCAAAGAAATTGGAAGCAGAAGATTATTCTGTTGAGGTAATTGATTTAAGAACAATCGTTCCTTTGGATGAAGAAACAATTTATAACTCTGTTAAGAAAACAAATAAAGTTATAATCATACATGAGGATACTTTGTTTGGTGGATTTGGTGCAGAGATAGCAGCACGAATCGCAGATAATTGTTTTCAGCAACTTGATGCACCGGTAAAAAGAATTGCAGCTAAAGATGCTCATATACCTTATGCTCCAATATTGGAGAATGAAGTTCTTCCAAGTCGTGATGAAATTTATAAAGGAATAAAAGATTTACTTAAATACTAAGAAATCGTTTTATCGAATGATGAGAAAAATCTCAATCTGTATTAAGATTCAGATATCTCGCTTTGCTCGATATGACTCAATAATCGAAAATTGAATTTTTTGAATTTAAAATTGTAAAGAGGAGTTTGTATGGATATTATAATGCCGAAAATGGGTGAGAGTGTTAATGAAGGCACAATCATAAAATGGCATAAAAAAGTTGGTGATGTTGTAAAACTTGATGAAATTATTTTTGAAATCAGTACTGATAAAGTTGATACAGAAATCCCAGCCGCTTCAGCAGGCGTGCTTTCTGAAATTTTAGTTAAGGAAGGTGAAACTGTTGAAGTGGGGACTGTTGTTGCTAGAATAAACGCATCAAATTCTTCAAGCAATGAAGCTGTCATTTCGAAGGAGTCTTCGACTGAGAAATCTTTACAAGAAATACAAAATCAGATTTCTCCCTCTGGTCGAAATGACGATCTTAATATAACCACATTAAACCAAAAGTTAGTACAAAAAGATAAACGGAAATGTAATTGAAATTGCGATGCCTAAAATGGGTGAATCGGTTATGGAAGGAACGATTATTAAATGGCATAAAAAAGTTGGTGATTCGATTAAGAAGGATGAAACAATTTTTGAAATAAGCACAGATAAAGTTGATACAGAAATTCCATCTCCCGAAGCAGGAACATTAGCAGAAATACTTGTAGGTGAACAGGAAACTGTTGAAGTTGGAACTATTGTAGCAAAGCTTTCTGTTGGAAGTGATGTTAAAGTTTCTCAACAAGACAAGCAGGAAAAAGTTCAAGATACAAGTTCATGTTCAAGAAGATAAATCTATGCACGATAATTTTGCAAAGAACTTGGATATCAGAGCAAAAGAACAGGGAACAGGTTCTGGATTTTTTTCACCGCTTGTTTTAAGTATCGCACAAAAAGAAAACGTAAGTTTTGATGAACTTCAATCGATTCAAGGAACCGGATTGGAAGGTAGGGTTTCTAAAAAAGATATTCTTGCATACATAGAGAAAAGAAAGACGCAAGGAGTTCAAGTTAAAGCTCAATGTTCAAGATAAATCAAAAACACCGGATGTAAAAACTGCATCACAGGCACCATCTTTTGTTCCTTCTACATCTCAGACTGTTTATAATGAAGCAGATGTTGAGAGAATTCCTATGGATAACATACGACAGAGAATAATGGATCATATGGTTCATAGCCGCGATACTTCTGTTCACGTTACGTCATTGATTGAAGTTGATATGACACGAATTCATAATTTTATTAAGGCAAAGAAACAAGAGATAATAAAAAGTGAAAATGCAAAAATTACTTATATGTCATTTATTGCAGATGCAGTTGTAAAATCACTAAAAAAATATCCGCTTGTAAATTCTAGTATTGATGGAAACTCAATCCTGCAAAAGAAATTTATTAATCTTGGTATAGCTGTTGCAATCGAACCAACAGGATTAATTGTTCCAAACATTAAAGGTGCCGGAGATAGAAATGTGATCGGTCTTGCAAAAGCTATTGCAGATCTTGCAAATCGTGCGCGTACAAAAAAACTTACACCTGATGATATTAGTAACGGAACTTTTACAATTACAAATTATGGCGTATTCGGAACTATATTTGGAACACCAATAATTAATCAACCCGAAGTTGCAATACTTGGAGTTGGTGCTGTTCAGAAAAAACCGGTTGTAATTGAAGTAGATGGTTCTGATACTTTTGCAGTAAGACACATTATGGCATTAACACTTTCACACGATCATCGTTTGGTTGATGGAATGTTAGGCGGCATGTTTTTGAAGAATATTAAAGATACTTTAGAAAATTTTGAAGGAATATAGAGTGAAAATCGTAGAACAGACTTTAGTCTGTTAATTGCTCAGAATGAATTCTGAGCTACGAGAATATTTGATTAAGTTTAGAAAGAATTATGATAAACCAACATCAACGCGCATTTAAAGAAGAAGCTGAAAAATCCAACAAAGATTTGGGCAAAAGACCTGATTGGCTTAAAGTAAGATTACCAATCGGAGAAAATTACTCCGATGTAAAAAATCTTATGCGTAGACAAAAACTTAATACTGTTTGCGAGGAAGCTAAATGTCCAAATATTTCAGAATGCTGGAATCATCGTACTGCAACATTTATGATTCTTGGTGATACCTGCACACGAAGCTGTGGTTTTTGCAATATCAAAGTTGGAATACCAAATGAACTTGATATTGAAGAACCAAAACGTGTCGTTGAATCAGTAGTAGAATTAAATCTTCGTCACGTTGTAATTACTTCTGTTAACAGAGATGAACTTAAAGATGGCGGTTCCACAATATTTAAAGAATGTGTTAGATTGATTCGTGAACAAAAACCAGATTGTACTGTTGAAATTCTTATTCCGGATTTTAAAGGTGAAGAAGAAGCATTTAATATTATAATGCAAAATCCACCTGATATCTTAAATCATAATATGGAAACTGTTCCAAGACTATATCACGCAGTTCGTCCGCAGGCAAAGTATGAAAGAAGTCTAGAACTTATAAAATGGTTTAAATCTAAAGGGCTAAAGACTAAAAGTGGAATTATGGTTGGCATTGGTGAAAAGCCGGAAGAAGTTTTAAATCTTATGAAAGATTTAGTTGCTCACGGTTGTGATATTTTAACAATCGGACAATATCTACAGCCGACAAAAATGCACTTACCTGTTGATCGTTTTGTTACTCCAGAAGAATTTAAAATGTACAAAGAAGAGGGTTTGAAGATGGGATTTAAGATTGTAGAATCTTCACCTCTCGTTAGAAGTTCTTATCATGCAGATGAACATGCACGTGCAATATTTAAAGAGAATTAATAACAAATAATTTATATAGATTTTCATTTATTCTTAACATTAATCTGCTTATTTTAACACCTCGAAAAATCAATAAAGTTAATTATCGAATATTTATACTTAATGAAATTTAAATTCACTTTCTTCATCCTACTTCTGCAAATAACCTTATCCATAAGTATAATTGCTCAAGACAGTCAAACCATTCTTCAAAAAACCCTGGATGATGACAATTCTAAGTTTACAAATATTGGTAACATTGGATTATCCGTTACGAACTTTGGATTGTATGGAAATGGTTTTTCACTTTGGCCTACTCAACCAAGCTGCGAATATCCTATAGGCTCAGGTATAGAACATCTTTTTGGAGGCGGATTATGGTTTGGAGGAATTATTAGAGGCACTAATGAGCCTTTAGTTACTACTGCTTCAATCGATGCTTCATCAATTTCTGCAACAAGGGGAGGGGGATTTGAGTATACAAATGGTGTTGGTGAAAAAGTAATTGAACGATCTTCATTATTTGATTCTCCATTTTATCAGCCTTCTGCAATTTCTCACCAAGATTTTTTAATGGATTTTACGGATACAAATACTGTTTATTTAAATGGTGAACCCATCGCAGAGCATCATCCCATTGGTATAGTCGTTCATCAAGAATCTTATGCCTGGAATTTTTCATTTGCTAATTTTTTTGTGATAATGAATTACACAATTAAAAATGCTTCTGCTAAATTTATTGATAGCGTTTTTGTAGGATTATGGACAGATACGGTTGTAAGAAACACAAAAATTACAGGACGACCAAGCGGATCTGCTTTTTACTCAAAAGGCGGAAACGGATATAATGATTCAATAAAAATCGCTTATGAGTATGACTCCAATGGAGACCCAGGTTATACAGATAGTTATATAGGTATTCAATATCTTGGTTCAGAACCAAAATTATCAGATAAAATATTTATGGATGGAGATTCAGTTTCTTCAGTCAGTTTTGTTAGCTGGACCCACAATGGTTCGGACCCTTCATATTTTACTCCATTAGATGACTTACAAAGATTTAACAAAATGCGTGGTTATTTTGATTTAGGTAATTCTCAAAGATGGAAGGATCCAATTAACCCAACTACATTTAAAGTACCTTCAAATAGATCCATGTTAGTTAGTAATGGTCCATTTTCCTCAATCGCTCCCGGAGATTCCATAAATGTTGTATTTGCAATTGTTTGTGCAAAAAAATATGGTAGTGATCCTGCTTCATTTGATACAGAAGAACAAAAAACAAATCTTTATATAAATGCAGATTGGGCTTTGCGTGCTTATTTTGGCGAAGACAGAAATAGAAATGGTGTTCTTGATCCGGGTGAAGATCTTGATGGCGATGGAAAAATTACACGATACATTCTTCCAACTCCACCAACTACACCAAAAGTAAAAGTTGTTCCTGATAATCAGAGAGCTACTATTTATTGGGATAGACGGGCGGAATTTTCTATTGATCCTATTTCCGGCAAAAAAGATTTTGAGGGTTACAAATTATATAGAACTCAAGCAGGATTTGATTTAACACAAACTCAGGATTTACAAAATTCATTGGTAGTGCTTGCTGAATTTGACAGCACCGGAAACAGTATAGGTTACAATACAGGATTTTCCGAAGTTCGACTTGATGAACCAGTCAAATTCCCAAACGATACAACTGAGTATTACTATAAATTTGATTTACCCAATCTATTGAATGGCTGGCAATATGTTTTCTCCGTTACCGCATTTGATGAAGGTGATCCGGTGAACGAACTTGATATTTTGGAATCAAGTGCTCTTGCAAATTATAATCGAATTGTACCCGGAACACAGGCAGTTGAAGATGAAAACACTGAAATTGGGGTTTATCCAAATCCGTATTACGCAAATGCAGTTTGGGATGGTAGTTCTGAAAGATTACGTAAAATCTATTTTTATAATCTGCCATCGGAGTGTGAAATAGTAATATATACTTTGGCAGGCGATATTGTTAAACATATAACTCATACCGCTTCAAGCAATGGATCAGATACAAGGTGGTTTCAGAATTATGCAAGTGATGGAAAACAGCAATTTGCTGGCGGTGAGCATACATGGGATCTTGTAACTGATAATGATCAGGCAATTGCAACCGGATTGTATTTGTTTACTGTAAAGAACAGTAAAACCGGCGATATTAAAACTGGAAAATTTTTAATTGTTAAATAATTAGGAGAACTAATATGAGAAACCAATACATTATACTGTTGGCAGTTTTATTCATTTTTTCAATGAACATCATTGCTCAAGAATATCCGCTAGTTACTTTGCAGGATATCCAAGGAATTCCGGATTCATTAATTGGTACAGATCCACCATCCCCATTAAATGGTGATACTGTAAGAGTAAGAGGAATCGCACTTGTAAGTACAGTTATTGATCCAGATACAAATCGAGGTGTGATAATCTCTGCAGGTAATAGATGGGCAAGTTATATTCAAGATCCTGAAAGTAATTTATGGGGCGGATTAAATATTATTCAAAATGATACCTCAACTGCATTAGCTCAGGGAACATTTTTCGATTTAGTTGATAGTGCTCAAATCGTAGAATTTACAGGAATTGTAACCGAATATAATACAACAACAGAATTGATATTAATAACAGCTCCGCAACCAATACCAGTTCAAATTTTGGAAACTCGATCCAAATCGTCCGGCTCCGATTGAATTAGAACTTTCTGATTTATTTACTTCAACCGGCGGATATAATTTTGATGCAGAAAAATATGAAGGAATGTTAGTTACTTTCAGAAATGTAATAACTTCTGACAGGGCAACTAATGGTAATTTTAAGATTAATGACTTTAATGGACACTCAGCTTTTATTTATAACCAATCTAGATATTTTAAAACAGGTACAGCAGGAATTATTCCTGGTTATCAACCACCGCTTAACGGATCTTACTTAGAATATTTAACAGGAATTGTTACAACCAGAACAGATGGATATTATATTGTTCCTGTTTATCCTGGAGACGTTGGTCCGGTTTTACAAAGTCCACCTTTAGTTTCGAACATAAAAAGAGATATTGTAGAAGTGACTTCTAATCAACCTGTGGAAATCTCTGCTAAGATAGAAGATCTTGATGGTACGGTTTCGGAAGCAAGGGTTTACTACTCGATTAATTCAGGCATAAGAGATTCTGTTCAGATGACTTTTTCTGCTGTGGATGAATTATATAAAGGAACAATTCCGGGAATTACTTCTGATTCTGCTTTAGTAGATTTTTATATCTGGGCAAAAGACAATCAGGATTTAGTTAGCGTTACACCTGTTGATACAATAAAGCAAAAATATTTTTATTTAGTTCTTAACAGACCGTTAACAATTAAAGACGCTCAGTATAGTCCTTTTGGTGGCGGCTATAGTGCTTATAATGGTTATCGTATAAGTTTAACCGGAGTAGTTACTTCAGATTCTTCAGACGTAAAGGGTTTCGGCAGCTCTTCTCCATTGAAAATTTATATGCAAGATGGTACAGGTCCCTGGAGTGGAATTCAGATTGGTACTGCGGGTACGATGGGAACTCAAGTGTTGGACTTGCAGAGAGGTGATGAGGTAACGGTTAGCGGTGTTATCAGAGAAGACTTTGATGTAACGAAAATTGATACTCTTACTTCAATATCAGTTGTTTCAACAGGCAATACATTACCGGAAGCAGAAGTGTTAACTACAGGCACAATTGGTACGTCTGGTAATAATGTAATTGGTAAGGAAGAATGGGAAAGTGTGCTTGTTCAATATAATAATGTAACTATAACATCTTTGAGTGCCGATGGAACCTCAAATTTTGGCGAAATTTTCGTTAATGATGGTTCCGGAAATACAAGGGTAGAACTAGAAGATGGTAATCATTCCTATCAAAATGGAACTAGACCTGAAAGACCAATTCTGGTTGAAATTAATAGTACCTTTGATGCAATTAAAGGTGTACTTTACTATTCATTTAGTAATTACAAATTAATTCCAAGAAAGAATGATGATTTTGTTAATTATGCTACAGATGTAAAGGTTGAAAATATTCTACCAAAAGAATATTCGATCTCACAAAATTATCCAAATCCATTTAACCCATCTACGACTATTTCTTACGCTCTTCCAAACTCTGAAATGGTAACTATAAGGGTTTATAATATATTGGGTCAGGTTGTAAGAACACTTGTCAATCAAAATCAATCAGCTGGAACCCACACAATATCATTTAAAGCAGATGATTTAACTTCCGGAATATATTTCTACAGTATTCAAGCTGGTAGTTTTAATCAAGTTAAAAAGATGATGTTACTTAAGTAATAATGTTTTTAATACTCCCCAAATTAATTGGGGAGTATCGTTTTTTTTAATATAGTTTTTCAATCTTTAAGAAATTTTATTTTTTCTATTGAATAAATGAAAAAAATTTTACTCATATCATTTGTTTTTATCTCTATGTTCTTTTTCCTCTCTTGTGGAGAAGATTTTATCGATAATCCAAACGAAAATAAACCTCCAGAAACAAGGATTGCGTTATTTCCTGATTCAAGTATTGCACCACAGCCCAGCCGATTAGAAGTAGCCTGGTGGGGTGATGATTCAGATGGTTTGATAGTAGGTTTTTATTATACATGGGATGGAATAGACTGGACATTCACTAGTGAGAATGAAATATTGTTTTCACTTCAAATCGGGGCTACTGATACGACTTATGCATTCAAAGTTTCTGCTGTTGACAATGGCGGAAATGGAATATACGATAATAAAATTTTTCAAAACGGAATAGATTTCGGACCGGAACCTTTCACCGATTCAAACAATGATGGAATTTATAATAACGGAGAAAAGTTTTTCGATATTGGATTAATAGATCCTTCGCCAGCGACTTTAAATTTCCCACTAAAGAATACGGCACCAACAATTGAATGGAATGCTTTAAGTATTATTCCACAAATTTCTTTTCCTGTTATGTCATTCGGGTGGAATGCAGACGATTTAGATGGAATGGGAACCATAAGCAAAATAAACATCGTATTAAATGATACAACTAATTTTAACAATATTATTTCGTTGGATGGCAGTGTAAGAACTATAACTCTTAGAACAAAAGATTTTAATTCTACCAATCCATTGATGGATATTTTAATTGAAGGTAATGAATCAAATATCTTTCCTGAAAAATTATCTGGATTGAAGTTAGATGATTATAATACCTTTTATGTGCAGGCTGTTGATATTGGTGGTGCATCATCAAAATTTATTTCACTACCGGATACTGGAAAAACCTGGTATGTACAAAAACCTAAGGGTGATTTTTTAATAATGGATGATTATTCTACCTCAGACGGCGCGGCTGCATTTTATAATTCTATGATGGATAGTTTAGGTTTGAATGGCAAATACGATATATATGATTATTTAAATCAAAAACCGCCTTATACAAATGTTACATTTCTCCAGACAATTAAATTGTTTAAATATGTTTTATGGTACAGTGATAATAATCCTTCATTGGATTTAGCAGCTGCTACAGTTCAGACTTATATTGATGCTGGCGGAAAGATTGCCTTCTCAATGCAGTTTCCTCAAAATGTAGATCCTGTTCTGTTACAAGGATTTCTACCAATTAATCCGGATACTATTTACTCTAAAACATCTTTACTGCCGAATACTGTTATTTCAGCACAGGCAACTGACTCAACTTATAAACAGTTAACAACTATAACTAGTTTATTCAGAATTAAATCTTTTTATTTAAATCCTAATGGTGCTGTACCTATTTATTATTTTCCAAATAATGAACTAAAGGGATATATAGGATTTTTTAATAATTCTAAGTCTCTATTCTTTTATGGTTTACCACTTAGTAAATCTAATGGTGGAGCAGCAAATGTTAAAAGTCTGTTAAGTAAAATCTTTTTTGAAGATTTTGGAGTGACACCATGATAAAAAGATTTACGATTCTACTGATACTTATTAATTCATTTTTAATTTACTCGCAATCTACAGGAAATCTTTCCGGTATTGTAAAAGATGCAAGCAACGGAGATGCTTTACCGGGTGTTAACGTTATTTTAAAAGGTACTTACTACGGTGCTGCTACAGATATTAATGGAAAATTTAAGATCAGCAACATATCTGTTGGAAGTTACAATGTTGACATTTCTTTGATCGGATACAAAACGGTTCAATACACAGGAATCCAAATCGAAACAAATAAAACAATAGAGCTTGATGTTAAACTTGAAGAAACTGTTCTTACACTCGATCAGGATGTTATTGTTATCGGTGAAAAACCTTTAATGGATGTTGAAGAAACACAGAGCAAGAAAACAATTACAAAAGAAGAATTAGATATTGCTGTATTAGAAAATATAAATGATATAGTCACACAGCAATCTGGTGTTGTAAAGTCTGATAATGCAATTCATATCCGCGGCGGAAGGTCGTATGAAAATGCCTTTTTGCTGGATGGTGTTTCTGTTCAGGATCCACTTGCAGGAACAGGTTTTGGTTTACAGCTTTCTGCAAATGCAATTGAAGAAGTTGAGGTTATTACCGGCGGATTTAATGCTGAATTTGGACAGGCGACCTCCGGAATTGTAAATGTAAAAACAAGAGAAGGCGGTCAGAAATATTCAGGTTCTATCTCTTATAAACGTGATTACCTCGGAGATAAATCTTCTTACCATGTTTTCAACATTGATATTGTTGAAGGAAACTTTAGTGGTCCCGAACCAATTACATCATTCATTTTACCTGCTTTAGGATTAAAGATACCAGGTGAGTTAACATTCTTCGGAAGTTTTTATACGGGATTATCTGATGGTATTACGCAAGGATATTATAAACCAACAGCCAATCAGTTAAATTCATCTATCTTTAACGGAACACAATTTGCACCTAAGGCAGAAAACAATTGGTTTTGGCTTGCAAAGTTAACGTACAAATATTCGCCCACTCTAAAATTTTATTATTCATTCAATCAATCGGTTAACATTAATCAAAACTCACAGTCTTTGCAGTCAAATCTCGAGTATGTTGAGCCGAGTCCGGGTTACCAATATAATTTTCAAAATATTTTAGATAACGCAAATACGTTTACACATAATAATACTTATAACTCATTTGGAATTACTCATACACTAAGTTCATCAACTTTTTATGAATTGAAAGTAAACAGTTTCTTTACAAATCTTCGTGCAGATGCCAACGGTAACGATTGGTATTTATACAATGAGCCAAAGGATATTGTAAACTTTCCAATCGAATATTACAACTTAGACAGCGACACAATTGGAGTTATCCCCGGTGATGGATTCTGGGATGTTGGAAATCCATCTACCTGGCGTGACCATTATTTCCAGGAATTTTCTGTACGTGGTGATCTTACAAACTTCTTCGATGAAAAAAATAAATTTAAAGCCGGTTTTAATTTCCAATTTCAGGAAATGCAGGTTATTGATATTTATAAACCATGGATTGGTGAACTGGGTTTAAATAATGATATTTATAAAGTTTATCCGGCTGTCGGCTCAATGTATGCTCAGGATAATATTAATTTTAGTGGAATGATTTTAAATTTTGGGTTGAGATTTGATTATTGGTTTCCGGGCAAATACGTTGATGACGCAGTAGCAAATCCAGATGTTGTAACTATCCCCGATGAAGTAAGAGATAAGTACTACGAAGATACTTATGCGTGGTTTGGCGGCAGAAGATGGAAGGGAAGACTAAGTCCTAGACTGGGAATATCTCATCCTGTGTCAGATAATCAAACGTTGTTTTTTTCATACGGACATTTTAGCAAGTGGCCCAATTCTAAATTTGTTTATGCAAAATTAGATCCTTTAAATGCGCAATCATCATTTCAACGATTTGGTAATCCAAACTTAAATCCTGAAACTACTGTTGCATACGAACTTGGATTGAAAACTCAGTTTTCAACTGATGATGTTTTAACCGTAACAGCTTACTATAAAGATATTTTTGATTATATAAATACTAAAACAGCAAAAATTGTATCACCAAGATTTTCAACTCAAAGTTTTATCACTTATGTAAATTCAGATTATGCTCGCTCACGCGGAATTGAACTCGAATATCGTAAACGAATTGGAAAGTGGTTTAATGGAGTAGCTTCCTTTACTTATGCAATCGTCACCGGTAAAAGTTCTTCTGCGGATGAAGGTGTATTAGTTTTGCAGGGCGATCTTAAAGAATCAATAAAAGAACAATATGTCCCTTGGGATAGACCTATAACAGCATCGCTCTCAACAAGTTTTTATGTTCCAAGAGGTGAGCCCCTGTTTGGTTTAGCACCAGGTATTTTAGATGATTACAATCTTTACTTAAGATTCTTTTTCCAATCAGGCAAGAGATACACGCCTGCGATTTTTACTGGCTTTGTTGATACTGACGGAAGAGCTGAGTATGAGACTGATTTTAATAATATAAACAGCAAAATTGGAGATGACTGGTATTGGTTGGATTTAAACTTTGAAAAGTATTTTCAATTAATGGATTTGAAATTCTCTCTTTTTGTTGAAGTTAACAATCTGCTTGATAGACAAAACTCTGCAATTATTAATCCTGTTACGGGCAGAGCGTATGAATATGGTGATGATCTGCCGGCAAGTTTAAATGATCCGCGTTACCCTGATGTACAGGCACCAGTTCTTGCATATCCTTATAACCCTGCAAGATATTTAACTCGCAGAAATATAAAATTTGGCGTGAGTATAAGATTTTAATATGAAATATATAATTACAATAATTTTTATTGCGTTAAGCGTTTCAGAAATTAAGCCGCAGTTATTTCCTGTGCTTGGTGAACAGCGTGCAGGAATATCAACCGCACAATTCTTAAAAATTGGTGTTGGCGGTAGAGCAACTGCAATGGGCGATGCTTTTGTGGCAGTTGCAAATGATGTTTCAGCTTTGTACTGGAATCCAGCAGGCCTAACTCAGTTCTCTGAAAATCAAGTCATGTTTGCTCACAATCAGTGGGTTGTGGATATTAACCACGATTTTATTGGTGCTGTATATCATCTTGATGATGAAAATACTTTTGGTGTTTCACTTACTTCACTTTCCATGGATGAAATGAAAGTTACAACAGAATATGCACCATTTGGTACTGGAGAATATTTTGGATTTAGTGATCTGGGAATTGCAATATCGTATTCTAAAAAAATGACAGATCAGTTTAGTTTTGGCGCATCGGTTAGATACATTGAAGAATCTTTAGACAAACTTAAGATGCGTGGAGTTATGATTGATCTTGGTACTTATTATTGGACTGGATTGGGAAGTACAAGATTTGCCGTAGCTGTAACAAACTTTGGTAATGATCTTGCCCCGGACGGTGAAGTGGTACTTGTTGGAAACAGAACGAATTCTGAATGGCAGTCATTTTCACCTCCAACTATGTTTCGCATCGGATTTGCACTTGAACCTTATGAAAATGATGAGCACAGAATTACAACATCGATACAGCTTAATCATCCAAATGATAACAGCGAAAACGTTTCTTTAGGTGCGGAGTATGTCTGGAATAAGATGTTCTTTGCTCGTGCCGGATATAAAATTAATGTAGATGAACAAGATTTTACTTTCGGTGCCGGAGTAAACGTTCCGGTTAGCATTGCCAATATCAGCGTGGATTATGCATTTGCAAACTTTGCAAGATTAGGATCAGCACACAGATTTTCAATTACACTTGGCTTATGATAAAAATTAAATACATAAAATACTTCGTATCAATTTTAATTCTACTAAGCATAACATCCTGTTATGATAAATTTGATATTACACAGTTTGATACTGATGATCCTGGTAATATTGAAGGAGATACAATTTATATTAAACTTAATCCCGATTGGGAAGGGTTTAATCATCCTGAAGATATAATTATCGGCAGAGAGCCATTAATTTATGTTGCAGATACTGATAACGATCAAATTGTTATGCTTAATCTTGATGGACAAAGATTAAGTTCACGTTCAATAAAGCATCCGGTTGCCATTGCGGAAGATTATAAATTAAATCTAATTGTTTGTGCACAGTTTGATACTTTGGGACAGACATTCAGTGCGGTATATAAAATTGATTTAGTTGCTTCAAATCATGACCTTGCTACTGCACCTATAAGGCGCTTATTACCGCAACCGAACGACTTAAACCAACCACTAAGAAAATACACTGGCGCTTGTGCTTTTTATGATAATTCATTTTACATTTCCAGAACAGGTCCCAACAATTCAAGTATCTACGATCCAGACAATTCTATACTTTTATTTCAGCCTTTAGGCAGCAATTTTAGTGATGGAGACTCTTTGATCGGCAGGGTCCCAAATATTCCACCAACAAGCTCTGGTATGGTTTCAGCTAATCAGATTAGTTCATTATCATCTTTTAATAAGAGAAATATAGATATCGTAGTTACTATGACAGGGACTAATAGCTTTAAAGCACAGTGGTGGAATTATGTAGTAACTCCTATCGATGAGAGATATAGAAGTGCATTTTCACCAAATGATGGTGTTGCTTTCGCAAAACCTAATAACTTTGTTCGTCCCGAAGGATGCACAATAGATGTAAACGGAAATATTTTTGTAGCAGATGCAGGCAAGGATAGTGTCTATAAATTTAATTCATCCGGAGATTTCTTAATTGGATTTGGTGGACCATCAGTTTTTTCCGAACCCTATGCGGTAGCATTTTTTGACAAGATAGTTTATGTAGCTGACAGAGGGAATAACAGAATACAAAGATTCATTTTATCAACGGATGTACAATGAGAACATTAAAATATTTTTTCTTTGCTTTTCTTTTAACAAGCTTCCTTTTTCCTCAGTCCATTATAATTAATGAAATATATAATTCCAGCGCCTCAGATGAATGGATTGAATTATTAGTTGTTCAGGATAGTTTAGATATAAGAGGTTGGGACCTAAGAGATTTTAGCAGCAGTGGTAGTGCTCAGCAGCCGCTAGTATTTTCAAATAATCCATTATGGAGTAATTTAAGAAAAGGTACAATAATTATTGTTGCTAGATCTGAAAATACTTTTACGGAAGATCTTGAAGCAAGTGATTATTTATTAATTGTAAAATCCAATAATGCACTTTATCTGACCGGTAACCCTTTTTTAATTGCTGGCGCATCAGAAGCAATTCAGATCAGAAATAATTCACAAGCCCATATATTCGGCGTTTCCTGGGGTACTGCAAATGCCAATAGTCTGCCTAATCCAAAAATACATTTAGCTGGTCCATCATCCAGCAGCACATCAGTATTCTTTAAGGAAGACGACGTCTCAAAATTAACAAACGCTGCAAATTGGACTATGAGCGGTACGCCCTCAATGGGAGTTGGAAATACTCCAACAAATATTAATTGGATACTTTCTTTAAGGGCTCGTGTTGAAGGTTCAGGTACTGTAACACTTAATCCACAAATAGTTTCTGGTGATTCAGTAATTAATTTAACTTTTAATTATAAAAGAGAACCTCAATACAATATCAATAAATTAAAAATTGTTGTTCCTGAAGGATTTACCTGGTCGCAAAGCTTAACACAAATTTCAATAGAAAATTTTATAGCAACAACCACTGTTTTAGGAGATACAATTCTTTTTTCAGATGTTAATTTCCTTGATGATTCAGTTTTAATTTCAATCAATGATGTAACAACTCCAATATTTACTGGTAAGTATAAATTTATTTTTCAATCTGGTATAGATTTAGTTCTTGGTGATGTCAGTCCTTCTCCTATCTTAACAGTTTATGGTGCGCCTATTCCTATCGCAGAAGCAAAGATAAATGATGCAAATGGAATTGGAATTAATTTAGGAGACTTAGTAACGTTAAGAGGAATTGTTACAGTAAGTAATCAGTTTGGAAGTCCGAGTTATATTCAAGACAATAGCGGCGGCATATCTATTTTTGGATCAATTTTTTCTAATGCAGTACAGCCTGGTGATGAAGTATTGGTATCCGGAACGATTACTCAATTTAACGGATTAAACCAGCTTGAATTACCTCTTCTTCATTCTATTATTAGCAGCGGCAATACAATTGAACCATTGCTAACTACTCCATCAATGCTTAGTGGAGATGGCGTCGGTGGTATTGAAAATTATGAAGGAAGATTAGTCCGTGTAAATGGAGTTTTAGTTACTGAGTTAAATGGAAGCACATTCAGTAATTGGGCTTATAAGAATTATATGTTAACAGGTTCAAGCAGTTCTGATACTGTCCAGATAAGAATTGATAACGATACTCAAATTATTGGAATGGTAGCTCCCGCCGGCAGGTTTGATGTAGTTGGAGTTTTAAGTCAATATAAAACTGCACTTCCATTTATTGGTAATTATCAGCTAATGCCGCGATTTTCATCCGATATAATTTCAGACGGACCGATAATTGAAAGTTTTCCTGAAGAAGTTGATCTTACTCCAAATTCAATTACTTTAGAGTGGAGCACAATCAATCCAGGTACTTCAAGAATTCGTTACGGTACTACTACTAATTATGAACTTGGAATAGTTGAACCTGATAATGATTTAAGAAATATCCATAATGTAACAGTAAGCGGACTTGATGCAGCTAAAATTTACAACTTACAAGCATTTTCAGTTGCCGATTCTGATACAAGTTTTTCAAGTAATATTATTTCAAGTACAACTTCAACATTTCCGACAACAGGTGAAATTAATGTTTACTTTAACAAAAATGTGAACTGCAAGTGTTTCATCAGGAGTTGGTGCAAATGAAAATGCAGACTTTGCAGGGATACTCATTCAAAAAATAAATAATGCCAAACGCTCTATTGATGCTGCTCTTTATAGTTTAAGCGGAACTGTAGGTGCTAATGTTGCAACTGCATTAGTAAATGCAAAAAATCGTGGTGTTAAAGTAAGAGTTATCGGAGAGTATGATACAAGAACAACAGCACCCTGGACAACATTAACAAGCAATGGCATTCCTTATATAAATGATGCTTATGGAATTAATGATGGAAGCGGATTACATCATAATAAATTTTTTGTAATTGATTACCGCGGCGGTGCACCAGACAGCGTTTGGGTTATTACTGGTTCATGGAATCCTACTGATCCGGGTACAAATGATGATAGACAAAATTTAGTTTTATTTCAGGATGTTGCATTAGCGGGTGCATATACTGTTGAGTTTCAGGAAGAGTGGGGAAGTAATACAGATACTCCTAACTCACAAAATTCAAGATTTGGTTCAAGAAAGTTAAATAACACTCCGCATAATTTTGTTATTGGAGGAGTAAAAGTTCAAAGCTACTTTAGTCCAAGTGATGGAACTACATCAAGAATCGCAAAGACTCTTAGCAAAGCTGAGAAATCTATTAATGGATCTATAATGACTTTCACTAGACGAGATTTAGCTGATACAGTTATTGCAGTTAAAAATCGAAATAGAAAAGCACGTTTAGTTTTAAGTAACGATACCGATTCCGGAACTCAATTTTCTTACTTACAATCAAACGGAGTTGATATAAGATTAAAAGGATTTACAAACGGTTTGCTTCATCATAAATATGCTATTGTGGATGCAGAGCCATTTGGATACACACCTTATGTAATTACTGGTTCACATAACTGGTCTTCATCAGCGGAGAACAGCAACGATGAGAATACATTAATAATACAAGATGCCCAGGTTGCTAATTTTTATTTGCAGGAATTTGCTGCAAGATATTATGAAGCGGGCGGCACAGATTCGATTAATACAGTTACAAGTGTAAATGAATCCGAGTTTGTAGCTCCAACTGAATTTTCTTTACTGCAAAATTATCCCAATCCTTTCAATCCGGTTACAACAATAAGATTTGAAGTGCCTCTCTCCCAAAAAGTTGAAATTGTTGTATTCGATATTCTTGGACGTAAGGTAAAAGAACTATACAATGATATCGCTCCGGCTGGAATTATTAAAGTAGAATTTAATGCAGAAGATCTTGCAAGTGGAATGTACGTTTATCAATTAAAAACAAAGGATTTTTCCATCTCTAAAAAGATGGTTCTTTTAAAGTAATTTATTAAAAATTTGTAAAAAAAAGGCTCTTTGGCTAATTTTACACCTCAAAAATTTATTAAAGAAGGTAACAGAATGAGCGAGTTAAAAGGAAAAATTATTCAAATCATCGGACCGGTTGTGGATATAGAATTTGATGGCGGACATCTGCCAAAGATTTTTAACGCTATCAGAATTCCACGAACATCTACAGAAGGGAAAAAAGAAGATTTAATAGTTGAAGTACAGCAGCATCTTGGTGAAAACAGAGTTAGAGCAGTTGCTATGGATTCTACTGATGGTTTGGTAAGAGGAATGGATGTCTTTGATACAGGAAAACCTATTTCAGTTCCGGTTGGACCTGCTACTCTTGGCAGATTAATTAATGTTATCGGTGATGGAATTGATGGTCTTGGTGAAATTAAAGCTGAAAAAAGATATCCTATACATCGTCCTTCTCCATTATTCAAAAATCTTTCAACACAATCTCAAATGTTTGAAACCGGTGTTAAAGTAATCGACTTAATGGAACCTTATAGTCGTGGCGGTAAAACAGGATTATTTGGTGGTGCAGGTGTTGGTAAGACAGTTATTATACAGGAATTGATTCACAATATTGCAAAGCAGCATGGTGGTTATTCAGTTTTTGCAGGCGTTGGCGAAAGAACTCGAGAAGGAAATGATCTCTGGCTTGAAATGAAAGAATCAGGAGTTATCGATAAAACTGCATTAGTTTTTGGACAGATGAATGAACCACCGGGAGCAAGATTACGTGTTGCTCTTACAGGTTTAACCATTGCAGAGTATTTTAGAGACGAAGAGGGACGAGACGTACTTCTCTTTATTGATAACATTTTCCGTTTTACACAGGCTGGTTCTGAAGTATCTGCACTTTTAGGCAGAATGCCATCAGCGGTTGGTTATCAGCCAAATCTTGCTACAGAAATGGGTGCACTTCAGGAAAGAATTACATCTACAGATAAGGGCTCAATTACTTCTGTGCAAGCCATTTACGTGCCTGCAGATGATTTAACAGATCCTGCACCTGCGGCAGCATTTGCACATCTTGATGCAACAACTGTATTAAGCAGACAGATTTCAGAGCTTGGTATTTATCCTGCTGTTGATCCTCTTGAATCAACATCAAGAATTCTTGAACCGGGAATACTTGGACAGGAGCATTATGATGTTGCGAAAAATTGTAAAGAAATTCTTCAACAGTATAAAGATCTGCAGGATATTATTAACATACTTGGTATGGATGAGTTATCAGACGAAGACAAAATTGTTGTAAGAAGAGCTAGAAGAATACAAAGATTTTTTAGTCAGCCTTTTAGTGTTGCCGAAGCATTTACAGGTAAAGCAGGAAAGTATGTTAAATTAGAAGATACAATTCGCGGCTTTAAAGGAATTATTGACGGCAAGTATGATGATCTTCCAGAATCAGCATTTATGTATGTTGGCGGTATTGAAGAAGCAGTTGAAAACGCAAAGAAAATGGCTTAATAATGGCTGAATTAAATCTTGAAATAGTAACTCCATCCAAATCAGCCTTTAAAGGTGAAATAAAATCTATTACTGTACCCGGTACTTTGGGAAGATTTCAGGTTTTAAAAAATCACGCGCCAATTATTAGTACGTTTGATATCGGAATGATTAAAGTTGATTTAGCAGATGGCAAATCTAATTATTACTCAGCTGCCGGTGGAACTATTGAAGTGCTGGATAATAAAGTTCTGGTACTTGCTGATTCGATTGAATTAGTCTCTCAAATAGATGAAGAACGAGCATTAAAAGCTAAACAGCGTGCCGAGGAAAGATTAGCGGAAAAGAACAGTGAAATAAATATTGCAAGAGCGCAAGCTGCATTAACAAGAGCGAATAATAGATTAAGTATTAAAGAAAAGTATAAGTAGGAATAAAATTAAGCTTTATATTATATAATAGTGGCGAGCTTGAACTCGCCATTTTTATTTTAAATTAATTCAAATATCCATCATTCATAATAATCTTTTTGATTGTGTCAGCCCTATCAACCTTATCTTTTATTAAGATGAAATAGTTTATCAAATAACTTAATCGTTCATTTTCATTTTTTAGGATTAGCAATTCCTGCTGCTGTTCGTATGTCAATCCAGATTTTTCAGCAATTTTATAAGACTTAAGTTTAGCACTATTCAAGTTATTCCAAAATGCATCTTCCAATTTATAATTTGCTAACTCTACAATTTCTTCAAACTCAGATTTTAATTCATCATTTAGTCGCGGATCAATCATAATATTTTCATCATCGTACTTTTCAACATCTGCAACATAATATCCATCTGGATGAAGTGAAGTAGAATTGATTAAAAATCTTTCAACTCCCTGAACCACAATATCAAGTTCACCATTGAGATAAGTTTTAAGTATCTGAGTTACTTTTACATAAACTCCAACATCAGAAATTCTTTTATCGATTGAAGCAACTATACCAAATCCTGAATTATCCGTGAGACATTTTTGTAAAAGAATTTTATAGCGCTCTTCAAAAATATGTAATGGATATTTTGAATCAGGAAAGACGACTAAATTTAATGGGAAGATTGGGATTGTATTTTTCATATGATAAACTAAAAATTTAACAGGAATAATGGAATAGAGGAGCAATGGAATAAATAAATTTCAATATTCCATCACTCCCTAATTCCTAAAAAGCATTAAGCTTTAGAGAAAAGCTCGTTAACTTTATCCCAGTTCACAACATTCCACCAGTTTTCAATATAATCTGGTCTCTTGTTTTGATATTTCAAATAGTATGCATGTTCCCAAACATCTAATCCAAGAATTGGAGTGCCTTTAACCTCAGCAACATCCATCAAAGGATTATCTTGATTTGGTGTTGATGATACAACAAGTTTTCCATCCTGCACAACTAACCAAGCCCAGCCTGAGCCAAATCTGGTTGCAGCAGCAGTGCTGAACTTTGTTTTAAATTCATCAAAAGAACCGAAAGCAGAATTTATCGCATCAGCGATTTTTCCGGTTGGTTTACCACCGCCATTTTGTTTCATTAAAGTCCAGAATAAAGAATGATTCCAATGACCACCGCCATTATTTCTAATCGCTGCTGGTAACTTAGACATCATCGAAAACATGTCATAAAGTGATTTTCCTTCGTTCTCTGTACCTTCAAGAGCTTTGTTAAGATTTGTAACATAAGCATTATGATGTTTTGTATAATGAATTTCCATTGTCATCTTATCGATGTATGGTTCCAAGGCATCATAAGCGTATGGAAGCGCGGGCAATTCAAATTTAGCCATAGTATTTGTACTCCTTATATGATTATTAATATTATTTAAATGATTTTCTACTTTACCAAGAACAGAAACCGCGGGAATAGCACCCAAGGCATAAATAAATTTTCTACGTTGCATAAATTTATCCTTTCAAATTAAACACTAAAAGATTCACCACAACCACAGCTTTTTGTTGCGTTGGGATTATTAAATATAAAACCTTTTCCATTTAATCCATCCGAAAAATCTAATTGAGTGCCGGAGAGATAAAAAAGACTTTTACCATCAACAAAAAGTTTTACGCCTTCTTGTTCAATTACTGAATCACCGTCACGAGTCTCTGGATCAAAGCCTAATGTGTAAGTTAAACCGGAACAGCCGCCGCCTTTAACACCAACTCTTAACCCAAATTCCTGAGTTATTTTATTTTCTTCCATTATTCGTTTTATTTCTTTTACGGCTTTTTCTGTTATAGTAATATCGGATTCGATTTGTGTGTTGCTCATTGGATCACCTCAATAAATTGTGTTTGTTGATTAATTTTATTTGTCTACTCTCAGACTAAAGTCTGTTTGAAATCCATCATTGTTACAAAAAATTATATCGTAACGCAGAATTTATTCTGCGTAAATAGTGAACTACAAAAAACTATATTTTGTACCCAAGTAAAATCTCAGACTAAAGTCTGAGCTACGTTAATATTTCTTTAAAAAGAAAAAGGATCACCGGGTTTTGCAGTAACAAACTCGGGATAATTTAATTTCCAGCCTTGACTGCTTGTCTTTATAAAAATACCCTGTGTTTCATAAAATCCTGCAAACTGTTTTGAAAGATCAACAAGATTATTTTCTGTGATAGCGATACCTTTTTTCTCAAGAAAACTTTTTACTCCATATTGAAAATCTCTGTAGAATAAATTTGAGTTGTGAAAAATTGGAAACTTTGCTTTTAAGTAATTTAAGAAAACCTGACTTTCATTTTTTAAGTCATTGAAAAGACTTGAAATATTTTTGTTTGTCATGATTGTTCAACTATTTGTTTATTATTTAGTGATTTATTTGTACTAAAAGTTCTTAGCTTATTTACTGCATCAATTACTCTCTGAGAAGCATACTCAATCTCTTCGCTTGTATTAAATCTACCGAAACCAAATCTGACAGAACTTAAAGCCTGTTCATCTGTTAATCCGATTGCTTTAAGAATTCTACTTGGTTTTGTTGATCCGGAAGCACAGGCGGATGAATTTGAAAATGCTAAATCCCTCAACTCAAGCATTAATTTATCGGCACGAACTCCATCAACAAAAAAGTTTAAGTTATTTGGCAGCCTGTCTTTCATACTTCCGTTAACCGAAACACCATCAAGATTTGATACAATATTTTTATAAAACTTATCTCTTAAAGTTATTGTATGTTCATGATCTTTTGTCATTTCTTCACTACAAATTTCAATTGCTTTTCCAAATCCAACAATAGCTGGAACATTTAAAGTTCCCGGTTTTATTGAGCCTTCCTGGCTTCCGCCAAATAATCTTTTTGCAAGCTTTGCTTTTGGATTATTATTGTTAATGTATAAAGCCCCGATACCTTTCGGTCCGTAAAGTTTGTGCGCCGTAAAAGAAAGAAAATCAATATTCATTTCAGAGACATCAAACTTAATTTTCCCCACTGCCTGAGTAGCATCAACATGGAAAAGAATATCTTTTTCTTTACATAATTGTCCGATAGTTTTTATATCGTTAATCGTTCCTATCTCATTATTTGCAAAGATGATTGAAATCAATTTTGTATTTGTCTTAATTGCTGATGCAATTCTATCCGGATCAACGGTTCCCGTTTTATCAACATTAATAATAGTTACATCAAACCCTTTTGTTGCTAAATGATTTAATGATTCTGTAGTCGCGCTATGCTCTATGTTTGATGTGATAATATTAAAGGATTCGGGACTAACATTCTCAGTCAAACCTAAATGCACAAGATTGATTGATTCAGTTGCACCGCTTGTGAAATAAATATTTTTAGAACTGACTTTTAGAAAATCAGCGATGATATCTCTCGCATTTTCAACAGCACTTTTAGCAATCCATCCAAAACTATGATTGCTTGAAGAATTGCCAAATCTATCCTGCAAATAGGGAAGCATATCTTCTAAAACTCTTGGATCTATTTGAGTTGTAGAGTTATTATCTAAATATATTGGCTGTTTTATCTTCATTAGATTATATGTGCTAACTTAGTTTCATAAAACACTTTATCAATCTTTTTCTGTACTTCTGCTAAAGGATCCTTCAGTTTACAGCAATCAGAATATGAGCAATCATTTTTGGGTGACTCGGTTCTTAAACAATCTGTAATCTGGTAACTTGGTTCAACAGCTTGAATTAAATCGATCAAAGAAATCTCCAAAGGATTTTTCTTCAAAGTATACCCACCCTTAACACCTTGATAAGAAATTGCAATGTTATTTTTAGCAAGATTTTGTAAAACTTTAGCCACTAATTCAAAAGAAATCTTATAACTATCAGCAATTTCTTTAGCTGTAACAGCGCTTCCATGGTTTTTTATAGCCATGTATCTAGCTGCCATTAATGCGTATTCGGATTTTTTTGATAGTTTTAACATAAATAAGACTAATATAGTCGGGTATAAACTTATGAGAAAATGAACTTAATTGCAAATTAGATGTGATTAAAATCCTAAGAGTTGTACAGATTCTTTAGCAATGTTTACAAGCGGCGTAAAGTAAACACCAAGAATCAAAACGGGAGCTGCCAGTAAAAATATTACAATATAATTTAATGGTGAAAGATGAATCTCAACTGTTTTTTCTGATCTCACCAAAAACATTGCTTTTAGAACGCGAATGTAATAGTAAAGCGAAACAACCGTATTTAATAAAGCGATAATAGCTACGGTAATCATATTAGCATCAACAAGTGCGATAAAAAGATAAAGTTTACCAACAAAACCTGCTGTTGGTGGAAGTCCTGTAAGAGAAACTAAAAAGATACCAAGAGCAGTACCGAGCAATGGAAGTGAATAACCAATACCTTTGTAATCATCAATCTCTTCTGAATTTATTTTATTTGCAATCAACATCACAACATAAAAAGCACCAAGATTCATAAAGAGGTAAACAGAAAAGTAAACTAATACCGCCATCAATCCCTGATCTGATAGAACGGCTACACCAAGCATCAAGTATCCAGCGTGAGCTATACTTGAATATGCTAGCATTCTTTTAATATTATCCTGCCACAAAGCTGCAAAGTTTCCAAATGTCATCGTAATGATTGAGAATACGACAAGTAACATCTGCCAATCAATGTAATTGAGCATTTGCCAATAGCCTGATTTATCAAGTCCTTGAGCAAAAGTAATTTTTAAAAATCTAATGAGGACTGCAAATCCAGCAGCTTTACTTGCAACAGATAGAAATGCAGTGATCGAAATTGGTGCGCCTTCATAAACATCTGGTGTCCAGAAATGAAATGGTACGATTGAAATCTTAAATCCTATTCCCGCAAAGATCATTAATATTGACATCAAAAAAGTTAACTGGGTTGCAGAAGGGAATTGGAGTAATGAATTTATCTCGTGCAGATTTGTGCTGCCTGTAATTCCATAAAGAATTGAAATTCCGAACAGCATTATTCCTGATGAAGCTGAACCATAAATAATATACTTAAGAGATGCTTCGCTGTTTCTAACTGATGTTTTTACAAATCCGGCAAGCACATAAGATGATAATGAAAGTAATTCTAAAGAGAGATAAATCAGAATTAAATCGTTTGCGGAAACCATAAAGAACATTCCAATTACCATTCCGAAAATCAAAGCGTAATATTCGCCGTGTCTATCGGGACAAGAATTAACTTCCTGAGATGACATTGAAAACAACACAATGAATGCAGTTGTAATAAGAATTAATATTTTGAAGAAAGATGAAAAATTATCTAAAGAAAGAAATGAATTATTTCCTGTAACTGAAAAAGCAGATTTTGGATCACCAAACTGAAGAACTACAAAAGCAAAAGTAATTACTAATCCTACAAGTGAAATGAACGGTAGAAATCTTTTGCTTTTATTAAATATCAAATCAAAGACGACAATAGCAACTAATGTTAAAGCTAAAGATATCTCAGGCAAAATTGCCAGAAGGTCTGAAGATAAGTTTGGTAAAATCAATGTTATCACTTTATTAAAAATTAAAATGCATTTAATGAACCATAAATAACTTGAGCATCACTAATAAACTTAACCATCGCATTTGCAGAAGCATTCATCAAATTAAGCATTGGTGATGGATAAACTCCAAGGAATATTATTATAATTGTTAATGGAACAAGCATTAAGTACTCACGTGTTGTAAGATCAGTTAAATCTTTCCATTTCTCATTTAGTGTTCCAAGATAAACTCTTTGCAGTGTCCACAGCATATATGCTGCACCCAACAAAATTCCAAGTGTTGAAATGATTGCTAAAATTCTTGTTGTACCATTTCCAAATCCACCAAGAAAAACTAATGCTTCCGAAATGAATCCGCTTAATCCAGGTAAACCAATAGCGGCGAAGAATGCTACAGTTACAAATCCTGTGTAGATAGGCATTTGTTTTCCTAATCCACCGAAAGAATCTAAATCACGTGTATGTGCACGATCATAAACAACGCCCACAATAAGGAAGAGCATTGCAGTGATTGTTCCGTGGTTAAACATTTGAAGGACAGCACCGGAAATTCCCATTGTGTTTAGTGCTGACATTCCGAGCATTACATATCCCATATGTGAAATTGAGGAATATGCGATTAGTTTTTTAAAATCTTTTTGAGCCATTGCCGCAAGTGCACCATAAATAATATTTATCATTCCGAATAGTGCAATGTACCAGCTTAGTTGATATGTTAATTCAGGAAATATTGGATATGAAACTCTCAGTATTCCATAAGTTCCCATCTTTAACAAAACTCCGGCAAGAATAACGCTTATAGCTGTTGGAGCTTCAACGTGTGCATCCGGCAGCCAAGTATGGAAAGGGAACATAGGTATCTTGATTGCAAATCCGATAAACAATCCTATGTAAGCAATGAATCTTAAATTGTTTGGATTTAGCGGAGATAAAATTCCAGTCTCTGTGTAGTTAGCATGATTCATCAATTCTAACAAATTAAATGTAAACACTCTTGTTCCGTCTGCAAGTGTTTCCATAGAACTAAAGTATAATCCGATCATAACTAAGAGAATAAAAATACTTCCAAGCAAAGTATAGAGGAAGAATTTGATAGCAGCATATTCACGTCTCGGTCCGCCCCAAATACCAATTAAGAAGTACATAGGAAGTAACATCAATTCCCAGAAGATGTAGAATAAGAAGAAATCAAGCGCAACAAATACGCCCATCATTCCTGTATTCAATAACAGAAACATTGCAAAATATCCTTTAACTGATTTATCAATTGACCAGGAAGATATAGTTGCAATAAAAGTAACAATTGCGGTTAGAAGAACAAGTGGAGTGCTTAATCCATCAACACCAAGAAAATAATCTATTTTAATTTGTCCAATCCAGGCAAAACCGGGAATATCAATCCATCTAAACTTTTCTATGAATTGAAATGAACTTGCATCGTTTATTCCACCGGCAGCGTAGTTAAAGTTCATCAATAAAATAATTGATAGAACAATTTGTATTGCCGTTACGATGAGTGTGGTAACCTTGATTGATAGTTCTTGCTTTTTGGGAAGAAGCAGAACGATTACCATTCCCACAATAGGAAGGAATGTTAATAATGATAGTATAGGAAAATTATTCATGGTTATGTTACCTGTTTTTCAAACTTTATACTTAGAATAAAAAGAGTAAAATTATTATCGAAAAAATTACGAGCACAAGATATGTTTGAACTTTTCCTGTTTGTACTCTTCGGAAAATCAAACCAATAAAACCGCTGATGTATGCCATTAAGTTTACAAGACCATCAACTACAATTCTATCAAATCCACCTGTAAAGAAAGCTAATCTTCGTGTTACTTCTGCTGAACCGTTTACAATTCCATCAACTACTTTAGCATCAAACCAGGCAATGATTTTACTTAAACCAAGCAAACCTGCAACAAATGTTTTATGATATAATTCATCAAAGTACCATTTGTTTAATGAGAAATTATAAAGCGGTTTGATTGAATTTGCTAATTTATCAACATTAACTTTTTTCCATTGATAGAAAACGAATGCTGTTAAGATTCCTGCAAGTGCAACAAACAGTGATAGAAACATTGCTGGATAATGCGCTGAATGCATTGCTTCAGTATATTTTTCAGAGTAAGTAATTTCACCGTGAGATGAATTATGTTCAGCAGCCTGCTCAGTTTCATGTTGCTACTTCTGATTGCATAAAATCAAATCGAGTTGCATTTGGAGCATGCAGTTCTGCGGAATTTATCCACTTATTAAAAAACCATCCTTGATCTGCGCTGAAAGGATTTGGTGTATAAAAAATAAAAATTGATAGCATTGCTAAAACAGCAAGAGGCATTGCCATTACAAAAGGTGATTCATGTGCATGTTCAAATTTGTGATGATCTCTTGGTTCACCATGGAATGTTATAATTATTAATCTGAACATATAAAATGCTGTCATCAATGCAACTAAAAATCCAACGATTGCAAAAATCCAATAGCCTGTAAGTGATCCAAATGCAAATGTACTTGCAAGTATTCCATCTTTACTTAAAAATCCTGATGTAAGCGGAATGCCTGAAATAGCAAGTGAAGCAATTAAAAATGTTGCATAAGTAAGTGGAAGTTTCTTTCTTAATCCACCCATATTTCTAATATCTTGTTCATGATGCATTGCGTGAATCACAGAACCGGAACCAAGAAACAAACAAGCTTTAAAGAAAGCGTGCGTAACAAGATGGAAGAAAGCAAATTTGTAAGCACCAACGCCCAGAGCCATAACCATATATCCCAACTGAGAAACAGTTGAGTAAGCCAATACTTTTTTAATATCGTTTTGTGTAAGTGCAATTGTAGCAGGAATAAATGCTGATAGCATTCCAATTACTGCAATGAACATCATTGCATCGGCAGTTAGTAATCCAAAAATTCTAATTGTAAGATAAACACCGGCGGCAACCATTGTAGCAGCATGAATCAATGCGCTAACAGGAGTCGGACCTTCCATTGCATCTGGTAACCAAACATGAAGAGGGAACTGAGCAGATTTTCCTATTGCACCCATAAACAATAAAATACCTGTTACGGTTAACCAGAAATCAGAATTGAATGGAAGTTTACCAGCGCCAATTGATTGAAAGATTGTATCGAAAGAAAATGTATTGTATGTAAGAAATAAAATTAATATTCCTGCAAACATTCCAATATCACCAATCCTGTTTACCAAGAATGCTTTCTTACCGGCATCAGATGCAGATTTTTTCTCAAACCAAAATCCAATTAAAAGATAAGATGATAATCCAACTAACTCCCAGAAAATGTACATCATCAAAATGTTGTTGGTAAGTACAATTCCGTTCATTGAGAAAGTGAAAATACCAAGGTAAGCGAAGTATCGGTTATATCTTTCATCGCCTTTCATATAAGCGATTGAGAAGTAATGAACGAGTGCACTGATCAATGCAACAACAAAAAGCATAAGCACTGTAATGTTGTCTAACAGAAATCCAAGTTTAATAACTAAAGTATCACTTAATCTGAACCATTCTAATTCAGAAACTATTTTATCATCTATAAAATATGAGAGTTTATTAAATGCAAGAACAATAGATGCGATAAGCACTACAGTAATAAGAAAGACTTCAAACAAATAAATAGATTTTACTTTTTTGCCGAGCAATAAAGTAACAACAAAACCAAGCAGCGGTAAAAATAAAATTGCGAGCGAAATATTTATTATACTGTTTTCTGTCATTTACTAATCTTTCAGGCTATCAACTTCGTCTATATTTACTGTTGATAAAGTTTTATAAATATTCAATACAATTGCTAATGCTATTGCAGCTTCTGCGGCGGCAAGTACAATTACAAACAATGCTATCAAATGTCCCTGCAAACCAAAATTGCCAAATCGTGTAAATGCAATAAAGTTAATGTTAGCGGAGTTAAGAATTAATTCAACACCCATCAAAACCATAATTGCATTTTTTCTTGTAACGATGGCGTAAATTCCCATCGAGAATAATAATGTACTAACAACTAAAAAGTGATTTAATCCAACTTCAATCATGCTTCTCTTCTCGCAATCGATGCTGCACCAATAAGTGCAATCAAAAGAATAATTCCTAATAGTTCAAATACAAGAGCGTATTCCTGCAAAAGCATTGTTCCAAGTGCCGCTGTTGTTGGAAGTGGTGCTTCAGTTGGAAATGTTTTCCAGGTTGAAGTAATTAATGCAGCCAATAAAGCGCCTGATAACAAACCAACACCAATTACTGCTGGATAAATATTTATTGTTCCTGTTTTGATTTCAACATTTGTAATCTTGTTTGTTAACATCACACCAAAGAGTAATAAAATTAATATTCCACCTACATAAACTATAAGCTGCACTATAGCTACAAAATCAGCACCGAGCAGAACGTAAATACCAGCTACACCAAAAAAAGTAAACAATAAGAAGAATGCTGAGTAAACGATATTCCTGTTTGTTACAACAAAGAATGCTGATAAAACAGTTATCGCAGCGAACAAGTAAAATATAAAATCGTAAACGTTCACTTTATTTTTCCTCTGGCTGATCTTTTTTTATTTCAGGTTTTGGTTCAGATGCCGCTTTTAATTTTTCAGCTTCTTTTTCAGCATTAAACTTTGCAAGATTATCTCTTTTCTGTTGTCGTTCTTCCGGAGTAAGAGTTGCAAAATCATAAATTAATTTATTTCTATCCCATTCAGAAAATTCATAAACATCTGTCATATAAATACATTCAGTAGGGCATGGGAAAACACACAACTGACAATAGCAGCACTTTGCAAAATCGATTGTAAAGTTTGTAACCCAAAGAGCTTTCTTTTTTCCGTTTGATGTTTTGCCAAGATCTTCACCCGGAATTGATTTTGTTGTTTCAATTTCAATACAATTTACAGGGCATGCTCTTGCGCATTGATCACATCCAATGCAATCATCCATATTAACATAAAGTCTGTTACGTTCTCTTTCGGGAAGCTGCGGTTTTACTTCCGGATATTGAATCGTAACTGATGGAACGAACATATGCTTAAAAGTAATCTTCATTCCAATAAAGATTGTTGCAAGAGCCGAGTATATATTTCCGAAATATTCTTTCATATCAAACTTTTATAAAAGTGTAATCAATCCGATTATTATAAGATTAACAAATGCAATTGGAATTAAATATTTCCAACTTACTGCCATTAACTGATCAACGCGTAATCTTGGTAAAGTCCATCTTAACCACATCTGAACAAAAACAAAAAACACACCTTTAATTGTAAACCAAGAAAATTGTTCAATTGGTATCATCCATTTTGCACCGATCAAATCACCGAGATATCCGATAGGGGATTGATATCCACCTAAGAAAAGCGCAACTACAATTGCTGATACTGCAAACATATTTGCGTACTCAGCTAAGAAAGAACATTGCGAATTTCATTCCTGAATATTCAGTGTGATATCCTGACACAAGTTCTGATTCAGCTTCAGGAATATCAAAAGGAGTTCTGTTTACTTCAGCAAGCGTGCTTATATAAATGATTAGGAAACCAATAAACATAGATGGAATTAATAGAAACTTAGATAATTCAGATCCAGGTCCGCCAAAGATGTACCAGTTCCAGGCATATCCTGTTTGCTGTTCGCTTAGTGTGTGTAAATTCATTGATCCGCTGATCATCACTAAACTTAATACAACAAGTATGGTTGGAATTTCATAACTGATTATCTGCGCAACTGATCTCATCGAACCAAGAAGTGAATATTTATTATTTGATGCCCAGCCTGCCATTAAAATACCTGCAACAACAATTCCTGTTACAGCAATTATATAAAATATTCCAAGATCAACTTCGGTTCCGATAAAAATACTTGTGAATGGTATTGCAGCAAATGCAGCATAACTACCGGCAAAAACAATTATCGGTGCAAGATTGAATAATAAGCTTATCGTTATCTTTTGCAACAATATCTTCTTTCTGAATAAGTTTTAAAATATCGGCAATAGTTTGTTTCCATCCGTGCCAGCCGGTTCTCATTGGTCCAAGTCTATCCTGCATATGTGCAGAAACTTTTCTTTCAAGATAAACTGCAAACAATGCAAAAGGCAAAATGAATACGAACAAAGGAAGCAAACTTTGTATAGTTCCTGCAATAATATCTGCGAGAGCTGAATTGCCAAAAAGATCAACTAAAAAATCATACATCATCTGTCAATCTCTCCTAAAACTATATCGATGCTTCCAAGAATTGTAACAACATCAGCAACCATATATCCTTTACACAATTCATTCATAATCTGCATACTTACAAACGATGGTGCTCTAACTTTTACTCGATACGGACTTGTTGAGCCATCACTTATAATAAAGTATCCTAAATCACCGCGTGGATTTTCAACTCGTAGCATAAACATGTCCAATCGGTGGTTTAATTCTTTTTGGTATTGCGGATTGAACATCACCTTCCGGTAATTGATCTAAAGCCTGTTCTATTATTTTACAGCTTTCTTCCATCTCTAAAACACGAACGTAATATCTGTCCCAGCTATCACCAACGGTTCCGTATTTTCCTTCACCGACGGGAATATCATAATCAAATTTATGATAAACAGAATATGGATCTTCTTTTCTCACATCCCATTTGATTCCTGAGCCGCGTAAGTTTGGACCTGATACACCATAATTAATTGCTGTATCAATAGGTAAAATTCCAACATTAGCTGTACGATCAATAAAAATTCTGTTATGACTAAGAAGATCATTTACTTCTTTAAGATTTGGTCTGAACTCTTTAATAAACTCGCGGGTCTTTCTTACAAAATCAGGATGAAGATCGTGTGATAAGCCACCAACCCAGATATAGTTATATAAGTAGTCTTGCGCCGCAAGTCATTTCAAATAAACTAAGTATTTTTTCGCGATCTCTAAAGCAATAAAGAAAAGGAGTAAATGCACCGATATCAGCACCGTAAGTTCCAAGTGCAACAAGATGTGAAGATATTCGCTGCAGCTCAGCCATTATTACTCTAATGTATTCAACTCTTTCAGGAACCTGAATACCTAAAAGTTTTTCCATTGCGATAGCATAGCCAAATTCATTTCCCATTGGTGCCAGATAATCCATACGATCTGTATAGGGAACTATTTGGGGATAAGTCATTGCTTCACAATGCTTTTCGAAGCATCTGTGCAAGTATCCGATATGCGGAATTACATTAGTAATTATTTCACCTTCTAAAGCGAGTTCTAACCTTAGCACTCCGTGAGTTGACGGATGCTGAGGACCCATATTTAAAACCATTTCTTCGGTTCGAATAACTGAGCTTTTAGTATTTAGTGATGATTCTTGAGACATCTTAATAAGGTACTTTCATTCCCTGATAGAACTCAGGATTTTCATAATCTTTTCTTAGTGGATAACCTGCATCCCAATCATATGGCATAAGAATTCTTCTTAAGTCAGGATGATTTAGGAATATTATACCAAATAAATCGTAAGCTTCACGTTCGTGCCAATCAGCACCTTTCCAAACTTCCGTAACTGTTGATACTTCTGGTTTATTTCTATCGGTAGAAACTTTTAAAGTGATCTTATGTTTCAGTTTTGTGGATTCTAAATGATAATAAACACTTAATAAATTTGCTTTTATTTCATCAACACCGGATAAGTTCATCAAAGAATCAAATAATAATTCAGATGAATCACGAAGGAATAAACTTAATTTATCTATCTCTAAAGGAGAAGCAATTAAAATTGGTTCAGTCGGCTGATCAGTTTTTAATTCCAGATTAGAATCAGGAAAATTTGCCTTTAAGATTTGTAAAATTTCTTCAGCTTTTTTCATGCGGTTTTCTTAATCATACTTTCGTTACGAATTTTTTCCTGAAGCTTTAATAATCCCTCAAGTAAAGCTTCGGGTCTTGGCGGACAGCCGGGAACGTAAACATCAACCGGAATAACTCTATCCACACCTTTTAGTACGTGATAACCGTGCTCCCAATAAGGTCCGCCGCAATTAGAGCAGCTTCCCATAGAAATTATGTATTTAGGATCGGGCATTTGTTCGTAAAGTCGTTTAATTCTTGTTGCCATCTTTAAAGTAACTGTGCCGGATATAATAATAATATCAGCCTGTCTGGGAGAAGGACGAGGAATAACACCAAATCTATCAAAATCATAATGCGATGCAGATGTTGCCATCATTTCTATTGCGCAGCAGGCTAATCCAAAACTTACCTGCCATAGTGAAGATAATCTTGCCCAGTTCAGCAGATCTTCAGCTTTGGTTACAACAATGTTTCCGTCAGTAAATTCGCTATCTAAAAAACCCATAGACTCAAACCTCTACCAATTCTTTTTCAACTTTTGGAGCAGCTTTAGTTTTATTAAAAGATGGAGGAAGCACTTTTGGTTTTTCCCACTCAAGATCACCTTTGCGCCATTCGTAAGCCATTCCTAAACCTAAAAGCACTAAAAATATTCCACCGATTAAAAATCCAGTTAATCCAAAGTCTTTGTAAACCAAAGCCCAAGGAATTAGAAGAACTACTTCCACATCAAAGATTAAAAAGATAAGAGCAACAACGTAAAATCTGATATTAAATTTAATCCAAGGTGAACCTTCAGGATTTTCACCGCATTCATAAGTTTTAAGTTTCTCGTGGGTTGGTCTTGCGGGACGAATGAGTTTTGCGAAATAGACAATACCAACAACAAATATGATTGCCATTAGTATAAAAATGAAAGCTTTTCCGAATTCTGTCAGCATACTTTTAAAAAATTTTGAACCAAAATTACCATTGCTACGCTGGAATGTCAAGAATTCTTAATAAAAACATTTGAGACAATAAAATTTGAACAACAATAAATTTGGATGATGTAATATATACTTCAATAAGATCTTAAATAATTGTTTGGGCTAATGCCCTTATTTTTTTTTGCTTCGCTTTAAATCCCAGAGCTGAAGAAGTTGTGTTATAATTATAACCAACGTCACACTGAGCGAAGTCGAAGTGTGAATTTATCTTAAAATGTCTGTCTTCGTCTTCGCTCAGACTGACGAATTGTATTTTTCATACAACCTCTGAATCCTGGGGCTATTATGATGATGAGAATTATCTAGAATCTAATCTTAGAATCGCCTCAACTTTTGGACTGGCCATTCCTATTGAATAAGTCGGTGAAAACTGCCATTCTTATCTTGTAAACTTTATAGCAATATTTTTGATTATTAGTTAACTTTCCGATAGAGTTTTTACTATTTACTAAATTCTCTCAACCTATATTCTTATTTATGCGTCTTACAAAAGCAATAATTAGTTTAAAAAATCTTAAGAAGAACTTTCTCAACATAAGAAAGCAAGTTGGCAAAGCTAAGGTTATGGCTGTGGTTAAAGCTGATGCGTATGGACATGGAGTTAAAACTGTTGTGGATGCTTTGAATTCTTTAGGCAAACAAAAACCCGAATACTTTGCAGTTGCAACTCCGGATGAAGGTGTTGAGTTAAGACAATTAAAAATCAAAGCAGCCTATTTTAATTTTTGATCCGATTGATAAATACCAGGTTTACAAGTTTTTTAAATTTAATTTGATTGCTTCAGTTTTTACTCAGGAACATCTAAATATTCTTTTAAATGAAAAGAAGAAATTAAAATCAAATAAAAAGATTTTAGTTCACATTAAAGTTGATACCGGAATGAACAGGTTGGGTGTTGATTATTCTGATGCAGTTAAGTTCATTCAAAAAATATCATTAAATAAAAACTTTGTTATCGATGGAATATTTACGCACTTTGCCACTTCTGATGAAGCTGGAAGTGATTATGCAAAACTTCAGATAAAAAGATTTGATGAGAGTTATAAGATCTTTAAATGAATTAAAGATTAATTTTGGATTAGCTCATGCCGCTAATAGCGGTGCAATTTTAGATTTTCCGGAAGCTTATTATGATATGGTTCGTCCAGGAATTTCATTATATGGATATTATCCTTCGCTTAAAACCTCAGAATCTGTTAAATTATACCCTGTAATGTCATTAGTTTCGAAAGTTTCAACTGTTAAAGAAGTAAAGCAAGGTGAATCGATCAGTTACAGCAGACGATATTTTACGAAGAGCGAAACTAAAATTATTTCTGTTCCATTAGGTTATGCGGATGGTTTCTCAAGATCACTTACCAATAAAGCGCAAGCAATAATTAAAGGGAAAATTTATAATCAAGTTGGTACTGTAACTATGGATAGAATTATGTTTGATGTTGGAAGTGGTAACATCAAAGTTAATGATGATGTAATTTTGATTGGTGAAAAAGGCAAATCAAAAATTGATGCGTGGGATTGGTCTAAAAAAATAAATACAATTCCTTACGAAGTTACTTGTGGAATAAGCAAACGAGTTCCAAGAGTTGTAAAAGATTAATGGATTTAATAAAACAATACATAGTTCAAAGTATAAACATTGCCGCAAATAATCTGCGATTAAACAATCAGCAGATTGAAGTTGTTGCATTGTTAAAGCAAACAATATCAAAATCAGAAAATCTTAGTGATGATCTTATTAATATGAAAAAGATTACTGAACTGTCTATGCTGGCTATCAGGTTAAATGAGATTTATAATTCACTATCCCAAAATCCGATTGATCTTTTAAAAATATCAGATCAATTTAAAGAGCATAGCAGATATCTAATAAAAGATCTTGGACACATGCTTGATATTACAACTCCGATTGCGTTTAAATCTGCGATAGAAAAACTTAACAATGCAATAGTTTTTCCAAAAGAAGAAATCAGAATTGATCTATCAAAACGAGTACCTGTAGAAGAACCATTTATAAAATCTGAAACCGAAGAGATAAAAGAAAAAATTATTTTTAGTGAAGATATTGAAAACGAAGATGAAGAAATAATTCAGAAATTTGAACCGACAATACTTGGGCCCATAAAACCGCTGGATAATCTTCTCAAGAAAATATCTAACAACGAAATTGATCATGAAGAGTTAATTAAGTTTGCTCAAATAATGGAAGACAATGCAGTTCTATCCAGAAAAATTGGATTTGAAATCCTATCCGGAATGCATCGAATAGTTTCTAAAGCGTTAATATTAATTAAAAACAGAGAGTTGATGCCGGGTAAAGAAGTTATAGAAAATTTACGTGCTTGTTTAATTGTTATAGTGGCTGTTGTGCGCGGTAAAGATGTAGATATAAATAATTATCTAAACAAAGCAGAAGACTTTGGAAATAAATTAGCAACAATAAAAAGTAAGGAATCTTATTGATGAAATTATATGCAGTAATAATGGCGGGTGGGGTTGGTTCACGCTTTTGGCCGAGAAGTAAGAAAAAAACACCGAAGCAGTTATTAAAAATATTCGGCGAACATACAATGATTGAGGCTACGGTTAATAGATTATCAGGTTTGATAGAAAAAGAAAATATATATGTTATTACAAATGAAGTGCAGCGACCAGAAGTAATAAATCAATTGCCTGATGTACCGGCAGAGAATATTATTGAAGAACCATTCGGAAGAAATACTGCTGCTTGTATCGGATTGGCATCTGTAATTATTAAAGCTAAAGATCCAAATGCAATTACAATCGTTCTACCTGCGGATCACATTATTAAAGATGAGGAAAAGTTTAAACAAGTATTAAAAAATGCTGCTGATTATGCTAATGAGTCCAAGGGATTGGTTACGATTGGAATTACTCCAACCAGACCCGAGACAGGTTACGGCTATATTCAGATTAATGATAAAGAAGTTGCTGAAAATATTTTTCCTGTTTACACTTTTGCTGAAAAGCCAAACTATGCAACTGCGGTTAGATTTGTTGAAAGCGGTGATTTTTTATGGAATAGCGGTATGTTTATCTGGCGTGCAGATGTTATTCTTGATGAAATAAAAAATCTTATGCCTGATCTATATGAAGGATTAGTAGCAATAGAAAAAAGTTTAACGAGTCCAAACTTTAAAGAAGAACTTAAAACTGTTTATGCACAATTAAAAAAGATTTCTATCGATTACGGCATAATGGAAAAATCATCTAAAGTTTTTCTCACAAAAGGTTCTTTTAACTGGAGTGATGTAGGAAGCTGGGAAGAAGTTTATCAGTTATCCGATAAAAATGAACAGGGCAACGCTGAAATCGGAAAAGTTTACACAAACATGGTTTCTGATTCTTATATATATTCTCCTGACAAAGTTACTGCAGTTATTGGTCTCGATAATGTAATTGTAATAAATCACCACGATACAGTTTTGATTTGCAGAAGAGACAAAGCTCAGGACGTTAAAGAAATAGTAGATTATTTGAAGATGAATAAAATGGATGAATATTTATAGATCATTCGGAAAATTGTTAATAACATTTTAGTTTTGAAGTAAAGATTTCTGTTCATATTCAATTCCAACTACTTATTGTTCACCATAAAATTTGTAATCGATATTAAGAGGAATAAGATTGTTTATTTTAAATTCTCCTGTTGTTGAAACCAAACAAGTTCACGAAAATATTTTTATCCAGAAAATTCACTCACCCGAAATTGCACGATTAATTAAACCGGGACAATTTTTAAACATTCGTGTTTCTGAAAATACATTTCCTTTGTTGAGAAGACCTTTCAGCGTATGCGATGTTGAAGGTGAAAATATATTTTTGATGTTCAATATTATGGGTGAGGGTACAAGAATTTTATCTCATAAGCATTCTGGAGATTTAGTGGATATTCTCGGTCCGCTCGGAAATGGTTTTAACATTGAGGGAGATTATAAAACAGCTATTATTGTAGCAGGTGGATTGGGAGCGGCTCCATTTCCTTTTATGACAAGAGAAATTAAAAACAAAAAAAGTATCATGTCCTTTGTTGGCGGAAGAACAAAACAGGATGTGATCTCTTACGGAATGGAGAATCTAATTTTATCTTCTGATGATGGATCAATTGGATTTAAAGGTAATGTCGTTCAATCATTAGAAAATAACTTAGATAAAATTGATATAGCTTCTTCAAAAGTATTTGCCTGCGGACCCAATGCAATGCTCAGAGTGTTAAAAGATTTTTGCCTTAAAAATAATCTTGATTGTGAAGTTTCCACAGAATGTGCAATGGCTTGTGGATTTGGAATATGCCAGGGCTGTCCGATTGAATCAACATCTAATTCAGATAAATATCTTTTAGTTTGTAAAGATGGTCCGGTGTTTAATGTTAAGGATGTTGTGATATGAGCAAAGTTGATTTATCAGTAAAGATTGGCTCACTACAACTTCGTAATCCAATTATGCTTGCATCCGGAACGGTTGGTTATGGAAATGAGATTTCAGAGTTTTCTGATTTAAACAAACTCGGTGCTATCGTTACAAAATCTTTAAGCTTAAAACCAAGAAAAGGAAATCCGCCGCAGCGTATTGTTGAAACACCTGCGGGAATGTTAAATGCAATTGGCTTAGCTAATGTTGGGGTTGAAGAATTTCTAAAAGAAAAAATTCCGTTTATTAAAAAGTTTGATGTACCATTAATTTGCAATATTGCAGCTAGTACAGTTGAAGAATATGTTGAGTGTACAAGAATTCTGGATTCTGAAGAAACTATAAAAGCATTTGAGATAAATGTATCCTGTCCAAATGTTAAAGATGGCGGATTACAATTTGGTAATGATAAAAATGCGGTTGGAAATGTTACTGCGAAGGTTCGTGCTGTAACAAACAAACCTTTGATAATTAAATTATCACCAAATGTTTCTTACATTTCAGAGTTTGCACAGGTTGTTAAAGACGAGGGTGGGGATGCAGTTTCCGCTATTAATACCTTAGTTGGAACGGCATTTAATATCTTTACAAGGAAACCAAAAATATTTAATGTTAATGGCGGACTTTCAGGTCCGGCAATAAAACCAGTTGCACTTGCAAAAGTTTTGGAGATATCCCGAAAGGTTGATATTCCAATTATTGGTATCGGTGGAATTATGAACTGGAAAGATGTAATAGAATTTATGATTGTTGGTGCATCGGCAGTGCAAATTGGTACTTTAAATTTTATTGATCCAACTGCAGCCGAAAAAATGATTAAAGAATTAGAAGACTATTGCATTGCTAACAAAGTTGAAAAATTATCTGACTTAACAGGATCGTACATTATTTAAATGAATATACAAGAATCATTAAATAAATTATTTGCACTTCATACTTTTGGAGTTAAACTCGGTTTAGAAAACATACAAAAGTTTTTAAATCAAATGGGTAATCCACAAAAAAAATTAAAAACGATTCATGTTGCAGGATCTAATGGAAAGGGAAGTACATCATCTTTCATTGCAAGCATCCTTATGGAACATGGTTTTTCAGTTGGATTATACACATCACCGCATTTTGTAAAATTTAATGAACGAATATCTGTTAATGGTAAATACATACCAGATGACTTCATCGCAAATTTTATAGATAAATATCAAAAACATATTGATGAGTTGGGCTTAACATTTTTTGAAGTAACCACTGCAATGGCATTTGAGTATTTTGTTTTTACTGATGTTGATTATGCTGTTATAGAGACGGGTTTAGGCGGGCGACTTGATGCAACAAATGTTTTAAATCCTCTGGCCTGTGTAATTACATCGATAAGTTTGGAACACACTGCTATTCTTGGTGATAAGCTTGAACAAATTGCATTTGAAAAAAGTGAGATCATAAAAAAAGGTTCTAAAACTTTTATTGGATTGTTACCAGAAGAGGCAATAAGAGTTATAGAGAAAAAATGTAAAGCTGTAAAATCTCCTCTGTTTTGTTTAGAAGAATATATAAATGAGAAGAATGATAACGTACAACTTTACACTGAAGAATTAGAATTTGATGAGTGGGAAGTCCCTCTCATTGGTAAACATCAAAAATATAATGCTGCATTAGCATCACTTTGTGCTGCTAAAACTTTTGATATTGATGATCCTGCGGTCATTACTCGGGGTGTGAAAAATGTTGTTAAAAATACAAGGCTGCAGGGCAGATATGAAATTGTTTCTGAAAAACCCCGCATCATTTTGGATTCTGCTCATAACCCTGAAGGGATTAGCTGTTTAGTAAATCAATTCAAGAAAGAAAAAAATAATTACAAAGTATCTTCATTATTATTTGGTGCGATGAGGGATAAAAATATTGATGAGATGCTTTTATTAGTGAAAGATAGTCTTTACTAATATTTACTTTTATGAGATAAATTATGAACGAGCTGCAAGTATCGGGTTACTAACTGAACGTGCCGAAAAACGCGGAATAAAATTTTCAGTAGTTAAAAACTTAGACGAATTTATCAAACAGCAATTGCACGGAGACAAAGATAATTGCCTGGTAATGGCAGGAAGTATGTATTTATTGGGTGAAATAAAATCATTTTTACCTGAAATTAAATCTTGACAATATAAATGTATGTACGTAAGTTTGGCTAAGACCTCGAGTTCCTTTCGTACAAATTAAGAAATACCACGAGAGCTTATCAGGATTTAACCAATTTGAAAACAATTTTAATCTTAACAATTCAAAAAACAAAATAATAGGTACCCCAAATGCCGATGGACATTTCTGAACTCAAATCAAAGAAGATTGTAGAATTAAATGAACTTGCAAAAGATCTAAATATTGCCGGTTACAGCGATCTAAGAAAACAGGAATTAATCTTCAAGATATTAGAAGCTCAGAGCGTTAAAGATGGATTAACTTTTTCTAAGGGAGTTTTAGAAGTGCTTCCTGATGGATACGGATTTTTACGATCTGCAGATTATAATTACTTGCCTTCACCGGATGATATCTATGTCTCACCATCGCAAATTAAAAAGTTTAGCCTTAGAACCGGAGATTTTGTAAGCGGGCAGGTAAGACCTCCAAAAGAAGGCGAAAGATTTTTTGCTTTGCTTAGAGTTGAGGCTGTAAATGGTCTTTCACCTGAGCACATAAGAAACCGTACTTTATTTGATAACCTTACCCCTGTTTACCCAACAAAAAAAATATTGCTTGAAACTGTTCCTGGTGAATACTCAACACGTATTATGGATATGCTTGCCCCGATTGGTAAAGGACAAAGAGGATTGATTGTATCACCTCCTAAAAGCGGTAAAACAGTTTTGCTTCAAAAAATTGCAAACTCAATTACTCGTAATCATCCGGAAGTAAAACTTTTGATACTTCTTATTGATGAAAGACCTGAAGAAGTAACTGATATGGAGCGTTCTGTAAAAGCAGAAGTTATTAGTTCTACTTTTGATGAACCTGCAGATAGACACGTGCAGGTTGCAGATATGGTTATTGAAAAAGCTAAAAGACTTGTTGAAGCAAAAGAAGATGTTGTAATTCTTTTGGATAGTATTACAAGATTAGCACGTGCACACAACATTGTAGTTCCTCATAGCGGTAGAATACTTTCTGGTGGTGTGGATTCAAATGCACTGCATAAACCAAAAAGATTTTTTGGTGCTGCAAGAAATACTGAAGATGGCGGAAGTTTAACTATTATTGCTACAGCATTGATTGATACAGGCAGCCGTATGGATGATGTTATTTTTGAAGAGTTCAAAGGTACCGGTAACATGGAACTTGTATTAAACAGAGATTTAAGTGATAGAAGAATATTCCCTGCTATAGATGTAAATCGTTCCGGAACAAGAAGAGAAGATTTGTTAATGAAAGAAGATGATCTTGCAAAAGTTTGGATACTTAGAAAAATTCTTAGCGATTTTAATCCTGTTGAAGCAATGGAATTTTTACTCGATAAAGTTAGAGGAACAAAGAACAATAAAGAGTTCTTAAACAATATGAATAGCTAATCCAGACTGTTGATATTTATTAAAGCAGGGCAAATCTTTTTCCGGTTTAATTAAACCGATTGAATTTTATCTAAACTATTAAAAAGTTTGAGCTAAAAATTGAAGAAAATATATTTATTAACATTCTTATTGGTTTCTCAATTATTAGCCCAACCGGATTTTGTAGCTGAACGAAATATCATTCAATCCGGTAAGTTTTATAATTCAGAAATTCATTTCTTTCCATCAGAACAAGATTATCTTGTTTACTACTCATACAAAATTTCTTACTCCCAATTATTTTTTGAAAAGAATGCTGATCAGTTTAATGCCGGTTTTAATGTAAATATTGAGATTAAAGATTCTGCCGGCAATGTTGTTAAACGAACATCTGATGACAGAAAAATATCAGTTAAAAATTTTGAAGAGACAATTTCAGAAGCCACATTTTTACAGGGAGTAATAAGTTTTAATCTACCTGAAGGCAAGTACAATCTTCTTACAATTATTTCAGACCAGATTTCAAAACGTGAAAGAAGAATTCCCCAGGTAAGTTTAGATTTAAAAAAATCAAATACCTTACTTAATCCAATTGTGTTTGATCCAGGAAAAATTATTTGTGATGGACTTAATTCGTTTATACTCTCAAATAATTCAGCATCCATTCCATTCAATAAGCCAACTGATGATTTAGTACTTCCTGTAGCAAATCAGGAAATTAATTCTCTCACAATAAAAGTTAAAAGAGGGGATAAAGTTCTTATTGAAGAGGAAAAGATAACAGAGTCAATTCTCGCACGTCCAGAAATAAAGTTATGCGATGGCAAAGTAGTCATTAACGAAAGTGCTGATACGTCTAACTTAAAATTATTTCTTATAAAAAATTTCTCATCAAAATTAACAGAAGGACCTATACAGTTAGAAGTTTATCCGGATGATGCGGCAGAACAAAAACAAACATTTAATTTAAATGTAATCTGGATTGGCAAACCAATTAGTTTATCAGATGCGGAAGAAGCAATAAAATTTATCGAGTTAATTGAAAGTAAAGATGTTGTTTCGGATATTTTTAGCGGAAGTGGAGATGATATCGAAAATCTTTATAACTACTGGAATAAACTAGATCCTACACCTGAAACAAAATTTAATGAACTGATGAATGAGTTTTATACACGAGTTGATTATTGCGAGATGAATTTTAAAACACTTGCTGGCACTGGAGGTGCAAAGTCTGATCGAGGTAAAACTTATATAAAATTTGGTCCTCCTGATTCGATCGATCGTGATACTGATAATCATGATAAAGTTGTTGAGAGTTGGATGTACAAAAAATCTCAGAGAAAATTTGTTTTTGTTGATAATGATGGTACCGGAGTATTCACTTTAGCGAATGGACAATGACACGCGTTGTTTTTACTTGCGGAGATGTAAATGGAATCGGACCCGAAATAGCTGTAAAAGCTTTCTCTAAAATCCTTAGCAAAAAAAACAACAATCATATTTTATTTGTTTGTCCCAAAAATGTATTTCTATATTATTATAAAATCACCAAAGCCACATTTAAATATCAGATAGTTTCTAATCAATCTTTTTCCTCATCTCAACTTAACTTAATTCCGCTGCCGGATGTTAAATTAAAATTGGGTTATTCGACTAAAGAATCAGGTAAAATTGCATTTCAATCTATAATGAAATCATTGGATTTGATTGACAATAAACTTGCTGATGTATTGGTTACTGCACCAATTTCTAAGGAAGCGTTTAGTCTTGCAAAGATAAATTTTCCCGGACATACGGAATTGTTAGCGCAGCATGAAAACAATAATAATTATATGATGTTGTTTCTTTCAGAAATAATAAATGCTGGATTACTCACGATTCATTCTCCAATTTCTAAAATTCCGAAATTGATTACGAAAGAAAAAATTGTTAGAGCTATTCGCTTACTTCATCAAACATCAATATTTGATTTGAGAATACAAAATCCTAAAATAGCTGTGCTTGGATTAAATCCTCACGCGGGTGAAAATGGATTAATTGGAGATGAGGAAATAAAAGTTATTGAACCTGTTATTAAATCTTTACAAAAGAAGTTTGATGTTTCAGGACCATTTGTTCCGGATGCTTTTTGGGGAAACAAGACTTATAAAAAGTTTGATATGATTTTGGGAATGTATCATGATCAGGTTCTAATTCCATTTAAACTTTTAAACTTTAACAGCGGAGTAAACTTTACGGCAGGATTAAATTTAATCCGCACATCACCGGATCATGGAACGGCTTACGATATTGCAGGATTGAACAAAGCAGATGAATCAAGTATTCTGCAATCATATAAATATGCAATTAAGATATTTCAAAACAGGAATCGCTCCATTGCAGCAATCAAAATCAAACTGATCCATATCTTCACGTAGCTAATATCTATCCTCACCTTATGAATTTTGTAAGTTATAAGTGGTGGGCAAGATATATTTACACAATAACTAAATCTAAAGCTGTAAAAAATCCAAGTGTGCTTGAACTTGCTTCAGGCAATTGTTCATTAGCTGTATATCTATCAAAACATTATAAAAATTATATTGCGACAGATATATCCCAAAGCATGCTTAATCATTCTAAAAATAAATTATATAAAGTCTGTTGTGATATGACAGCCATTCCATTTAGTAAAAAGTTTGATTTGATTTTAACTTCATTCGATAGCGTTAATTACTTGCTGAACAAAAAGCGGCTGCTTAAATTCTTTAAAGAAGCAAGTGATCATCTTTCTAGAAAATGGTTTGCTTACTTTTGATGCCGCACTTGAAAGTAATAGTTACAAGCATCAAAAAACTGCGACAACCAAAGGAAGTGCAAAAGGTTATACTTATTATAGAAAAAGTATTTTTTTACCCGGAAGTAAAATTCATAAAAATATTTTTACAATTACTTATCCAAACGGAAAAACCTTTTCAGAAACACATAAACAAAAAATTTACAGCTATGAAACTTTTTTTGAGATGGCAGAAAAGTCCGGTTTATATGTTGTAAATTGCTATAAAGCTTTTTCATTTACGAAAGGAAAAGCAAGTTCTGATCGTGTTCAATTTATTATGAAGAGGAAGGCTTAATGTTATCAATTCAGAATATTAGTTTTAATTATGATAATCAGACATTATTTGAAGATGCTAATCTAGAATTAGGTGCGGGTGAATTTGCATTTCTTATTGGTAAAAGCGGTTCAGGTAAAACATCTTTATTGCAAATGATTTATATGAACTTACTTCCTCAATCGGGAACGGTGACTGTTGGAAATTTTAATTCTAAATTAATTAAGAAGAGTGAATTGCCATTATTAAGAAGAAAAATTGGAATCGTATTTCAGGATTTTAAATTATTAACGGATAGAAATGTATTTGAAAATTTATCATTTGTTCTTGAAGTAACCGCCACACCAAAAAAAGAAATCAAGAAAAAAGTAAATGCTGCTTTAAACGAAGTTGGTTTATCCCACAAAAGGATGAATAATCCCGAGAATCTTTCCGGCGGTGAAAAGCAGCGTGTTGCAATTGCAAGAGCGATCTTGAATGATCCCATAATTATTCTTGCAGATGAACCAACTGGTAATCTTGATCCTGAAACATCCGGCGAGATATTGGATTTACTGCAAAAAATTAATAAACGAGGAACTGCTGTTCTATTTGCAACTCACAATTATGATATGGTGAGGAAGGGTAACACAAGAATTTTTAAGATTGAAGATAAAAAAATTCTTAAAGGATTTTTAAAACAAAAAGATCAAGGATAGAGATTTTTTTTCTTCAACGTATCAATAATTTTTTTGTTCACATTATCAACTGAATCAAATCCATTTACTTCAATAACTCTATCTTTATTTTCGTAATAACCAAGAACAGGCAAAGTGGATGAATTAAAAATATCTAATCTGTTTTTAATTACGTCTTCTTGATCATCATTTCTTAAATAAAAACTATTTTTAGCACCGCAGTTCGGGCAGGTATCTAATCCCTCAATCTCTTTAAGATTAAAAATGTGTCCGCATTCTTTACAAGCCCTGCGATTGTTAAGTCTTTTTATAATTTCATTTTCATCTGCAGTAATGTGAATAAGAATTGCGTTATCAATCCCTATTTGCATAAACAATTTGTCTAAAGCTTCAGCTTGAATAGTTGTTCGCGGAAAACCATCCAAAATAAATCCGTGGTTACATTCATCTGAAGTTAAAACTTCCTTTATCATCGCAATCATTAAATCATCTGGAACCAATTCACCTTGAGACATTAACTCGCCCGCTCTTTTGCCGAGTTCTGTTTGATCTTTTACTGCTTTTCGTAAAATATCACCGGTTGAGATATGAGGAATATTTAAATTTTTAGATATGATTTTTGCCTGGGTGCCTTTGCCAACCCCTGGAGATCCGAATAGAATTAGTCGCATAAAATCTTCATTTTTTTATTGCAAATTAGAAGTAATTCGATTCTTAAACAAGAAATTATGGTTCAATGGAATTATTTTTTTGACTTCAATCGCTTTTTGGCAAAGAATGATTTTAACAGATCCTCGCTCTCTTTTGCAAGGATACCTGAAAAGACTTTTATAGAATGATTAGTCTTTGAATTTTCGGCTAAATTATGGACGCTACCACAAGCACCAAATTTAGAATCACTTGCCCCAAAATATAGATTATCAATTCTTGAAGATAAGAGAGCGCCTGTGCACATTATGCAAGGTTCAAGAGTAACGTAAATGGAACATTCACTTAATCGCCAGTTTTTAATATGATTGGATGCAGAAGTCAATGCAATCATTTCAGCGTGAGCAGTTGCATCATTTAACTTTTCAATTTGATTATGTCCGCGACCAACAATTTTATTTTTATGAACTACAACTGCACCAACGGGAACTTCATCATCATCATATGCTCTTTCAGCTTCCTGAAGTGCTGCGTACATAAAACGATATATATCTTCTGAGAAAAGCATAAGCTACTGTTGATATAGATTATTGATAGATGTATACAATATTTTTCTGTCATTCCCACATAGGCGGGAATCTGTATAAAAAGATAGATTCCCGTTTTCACGGGAATGACTTGCTAATCTTTTACAAAATAAAAAGCAGACTAAAGTCTGCTCTACGAATTTTATTACCGAATGTATATTAAATACTGAGTACAATTCAGATTTACTCTTAATTGTACATTGTTCATTGTAAATTGTTAATTAAAAAAAGTACGCCCGGAAGGATTCTTCCGAAGGAATGCCTATGGCAGAACCCTCAACCCTATGATAAAAGCACTTTGTACGCCCGGAAGGATTCGAACCCTCAACCCTTTGATCCGAAGTCAAATGCTCTATCCAGTTGAGCTACGGGCGCGTGGTGCAAAATTACAATTAAGTATAATTTGTTCAAAACCTGATATTGTCCAGTCTTGATTGCCAATCAAAATAAACCGATATTCGACACCGAAAATATCATTTTAATTAAAGAAAGTGTGATGAAAGAAATACGAGAAAAAATTAATTCTATCGATGATAAAATGCTTCAACTTCTTGCTGAGAGACGTGAGTTGAGTGTTGAGATTATCAAACTAAAAAATGAAGATAAATCTGCAATACGCGATCGTGACAGAGAAAAACAATTATTAACAAGATTAATAGAAGCAGGAAGAGAGTATGGATTAGATACACATTATGTTTCTAAAATATTTCAGGAAATTATTAGTGATTCTATCCGTATACAAAATAGATTTGTACTAGATTCATCAAATACTTCTGAAAAAGCTGATCTTCTTAAAGTTGCAATACAGGGAATTGAAGGTTCGTATAGTTATTTTGCAACAAATCAGTTTTTTAGCGATTCGGGAAAAGATATTCATTTTAAAAAGTTTAATACTTTTGATGAAGTTGTTGAATCTGTGGAAGACTCTACTTCTGATTATGCAATTCTGCCAATCGAAAACACAACAAGCGGCAGCATCAACGATGTATATGATGCATTGCAAAGTAGTAATCTTAACATAATTGGTGAAGAAATATTTCCTGTAAAACATTGCCTGCTTACAATAGATGACGTTCCATTAAACAGCATCAAAAAAATATTTACTCATTACCAGGCTGCAAGGCAGTGCAGTAAATTTCTTAAATCAATTCCCAATGCAGAAGTTGAGTTATTACCCGATACTGCAAAATCTGTTGAGTACATAAAAGAAAAAGGCGATAAAACTTTTGCAGCTATTGCAAGCAGGGAAGCAGCAGAAATTTTTAATGTTGTGGTTCTGCGGGAAGACATTGCAAATCAACAAGGAAACTTTACACGCTTTTTAATATGTTCCCGAAATCCAATTACGGTTGATGATCGAATTCCCGCAAAGACTTCTTTGATACTTGCAACTGCACATAAACCGGGTTCACTTGTAGATGCTTTATCTGTGTTTCGTGATTATAATATTAATATGACTAAACTTGAATCACGTCCGATAATTGGAAATCCCTGGGAAGAAATGTTTTATCTGGATTTTCAAGGAAACATTCAGGATCAAAAAGTAAAATCCTTGCTTGATGAAGTTGGGAAACATACTCGCTACTTAAAAATTCTTGGTTGCTATCCTGCAAAAGATGTTGAAAAAACTAAAGTTGAAAGAATATCCATTAAGGAAGATCAAGTTAAGGAAACAGCATCGGCACCAGAAATTATTATTCAGAAAAAAAATGTTTCAAAGGTTTCATACAAACTGGCTAGCAGAGAATACAAAAGTGATGATACAATAATTTCTGTAAGAGATGTAAAGATTGGCGGAGGAGGATTTGTTATTATGGCAGGTCCGTGCTCTGTTGAATCTTATAATCAAATACTTGATTGTGCTAAAGAAGTAAAAAATAATTTTGCACATATTTTACGAGGCGGATGTTTTAAACCACGCACATCACCGTATGCTTTTCAAGGTTTAGGATTCGAGGCACTTGAGTATTTAAAATCCGCGGGTGATGATTATGATCTTCCAATCATCACAGAGGTTTTATCGATAGATCAGGTAGAAAAAGTAGCTGAAAAATCTGATATACTCCAAATAGGTGCAAGAAATATGCAAAACTTTTCTTTGCTTTCTGAAGTTGGAAAATCATTTCGCCCTGTTATGTTAAAACGTGGACTGATGGCTTCGATCGAAGAACTTCTTAAATGCGGCTGAGTACATTCTTGCACGTGGTAACAGGCAGGTTATTTTATGCGAACGCGGTATAAGAACTTTTGAAACTGCAACTCGTAACACATTGGATCTTAGTGCAATACCGTTTTTAAAAGAGCTAACACATCTTCCTGTAATTGTTGATCCATCACACGCAGTTGGAAAGCGTGATAAGGTTCTTCCGATGGCGAAAGCTGCAAAAGCTGTTGGAGCTGATGGAATTATGGTGGAGATACATCCAGATCCGGATAAAGCTTTAAGTGATGGTGAACAGTCAATGAGATTTGATCAATTCCGATTGATGACACAAGAACTTGAGAAAATGAATTGAGCTTTAAGAAAATTGCAATTATCGGTTTAGGATTAATTGGCGGATCATTTGCAAAAGCTGTAAAGCATGCCGATCAAAGTATTTTCATCTCTGCATTTGATAAACCTGAAATTCTAAATAAAGCATTACAGGAAAAAGTTATTGATGAAAAATTAATCAGCATTGATGATTCCCTAAATTCTGATTTAATAATTTTAGCATTACCGATTGAGCAAAGTTTAAAAGTATTTAAAGAACTTGCTCCAAGATTAAAACCAAACCAAATTATTTCTGATCTGTGCAGCGTAAAAGGAATATTTGCCGATGAATGGAAATTAATTTCCAGTGCCGGAAAATATATTGGCGCGCATCCAATGACAGGAAAAGAAAAAAGCGGTTACGAGAATTCCGATCTATTACTTTATGAAAACTCCGTTTTTATTATCTGCACGAAAAATGAAAATGATGAGACATTAAAATCATACATTGATTTTATTAAACTTATTGGTGCAAGAATAGTTTTATTGGATGCACATTTACATGATAGAATAACTGCTCACGTTTCGCATCTTCCGCAATTGCTTTCAGTTCTTTTAATGAATCAGGCAAATAATAAAATGGATGATGTTGCGCTTCTTGATTTTGCTGCAGGCGGATTTAGGGATATGACGCGTATTGCCTCAAGTGATTTTAGAATATGGGAATCAATTCTACGATATAATAAATCTGATATCTTAAAAACCTTAGATTTATTTCAAGATCAGATTTTAAGATTAAATAAATTAATTGAAGATGATGATTATAAATCGATTGGCGATCTTTTTGAGAGCGCAAGACTAGCAAGAAATGAAATTCCAATAAACACAAAAGGATTTATTGATCCGCTTTATGACATAACAGTCTTCGTAAAAGATGAACCAGGAATGATCAGTAAAATCTCAACAATTCTTTTTGAGAATAATATCAACATCAAAGATATCGAGTTGTTGAAAATACGAGAAGGAACAGGCGGCAACTTTAAATTTTATTTTGAAACTGAAAACGATGCTGCAAAAGCAAAGCTACTTATAATAACTGCAGGATTTAATATCCAATAATCCTTCAAAGTTGAATATCGATACATATCACATGAAAAATAATTCTCTTTTGCCAAAAGTTTATCATTGGTATTTTTAGTTAATGAAAAATACTACTTTCCATAATATTGATAATAGCAAGCATCCAGTTATTTCCGCAAATGAATCCAAATGGTTTAAATGGCGGGAAAGTAATCGGAAAAGTCTTCGATTTTGATTCAAAGCATTCAATTGAATATGCTAATATTGTTTTATTGTCTCCAATTGATTCGTCACTAATCAATGGTACCATCACAGATGAAAACGGACTTTTTGAATTGTCTGGAATTACACCCGGCAAATATTTTCTTGATGTAAGATTTATCGGTTATAAAACTGAAAACTTTGATGTTGAGATTACTGCAACCGATAAAGTATTTGACCTTGGAGAAATTTTTATAAAACCTAATGCTCTTGAGCTTAACGATGTAGTTGTTCAAGCGGATCGATCACCGGTTTCATATCAGATAGATAAAAAAGTTATTGATGTTGATAAAATACAAACTGTTATGTCTGGTAATGCTTCAGACGTATTAAGAAATATTCCATCAGTTACAGTTGATATTGAAGGAAATGTAAGTCTGCGGGGTAGTGCTAATTTTACAGTTCTAATAGACGGACGACCTTCAATTTTAAGTGCACAGGATGCACTTCAGCAGATACCCGCAAGTTCAATCCAGAATATTGAAATTATAACAAACCCTTCTGCAAAATATGATCCCGAAGGAACTGCTGGTATTATAAATATTTTGTTGAAGAAAAATGAAAACCTTGGATTGAGCGGAGTAATAAATGCAAACATAGGATTGAATGAAAAATATGGAGGAGATTTTCTTTTTCAATATCGCACCAGCAATCTGACTTACTTACTTGGAATGGATTATAACAAAAGAACTTTTCCCGGAACCTCAATATCTGAGAATACATATATTTCTCAGAGTTCAACTTCATATTTAAATTCTAATGGTATTTCTGAATGGGATAGAACTGGTTTTGGTATTAGAGGCGGATTTGAATTTAATTTTTCTACAAACGATTTTATAAATCTTACAGCACGCTACGGGACACGAGCAGGTGGTCAAAACTCTGACTTGAATTACAGCCAATGGTCAAGCCTATCTCCTGATGTATTATATTATAAGAATGCCACTGATCGAAGCAGAGATGGTGAATATGCGGGAACAAATTTTACCTACATTCATAATTTTGGTGGTAAGGGACACGAAATTAAGAGTGAATTTAATTTTAGATATAATGACGGTGATGAATCAACTTTAACTGAATCCAGAAATGGTGACATTATTTTGGAGGGAAAAGAAACAACTGAGTTTGGTCCATCGAGAGATCTTGAGTTAAAGATTGATTATACACTTCCATTTCTTGAAGTTAAAAGAATTGAAGCAGGCTATGAAGCTGAATTAGAAAATTCGGATGAGAATAATGGTTTATATTTATACGATTCCTTAAGCACTCAATATATTAATCAACCACAGTTCAGTAATTCCGTTAACTATATTAATAATTATCAAGCTCTCTATGCAACTTATATGGATCAGTTTGGCGATTTTGGAATTCAGGGCGGATTAAGAACTGAATATAGTTATCGAACAATAACACTGCTCGATCCAGCTGAGGAGTACAAAATTGAACGATGGGATTACTTTCCAACATTGCATACCTCTTATAAATTTTCGGAAGGCACACAACTGATGGCAAGTTATTCACGCCGTATTCAACGACCGCGCGGCTGGGAGCTTGAACCATTTTATACCTGGACAGATGCAAATAATGTCAGGATAGGAAATCCGGATCTTTTGCCTGAACTTATTGATTCTTATGAAGCCGGGATACAAACTTTCTTTGGTGATGTTTCATTGTCAGTCGAATTATATCATAGAGTAACTAATTATAAAATTGATCATGTTCGATCGGTCTATCCTGATGATGATAATGTTACTCTGAATACTGTGGTTAATATCGGAAAAGATTTTTCTACTGGAAGTGAAATGATGATGATTTTTGATCCGCTGGAATTCTGGAATTTAAATTTTATGGCTAATCTTTATAATTACAGAATTGAAGGCGTTCTATATGATGAATCGTTTACGCGGGAAAGTTTCAACTGGAGTACAAGATTAAATAATATGTTTAAACTTGGAGCAAATACACAATTGCAGTTAAACTTAAATTATAATAGTCCAGGTGTTTCTTCACAAGGAACATGGGAAGGTTTTTTTACAACAGATCTTTCTGTTAAACAGGATTTCTTTGAAAGATTACTTTCACTTACACTGCAAGTTAGAGATTTATTTGGAACTGCAAATCATGAGTTTAGTTCATCCGGACCAGATTTCTATGCATACAACTATTTTGAGCGAGAATCACCAATGGTAATTCTCAACGCAAGGATTAACCTCAATAATTTCAAACCTAAGAAAGAAAACGGAGAAATGGAAAATCAGAATGGTGCCGGGGAAGATTTTTAATCTGATTACTGATTTTTACTCATTTACAAAATCTGTATTATAAAACACAAACTATTTTATTTTAATCTGAATTACTCTGAAGTAGTTCAGAAAACAAATCAGGATCATTATGTCATTTGAAAAATTAAAACTAATCAAACCAATTCAATTAGCTGTAAATGAAGAAGGTTATAAAATTCCAACACCGATTCAGCGTCAGGCAATTCCAGTTATTCTTGAAAGAAGAGATATACTTGGATGTGCGCAAACAGGTACAGGAAAGACAGCTGCTTTTGCAATTCCAATTTTGCAAATCCTAACTGAGGAAAAAGAAGATCACAGATCCAAAAAAGTAATACAATCTTTAATCGTAACACCTACCAGAGAACTTGCAATTCAAATAGGTGAAAGTTTTAATGCTTACGGAAGGCATACGGGACTTACAAGTGCAGTAATATTTGGAGGCGTCTCTCAAAAAGCACAAACAGATAAACTCTTACACGGTATTGATATTTTAATAGCGACTCCCGGAAGACTATTGGATTTAATGCATCAAAAATTTGTAAATCTTAATCATATAAAATTGTTTGTATTGGATGAAGCAGATAGAATGCTTGATATGGGATTTATTCACGATGTTCATATGATTATTGCAAAACTGCCAACCAAAAGACAATCACTATTTTTTTCGGCTACGATGCCTCCCGAAATAATAAAACTTGCAAATACTATTTTATCGAATCCTGTTAGTATTGATATAACACCTGAATTTAAAACTGTAGAAGCAATTAAGCAGGCTGTCTATTTTGTATCAAAGTCTGATAAGAAAAGATTACTATATCATATACTTAGAAATGAAAAAGTTACTTCGGCTCTTGTGTTTACAAGAACAAAACACGGAGCTAATATGGTTACTAAGTTTTTAACAACTTCTAAAATTTCAGCGGATGTTATACACAGCGGTAAATCTCAAAATGCAAGACAACGTGCATTAAATAATTTCAAATCATTGCACACAAAAGTTCTTGTTGCAACCGATATTGCAGCTCGTGGAATAGATATTGAAAAACTCTCTCACGTATTCAATTATGATATTCCAAACATTCCGGAAACTTATGTGCATCGCATTGGAAGAACAGGCAGAGCAGGATTGGGCGGAATTGCACTTTCATTTTGTGAAAATGAGGAAAGAGATTATTGGAAGGATATCATTAAACTTATAAAAATTCAGGTACCGGTTATTCATGATCATCCTTATAAAATTAGTAGTGAAGCAGTTCAAAAAAATGAGCAGCAACAGAAAGTAAAATCTACTTCACCAGAAAAAACAATAATGCAAAAAAAATCTGGTTCATTTGGTTTTAATAAAAATAGAAAAAGAAAATGGGGACGAAAGCCTAATACAAATAAAGCTAAGATCTAATTTTTTTGATTGTCATTCCCGTGAAAACGGGAATCTGACCTCACAAAGCAAAATGTATTCCCACTTGCGTGGGAATGACTTAATGAGAATTTTCTAACTCTCTTTATAAGTTTATTGGAAAATTATTTCATAAAATAAACTAATAGAGCAATAACTATTCTCTCAAAATTAAAATAGCGCCAACCAGAATTAATATAGCGGCAATACTTCTCTTTAAAAGATCTTTATCATTAAATAATTTACCACCAATAACTGTAGCCCAAAAAACAGAAGTTCGTTTGATTGCAAGCACTAATGCAACTGAAGCAAGGCTCACTGCAACAATCTGAGTATAACGATATCCGATTGTGAGTATGGAAATTAAAGCTATCCAGCCAAGGTTATCTTTTTTTATAACAACCGAAGTTATTTCTTCTTTTCTTCTGAATACTAAATAGATTATTGAAAACAATACTGCAAAATAAATATGCTGAAATGCTGTTAGAGAAATTGGTGAGAGATTTAATTTGATGAGCAAAAGTTTATCCAAAATTGAAGAGGCTGTAAAAAGAAAAAGTGCAAGAATAATGTATCGATGGTACTTAGATTTTAGAAACACATTAAAAGGGAATACAAATTCTTTAAGATTTTTACTTTCAAGAATAAAGGTGCCAACAATTAAAAACATTAGTCCTATCACTTCAACTGTTTTTAAGGATTCTCCAAGAAGTAGAAATGCAAACACTGCAACAAATCCGGGAGTGAGCGCAAGCAGAGGCAGAGCATTACTTATTTCTAAATTTTTAAGTGCAATCATAACACAAAGAAAAGCAGCTACACCTATAACAGATTTTGCAAGTAGTATCGAAAGATTTAAGATGTTTATTGTGTTGTAATCAATAAAAAAGAAAAATGGAATAGAGAAAACCAAATTTGCAATTGATAATAAAAAAGAAAATTCTAATGCACCTAGATTAAATAGTACTTTCTTTTGTGTAATTGCCGCAAATGCAGAAAGCAAAGCAGATATGAGCGCAACAGCAAACCAGGTCATATAATTATTCCATTTAAAACAATTTTAAAAATCAGAATGCAAGATTAGCTCTTAAAAAATAGTTTCTACCTGGCTCAGTTGTAATTGAGCCTCTGTTAGTTGATAGATGATTTCGATATTCTTTATCAAACATGTTTTCAACTCCTGCACTAAATCCGGCTTTAGTACTGCCTAAAGATAAATTTATAAAATTCAATTTAAAATTGAATGTTGCATAACCGGGAGTTGTCTTTTCACCGGGAGCAACTTTATTTTGTTCTGCAAATATAATGGATGAAAAATCCGCACTCATCCATTCAAACGGAAAATACTCTATACCAATAATGGAATTCAAAGGTGATATTTGCGGCAGGTCCTGATCATCTTTTTGATTTAATCCGCGAACATAAGATAACGTGTTATAAATGTTTAATTGATTCATCAGCCTGTAATCAATAGAATATTCAAATCCATATAAAAGCGCTTCGCCAATATTGGTTTTAATAAGAGCATTTTTGCCATCATAAGTTCCGGGAATTTCTGCAACAAGATCCTTTAATGAATTTAGAAAAATGCTTGTTGTGAAATTTAGTTTTTCCGGAAATAACCTGAATCCAAGATCAAAGAAATAACCTTGCTCAGGTTTCAGATTTGGATCACCAACCCGGATTACGCTTCCAAGATCGATGTATTGATATCGTTCCTCAAGTGACGGTGAACGGAATGAACGTGCTGCATTAAATGTAATATTCGAGTAATCATTTAATGAGTAAAGTAATCCAATATTAAAAACGTAAGATTTATTTTCTGCTGATTCAGCTTCCCAGATTATTAGTTTGTCCCGGAGGATTATTATTCACCACTCCATCATTTACTTCATACAAAGGATTATAGGTTTCAGCATTACTTAACCAGATGTAATCATATCGTCCACCGAGAGTTAGATTTAAATTATCTAATAAATTCATTTCATCCTGCAAGTAAATCCCGGCACTACTGTAATCAGCATCGGGCAAAGGTTTTTCATAAATTGTTTTGTACAAAGTTCTAACAACAGAAGAATCAATTGGATTTAAGAATTCAATTTTCTGATCGCGAGTTCTTAATCCATTATAATTTCTTGTCCAGTAGTCAAATCCAGCTATGAGGTAATGATTTGTAAATTTAAAATCAGCCTGCGTTTGAAATCCATCTGTATTATGATCAGCACCCGGATTAATCTTTAATACACTCACTCGTCTAGGCGGCTGCCCGTTTCCAGCAGGAATAAACTGCACAATTCCAGGAATGTTTTCAACATCTCTAGATATAAACTGATGAAAATATCTTGCAGATAATTTAATAAGCGATTGACTTAGATTATTTATTTTATACTCCGCACTGAGCAATCTTCTAAGTTCTTCGGGATAAGTAACAATGGCATTATTAGGAAAGAGCGGGGCAGCACCTGGAATTCCAACATCATAAGCATTAAACTGCTGGTAGTTAAATTTTATTTCATGATTTTCAAGTGGTTTAAGTTGAAACAGAGCACTAAAACTATTGTCTTCAAATTGGCTGTTGCTCAGTTCGCCGGCGGGAGTTTGAGTGTTATCTGCTTTTCTATAAATGCCGCTTAACTTTAAAATCCACTCATTACCAGAGGCAATAAGATTTAATCCATTTGAGAAAAAATTATTTACTGAATTAAAGCCGCCCGAATAAGAACCTGTTAAACTTAATTTATTTGTATAACTGCCGGATTTAGAAATTACATTGATAGTTCCTCCTGTTGCTCCTGATCCATAAAGAGAAGAAGCGGCGCCTTTTATAACTTCAATCCTTTCAACATCATTAAGATCAAACATTGAAAGACGTGCACTAATATCAGTTGAAGTTTCAATTCTATAGCCATCAATTAGTGTTACAACATTTGCACGACTCAAACCACGAATACTAACTTCAGTTCCCCAAATTCCATCCCGTAAAAGAGAAATACCTGATTCAGTTTTTAACAAATCAGAAACAGTGAATAAAGGACTCATCTCTATTTCTTTTTTACTAACTGAGGACACCGAATATGGAAGCACTTGAATGTTTTGTTCATACTTGTTTGCAGTTACAATAACATCCTGCAGTTTTACACTTTCTGATGATAGATTAATGTAAATAACTGTATCGGAAAGTAATTCAATATTAAATTCAAAAGTCTTGTAGGAGATATGTGATATTTTTATGAAGTAATATCCCATCGAAATATCTTTAAAAAGCACTTCACCAAAATTATTTGTCGTTCCAAAAAATCTTTCAGACACCGATATGTTTGCATTAGCTATCGGAGTATTATTTCCCACATCCGATATTTTTAATTTAATATCATAAGATTGAGCAAAGGCTAAGAATTGAACAAGTAATAAAGTAAAAATGGCTATAACAATTTTCATAAAATTCCGGACAGATTTTAATGCACTTCTTTACAATTAGCTGAATAAATCTAAAATTCGTTTCGTAAATATAACCACATTATTTACAGGTGAGCAAAAAAATATCTATTTGATATAATTCAAATTGGCGTAAAAAGTGATATTATATCACCATCGTATTATATTTTTATTTGGAAGTTTAAGTCTGATCAAATACTCATAAAATTTTGAAATATTACACACACTTAAATAAATTCAGTTATGATTTTTATAATTACTACATGAAAATTATTTATCAAATAATATTTATTGTTTTTATATCATTTACATTTTGCTATTCGCAGAATCCGATATTCAAATCATTAACCGTAGAAAATGGTTTATCCAGCAGTGATGTTAACTGTTTAATTCAGGATAAACTTGGTTTTATCTGGATAGGAACGGACAACGGTTTAAACAGATTTGACGGTACAAACTTTAAGGTTTATAGACATCAGCAAAATAAATCTAACAGTATTTCTGATAACAGCATCTGGTCCTTGTATGAAGATAGAGAAGGAAATATTTGGATTGGTACAAAAGGCGGCACTCTAAATAAGTTTTCCCCAATATCTGAAAAGTTTGAGCAAATTATACTGAATGAAAATAAGTTTAATGAGAACAGCATAACCTCAATCCTTGAGGATGATGCAGGAACTATTTGGGTAGGAACTTATTCGCAAGGTTTATTCCAATATCAGCCGGCAACTGGTAAAATTAAAAGTTGGAAGTACGATCCTAATAATAGATCCGGTTTAAGCAACAATTATATTACTTCACTTATTTCAAGACAAGACTGGATTAATTTGGATAAGCACTTACAATGGTTTGAACCGATTAAATCCTAAAAATATTTCAGACGGATTTGAAATCTTTTTAAGTGACCCTGCAAATTTAAATACAATCAGTAATAATCTTGTATGGCGCGTCAGCCAATCAAATTTAAATAAAGATATATTATGGATTGGAACTGCCAACGGACTTTGTTTTTATGATATGCAAAAGGGATTATTCACTCGATACAATATTAAGGCAACTATACCTTCAATGTTTAGCAACAGCTTTGCATCAGTTGAAGAACAGATTGTAGATGGGAAAAATATTCTTTGGGCTGCTACTTATGGCGGATTATTTAAAATTGATCTGAGGACTAATAATTCTGAACAATTTGTTTATGATAAAAAAAATACAAACGGATTACTTGGTAATCAGATAGATCAATTGATCATTGATCGCTCCGGTGTTTTGTGGATTGCAACAGACAAAGGTATAAATTATCACTCTTTAAAAACACAAAAGTTTAATAAAGTATTTTTGCAAAATGGGACTGATGAATCTTTTCAAGAGTTATTAAATGCAGATGTAAAAGCTATTGTTAATGGTGGTATGGATGAATTTTTTATTGCAGCATCTGATGCACTATTTAAATTAATTGTCAAAGATCAAAACACTGAACTTAAAAGATTCAATGAACTAGATAATCTTAATCTCTGGTCGTTAGAAAAAGGTAGCAACAATGATCTCTGGATAGGTACGTATGGAAATGGATTAATTAATTTTGATCTGAATACTTTAAAAAAACGATTCATTAAAATCGAGAGTCCAACATTTAAAACTTCTGCATTCAATTATATAAAGTCTTTACATCTAAATAAGGATGGAATTCTCTGGATAGGATTTTGGGGTGGTGGTTTAGCATCGTTAGATATCAAAACAGATGAATATAAAATCTGGATTAAAGATGACAACGTTAAAAAGAGTTTAAGCTATAATGACGTTTGGGCTTTGCATGAAGATAAATTTGGAAGACTTTGGATTGGTACAAATGGCGGAGGATTAAATTTATTCGTCCCAGCGAACGGTGGTGAATTTATAAATTGGATATTTGAGCAAGAACAATAAAAATTCACTTATTAACAATTCTATTCAGACAATAACAGAAATTTCAACAACAAAGGAAAATGAAACTACTCTTTTAATAGGAACTGAAAATGGATTAAGCAAAGTAATAGTTTCTAATAATAAACTGGATAAGTATGACGTTAGTTTGAAATTTAATAATTATCCAAATACAGAAGGGCTAATCGATAAATCTTTAAGCGGAATATTGAATGATGATAATGGATTTTTATGGATAAGCAGTCATACCGGTTTAATGAGATTCAACCAAACAGATGGATCAATAATTAGTTTTGGATATGCTGATGGATTGAACAGTAATATTTTTAATTCTGATGCTGCTTGTAAATCAGAAAGTGGACTGATCGTCTTTGGTTCTGTAAAAGGACCAGTTATTATTAATCCAAATGAATTAAAACTCTCAGAGTATAAACCAAAGATCATTTTAACTGATTTCCAGATTTTTAATAAATCGATTGAGCCTGGAGATAATTCAGCATTAAAAACAAGTATATCATTTGCGGATAAAATTGACCTTAAATACGATCAGAATATGATTACAATCAAATTTGCTTCTATGGATTTTAACTCAACAGAACAAATTCAATATTCGTATAAGCTGGAAGGATTTGATAAAGATTGGATTTATTCCACTAAAAGAAGATCTGCGACTTATAATAATTTAAATCCTGGCACTTATTTTTTTAGAATAAAAGCTACAAACAGCGATGGTATTTGGGTTAAAGTTTAAATCAATAAAGGTTGTAATAAATCCGCCTTGGTGGAAAACTGGCTGGGCTTATTCGTTTATTTATTAGTTATATTTTTAGGATTAGTTGCAATTAGAAGATTTGAATTAAATCGACTTAAACTTCGCAATGAATTAAAAATGAGTGACTTTGAATCTAAAAAACATCGTGATATTGAAAATATGAAATCCAGATTTTTTGCAAATCTTTCACACGAATTCCGAACTCCATTAATGCTAATCAAAGGACCATTAGAACAATTAAAGAATGGACTGGTTAAAGGTGATCCACAAAATTATTATGAAATTATTTACCGCAATACCGAAAATTTACATACTTTGATTGACCAATTACTTGAACTGACCCAATTGGAAGCGGAAGCAATTCCATTAAGAGCGCGAAAAGATAATTTAATTACCTTGTTGCGAGGAATATTCTTCTCATTTGAATCAATTGCAAATGAAAATAATATTTCAATAGAATTTATAGCGGATGACAAATCTATATGTGCCTGGGTTGATAGAGATAAACTTGAAAAAATCCTTAATAATATTCTTTCAAACGCATTTAAGTTTACACTAACGGAGGGATGATATCTTTAACAGTGCAAAATATAGTTAAAGGAAATGAAGAATTTGTGAGAATAAAAATATCAGATACAGGAATTGGAATTCCAGAAGATAAGCTTCATAAAATATTTGATCGTTTCTATCAGGTTGATGATTCTTCAGGAAGAGTTTATGGCGGATCTGGAATTGGATTATCCTTGGTTAAAGAATTAGTTGATCTGCACAAATGGGAAATTAATATTGAAAGTGAGTTAGCCAAAGGCACAACATTTATTCTAACTATTCCTCTTAGTGAATATTATTTGTCAGATAATCAAAAAGTAGAAAGAAGAACATCAGTCTAATGATATTTTACAATACCAAACAAAAAAATCTAACAATCATAATACAATAGACAGAATTAAATAATTCTATTGAAGAACAAAATATTTCTGATGATAAGCAAGTACAGGCTGATCGGATTAGAATTAATGGACCATCAATATTAGTCGTTGAAGATTCCAGCGACGTACAAGAATATATTTACTCTTTATTCAATAATGATTATAAGATAATTCAGGCAATGAATGCAGAAGAGGGAATTATTAAAGCGACTGAACAAATGCCTGATCTGATTTTAAGCGATGTAATGATGCCGGGGATGGGCGGAATAGAATTTTGTAAACAGATAAAAACAAATTTTCAAACTAGTCATATTCCTGTAATACTATTAACGGCAAAAGTATCTTCTGAAAACAGGATTGAAGGCTTAGAAACGGGTGCTGATGATTATGTTACGAAACCTTTTAATTTTAAAGAACTTTCAATTCGTATAAAAAATCTTTTAGAGCAAAGAAACAGGTTAAAGGATAAGTTTAGTAAAGAAATTAAAATTAACCCTGAAACTGTCACTGTTAACTCTGTTGATAAAGAATTTTTAGCAAAAGCATTAAATATTGCAGAAAATAATATTTACAGTTCAGATTTTGACTCTGAATCTTTTGCAAAAGAAATGTTTGTAAGCAGAAGTCAGCTTCATCGTAAAATGATTGCAATTACAGGTCAGGCTCCGGGTGAGTTTATAAGAATATACAGATTGAAAAAAGCCGCACAATTACTTTTAGAAGAAAAATTTAGTGTAACTCAAATTGCATTGGAGGTCGGTTTTAACAGTCCCTCACATTTTACAAAAGCGTTTCAGCAATATTTTAATTGTCTGCCTTCAGAGTTTGAAGGCCCAAAGTAATTTCTAATGAATTTTACCTCATTTTAACAACTTTGCAACAACTTCGCTAAAGATTGGCATAAAATCGCCATCTACCCCTCATTAGTTATATTAAATTTGATTGTGATATTTTAATAACTAATCCGATTAAAATAAAAAATACGATTATAACTACTAAACCCTGTGGTGTTATATAAATTTCTGTTGTTACTGATAAGATTATGTTAAAATCATCTTAGATCAAAACAATGATTGTCCTAAAAAATGCATAAAACTGACGAAGAAATTAAAAGAGAGGAAAAGATTTTTTCAATTGCTCTATATGGTCTTTTCATTATTGTCAGTATTTGTGTATTGATAATCATTTTCAGTCTAATAGCATTATAATCCTAAAAAATAAAGAGTTTTGATCAAATTCATATTACTCTTTTCAGATGATTTAATTTAATTATGCTTGTTCATTCGTTTAATAAATAGTACAAAATAATTCATTGTTGCTATATTCAAATCAAAAAAAGGAGAACTACAAAATGAAAAAATTTTTCTCAATAATTGCTGCACTTACTATGTTATTGCAGTTTTTGACCTTTGCACAGTCAAACTCACCTTCGTCTGCAAATAATATACAGGTTGCCTTTCCGTTTTATGACGATGTTGAAGACACAACTGCGTCTTCTTCATATTGGCAAAGAGATGTGGCAGTTTGGAAAATGCAAATTGCTAATGCACACAGCGGAACAATGGTTTGGGCAATGCTTCCGACTACCGGATCGTATAATTATCTTACTTTAGCATCCGACATAGATCTTTCATCAACTTCAAACCCTTATCTTTCATTTTGGGTGAGGAAAGCAGATGGAGGAACTGGTGCACTAAGTATTGAAGCTTCGAATAATGGTGGAACAAGTTGGACAGCTGTTAGTCAGCCTTCATTTAATGGTGCTTTATATGTTCGTTTTCAAATCCCGTTAAGTAATTTTCGTCAAGCAAATGCCCGTATTCGTATCGGTTGTTATGCTCCTTATGGTAGTACATATTATTTAGATGATATTCTAATAGACAATGCACCCTTACCACAGCCAATAGTCTTATCTCTTCCACAAGATAATGGAATGAAATTACACTGGAATCAATCTACTGCTACAGATTTTTATAAATATAGAATTATTCTTTCAACAGACGCTAATACGGTTAATAATTTTTTGTAGCGCCGGGCGTCAGCAATCGCACTGAAACAATAGTATTTGATGTATTTAATAAAACTACGTTAGATTCAATTTTTACAGATTTAACTTTTGCCAACACTCTTTACTATGCTAAAGTTTATGAACAGGATAGTCAAGACTTGATTAATCAGGGTTCAGACAGATCTGATCTATCAACGACATTTAATGTAACATCGCAAACAACACCATTTGTACAAGATTTTGAAGGATCATTTAATTGGGTAGCAGATTTACCATGGGCTGTTTCAACAAATGATGCAGGCGATCCAGGTCATAGTCCAACTCATGCTTATGAAGATAGCCCAGATGGAAATTATCCTAGCAACGCCGATAGAAGATTGTAATGCAAGTGAATCTATCAGGTGTTCAAAGACCTTTATTAAAGTTTAACCATAAGTTTTCATTTGAACAAAGTGCAGATTATGGTTTATTTAGAAATTTCAGGCGATAATGCAACTTGGACTACATTAACAGGATTTACTGGAAATAATGCTGGTGAATGGCAAAACCGAGAATTTGATATAGGAGTTATTAAAAAATCAAACAACAGGTTATGTAAGATTTAGAACCTCATCTAACGGAAGCACACAGCAGGATGGCTGGCATTTGGATGATGTTGAAGTATATCAAAATAACAAAACATACAACATTCCCGTTTTTTGATAATGCTGATGTTGATACTTTTTCACAAAACAAGTGGGTTGCAGGATCATATAATTTAAAAATTGCAAACGATCACACGGGCGGCGGACAAGTTTGGTCTATTAGCCCCATCAGGTGGATAATTACAATTACTTAACACTTAGCTGGCAGAATGAATCTTTCAAGTGCACCAAATCCTTACATTTCTTTCTGGGTTAAAAAAGCTGATGGCGGAAACGGAGCTTTAAGTATTGAAGCTTCTGGTGATGCAGGATTAACTTGGACAGTATTATCTCAACCAAGTTTTAATGGTGCTCAGTATATATGGTTTGAAGCTTCCTCTAAGTAATTTCCGACAGGCAAATGTTCTGGTAAGAATTGGCTGCTACGCACCTTATGGTGGTTCATATTATATTGATGATATACTTATTGATAATGCACCAACACCAAGAGCACTAACACTTCTTACTCCAACTAACAATGGAATGAAAGTTAGATGGGGAATATCAACCGCACCAGATTTTGGAAGCTATAGAGTAGTACTTTCAAATGATCAAAATCAGGTAAATAATTATTTTAATTCAACATCTTTAAATAATCGCACAGAGATAAGAGTTTTTGATATTTTTACTCAAGCCACAATTGAAACAACTCTAACTGATCTTGCATTTACTAATACAATTTATTATGCAAAAATTTATGAAAGAGATACTCAAGAACTTATAAATCAAGGATCAGATAGAGCAGATCTTGCAACTACATTTAATACAACAGCTGAAGTAGCTCCATTTGTGCAGACTTTTGAAGGAACTTATAGCTGGGCTGCAGATTTACCATGGGCAGTAACCAATTTTGATGCACTTGATCCTGGTCATAGCCCGAACAACGCTTTTGAAGATAGTCCTGATGGTAACTATCCAGTTAACGCAGATAGACGTTTAGTTGCAAGAATAAATATGACAGGAGTTTCAAGACCTGTGCTTCGATTTAATCAAAAATATACATTTGAACAAAATGCGGATTATGGATATCTGGATTATTCAATTGATAATGTAAACTGGACAACGATAACAGGATTTACCGGAAATACTGGTGGACTTTGGGAAACAAGAGAATTTGATGCAGGTATTCTAAAACAATGCAACTACAGCCTATGTTAGATTTAGAACTATATCAAATGGCGGAACACAATTAGATGGATGGCATCTTGATGATGTTGAGATTTACAATAATACTAAAAACTCAACCAGTTCCAATTATTGATTCTGTGGAAGTTGATTCAGTATCACAAAATTATTGGATTCCCGGTGAATGGAATATTAAAGTCCCAAATGCCCATAGTGGTAATCAGGTTTGGGCTTTATCACCAGCAGGCGGCTCATATAATTATCTTAACATTAGATGGTATTCAAAATTTATCCAGCGCTCCAAATCCGTATTTGGATTTCTTGGATTAAAAAAGCCAATGGAGGTAACGGGTGCTATTAAGTATTGAAATATCTAATAATGCAGGCTTAACTTGGGCAATATTAGCGCAACCAAGTTTTAATGGAGCAACTTATGTTACACTATACTTATTCATTGGCAAAATTATAGACAAAATAATGTTGTATTAAGAATTGGTGCATACTCGCCATATGGAAATACTTATTTATTGGATGATATTACAATTGGTGATTCAACAGGATTTACGGGTATTGAAGATTTAGCAGGAATTACTCCTACTGAGTTTGAACTAAGTCAGAATTATCCTAATCCATTTAATCCAAGTACAACAATTCGTTATGCAGTACCGAATGAAAGTAAAGTGTCAATTTCTATATTCAATTTACTTGGACTATACTCGCCATATGGAGATACTTATCTCTTAGATGACATTACAATTGGTGACTCAACTGGATTTACGGGCGTCGAGGATTTAGCAAGCATTACTCCTTCTGATTTTGAACTAAGTCAGAACTATCCTAATCCTTTCAATCCAAGTACAACAATTCGATATGCATTACCGAATGAAAGTAAAGTATCAATTTCAATATTCAATTTACTTGGACAAGAGGTTGCAACTTTAGTTAACGATGTTCAATCTGCAGGATACCACGAAGTTGTTTTCAACGCAGCCAATCTATCTTCAGGCGTTTATCTATATAAGATTAATGCTGTATCATCGGTTGGTTCAAAGGAGTTTTCGAGCACTAAGAAACTCATTCTTCTCAAGTAATGTAAATTAATATAACATTTAAGAGGACTGTCGTATTGGCAGTCTTCTTTTTTTTCAACAATCATTGAAAAGATTTTTGTGATGATCAAAATTTATATGCAATTATCAACAATATATTTAGGAGGCTCCAATGAAATACATTTACACAATTTTACTCGTAGTACTTATTTCTTTCTCATTCATCAGATCTCAAGTTCCAAACGGAGGATTTGAAAACTGGACAACAGGTGAACCAGATTTCTGGACTACAAACAATTCTGATCCATATTTTACAGTTACGCAATCGAATAGCACTCATAGCGGTTCTTCTGCTCTAAAAGGCGAATGCATCCCCTTTGTTCCACCATTTTTACCCGTAATTGGTCCCGTTGGAATTTGTGATGGAGATACAGATGAAGGATTTCCGATCGAATTTAGATTTAACTCCTTGAAGGGGTTTTATAAATTTAATCCTCAAGGTGGAGATCAAATTTACATTTCTTTATTACTAATTGCCGATACTGCTGCAATTGGTGTTGGCGCCGTATTACTGAACAGCGCGGCATCATATACCGAATTTGGGATTCCTATTACATATATTGATGCTTCAACTCCAAACAAATGTATAATATCATTTCAAATTCTAAATCCGGTTGGAGGAGTAAATGTTACGCTGGGTTCAGAAATGTACTTAGATGATCTTGAACTATCTATGGATATGGTTTCTGATGTAGAAAATGAATTTCGACCACTAGCATTTCAACTCGAGCAGAATTATCCTAATCCATTTAATCCAAGTACAAAAATTAGTTACTCAATTCCACAACAAGGCAATGTAACATTAAAAGTATATGATGTTACTTGGAAATGAAGTTGCAACATTAGTTAACGAAGAAAAACCAGCAGGAAGTTATGAAGTTGAATTCAATGCTATTAATCTTTCATCAGGAATTTATTTCTATAAACTAAGTAGCAGGTTCATTTGTTGAAACTAAAAAAATGATTTTGCTCAGATAGACTAATTCATATTTATGTAAAAATGTTCTTAATCAAAGAAAGTGCTAAATGAAATTATTAAAGACTCTAACTATTATTATTATTCTATTTTTAACTCAAAGTAACTTTGCTCAATGGACAAACCCTGATTTAACCCTGACCGGTAGGCAGATTCAATGCTTTGCTTACGTAAATTCAACAATATTATCGGGTACCGATCAAGGATTAGTGCGATCTACAAATAATGGAGCTAATTGGACAAATATCGGCGGCGGATTACCGTACACAAATATTCGTGCACTAATTTTAACTGAGTCATCTGCTTTTAATTTATTAGCTGGTATGGTCTCAGGTAGAATTTCAATGTCAACAAATTATGGCGATAATTGGACCGCATTTCCAGCCGAATCAGAGCAGCTTCCATTTTTAGCAAATATTTATTGTATTCTTGAAAGAAGCAACAGTTCGAATTATTTGGTGGGAACAGAAAGAGGTGTTTACTTATTACCTCAATACTATCCACTCTCCACATGGATACCAATTAACACCGGCTTACCATCATCTGAAACTAAAGTAAGAACACTTGTAGAAAATAATGGAGAAGTTTTTGCTGGAACAAACAGCGGAGTTTTTCAATTAAGTGGTTCTAGCTGGGATGATAAAAGTTTTGGATTAACAAATACAAATGTTACTGCACTTACAAGCTTAGGTGGAAATTTGTTTGCAGGTACAAGTCAAGGTTCAGTCGGTGGAGTATATATTTCTTCAGATAACGGAAATAATTGGACACTCAGTTTAAACGATGCCTGGATAAGTTCATTTTTAACTGTTGGTTCAAATATCTTTGCTGGAAGTGTTGGTAACGGAATTTGGCGTTCTACAAATTATGGAAATTCCTGGAGTCAAATTAATGATGGACTAGGCAGTGGAGCGTACAATGTACTTTCTGTAGGTGCTGATGATCAGTATCTCTTTGCAGGAACAGTTTCTTCAAGTATTTGGCGTCGTCTTTTATCCCAAGTTGTAACCGATGTAAATGATGGAGCAAGTTTACAACCATCAGAATTTTCATTAGCACAAAACTATCCAAATCCATTTAATCCTTCTACAACAATTAAATACACGATCCCGAATATCACCCTGAGCGGAGTCGAAGGGTCTCGAGTGCAGCTTAAAGTTTATGATGTGCTTGGAAATGAAGTTGCAGTATTAGTTAACGAAGAAAAACCAGCAGGAAGTTATGAAGTAAATTTTGATGCTTCCCAATTATCATCAGGAATTTATTTCTACAAACTACAGGCAGGTTCATTTACAGAAACTAAGAAAATGATTCTTGTCAGATAAATTAGAAAGCCTTTAATGACTTATAATTATGAAAAAAGTAAAAGGAGGATAAAATTTTTAACTGTGGTTATTAATATCACTATCGCTTTAGTTGCTATTTCTATACTTGCAGTAATATTCAGTCTGCTAAATTAATTCAATAAGTATAAAAAACGATTTTGATAATAAATGGTTCACTAATTAATAAGTATTAAATAATAATTAAGGAGAAGAAATGAAAAGTTTCAAAAATATTATTTCTGTTTTTGTTCTGGTTATTACTATAATGTTCTTTTATGCGTGTTCAAAAGATTCCAGTAATCCTGTTGACCCCAACAATGTTACTAACTCAACTGCTTCATTAACATTTAATGGTTCCGGGTACACAAACAAAGCTGTAACACTTGGTAATGGCTTAGGCGGATATTCTATTCCTGATACGATGACTGTTCTACAGTTTTCAGGTAAAGTTGATAATGATTCACTTTATCTGGGAATAATTTTCAAAGCTAATCATACAGGTACATTTAACTGGAATGATGATAATGGAGCTATCATTTTCAAAACTACATCCACCGGAAATTTTATTTATTACGGAATTTCACAAGGCACAACTACTGTAAGCAGCTATGGTGGTGTTAATGGAAAAATTGAAGGCACAATAAGCGGTAAACTAATTGAACAATCTTCGCTGGCAGAACTAAACATTAGCGGGTCTTTCTCGGCTTTAAGAATGCCAGATACGGATTAGTTTTTATGTTTTTAATTCGAGCTGTCTTGCTGATGTTTGGTTTAGCGAATGGTAAGACAGCTTCAATTATTTCTTTTTAACTCTTTAGCAAAACTGACCAGCAATATTTTACTTGAATAAGGGAATGTTTGATATGATATATTTTAAGGAAAACTTTTTTAAAATTATTTACCTATTAATACTTTTACTCTTATTAGGTATAATTAAATAATAAAAGAAATCAATCTACCTATCAATAAATTCTTCAGGTCATAAATAATCCAATAAAAACGTCTCTTAAATATTAGCAGCGTTTTTCAAAATCCCTCGCAAGTCTTCTTCATTATAAAAATATAAATTAATTGCATCATTCCAGTTTGAGCATACTTATATTTGCTTTGGAAATAAATGTCGACTTAAAAATTCGCCTTGCGCAAAAAGTCATTTGATATATTGTTTCCGTAACACAGACTGCCGCGGCTGATAAGTCTGTGCTACGATTTTACAATAATTAGTTAAATGCTGCGTAGGATGAGTTAAAAACTTAAATTGGATTTAATAATGTACGATTATCAAAAAAATAATATTTACTTTGCACAAGTTCCCGGAATGATGGAAGAATTATGTGAACAGGAATTAATAGAACTTGGAGCAAAGAATACTAAAGTGTCTTATCGCGGAATTTATTTTGAAGCAGATCATTCCACACTCTACAAAATAAATTACACAGCCCGAACAATTTCGCGTGTATTAGCTCCGCTAAAATCTTTCTACTGTAATAATGCACACGCAATAATGAAAACTGCAGAACAGATTGAATGGGAAAAAATATTTTCACTTGATCAGACTTTTTCAATCACTTCATCAGTTACAAAAAGTACGATTAATAATTCATTGTACGCATCTCAAGTATTAAAAGATGGAATTGCAGATTACTTCAGAGCAAAGTTTGATAAAAGACCAGATGTTAATACTGTTAATCCTGATGTTAGATTTAATTTATTCATCGAAAAAGACAAAGCAATTTTAAGTCTTGATACTTCCGGCGAATCCTTGCACAAAAGGGGATACAGACTTTTAGCAGGGGAGGCTCCGATGCAGGAAACTCTTGCCGCAGCAATTATAAGATTAAGTAAATGGGATGGTGAAAAACCTTTACTTGATTGTATGTGTGGATCAGGAACAATAATCTGTGAAGCGTTAATGCATTACTGTAAAATTCCTGCGCAGAAGCTGAGAAAGAATTTTGGATTTTTTCATCTGCCGGATTTTAATGAATCAATTTGGATAAAAGTAAAAGAAGAAGCTGATAGTAAAATCAGACCATTACCAAAAGAATTAATTTATGGAAGTGATAAATCCCAGATAACAATTAAAGTTGCACAAGAAAATTTATCACGACTACCATTTTCAGAAAATATTGAGTTAGCCGGGCAGCCATTCCAGCATATTAAGCAGTTTGAAAATGGCGTGCTGATCACAAATCCACCATACGGAATTAGATTAGGACAACGTGAAGATGTTGAAGTTCTTTACAAAGAGCTTGGTGATTTTATAAAAACAAAATGTAAAGGAACAACAGCTTTTATATACACAGGGGAGCCAACACTAAGAAAACATATCGGATTAAAAACTTCAAAAAGAATTCCTTTAGTAAATGGCAAACTTGAAGGAGTGCTTTTACAAATTGATAGTTATGAAGGAAGTAAAAAAGCAAAGTATCAAAAGAAAGAAGAATGATTTCTTAATATGAAGTAAAAAGTTCAAGTATTAGCTTTGACTTCAAGAATTTATGTGAAAATATGAATTATTAAATGACTTCATTTATTGTAAAGACAATAAGTTTTATTTGGGAAATTTAGAATATAGTTTATTGGGATTGTTTGTTCACTATCTAAAAAGTTTTAATTAAATTAAAAGAACAATAAATCAAAAAAAAATTGCATTTAATAACTAGAAAGTGAGGCCGCTTATGTGTCTGAGAAGTACCATTTTTCTATCGATAATTTTGATTGGACAGCAACTGTTTGCACAAGGTTCAAATCCTAATTATCAATGGCTTCATCCAAAACCATACGGAGCTTCGGTTGGATGGATAAAAGCCTGGGATGCTAATACAATTTATGCAGTAGGAACAGCGGGTAATTTTATTAAATCAACGGATGGGGGACAGACATTTACAATAAATCCGAATGCAGGTGTACCAAAAGTATCTCCAAATCCTACCACGGGTGATATGCGGGCAGGTTCTTTCCTTAATCAGAATTTGGGTTATCTTTGCGGATATGAAGGTATAACTAAAACAACAGATGGTGGAGCAAACATTTACTGAAGTTGGTGCAGGAAACTTTCCATTTACAGAACTTAGAGATATACATTTTTTTAATGAAAATACCGGATACGTTCTTGGCAGCTACTCAGATGCATTTGCAAAAACAACTGATGGAGGTAACACTTGGGTAAAAAGTACTACACTTCCTCAGGACTTCTACTACGATATGATTGTTTTTAATGAGCAAAGAATAATTGTTTCCGGCTCTTACAGCGGAACAAGTAATATCTATCTTACAACTGATGGCGGAGCTACGTGGACTGCTTCAGCCGCTGGAAATCTTTCAATTTTCTCGATGACATTTTTGGATTCTTTAACTGGTTTTGCAGGAAGTGAAGGCGGTATGGCTTATAAAACTACCAATGGCGGTTTAAGCTGGAATGTTGTTACCACATTAAACGCACTACCAACGGATGCTTTCTTTAGTATGTTTAATCAAGGTTCAAATCTTTATGTACTCTCTTACGATTCAACTTTATATGTTTCTACAGATGCAGGTGCAACATTTACTTCTTCCCAATTTTTACCAAGCGGAAACATTGCAATAGTTATGAGAGCGGGAACAGTTTTTGGTTCAACTATATACTTAGCAGGTGATTTAGGTTCTTTTTACAAATCAACAAATAATGGTACAAGCTGGCAATCACCAACAAAAATTGCTAAAGTCGGCTATCTTCAAGATGTTTATGCAAATAACTCGGGTAAAATTATCGCAGTAGGCGAACCCTCAATACCATCTACAATTGGAGAACAAATTATTGTTTCTGATGATGGCGGACAAAATTGGACATCAATCTCACTTCCATCTCTGGATGCAGATCTTAGATCGATTAAAATGATTGATGCTAATACAGGATATACAGTTGGAAGCAGCGGCAGTATCTGGAAAACAACAAATGGAGGCTACGACTGGAATCTATACAGTAGCCCCACTACTGACCAAGCTTTTAATGCGGTTGATTTTTATAATGCTCAATATGGAATGACTGCAGGAAACAACGGTGAAGTCTGGAAAACAACTGATGGCGGAAATACCTGGACAAGCTTAACAGGATTAATTCCTAATGATTATTTCAATGGTATTGCAATGATAGATTCTATATCTGCTTTGGCAATTGGTTATCTCTATTTATAAAACTACTGATGGAGGATTAACTTGGACAACTATTTACTCCAACATTTCCTGATAGTCCGCCATCAAAAATAAAAATGTTTAATCAATCTGTTGGTGTTATTGTTGGGGCAACAGGATTCTTTGCATTTAATCCATTTGTTTATAAAACAACAGACGGCGGTGATACCTGGAATAGTATGAACTTTCCTTTTACAACTACGGATAAATTATATAATTTCGAGTTTCGCACAGCAGATGATTTAGTTGTTGTAGGAAATGCCGGAGGAGTATTTCATACATCTGATAATGGTGCTACCTGGACGCAATTTAATGTTGGGTCTTATCAAACTTTTCTTTTCGGTTCCCAAGTGCTTGGTGTTGCTTTTCAGTGGACCAAATGAAGCTATAGTTGCTGGTGCCGGTGCACAAATAATTAAAATACAGTTGGATAATGTTGTGCCAGTTGAGATTAGTCTCATTTACTTGTGAAGTTAATAATCCAAATGTCAAACTTCATTGGATTACAGCAAGTGAACTTAACAACCAAGGGTTTGAAGTCGAACGCAAAACAGCAGAGTCTAATATTTGGCAAACAATCGGACATTTACCAGGAAGAGGAACAACAACAAATTCTACAGATTACTACTTTAATGATGAGAATCTGGTAAGTGGAGTTTACAATTACAGAATAAAGCAGATAGATTTTAATGGAACATTTGAATACTCAGCAAGTTGTTACTGCAGATTTAAGTACTCCAGCAACTTTTGCATTAGAACAAAATTATCCAAATCCATTTAATCCATCAACAAATATAAGTTACAGTATTCCAAATAATTCTTTTGTAACATTAAAAGTTTATGATATGCTTGGAAATGAAGTTGCAACACTTGTAAATGAAGATAAAGAAGCAGGGAATTATCAAGTTACTTTTGATGCATCAGCATTATCGAATGGAGTTTACTTCTACAGGCTTCAAGCAAATGGTTTTGACATTACAAAAAAGATGATCCTAATGAAATAACAATCGATAGAATTGGAATAAATATTAAAGGGCTCGAAAGAGCCCTCTTTTATTTATAATAAACAAGCTGCATTTGATAGACTGCTTTGTGTTAGGTGAGAATATATTTGAGTTGTTTTAATATCATCGTGGTTTAATAATTCTTTAATATCATCGTTTAATTCTGCATCCCGACTGATTCTTTCGTGTTTACTTTTGATTAGGAACATTTCAGATTCTTTTTTTCAGCAAAGGAGAGTAAGTACTTACTGAGTAATGACTGTATCAGCGGGAATGAAAAAATAAAAAAGTTTTAATAAAAAGTGAATTAAGACTTTTAGAGTACACCCGACAGGATTCCTCCATAGGATGCCCTTTGGGAGAATCTGTAACCTCCCCGATTGTATCGGGGAGCTCCATTCCTTTAAAAATAAAAACCCATCCTAAAAAAGATGGGTTTACTTTGTACACCCGACAGGATTCGAACCTGTAACCTTCTGATTCGTAGTCAGATGCTCTATCCAGTTGGGCGACGGGTGCATTGAAAAATTGTGTGGCAAATTTAATATATTTAAATTCCTTTAGCAATCTTGAAAACTACACTTGGGATACATTTTTATAAATTAAATCTAAACTTTATTTCATCAACCATCTATAAGCGCCTTTGTTTTGTAATACGATCAAATTCTTGCGGGAAGTACAATTTTTTTGAACAAATAGTTATTTTAACAAACCAATATTAGGATAATAAAGATGAATCTATTTCAAGTTATGATATCTGTTTTTTTAATTGCCTGTTCAACAGAACACAACAATAACAGTTCATTAATTGTTGATGCATTTCCAAATCTTAATTTTGAACAGCCTGTTGATATACAATCACCTAAAGACGGAACTAATAGAATATTTGTTTTATCACAACCGGGTATTGTCTTCGTGTTTGATAATGATTCTAAAACCAAAACAAAAAAAGTATTTCTGGATATCAGGGACAAAGTTCTTTACGGTGGAGAACAGGGATTATTAGGCCTGGCATTTCATCCAAACTTTAAAAGAATGGTTTCTTTTATCTTGATTATACGATTGATAACCCAAGAAGAACTGTCGTTTCACGATTCAGGGTATCTGCAAAAGATCCATACAAAGCTGATCCAGGAAGTGAAGAAATATTTTTTGAGGTAGAGCAGCCTTATTCAAATCATAATGGTGGTCAGATATCATTTGGTCCGGATGGTTACCTTTATATTTCACTTGGAGATGGAGGATCGGGCGGGGATCCTAAAAACAATGGGCAGAATTTAAAATCATTGTTAGGAAAAATCTTAAGGATTGATGTAGATAAAAAATCAAATGGAAAAAATTATTCTATACCTGATGATAATCCATTTAAGGGAAATAAGAACGGATATAAAGAAGAAATATTTGCTTATGGTTTAAGAAATGTTTGGCGTTTTAGTTTTGATAAAGAAAAGAGATTATGGGCTGCAGATGTCGGACAAAATAAATGGGAGGAAATCAATATTGATTGAAAAAGGGAAAAACTATGGTTGGAGAATTATGGAAGCTAAACATTGTTATAATCCTGAAGACGAATTGTGATACTACAGGACTAGTTCTTCCGATCTGGGAATATGGTCATAATGAGATGGGTGGATTTTCAATTACTGGTGGATTTGTTTATAATGGTAAATCTGCTCCAGGATTATCTAACAAATATGTTTACGCTGATTATGTTCATGGAAGAATATGGACATTTGGAATTTGTAAATGAAATTAGTGAGTAATAAGTTGCTTATTGATACTGATTTAATGATTTCAACATTTGGTATAGATGAAAGTAATGAACTGTATTTTGCTGATTATAAAAACGAGGTAAGTTGTACAAGTTTGTAGTTCAAGAATGATAATAAATTATGCTATAAAAAATTTTTTAGGTTGAGTGATTATGAAATACTATATTCTGAAATATTATTTAGCTGATGACTATCTTGAACGCAGATCAAGTTATCGTGAAGAACATTTAAAACTTGCAGGTGAATTACATCAGAAAGGTGAACTAATTCTTGGAGGTGCATTAACTGATCCAACTGATGAAGCACTGTTAGTGTTTTATGTGGATGACAAATCTGTGATAGAAGATTTTATAAGCAAAGATCCTTATATAAAAAATGGACTTATTATGAAATGGGAAATCAGGGAATGGACTGTAGTGATTGGTAAAAATTAGTATTGTATATATCGAATTTATTTCATTTTAATCGTAAAAGAATAAGATTATTAAGGATAAATGATTTATGAAACGTCGTGAATTTATTAGAACAACATCATTGGCGGCCCCGGCATTGAGCCTGTTTCCCGCAAATCTTTCCGCAATTGTAAGAGATTTTTCGGTTGTTGGAAAACTTGAAAAAAGATCATTAGGTAGTACAGGAGAAATGTTGTCAGTAATTGGCTTTGGTGGAATTATTGTAAAAGACGCGACAATTGATGATGCTTCTTCGATTGTTAAATTTGCCATAGATGCAGGTGTTAACTATTTTGATGTGGCACCCTCATATGGTGATGCTGAAATTAAACTAGGACCTTCACTTGAACCTTACCGAAAAAACATTTTCCTATCGTGCAAAACCACGAATCGTACGAAGGAGGATGCACGTACTGAATTGACACAATCGCTCGTAAATCTTAAAACCGATTATTTTGATCTTTATCAGTTGCACGCCGTTACTTCTCTGGATGAAGTTAAAACCATATTAGCACCCGGAGGTGCATTAGAAGCTTTTAAAGAAGCTAAACAAGAAGGTAAAATTAGATTTATTGGATTTTCTGCACATTCAGTTGAAGCTGCACTGGCTTTAATGAATAGTTTTGACTTCGATACTGTTATGTTTCCAGTTAACTTTGCTACGTGGTATGCAGGAAATTTTGGTCAACAGGTTTTAGAATTAGCAGCAAAAAAGAAAATGGGAATAATTTCACTTAAAGCAATGGCAAAGGGACCTTGGAAAGAAAATTCAGATCGCACAAAATATCCAAAACTTTGGTATGAACCGCTTACCGGTGAAGATGAAATTAAGATGGGGCTGCGATTTACTTTATCACATCCTGTAACAACATTATTAACTCCGGGTGATGCTAATTTGTTCAGAACGGCCCTTAAAATTAGAGAAGAACTAAAACCATTGACCCCAGAAGAAGTTGATATAATCAAAACAAAAGCACTTAAACAAAATCCATTGTTCAGGTATCCGGCTTAATATCTTATTTAGCAACAGTCAGCAAAAATATTTTCACTTTTTTTATATAAAAAATCTAAGGAAGGGTTTTATATTTTTCCTTAGTACTAAAGTAATTTGAGAATTTTTACTTTAGTTTTGTACACTTCGATTTATATAATCGATAATCTGTTTACCTTCTGGGTTAGAAGGAAACTTATTTTCTAATTCCAATGCATATTTTTTTGCTTCTTCAAGTTGGTCTCTTTTAACATAAAAATCAGCAAGAGCATACAACATATCAAAATCATTTGGTGATCTTAAATTTCCTTTCAGCAAAGATGATTCAGCATTTTTATCATCGTTCAAATATTGATAAATCAAACCTAAATTATAATAAATTCTGACATTTGCGCCGGGTTGTGAAGCAGCTTTTTCTAAATACTCAGTAGATTCTTTGTAGCGTTTTTGTTCCGCATAAAGTAATCCTAATTGATAAAACCCTTCAGTGTATTCACCATGCTTTTTTATAAGATCTAAATATAGTTTTTCTGCTTCATTCAATCTGCCTTGGTTATAATATAGCAAAGCCAAATTTGATTTTGCGGGATAGAAGAGGCTATCACCTTTAATAGATGCGTTGTACAACTTTTCAGCTTTCACAAAATCCTGCCTACCGGAATAGTAATTAGCAAGATTATATTTACCGGAAGGAAAATCAGCCGTATATTGTATTGAGCTCAGATATTCTTCAAAGGCGTTATTCAAACTTTTGTATTGCTTATCCGTAAAATTTTCTTTTTCAAGGTATGCTAATTTATTTGCCGCAGTTATCCTAACACTTTTGATGGGATCATCAAGCAATGGCGCAATCACTAAAACTAATTCTTTAACATCATTTGTGTTTAAAGCTTCGATAGCTCTTTCTCTAATAATTGGTTCAGGATTGTTCAGCATTTCTTTAATTATCTTTTTTGATTCTTCACTATCATAAGCTGAAAGATAGCTGATTGCTGTTGCTCTTACTATTTCAGGATAAAGATCACTCTTTATTAATTTTATTAAGCTTATATCAGCACCATCTTTTTGCAAGTATCCGTCAGATAGAATTATTCCGTAAGTGGGTTTCTTCTTTTCACCATAATATTTTTTGATATAATCCTCAGACCACTGAAAACTCTTATCTGCGTGGCAATCATTACAGGCATTGGGTGTATTATATTTAATTGAAATATCAGGTCTCGGAATTCTAATACTATGATCTCTTCTCCAATCAATACCCATATAATACTTTCCGGGCATATGGCAGTTTACACACAGTGCTCCATCGCCAACTGGACTATTCTCTCCAAACTTATTTTTAACCGGTGTTCCAGTTTCATTTTTGTATTTATGGAAGTGATGCTGATATGTATCAAACTCCTCCGCACGATGACATTGTGTGCAAAGTGCATTTCCTTCAAACTTAAATTTAAGACTGTGCGAATCATGGCAATCGCTGCACTTAACATCATTCATATACATTTTACTTTGTGTGAATGATCCGAATTCATAATCCTCATCAAGTATCTGTCCATCAGAATAATAAAGTGGTGGAGAAATATTTTGTGGACGGTGATTATTATAGTACTCACCATCATTATGATTGTTTGGACCGAAAGAAGTTCTGCGTGAATGACAGGGTGCACAGGCTTCAATAAACTGCTTTGATGTTGTTCCACTTGTTTTCAATATCAAACCTAAGTTGCCATCGTAATCACGTGCGCCTTCAGGTAGCTTTGCCCAATCGAGATGCTCGGAACCGGGACCGTGACAAGCTTCGCAATTCACGTCTATATCAGACCAGGTTGTATTGAAAGAATCTTTTACTAAATCATAATTCTTTTGCAGATTAGTTGAATGGCATTCTGCACACATTCCATTCCAGTTTTGTGATTGGTTTGTCCAGTAGAACCAGCTTTCGGGTTTTAAATCATCGGGCTGATAAACCATTCCAGCCATATCAAACCATTTTTTTTTATTAGTATCCCAGGCGATAGGGAGGCATTGATATTTTCCTTTTTCAAATGGGATTAAATATTGCTGAAGCGGACGAACACCAAAGGTATGTGTAATCTGAAACTCAGTCATCTTTCCGCCAATACCGTTTGTATAAACAAAGAATTTTCCATCACGTTTGTAGAACTTGTGTTTTCTACCATTCAGCTCAACTTCAACATTATTAAAATCTCCAAGAACCGTACTATCTGTTGCAACATCCATTGCATTATCATGATTAGAGTGTTTCCACAATTCATATTCCCGTTGATGGCAGCTAATACATTCTTTGCCGCCAACAAATTCAGCCTTTTGTGTTTGTAAAGTAGAAGAAGATCTATGCAATAGCAGAGAAAGGGGAATCATCAATACAATTACGCCTGTTGATATTATGCCGACTTTTTTCCAGATGCTAATCATAAATCAAGCGTAGGTAATTTGTGATTTATCAAATCGGGTTCGAGAAAGCTTAGTTCCAATATCAACTTTTACAATTCCATTTTGAATAAGCACAGGAAAATAATCAAGAGCGGATGGAGCAGGCGGATTTTGTACTTCACCATTTATATAAAATGCTGATGAATGACATGGACAGATAAATCTATTTTTATCTTCTTCCCAATTGATCGAGCAACCAAGATGTGTGCATCGCAATGAAAGGGCAATAAATCCGCCGTCAAGCAATCGTGCTAAATAGAATCTTCCGCCTCTGAAAACTGTCACGGAATTCTCTTTAAATGATTCAACATTTCCTGCTTCAATCAATTGTTTTGGTTTTAAGGTTGGATCATCTTTTTTAGCAGAGAATAAAAATCCAAAGAATACTGCTGCAACTTCAATCGAAGCAACAACTCCTAATCCTTTCCATAGCTTTTGTAAAAACACTCGTCTGCTTTCAACATCAGAAATTGTTGATTGAGGTTTAGCCTCATTTTGTTTAGTTACAACTTCTTTCTTTTTGATGTTTTGCTTTTTCATTTATAAAACATTCCAGGGGAAAGTTAAAGCCATATCCACACCACGGAAGAATACTCCAATTAAAGTTAGAATTATAAAACCTGTTGTAACAAAAACAAACATTGTTTGAATTACTTCAATAAAATCTAATTTAAATTTCTTAGTAACGGATTTGTAATAATACCACAGCAATGCTAAAATTATTAGTAATGGAATAATACCATTACTAATAAAAGAATTTAACCAGGGCAAAAGAGTTTCAAAATCAGGAACAAATTCATTTATGATAACAAGCAGAGTTGTTATTATTGAAGCAGTGACAGCTGAAAACTTTGCTGCTTCTTTCCCTTTTCCAGAATGAAACCATATTCCACTTGGTTCATCTTTTAATTTTAAGTATGGTAAATATGCAAGTGCAAAAACAATTGCGAGAGGAATTAAAAATGCCGCAACAAAAGGATGAAAGTGCATCAGCAATTCTTGTATTCCAGCAAAGTACCACGGAGCTTTTGTTGGATTGATGCTGACATCGGGATTTGCTTTTGCAAGAAGGGGAGCATTAAAGAAAACTGAAAATAAAAGTATCACAGCTATTAAAGCTAAAGCAACAATAAATTCTCTATAAACCAGATGAGGGTAAACCTCAACCATTTTCTTTTCTGTATCCTTTTGGGGAAGCATTATTCCTCCGGCTTTTCTTACTCTCCAGAAATGATATGCCATTAAAAGCAAGATTGAAATTGGTAAGACTGCTGTATGAAAATTAAAGAAGATCAGTAAAGTATTCGCATTAACTTCATCACCACCTAATCAAAACTTTTCTTATTGCACCTCCGATGAAAGGGAGATAATCAAGCAAACTTGTGCCAACAGTAATTGCCCAGTAAGCAAGCTGATCCCACGGTAAGTAAATATCCTGTAAAGTTGGATGCAATAACTAAAATAAAAAGTGCTAGACCGATTAACCAATTAATTTTTCGTAGATGACTGAAATCCGCCTGTGAAAAAAACTCTTAACAGATGAAGAAAAGAAATGATAACGAGAAAAACTCCGCACCAATGATGAATGTTTCTAATCAGCTGTCCGAATAAAACATTGTTCTGCAAAACTAAAATTGAATTGTACGCTTTTTGTGGAAATGGTTCGTAGTAAAATCTTAATAGTATTCCGGTTATGAAAAGAATAACAATTAAAAGCGCAGCCATTCCACCCAGACCGAACGTACGGTTGAATGAAAGAGCGTCTTCATTAATAGACTTGGGATGCAGATGAAGAAGTATTCCAGAAAACAGTTTTGGCTTTTTATTAGTATTATTATTCAGCATTAAAAAATTCTCTATAAAAATCGCTTTTAAAAGTTAATAAAATTGATTGTGATTTTTATTTGTCGTTAATAAACTTTTTACAATCCATTTTCATACCAACAAAACATCAAATCATTTTGATAGCCAATTAAATTGCTATGTTATTTATATAATCCAAAATAATGCGGCTTCAACTATGTTGATCGAAGATGATATTATTTGTAAACTTTGGCAATAAATTTAGAAATAATTGCCCCATGAAAAATAGTTTTTTAACATCTTTTATACTATCGATTATCTTGTTAAGTTTTCCTGTTTTTTCTCAAACAGAGACTGATACAACATTATTAGGCTTGCCTGGCGATAACCTGGATCTTTATGCCGTGTTGGATCTTTTTCAGAAATCAAAGACCATTGAGGATTTTGAAAAATCATTAAATGAAGAAAAAACCGGAATCAATAATCTTGATTTAAATCTGGATAACAAAGTTGATTTCATCAAGGTTGTAACAAAGCAAAAAGACAAGGATTTTACTTTTATTCTCCAGGTTGACGTAACTGAAAAAGAGACACAGGATGTTGCGGTCATTTTAGTATCAAAGGATAAAAATGATAAAGTTACTATGCAAATTGTAGGAGATGAAGATTTGTATGGTAAAGATTATGTTATTGAACCTAAGCCTACCCGGTTACTCCTAATCCCGGGTATACCGGAACCAAACCTGATACTGTAAAGGTTCCTGCACCAACCACTGTTGTAGTGGTTGAATCAACTCCAATAGTGCAATATGTGTATTCACCTGTTTATGTGCCCTATTATCCGCCGTATCATTACGCATATTATCCGCCTTATTTTGCAGCATTTACTGTAGTGGCGGTTGGCGTTTATCGTCATAACAATTATTATTATCATGGCGGTTATCATGGTGGGTATGGCAATACAGTAGTGATTCATAATACAAATAATTATAATAATTACAATAATTCCAGAAATAGTTCCAATACCGTGAACCATAATAATGCTAATGGTAATTATAATAGAAATAACGTATCGAATAACAGGAACAACGTTTCAAATAATAAGAATAATGTTTCGAATAACAGGAACAACGTGTCAAACAATAAGAATAACGTATCGAATAACAAGAACAACGTGTCAAACAATAAGAGTAACGTTTCAAATAATAAGTCAAAAGGAACTTCAACAAATACTAAGAGGCCTACAACAACTAATCAGACAAAAGCTCCTTCAACAACAATGAATAAGCCTACAACAAATAAGTCAATGGGAAACACTTCCTCAATGCAGAAGTCATCAACTAATAATTCAATGGGATCATCACGTTCGAGAAGTGGAGGTAATTATAGCAGCGGAGGTTCCAGAGGTGGCGGTGGGAGGCAGAAGACGATAATTGACAGTAGTATTTATAAGTACGATGCTTAAAAGTTATTGCACAAGTAATAAAAAGAGGCTGATCCTAACGAAACATTGGACAGCCTCTTTTAAAAACAAATTCATTGTCTTTTTATTCAAGTGGCATATCAGAAGCACTCATATCTCTAACACAGACATATTTGCCGTTTCTTTTTTCAAACAGAACCATATAATTTCCGGTATTAACGGCAGTATTAGTAGAGTCAACTACTTTATAATAGCCAATCTCAACCACCTGGTTTCCATCATTTGATACAAAAACTTCGTTGGTTGTAAACGAAATTTTATTGGATTTAGTAGCTGCATTTAAGTCTGCCATTAAATATTCTACAATTGCTGCTTTGCCTACCAATGGTTCTCTGTTTTGAGCAAAGGTTATTGCATCATCTGCATAATAGCCAATAGCTTTTGCTACTCCGGAATTGTACGTCTCAGCAAATTCATTTTCCTTGGCTTGAATTTCTTTTTTTATTTGTTCTTTGTCAATTACAACTGCAACTGGTTCTGTTTTTTTTGTATTACAGGCGAATAGTAATGACATCAAACAGAATAATGATAAGCCTATTAGAATCTTTGTTTTCATAATAATATTGTTTCCAATTTTATGTTTACTAAATTATAAATAATTTTTTACTAAATCATTCGAACCTTTTCCCAACCCGCGCATGCATTTCATTGCATCTTTCATAGGAATATTCGTTTTTTTAATTCTGTTCTTTTCTAAGAAGTATAATGAGCCTGATAATGGACTTGGTATACCGGGGATATAAACAGCAAAATTTTCACCCTCAATTTCTTCAATCAAAAAAGCAAACTGCCATGCATCTTCAATACGAGCAAGAACTATTGGAAGTGAATTTTCAGATTCGAATCCTGCAAAACTTTCTCCTGTTTTTTTTAGGATATCATATCCGGGAATTTTAGAAAGCAGATTTTGTTCAAGTTTTGTAACAGCCTTTTTTGCCGTCATTGTCTTGGAAATGCGTCCCGCCAGATATAACACAAAAAGTATTATAACAATCGATATGACAATTTCAGCTCCGATTCCAAAAATATGTAGTTACGTCTAATAACTTTATAATTGGACCCACAAGTACAGATAGCTATCTGTAATGCTTTTTGTAATATTACAATTAAAATTATAAGAGGAATAAAAAAAAGTATTCCACCAATAATCATATCCTTAATAAAATTAAAATTATTCTTCATAGCTCTATCCTTAAAATTTATTAATTAAATTAAAAATATTAACTTTTAACCAATAAAATTTAACTCCATATCTGTAATTAAACTAATAATCCTAAATTCATTTCAATGTTTCCTATGGATTAAAAATAATTGCAATACTCTAATTGTGTTCTCACTCTCACTTATTTCAATCGGAATAAACATTTTTCCAATCATTTTTTATATCAACAATAGTCCATCCTTTTGCATTTGCTTCATCGAGTCCTTTATCAAATTTCCCTATGTGAGATTCACGATCATAAGCCCATTCTCTTTCAGCATCAGTGTGATGAATGTATACCATCAATCGTTTTCCATCACCGGCAGCTGTCCATTGAAGCATTTGCAAATCACCATCAGAATTTCCGAAAGCAGCAACTGGTCTATTTCCGATAAACTTTTGAATACCAACAGGCTTACCATCTTTATCATCTACAAAATCAATTTCGGGTAAGCGAATTAAAACAGGATGTCCGCTAACCATTTCAAATTTTGTTTTGATACTGCTGCCAATAACCTGTTCAGGCGGAATTCCATAAACTTCTTCCGTCCATGGCCGCATAAATTCAATTCCGCCACCTGATACGATATAAGTTTTAAAACCATTTGCTCTTAAGTATTCAAGAAGCTCAAGCATTGGCTGATAAACCATTTCTTTATAAAGTTTATTTGTCTTCGGATGTCTCGCTGTGTTTATCCATTCTAAAACGATCTTTGCAAATTCATCTGTAGTCATTCCTGCATGCGAAGTCATAATTATTTCCATCAATCCTTTCATACCTGATTCAATAATTGTCTTCGTGTCGTTTTCAAGAACTGCTTTAAATGGTTGAGTACTTTTCCATTCGGGATGATCGGGAGACATTACTTTTATTCTGTCTAAAGCAAAAGCCAATTGAAAATAATATGGCTGTTCAGACCAGAGTGTTCCGTCATTGTCAAAAGTTGCGATCCTATCAACAGACTTCACAAAGTTTGGACTGTTTTCATTAGAGACCTCATTGACAAAATCAATAATGGATTGTTTTGATTTCCCTTCATTCCAGGAGGGAAGCGGATCGATTGAATCATTTTGTTTTACAGAACAAGAATGGAATAGATTAATGCTTAATACAGCAACAAACAGTTTTATTCCTTTTTTCATATGCTCACCTAACATTTAAAATAATAAGGGCAGCCAGATGGGCCACCCAAAAAAATACTTTCATTATATCTGCTTTACTGAATTGCCTGATTACTGTTTCGTTCCACTCATAACTTTTTCCATTACCCGTTCAAGATTAAAGCTTCCGGGTTTTTGTCGTGGAGGAAATTCTTTGAAACTCTGCAGCCACTGTCCTACATATGCACCTGCAGGGGCAATTAAAAACATATGTTCTAGAAACCAGCGTTCGTAGTCCATACCAATATCATGAGCTAATTCAAAAGGGTCCATTCTTAGGTTTGTGAGTATTGGAGCGCGGAGTTCTTCAAATGGTTCTAGCCAAACGTGTAATCCATGAGCGTTTTGTTTAAGGAATGTCACCTTCCAATTATTATAGCGCAAAGCAGCAACACTTCCTTCGTCCGTCCAGTATAAAAATTCTTTTCGAGGCCACTCAGCTTCGCCTTTGAGAGCGGGAATAAGGTTGTAACCATCCAGATGTACTTTGTATGTAGTACCACCTACAGTTTTACCTTTAAGAAGTTCCTCTTTTACATTTGTATTTCCGGCAGCAGCAAGAAGTGTAGTGAGCATATCTTCGTGTGCACCAATATCATTAATAATAGTGCCCGGTTTAATGACACCAGGCCATCGAATAACACATGGTACACGATAACCGCCTTCCCATTGAGTGTTTTTTTCACCACGGAACATTGTAGTACCACCATCAGGCCATGTAAATGCTTCAGCCCCGTTATCAGTTGAATACATTACAATTGTGTTCTCCTCAATCCCCAGTTCTTTCAACTTTGCAAGCAATTCACCGATCTGTCTATCGTGTTCAACCATACCATCTGCGTATATGCCAAGACCTGTTTTACCATCAACACCCTCTTTTAGATGAGTAAAGATGTGCATCTTGGTTGAATTCCACCATAAGAAAAATGGTTTACCATCTTTATTCGCGCGCTCCATAAAATCAATCGCTTTAGCGCTTACTTCCTCATCAATTGTTTCCATACGTTTCTTTGTAAGTGGACCTGTGTCTTCGATACGTCCATCAGCAAAACTGTGAATTACACCCTTAGGTCCAAACTTCTTTTTAAAATCAGCATCTTTTGGATAATCAGGATGTTCTGGTTCTTCCTCAGCGTTAAGGTGATATAAATTGCCGAAAAATTCATCAAAACCATGATTGGTTGGAAGCATCTCATCACGATCACCTAAATGGTTTTTTCCAAACTGACCGGTAGCATAACCAAGCTGTTTTAATAACGTAGCAATAGTCGGATCCTCTTTCTTCATCCCTTCGGGCGCACCAGGCAAGCCGACTTTAGTTAGTCCTGTTCGTATTGGTGATTGACCTGTTATAAAAGCGGCACGTCCGGCAGTACAGCTTTGCTGTCCATACCAATCGGTGAAAACAGCACCTTCCTGCCCAATACGATCAATATTAGGTGTTTTGTAACCCATCATACCCATATTATAGGCACTGATGTTGAATTGACCGATATCATCGCCCCATATAACGAGAATGTTTGGTTTCTTGTCTTGTGCCATCAGAGACACAAAAGAGAATAAAAATAAAAACAAAAATTGCTTTGTTTTCATAATTAGTACTTTCATAGTTTGTTTGATGAAATAGTTGATTAAAAGATAGCTTTTTTGTAACAGATCAAATCTACAAAAAGTTCAAAAAAATCCTAAGTCTAGTTATTACGAGCAAATTCCACGTAAAAAGTTAAACCTTCAACTGCTTGAAAATAATCCCCGGCAAGCATATCTCTTTCGGGTATGTATTTTAGGTTATAGTTTGAGCCGGGATAATTTTCATCCCGTAATTCAATATATATTTTTAAAAATCCTTCATTATAGGTCCACTCTGCTTTGCTGACATTGATTGGTCTTGGATTCAAATAATGAGCAATCAAAACTCCATTGTCAGAAATATTGGTTATTTTAATTTGATACTCGGCATCTGTTCGCACCCAGCTTCCTTGCAGCAATTGTTTATCAATTTTAATTGTTGGTTTATCGTTCTCTTTCTTAATAGTTTCATTTTCTTTGCAACCAATAATTCCAAGAATTATAATCGATGAGAACACAATCGTATAAACTGAAACTATGTTTTTTAATTTTTTCAAAATATTTCTCAAAAAGTTAATACAAAGATTGTGGTAGATATTTTTAGAAACAATAGAGTAAACATTTACTTCTAAAGCATTTAGCGTCCAATTGATTTAAACTTTTTTATTTATCTCTATTACTTGCCATCTGATTTTATTAAAGATACTTTTACCAGAACAAATTCACCATTTCCTCTCTCAATCTTCCTGAGCAAAGTTGAAGGAAGGAGGGGGAATTTAAAACCCTTCTCCTTAAAAAGGAGAAGGGCAGGGATGAGGTCGATATTAAAACAAATAGAGGATAATCATGAAAATACTTTTCTTAATAAACGATGCACCTTACGGTACAGAAAAATTTTATAATGCTTGTCGTCTTGCAATGACAATCCAGAAAGAACATCCAGAGGTTGAAGTGAATGTTTTCTTAATGGCAGATTCTGTTACAGGTGCTTTGGTAAATCAAAACACTCCAAAAGGATATTACAATATAGAAAGAATGTTGAAAGCTATTGTAAACAAAGGCGGTAAAGTAAAAATCTGCGGCGGCTGCATTGATGCAAGGGGAGTGGCTTCATTAGAATTTATTGAGGGCTGTACAAGGAGTAATATGAGCGAACTTGCTAAATGGTCTGTAGAAGCGGACAAAGTATTTACTTTTTAATTAGCAGTAACAAATAAAACCAGGTGTGCCAATTTGTTTGAATCTTGAATTGAAAAAGAAATATCACAGATCCAAATCAACGACTGGGTAACTTGAAAGTGACTCTTGTACAACCAAATTATTTTTTGATTCATTTACTTTACTCTACTATTAACATTATTTACTCTTTACTATATTAGAAATAAATTTTTATTATTTCCTGTATGAACGAAAAATTAAGCAATATAGTCCTTAATCAGGTTATTATGGACAGTATGCCCGGACTAGCATACATCTTTGATAAAGATAAGAAATTGGTTGCATGGAATAAAAGAGGAGAAGAAATTCTCGGTTATTCCACCGAAGAGTTACATGCAGGAAAAAATCCGGAGTTTGCACAAGAAAGCGATAGGGAAAAATTAAGAGCGGCATTTATTGAGACTCTTGTAAAAGGTGCCGGCTCATTAGAATTCACAATTGTAACTAAATCCGGAAAGAAAATACCCGTTCTTACAAGAGCAAGATCTTGTGAAATTGAAGGTGAGGTTTATGTAATCGGGTTAGCTATTGACATTAGTGACTTAGTTTCTGCACGGGAAAAAATTAACGAACAAATGAAAGAAATATCCCGGCTGAACGAATTGCTTAAAGCTGAAAATGTTTATTTAAAGGATCAGTTAGATATTACCAGTGAAAGAAAAGAATTTATAGGAATTAGTCAACCATTTAAATATGTACTCTTTAAAATTCAACAGGTGGCACCAACCGATGCATCAGTTTTAATTGAAGGTGAAACAGGCACAGGTAAAGATTTAGTTGCTAAAGCGATTCACAAAGGAAGTAAAAGAAGTAATAAACCTTTCATAAAAGTAAACTGCGCTTCCATACCTGAAAACTTAATAGAGAGTGAATTATTCGGACACGAGAAAGGTGCTTTCACCGGTGCTGTCGAAAAACGAATCGGCAGATTTGAATTAGCTAACGGAGGGACCATCTTTTTAGATGAGATTGGGGAATTGCCGCTTAATCTTCAACCGAAACTTCTTAATATTTTACAGCTGGGTGAATTTGAGAGAATCGGAAGTTCTAAAACCATAAAAACAGATGTTAGAATTATTGCAGCAACTAACAAAGTACTTAAAAGTGAAATTTATAAAGGTCGCTTCCGCAATGATCTTTACTATAGGTTAAATGTATTTCCTATTTCTGTAGCGCCGCTTAGGGAAAGAAAATCAGATATTTTGCCTCTTGCTGAAAATTTTGTAAAAATATACTCTGAAAAATTTAATAAGCAGGTAAATACTATTTCAAAAAAATCTTTAAATCTACTTCTCGATTATTCTTGGCCCGGAAATATTAGAGAATTGGAAAATGTAATCGAGCGAGCAGTAATAACTTCTGAAAGTAACGAGTTGAATCTTGAATCGTTAATTACTTCTGATATTAGCGCTGATAATTTTTCTACCCTCGAAGAGCTTGAAAAAAATCATATCATACAAGCACTTGAAAAAACATCTTGGAAAATCAGTGGAACAGGGGGTGCTGCGGCCATCTTAAATATCAATCCGGAAACTCTCCGATCAAAGATGCGAAAGCTGGGAATCAAAAGAAACAACTCTTAATAGCTTCCGTTATATTTAACGACACTCGTGATATTTAACGAGTGATTATTCCATAATCTCTTAATTTCCTTCTAGTAATCGAATAATCAAATAATTCATTTCTGGCTTAACAATTGCGTTTAACAAGTTAAATTTAACCTTAAAGGTTTTATCACAATTAATTCTTAAAGGGTTTATATATGGAAACAGTATTTATTAGTGCCAAAATAAGTGAGAATAAAAAAAATGAATTTTATCAAACACTTGAACCCCTCAAATCTTTGATAAAAAATTATTGTAAAGATTTTGAAACAAAAATTGATCTTCAAAATAATCTATCCATTAGAATAACTTTTTCCGGAAAGAATGAACTGGAAAAGAATTTCTACAACAATGAGTTTAATATTTTGAAGGGTTCAGTACTAAGTCTTTGCGATGATGTCAGAATTAAAGTGAATGATTCTCTTGTAATTAATAGTTAAGAATTAACAAACAGCTTTATTGAATTATGGGGATTAGAAAAATTAATATTTTTTAGACATTATAAATAAAGGAGTTCAAATATGAATGATGTAGTAAATACGGTGAAACTTTCGGAAGCAACTGAGTTTCATTGCTTTAAATTTACTAAAGCAAAAAGAACAGGCAGTTTCAAACTGCTTGTAAGAAGTTTGAAATTAATAGTTATACTTTTGCTGTTAGTTTCTTTTGCCGCTCCGTCTGATGGCTTTGCGCAAGAAACACAGCGCAGACCAAACATAGTAATACTTCTTGCAGATGATATGGGTTATTCTGATATGGGTTCATTTGGAAGCGAGATAAAAACTCCGAACTTTGATAACCTTGCAAATGAAGGAGTGCGCTTCACAAATTTCTATACACACGCAACTTGTTCACCAACAAGATCAATGCTGTTGAGCGGTGTAGATACTCATATTAATGGTTTAGGTAATATGGATGAATGGACCGCTCCAAATCAGCGAGGTGTTCCCGGTTATGAGGGTCATTTGAACAAACAGGTCGCGACTTTACCGGAATTACTAAAGCAAGCCGGTTATCATACATATATGGTTGGCAAATGGCATATGGGAAAAGCTCCTGATCTGATACCTGCAGCCAGAGGATTCGAAAGAGACTTCTCACTTCTTGATGGAGCCGGAAGTTATTGGGACATGACAAGCTTTACAGCTGCTAATCCCAAGTCGGTTTATACTGAAGATGGAAAATACCTTACAGAACTTCCTGGTGATTACTACGCAACTAAAACTTACACTGACAAACTGATTGGATTTATTGAGGATAGCAGAAAAGATGGCAAACCATTTTTTGCTTATGTCTCCGAACAAGCGCCGCACGATCCATTTCATCTGCCAAGAGACTGGCGTAATCGTCACGTTGGTGAGTACGACAAAGGCTGGGACCAAGTTCGTCAGGAACGTCTGAAAAAGCAAATTGAGCTTGGTATTGTACCTGCCGGTACGGAGCTGGCTGAAAGAATGTGGTTCCTTCCGGATCCGATTGTCCTGGCTCCGGCAGCAAAAGCAATTCTCGGTAAGAAGATGGAACTCTACGCCGGTATGGTTGAAAATATGGATTATCACATAGGCAGATTAATAGATTACCTTAAACAAATTGGTGAATATGAAAACACTATCTTCATTGTGTTTGGTGATAATGGAGCTGAGGGAACTGATCTCTTTAAAATGATTGCCGGCTCACCAGGTACCCGTGATTTTCTGTTTGCTGCAGCGAATTGGTCAGAAACTGATCCGAATGCATGGGGTGATCCTGGCAGCTATGTTAGTTATGGTCCAATGTGGGCACAGGTATCAATGACACCATTTAGTCAGTACAAGGGTTGGACGGGTGAAGGAGGTATAAGGAATGCACTGATAGTCAGTGGTCCTGTTGTAAAAAGACCTGACGGAAGCATTAACAACGGGCAGATGCACGTTGCTGATATTATGCCGACCTTACTTGAAATTGCAAATGCCAAATATCCTAAGACATTAGAAAACGGACATGAACTACCCCCGCTTATGGGAAAATCGTGGCTACCGATGTTATCGGGTAAAACTGAATCACCAAGAACTGATAAGGATTATATGGCATGGGAAATTTTTGGTAACCGTGCATTAATTCAGGGGGATTGGAAGATTCGGTGGGAATATAAATCTATTGGGAAAGGAGATTGGGAACTATTTAATCTGGCAAATGATCCCAGTGAAAGAAAAGATCTTGCAAAAGAAAATCCTGAAAAGTTAAATGCACTTCTTAAACTATGGGATAACTATGTTAAAGAGAATAATGTAATAATTCCGAACCGTTCTATGTTGGAAACTCTTGAAGATGCTCTTCCTCCACGTGTGCCGGTTGAAGCAGGCTATCCGCCGGTTAATTATCAGCAACAGTTTATACCGCCACAGGATATGATGGCTGAACCAAAGAAATAGAATCGTGGTGGAAAAATTAACACTTTATAAATATAGAAGGTGAAATAATGAAAGAATATATATTATCAAAATTAAAAATGATCTTTAAGCCGTATGCTGTAATTGCAATTCTTACACTAACGGTTTTTAGTACCCAGCAAATAAACGCACAAACTCCTGCTCGTTTTTATTGGAAGACTTTAGCTGGTGCCAACGGTGTACCGTTGATTGTTGAATCAATTAACGGAAATACTAATCCGTTTGACCCGTCACATATTGTAAATCCGGGAGCTTATGTAAATGCAACGATGGCAATGGTCGGGTACGCCAAATTTTTACCAATGTTTGATCGGTCAGCAATGATTTCAGTCATCTTTCCTATGGGCCACATTTCCAGTGAAGTTATTTCAACCAGTTTAACTTCTAAAGAAACTGCAAAAGGTTTTGGCGACCCAATGCTTGAATTCAATATAAATATTATTGGTCCTAAGGCGCAAACGAGTTTGCCCGATCTAATGCGTTATGAACCGGGATTCTCACTTGATCTTTTGATGGACATAGCTTTCCCGGTAGGAGAATACAACGATACAGTGGCACTAAATATAGGACAGAATCGCTGGTATCGGAAGATTAGGTGCCCCAATCGTCTGGCAAATTGGTCCATGGGTACCGGGCAGACGTACAACTCTGGAATTCTTACCGGCGGTCTGGCTTTTTGGAGATAACACTGATTTCGTAGGGCAAACGATGAAAACCGATCCTATATTACAATTAGATGCACATCTTTCAAGAGATCTTACTCATAATTTCTGGGCATCGCTGGACGGTGCATGGTTTAACGGCGGCAAAGCAACCATAGACACCTTGGAAGGTAAAAAACTTAACAATATCGCTCTCGGTATTACGCTGGGATATCAGATTAATGAAAACATTAATCTTACTTTTGGTTACAAGTCAACAATAAATGATGATGCAGCGGACGCACTTAAAATGGATGGTTTTATGGTAACATTTGTTTATGGCTGGCATCCGCTAATTGAAGGTGTAAAACGATTAAAAGAAAGTGAGTAAATAATATAATTATAAAATTGCTGAATTAAAGTTTTTTGCAGGTCACTTATTAATTAACTAAATAAATAACTTAAAAGAAAGGCGCTCAGATGAGATCGATAAAAAATTCCATAAGTCTGACTTTTGTTACGCTAACAGCAGCGTTATTATTAGTTGGATGTTCAACCATATCTGTTAATCAGGATTATGATCCCGGTTATGATTTTTCGAAAGTTAAAAACTTTTGGATTTATTCCAATTTCTCCTGAAGCAGGGATTGATCAAATTAATGCTAACCGTTTTGGAGATGCAATCAAGAATGAATTGACAGCAAAAGGATATACTGTATCTGAAAATGCTGATTTTGGTGTGGCTATACTTTTTGGAAAGCAGACAAAAACAAACATTACTTCCTACGGTTATGGATATGGACCTTATTGGGGCAGATATGGCGGTACAACAAATATAGATGTATCACAGTATGATGAAGGAACTCTAATAATTGATGTCATCGATATGAGCTAAGAAAGAGTTAGTCTGGCGTGGTACCGGAACAGGTGCTTTAAACCCGAACGCTACTGTGGAAGAGCGAACTGCAAATATTAATAATGGGGTTGCCCAGATACTTGCACAGTTTCCACCTACACCGGTTCAGAAATAAATAATTGATCTTTGAAAACTAATGTTATGATAAATATATGTTTTATAAAAAATCACTTAATTAATTACCTTAAACAATTATAAAGGAACACATAATGAAAAACTTTTTTTCACTCCTGATACTTTCGATGTTATTATCAACGTCTCTTTTTGCCCAGAAACCAGGAATAAGTCTTGGCGGCAATGTTTACTTCCCGGTTGGTGATTGGGCTGATTTTGCAAATATCGGTTATGGAGGCTCAGTTACTTATGAACATCCATTAGGAAAAAATGTAACCGGTGTTATTTATAGCGGCTATACTTATTTCGGTGGTGATAATGAATTTAGCTGGACAATGGTTCCATTACTTGCAGGTGCAAAATTTTATCTCTCTCCCAAAATGGATTGGTACATCGGGGGACTTATTGGTGCAAATTTTGTGACCGCTAAAACTACCTTGCTGGGAATCGAATACACTGCCTCCTCGACTGAGTTTGCAGGTAACGTAAACTTAGGTTACGAAGTAAAGACCAGTGAAAAAGGAGCAGTAGATATTTCTGCTGGCTTTGTTTATATAAATGAACTTAGTTATTTCGGGATGAGGTTGGCTTATATATTTAAACTTTAATTATTTATTTAATTGTTAGTTGTTCAGAGAATACTAATTATTCGTCCTTACAAATAAAAAAAGCAGAATTGCTGAGTAAAAATCTTGCTCAGCAATTCATTCTATTTAGATGTTTAAAAGAATTTCAGTTATTACAAATAACTTATAATATGTAATCTAATATGTATTAATATTTAATTGCTATAGCTTGAAAAATTATATTTTAATTCTGTTTTTTTTTATTGTGCTCAATTTTTCAAAAGTTGCTGCACAGAGCAGCCAGTTGTGGCTGGATTATATGTCCTACCCCGTTCAAGATCTGGATTGGGATTATGAATTAAACGTTGGTTATAATCGTTTATTATCTGAGGGCGGATGGGTTGATGTTTATTTAAATAACACTGTCACATTTCAAAAACTTTGGTGGCTGTTATTTGATGGAAGTCTTGAACTGCATTACACTTACGATCCTCAATATTTAAATTCATTTGAAATAAGACCCTGGATTATGACGACAGCACGATGGAATACCGAGGGTGAGCATTTTAATCTTTATAAACCTTTTATTGCCACACTCTTTGAATATAGATACATATTTTTTGACGACGACACACCAAACGAACAAAAAATGCGAATCAGAACAAGACTTGGCGGACGAATAACGATTAATAATAAAACAATGGCTGTAAGAACATTTTATGTCCCATTCAGACTAGAACTGTTTTTTGATCTTAACGGATCAGCTACTGAAAGATTTGCAAATAAAAGCAGGATAATGTTAGGACTAGGATATATTTTCAATAACGCATTCCGGGCCGAGTTTGTTTACTACATAAACAGTTCCAGAAATACATATGAAGACAAATTTGATGCAACAGACAATATTTTTTCTTTAATTGTAAGGCATACTCTATAGAGTGTTTTGCAGAAATCAAATGATTGTCATTTCGACCCCGATTCATCGGGGGAGAAATCTTTTATACTGTAAAGTACAAGGATTTCTCATTCTCCCAAAGGGATGCCTATGGCAGAAGACCTGTCTGCCGACAGGCAGGCTCCTTCGAAATGACCTGAAAAATTAATGCAGCAAGACCTATAGAGTAACAGATAGAATTATTTTAATAGCTCTGGTTTGAAATTTGGTAAAATTCATTATCATATAATTTTATGGATCAGGATTAGTTTGAAAATATAGTATGAACGAAAATAGTAATCTAAATATTTGCAAAAACTGCGGCAATAATTTTTCAGGGAATTACTGTAATGACTGCAGACAATCTGCTAAAACTTTGCGTATTACCTGGAAGGAATTATTTTTACAATTTTCACAGGCATTTTTTCACGCTAATAAAGGTATAATCTATACCATTAAAGAACTTTTAATTCATCCCGGTAATGCTATTCTGGATTATCTAAATGGTAAGAGAGTTAATCACTTTAACCCATTCTTATTTCTGCTACTTATTGGAGGACTTTCAACTTTTCTTTATACAACAATTCATTTGAAATTTCCCAATGAAGCAATAGAATTAAATAAAATTGAAATTATCAATCCTATGCTTGCCCATAAATTTTTTGCTGCTATTGGTTTCAATTTTATTATCCTGTTAACAATTACTGACTTCATATTTCATTATAAAGCAGGATTCAACTTACCTGAATTGATCGTATCAAATGCCTTTCAAGCCGGACAGATAATGGTATTTTTCAGTCATTTTTTTACCTTTGATTTTTGTCCAAGATTATTTTATCGGAAACAATGAGTTCAATATTTGATATAAGATCGTTAGAATATTTGATCGGCGTAGTATTTTTATTTTTCACACGTTATCAATTCTATAAGGCAAAACGAAATTATTATTTGATAACAAAAATTATTATCCAACTTGTTATCCTTTATTTTGTAAATGATAAGATAATCAGTTATTTGATAATCTTTTTAAAGAGCTGATTATTGCAGATAAGAAACAAAGTTAAATTAAAAATCAAAAAAAGTATCAGTTTTTTAGAGTAAGAAAACTTAAGAGGTAATAATGAAAATACTTTATTATTTAACAGTTTTAATTGTTTTAACAAATTTTAAAACAATTGCTCAGCAAGCAAACTATGACACAACGGCTATATTACTTCTGGATAGGATGGGTGAAGTTATTGGAGATTTGCAGTCCTGCAGTTTCTCGGTAAGTACATCTTTTGACCAGCCCGGTGACGAAATAGGTTTAATAAAATATTTTATTGTTCACCAGGTATACTTTTCAGGTCCAGATAAAATGTTGATCAATTCCAACGGAGATAAAGGTCATAGCGGATTCTGGTATAATGGTAAGCAGCTTGCATATTATTCATATTCTGAAAATAACTATGCAATAATCGAAGCACCTTCAACAACAATTGCAACAATAGATACGGTAAACAAAACTTATGGAATAGAATTTCCGGCGGCTGATTTCTTTTATCCATCCTTTACTGATGATTTGATAGAACATAACGATCAAATAAAATTTATTGGTAAAAGTAAAATTGAAGATAAAGACTGCTTCCATATTGTCGCAAAGAACAAAGATATAATTACTCAAATCTGGATTTCTGATGATGCGTTTTTCCTGCCTGTGAAATTGATAATATCTTATAACGATAAAATCCCGAATACACAGTATGAGGCTACATATTCAGATTGGGTACTAAATCCGGTTTTACCGAATGCAGTCTTTGAGTTTACACCACCCGCTGGTGCCAATAAACTAAGACTAATTGCAAAGTAAATTAATTTTTAGAAATAATATTAGTAAGAGGTAATTATGAAAACGATTAAACTAAATTCAGTCTGCCTTATTTTGTTTGTTGCGTTAATATTTATGCTTCCCTACTCAGCAGAAGCACAGCGTATGAATCATAATTCAGGTAAGACAAAAACCAATCAAAATATTTCCAGACCAAATACGCAGCAAAACAAATCTATAAATGGCGGATATCAAAAATCCACCAGCAGAGATAAGACAACTAAAGCACCGACGAATAAAACAAGTACGATGGATACGAAAAACAGAAATAATGTTGATTCGAGAAACAAAGATGTTCAGGTTAGTGATAATACACGGGATGTGAATAAGGATAGAAATAATGTTACTGACAATAGAGATAATATCGACCGAGACAAAGAGAGAGATGTAAATATTAATAGAGATATTAATGTTGACAGAGATATTAATATTGACAGGGATGTTTATGTTCGACGCCCTGTTGCAGTTTATCCAAGACCTCCGTATGCATTTGGTGGATATCATTACTATGCTTTTCATCCATATCATTATCATCCGTATCATCCATTTTATTGGGGTCCTGCATATCATCCGTGGGGATTTTTTGTTGCTGTAATAGCGGTTACTGCAATAGTTATATCTATTGACAATCAGGAATATCATTATGATGATGGGGTTTATTATCAAAAAAGTGGTAGTGGTTATACTGTTGTTCAAGCTCCAAACGGAGCAACAATTGACACCCTGCCACCAAATACGCAGACGGTTATAATAAATGAAACCACAAATAATTATTACTATGGCGGAACTTATTACGAAAAAACTGATAGTGGATATACAGTTGTTCCGCCAACTGCAGGTAGTGTTGTAGAAAACTTACCTGAAGGTGGTGAAGAAGTTAAAATCGGTGATGTAACATATGTTAAATTCGGAGAGGTTTATTATCAACCAATACAAAAAGATGGAAAAAATATGTATGAAGTTGTAAATGTTGAGAAGGTGGAAGGATAATAATTTTATTTAAATCAATTTAAAAAGTATTAGGTGATGAATGAGTTGAGTTATTTCGGGATGAGGATGGCTTATATATTCAAACTTTAAGAGGAAATTATCGGTAAATTAATAAATGAGATAATTATTTTCTTTACAACTAGAAAGAATAAACTTATGAAACATTTTTTAATACTTATGTTACTTTCAATTTCCTTGTCATCTTTGATAATAGCACAGGATAATAATGAGGATTTGACAAAAGCAGCGCAAAATCCTATTGCTAATTTAATTAGCATACCTTTTCAGAATAACACAAACTTTAATATGGGCTTGAATGGTGACAGAACACAAAATGTATTAAACATTCAGCCGGTTATTCCATTATATAATGGAAGACTTATAACACGAACAATTTTTCCACTGATCTGGAATCCCGACTACACACAGGAAAGCGGTTCTGATTTTGGATTTGGTGATATACTATTTACCGCTTTCTATGCCCCAGAATCAAAAAGTTTAACCTGGGGCATTGGGCCGGCTATATCTTTTCCCACAGGCGGTAATAATTTTGGTACTAGAAAGTGGGCGGCTGGGCCATCTTTAGTCGCATTAGCAATGCCGGGGCAATGGGTTGTTGGTGGTTTGATTAATAACATTTGGTCTTTTGCAGGCGATGAAAATAGATCCGATGTAAACTTTTTTACTTTTCAGCCATTCATTAATTACAATTTCCCGGATTTTTATTTAACCTTTGCACCTATCATTACAGCTAACTGGGAAGCTGATAGTGATAATCAATGGACTGTTCCGCTTGGAATCGGTGCAGGAAAATTAATTAAGCTTGGGAAGTTACCCGTAAATGTTAACGTAAGTTATTTCAACAATGTTGTTAAGCCAGAGTACGCTGCAGATTGGCAATTAAGAATTTTGGCTGCGGTGTTATTGCCAACAAGTATTTTTTAATCGAATGTTAAATGCATTAACAGAAATTAAATTTGTGTGTCAAATAATTAATTATCATTTCCTAAATCATAAGGAGTTAAATCTATGAAGAGAATATTTTCCTTCGTGTTCCTTTCAATCTTGGTAACCTTTTTCTTTGGTTGCCAGGAAGGAACGGAAGTAAAAGTAACTACGGGTGAACTAGACAGAACAGTTCTCCCGATCAAAGTGCCCCCTCGCCAAACGACTACTGAATTGGACGTTCGTAATGTAAAAGTTCCGGAACGATTCGAGGTTAAAGCACCCGAAGGCGCACCCAATGTAATATTGGTACTGCTCGATGACCTTGGCTTTGCCGGAACCAGTGCTTTTGGCGGACCGGTTAGTACTCCAACATTTGACCGTATTGCTACGGAAGGTATTCATTATAATAACTTCCACACTACTGCTGTGTGTTCACCCACGCGTGCTGCAATAAAAAGCGGACGCAACCATCAGGTGAACAATATGGGATTTATTACTGAAATGGCTACAGGTTTGCCCGGCGGTACAGGAGAAATTCCTGGTGAAGTTGCGCCCGTTGCAGAAATGCTTCGCCTTAATGGCTATAGTACCGGCGCTTTCGGCAAGTGGCATGAAACGGCAGTCTGGGAAACCAGTGTTTCGGGTCCATTCGACCGTTGGCCAACGCGTCAGGGGTTTGATAAATTCTATGGTTTTATTGGTGGAGAAACCAATCAGTGGGCGCCTTTTATTTATGACGGCATTCATCCCGTTGAACTGCCACAAGATCCCAACTATCACTTTATGAATGATATGACTAATCAGGCAGTTGCCTGGATGAAGTTCCAAAAGGCTATGACACCGGATAAGCCTTACTTCATGTATTTCGCTCCAGGCGCTACGCATGCCCCGCACCATGTTCCCCAAAGTTATATCGACAAGTGGAAAGGTAAATTTGATGGCGGCTGGGATGTTATGAGAGAACAAATTTTAGCACGCCAAATTGAAATGGGTATAGTACCCAAAGGAACAAAGCTGGCTCCAAAACCTGAAGCAATTCAGGAATGGAATAATCTTTCCGCCGATGAGAAGAAATTGTTTATCCGTCAGGCAGAAACTTTTGCAGGATTTTTGGATATGACCGATCATGAAATCGGCCGCCTTGTTGATGCAGTTGAAGAAACAGGGCAAGCTGACAACACAATGATCATTTTTGTATATGGTGACAATGGTACCAGTGCCGAAGGAGGTATGAATGGAATGTTCAGCGAAATGACCTACTTCAACGGTGTGCAGGAAACCGTTCCTGATATGCTCAAAAAAATTGACAAGTGGGGTGGTCCTGAAACCTATCCGCATATGGCTGCAGGCTGGGCAGTGATGTTTGATACACCTTTCCAGTGGACCAAGCAGGTAGGATCAGACCATGGCGGAACAAAAGTAGGCATGGCTATCCGCTGGCCTAAAGGTATCAAGGAAAACGGTGGTTTGCGTACCCAGTTTTCTCATGTGATTGATATTGCCCCAACTATTTTGGAAGCCGCAGGACTGCCCGAACCTAAAATCGTAAATGGGGTAACGCAACGCCCAATGGATGGAACCAGTCTGGTGTACTCCTTTAACGATGCCAATGCCAAGGAAAGACACACCACACAGTATTTTGAAATGGCCGGTAACCGCGCCATTTATCATGAAGGTTGGTATGCCCGAACTATACACCGGGCACCTTGGGAGCAAAAAGTCAGAAGACCATTGGCTGAAGATATCTGGGAGCTTTACAATGTTGCTGAAGATTTCAGCTTAACCAACGACCTTGCGTCTAAGAATCCTGATAAATTAAAAGAGCTTCAGGATCTGTTTATGAAAGAAGCAGAAAAGAACTTTGCGTTACCCATTGATGACCGTCTATTTGAACGGCTGGATGCTAAAGCTGTGGGTCGTCCTACTCTTTTAGGAGACCGCACATCACTAACCCTTGCTGAAGGCATGGTGGGCATTCCTGAAAATTCATTCTTAAATGTAAAGAACAGATCGAAAACAATTACGGCTGATATAGAAATACCAGCAGGTAAAACAGCTAATGGTATCCTCATCGCTCAAGCCGGACGATTTGGCGGATGGGCTTTGTATGTCATCAACGGCACATTAGCTTACGACTACAACTTCCTCGGTATTTCTCGCTCTACGGTAGAATCTAACTTAAAACTGACACCCGGAAAACATACAGTAAAATTTGATTTTGCTTACGATGGCGGTGGACTGGCTAAAGGTGGTCTGGGCACACTTTATATCGATGGTAAAAAAGTAGGTGAAGGAAGAATAGAACGCACACAGCCCGGTATTTTCTCTGCGGATGAAACTGCGGATGTGGGCATTGATTTAGCCACTCCAGTTGTGGAAAGAATTGGCAGCGAAGCCAAATCAAAATTCAATGGCAGTATTCCTAAACTTGTTGTGGAAGTGAAATAAGACACGAATAATTTAAACGGTCACCGATTGCGGTGACTGTTGTTATTTCTAAGAAAAAAATTTTATCAAGAAATTATTCAAATCTGATTTTTTTTAGGGAAATATTATGAGTAAAAAACTATTGGATCATTTTCAGTCAACGCAATTGAGTATAGAAGAACGCTTGGCTTCAGGAAAAAAGTTACGTGACAAATTTCCTCGTATAAAGCAAGGTGAATATAAACCTGCTGCTAATCGTGTTGATCCGATTTCAATTTTAGAAGAGCAGGGGCAAACACGGATTCCTGATCTGGTACCTGTCAGGTATGCAAGAATGCTCGGTTCTCCGTTTGCATTTCTGCGGGGTGGCGCAGCAATTATGGCAGCTGATCTGGCAGCCAATAGCAAAACTACAGGAATTAATGTGCAAGCATGTGGTGATATGCATATTGCAAACTTTGGTGTATTTGCTTCAGCAGAACGCAACCTTGTTTTTGGAATTAATGATTTTGATGAAACATTACCCGGTCCCTGGGAATGGGATCTCAAACGATTAGTTGCTAGCATCGTCGCTGCAGGAAGATTTTTGGGCGCCGATACAAATAAGTGTGAAGAATCGGTGATTGCTGCAGTAAGAACATATCGTAAAAGAATAAGACAATATGCGCAGATGGGAAACCTTGAATTGTGGTATTCAGTCATAAATGAAAATGATATTCTAAAATCGCTATCTCCATCTGCTCAAGAAGGAGCAAAAAAAATAATGAGCAAAGCCCGTCAGCGGACACATATGCAGGTGCTTGGTAAGTTAACCGACTTGGTGGATGAAAAATATCTTCTCAAAGAAAATGCACCTTTCATAGTTAGGGAAACAAAAACAGAAACCGGAAAATCTATTAAAGAAGCATTGGGTTTATTTTTGGAATCTTACTTCAATTCTCTTGCTGAAGACCGCAAGACTCTACTAAAAAATTATCGTATAGTTGATGTCGCTAGAAAAGTTGTTGGCGTAGGAAGTGTTGGAACTCGATGCTGGATTATTTTTATGATTGGTAATAATTCTGAAGATCCTTTATTTCTTCAGTTAAAAGAGGCTCAACCATCTGTGCTTGAACCTTATCTTTCTAAATCCATTTACTCAAATCAAGGGCAAAGGGTAGTTGCCGGACAGCGACTGATACAAGGCGCACCTGATATTTTCCTTGGTTGGGGTGAACAAGGTGGAATGCAGTATTACGTTCGTCAGTTAAGAGATATGAAGGGCGGTGTTGAGTTTGATCCTAAAAAAGTAAAAACGGAAAATATGGACCAGTACAGTTCATTATGTGCCTGGGCATTAGCACTAGCCCACGCTAAATCCGGTGATGCGGCTATGATAGCTGGCTACGCCGGTAAAAGTGATGAACTGGATGAAGCAATGGTTAACTTTGCATTTGCATATGCTGATCAGACAGATAAAGATTATCAGGCACTTGCCGATGCTGCAAAGAGCGGAAGAATCAAAGTTGCTTCAGTGAAAGAATAAAAATGAAATGCATTTCTTACTTGAATTTTTTTTTATAGAAATAGTGAATCACTTTTTTCAGAAGAAAGTGGAAAATGAATTATAAAGTACAAGTGTTAATTTTCATAGTTATAATTTTGTCTTTCACAAAAACGGTATCAGCACAGGATCTTGACCCAAGAGCTTATGCCAGAGTACCTGTGGATGCAACAGTTTTAATCGCCGGATTCAACTACACATACGGAAGTGTTGTGCTTGATCCAACATTGCCAATTAAAGATCTGGAAGCAAAAGTCTCGTCTCCAATTCTCGGAATTGCACGAACATTCAGTCTGTTTGGTTTGACTTCACAGGCATATGTTGCGCTACCTTACTCGTGGGCAGAAGCTTCCGGCAAAGTACTTGGTGAAGATTCAAGCATAACTCTTAACGGATTTGGTGACACGCGTTTTAGGTTATCAGTTTTATTTTTAGGAGCTCCGGCTGCAACAGTTGATGAGTTTTCAAAATCTTCACCTCAAACCGTTTTGGGTGCAAGTCTTACTGTTACGGCACCAACAGGACAATTCTTCAACGATAAATTAATAAATCTTGGCACTAACCGCTGGTCTTTTAAGCCTGAAATAGGATTATCATACATGGTCAGCAAGCAATGGTTCATTGATCTTTACGCTGGTGCCTGGTTCTTTACTGACAACAGTTCGTTTTACCCAGGTAATTCAGTTCGAAGTCAGGATCCATTGCTAACATTCCAAACACACGTTAGCTATAATTTTAATCCCTTAATGTGGGCTGCAATCGACTTTACTTACTACACAGGAGGTCAGTCTTCAGTAAATGATGTTTATAATGATGACCGACAGAATAACTCACGTGTCGGTGCTACATTCAATTTTCCCGTTAGCAGGGTGAGCGCAATAAAGTTAGCATACAGTACCGGTGCGGTTATTCGGGTTGGCGGTAACTTCTCTACTATTTCAGTTGCCTTTCAGACGGCGTTTTTTTAAAAGTAGAATAATTTTACTAGATACTGCACTAAATTGTGAGATGAGAGTTAATTGTTGATGGATAATTTTTAATAAAATTTCTGGAGATTTGATAGGACTAAGTACCTATTTACATAAATAACTTTTTAATGTAATTATAAGATGAAATAATTCTTTAAATTACCGTAGAAATAAATAGTTTTATTTAGTATTAAATAAAAATAAATGGATAAATATATGAGATTCATTTTACGATATCTTGCAACTCTAATACTTGTGTTTGCTTCGGTTTCAACTGCAAATGCCCAGCAGTTAGGCGCGAATGAAAACACATTCTTCTTTCCGCATACTTATCGGTATCACCAAATGATAAGTTCATTGGGTGTATCCACGGCTAAATTACCTGAGGATGTTGTTGAAACAGATGACTTAATCAGAGCACCTTTATTTTCATACAGAGTGAAGTACGGACTTCCTGAAAATTTTGTTGCCGAAGGAGGCGTTGAAACTAATATTGTCACCTATCAATTTTCATTAGGACCTAAATGGAATTACCAAATTGACAGAATGGGATTTTCAGTGGGAGCAGACATCGCATTTTGGATAGGGCAGTTAAAACATTTTGGTTTTGATACTAAAGTTAATGGGTGGACACTTTATCCGAATATCAGCGTCGGTTATCAATTTGATAAATTGGCAATTTCACTTAAATCCGAAGTGGTGCTTAACCTGGCTGAAACTTCAACTCAAGGGGACCTGGAGATTTCTGATAATTTAGATTTTTATAATGGTTGGACTATTGGTGTTTACCTTGAGCAGCCGTTATGGAAAGATAACTTTTTAGTTCTCGGTATCAGGTCAACATTTCTTAAATATTATTATCCCTTGTGGGCGGCGTTCTCAACATTTGACAGAACTTATTTTATTCCAGAAGCAACAATAACATTTATATTATGAAAAAATTATCAATTCTAATCGTAAGTCTGCTTTTATTTTATTCTTGTAATAATGAAGTAGACATAACTAATCCGGTAGTTGATCCGAGTGGTTTTATGAGTCAGACCAAACCTTTGCCTGAAAGTTCTAAGCCTTTAATGGAAGGGGTATATGAAGTTGTTGAAGGAAAAGATCTCCTTGGTGATCAGGTTGTTGTAAAATGGACCCGGGACAGACTTTCTATTTTTTCGGGCAAGGATGGGGGATACATTATTTTGGAAAGCGGTTCTTTAGATTCAGTAGTATTTTTGTCCGGTTACTGGAGATATGCAACTAGTTCCGAAACAGGTATAGCAACGTTTTATATCCCTGCTCGTAGTGGCGGAGGTGAAATAGTATACGGAGATACTTCAGGCAATGCAATCACGTTTGTAGGAGAATATGGAAACGGAAACGGATTAGCAGACAAACCTTTAGTCCTAAAATTTATGAGACCATTTAGTGACCAAGTAAAGCAAAGTAATTTTTATATCCTTGCCCACAGGGGCGGTGGAAGAAATTCAGATTACCTGGGTGTTTCGGAAAACTCAATTGAAATGATTAACATAGCCGAAAGATTTGGTTCAACAGGGATTGAGATAGATGCTCGTCTTTCTAAGGATGGCGTACCATTTTTATATCACGATGGTGATATAAATCTTAGATTAACTCAAAAAGGATTGATCTGGGGAGATGTTGAGGACTTCACCTGGGTGCAGTTAAGATCTCTGGTTACATTACGAAATGGAGAAAAAATTCCTTCATTACGAGAAGCTTTAGAATTTGTTCTCGATTCTACAAAAATCAGAGCAGTGTGGTTAGATACCAAGGACGTTGATGTTGTTCCTGCATCGATAGCATTATTGACTGAAATTAATAATAGAGCAATTGGACAGGGAAGAGATTTAAAAATTGTTTTAGGAATACCCGCTGATGATGTGTTTGAAGAATTCATTGCTCAACCTAATTTTCAGGATGTTCCTTCACTTTGTGAGCTAACTATTGATCAAGTAAGACAAGCTAACTCTCAAGTCTGGGCCCCAAGATGGACTCAGGGGACACAAACCGCTAATGTACAGCAAATGCAAGCTGAAGGAAGATTAGTATTTACCTGGACGCTGGATGATGCGAATTATATCGAAGCATTTATTAACGATGGCGAGTTTGACGGAATACTTACTAACTATCCGACAATAGTATCATACTATCATTATATCAAATAGAAATGAAATTATTATGAAATTAAAAATAATCTTGATAAACCTAATTCTTCTTTCCAGTATAACATTTGGACAGATAGAAGATACTGTATATTCAATATCCACAGAAATAGGTGTTGGTTACTCGCGTTACTTTACAACAATGGATTATGATGATCTAAATAAGAACGGATTTTCCGGACTCGTAAAAGTAATGTGGAATCCAGAACATCTTTTGAGCATTGGATTGGAAACCGGGTATCAATACCTGTATTCAATTGATATAAGTAATTACGACACGGAATTTGGCACAACTGAATTTAAAGCCTCAATGTATGCTGTGCCTGTGTTCATCGTTTTTGCTATGAAGGTCGCACCTAATGTAAAACTAACTGCGGGTACGGGTATGCACTTGCTGTATAATTCAGGTGAAATATTCGGTGATAAAATACAGAGCAATCAGATTAGTATTGGTGCTCATGCAGGAGTGGCTTACACCTATCCAATTAATAATTCGATGTCAATTGGTGGTGAATTGGTCTATTCTTACATATCAAAACTTCAGGATCAAACAATTGCGTTACAATTTATATTCGCATATGATTTTTTAAAGTTCTAAATAAAATAGTTAAGTAATTCAGAATAAAGTTTATATCATATTAAAATAATAAGACGAATTCAGTTGAAAGAATTTAGGTTTTGAATATATTTTCTTAGCACTTCAAAAGAAATAGTGATTATGAAATCGATGTTATTTTTATTTTTTGTCCTCATCATGTTTTCATCAATTTACGCACAGGATAGTCACTACTGGAATTTGCAGTACGGTACAAAATCAACATTGCTTGGCGGCGCTGTAATTGGCAGTGTTACAGATTTAAGTGCTACATATTATAATCCGGGTGCAGTTTCTTTGTTCGAAGATCCTAAAATTATTTTATCTGCGAAGGTTTATCAATATGAGCAGATAACAGTGCTTAATGGTGCCGGTGAAAATAAAGATTTGGATTATTCAAGTGTTTCACCTTCACCAACTTTTTTTGCATTTAAAATTATTATCGATACCTCAGGTAGAAACAAACTCGCATTTTCAATACTTACAAGACAATCAATGAATTTTGATTTCGAAACCAGACAAATTGGAATTTCACAAAATTTAAATGAACTAAATAATAACTTTGCTGCGGGTGGGCTCTCATTGCAGCAGAAATTTGATGAGATTTGGGGTGGGGTGACATTTTCCCATAGGATAAATGATTTTATTGGAATAGGTGCTACTGCATATGTAGCATCTAGAAATCAATCAACAAACTTTCAAACTATTGTTGAAGCATTAGATTCTATAAACCAAATCTCATCTTTTTTAGCCATAAGAAATTTAAAGTTCAATAATTATCGTGCTTTATTAAAAACAGGATTGGGTGTTAAGCTTAATCCAATAACATTCGGGCTTACTGTTACAACTCCGAGCTTAAACATTTTTGGCGACGGCTCATATGGCTATCATAATTTTATCAACAATCCCAATGAGCCTTCTCAGAACGTTTATGAAAGTAATTATCAGGACGAACTTAAATCAAACTACAAAACATCCTGGGCTGTTGGAATCGGTGCAGCTTATTGGGGCAAAGCATTGGGCGTGCACTTTAGTGCAGAATGGTATGATGCTGTGAAAAAATATGAGCCAATTGCAGTAGATCTATTTTATTCACAAAGCGCAGGTGAATACTTCACAAGAGAGATATCGCAGCAATTTAAAAGTGTAATTAATGCTGGAATTGGGTTGGACTATAAAATCAATGACAAATTCAGTGTTGCCGCAAGTTTTATAACAGATTTTTCAGCTAATGATACAAATGTTGAAACTAATATTTCTTTATCGAGATGGGATATATATCATATAAGTGCTGGCTCATATTTTAACATTGGCAGATCTGAGATTACGACTTGGATTATCTTATTCATTCGGAAGTGATGTTATCAGACAAATTGCTGATATAGGAAATCCGGATTCCGGAACAGGAAGTAAATTAAACACAACTTCAGATGTTAAGTTTACCCGCATTAAAGTTTTATTCGGATTTATATTTTAAGTTTATTGATTATGTCGGATATGCTGATTTATTTAATACTTAAACTTCCTATATTTAAACCCAGTAAAAAAATATTGACAGCAGTAAAAATTATGCTTTTTAATTAATTCAAAAGAAATAAAAAATGAAAAATCTAAAATATATTTATCTATCAATCCTGGCTGTTACATTCCTTTCCTGCAGTTCATCACAAAAGGTACTTAGCTCGTGGGTTAATAAAGAGGAGTTGAAAGGAAAGACATACTCAAAAGTTATTTATTATGGCACTGACTCAAAATCAATCTGCAAGAACCATTGTAGAATTTGATCTGGCGGCGGCATTAAAGGAACGCGGAGTTGAGAGTGTAAAAAGTATAGATGCATTGGCTGGCTCATTTAGAGAGAATGCGAATCCTTCAAAAGAAGATATATTAGCTAAAGTAAGGGAACCGAATTGTGATGCTATTTTTACGATTTCACTGCTAGATAAAAAGACTGAAACACGTTACGTGCAAGGTTCAGGTGCGTACTATGCTCCTTATCCAACCTACGGATTTTATGGCGGCTTTGGAACCTATTATGGTTACTATTCACCGGCTATATATTCATCAGGATATTATACGACTGATAAATCATATTATCTAGAAGGTATTTTATTTGACGCTGCAACCGAAAAAATTCTTTGGTCAGTACAATCAGTTACTTATAATCCCGATGGAATTAAGCAGTTCAGTGCATCGTATTGCAAACTATTAGTAAATCAGGCGGAAGATGATGAGTTATTAAAGTAAAAATTTTAATTGAGCAATTTCGTTTGTCATACTATATATGAACTAAAAATATTTATATTGTGTTAGTTAATTTATTAGACTTAAAAATTTATTAAAATTATTAAAAGGAGAACATAAATGAGATCTATGAAAAATTTCTTATCAGCACTAAGCGTATTTGTTTTAAGCTTATACTTCTTTCAGGATGTGGCTCTACAATTTCAGTTAATCAGGATTATGATCCTGCTTATGATTTTGCTAAACTAAAAACATTCGGATTTATTCCTATCACTTCCGAAGCAGGTATAGACCAGCTTAATGCAGATAGATTAGGCGAGGCATTAAAGACAAATCTAACAGCTAAAGGATTTACTCTATCTGAAAAAGCTGATTTTGGCATAGCATTATTTTTTACTAAAAGTACGAAGACTGATATTTCAACCACTGGTGGTTACGGATATGGCTATGGTTACGGTTACAGAGGTTATGGCGGAGTGGGATATACTGATATTTATCAATATGACGAAGGTACTTTAGTTGTTGACTTTATTGATATGGCAGAAAATAAATTGATTTGGCGTGGCATTGGTTCCGGAGTTATGAGTGATAATCCAAGTGTAGAGGAGAGAACTGCTAATATAAATTATGCAGTTTCAGAAATATTAGCACAGTTTCCGCCTACTAAAAAAGCAGAATAGGGTAAAACCAGGTACTCAAAACCAGATATAATTTTTAATCATTTCCACGAAACTTTTTTGTATTGCATTCGTGGAAATGATTTTTAAGTTATGATTCTAAGATCCTACTTTAAGTCTAAATACAGTTTAGATAGGACTAAATACCTATATACTGTAACGACTGATTTTTATAATTTTAACTCATTAATTAAGAGTAATGTTGTATTTTTATATGTGCGAAATGTCAAAAGGTAAAAATTAGTACTTAAATTTAACGCTAATAATATTTATTTATGTTCAAAAACATAACTATTTTTGTTAGCATTTTTAAACAATTATAGAAGAGAAAAAAATGAAATCTAATTTTTTCAAATCAGCAGCCACTTTAGTAATAGTTCTATTATTAAGTGGATTAGTTTTTCAAACGAACGCTCAAAAGAATATTGAAATATTCGGTTTAGCAGGTTACCAATTAAATGGTGATGTAACTGTAGCCAGAGGTGAACTTAAATTTGATGATGGAATGAGCTATGGATTAGGAATAGATATTCCTGTTGATAGATACATGCAGGCAGAAATAAGCTGGAGTATGGCTTCATCTAATGTAAGTCTTGATGAATATTTGGGATCAAACGTTCCTATTTCAGATCTTTACATTCATACTTTTCAGGCAGGTGCTCTTGTAGAACCAAATAAAGGCAAGAAAGTAAGTCCATTTGGATTATTTTCATTAGGTGCAACATTATTTACTCCAACAGAAGGTAATTATGAAGATGAGTGGAGATTTTCTATCGCTTTAGGTGGCGGTGTAAAAGTTGATATGTCAGATAAAGTGGGACTAAGATTCCAGGGAAGATTGATGATCCCAATGGTATTTGAAGGTACCAGTGTATATTTTGGAACCGGCGGTGCCGGTGTTGCTGTTGGTGCTTATACAGCATTTGTTGAAGGAGATTTTTCAGGCGGACTATTTTATAGATTATAATATAGAATAACATTAAATAATTTTTTAAATAAAAATTAATTAGTTACAAAAATAATAAGGAGAACTAAAACAATGAAAAAAATGAAGCAAATAAAATTATTGCTTATTCTAGTGTTATTCGCAGTCACATCTGTGCTGCTAACATCCTGTTATCCGGATTATGGATTAACATCATCAGATTATGATATTGTAGCAACATTTAAAGAAGATGCTAACGATTTTCAGGCATATAAAACTAATGGTGCAACCTTTTATATGTCATCAACAATAAAAAGACTTTCAGATAATGTTGGTGGAATTACAGACGATCCTGGTCCATATGATGATCAGATTCTTAGCTGAAATAGAAAGACAGATGATTGCAAACGGATATACAAAAGTAGATAGCCTACAACTACCAGATGTTTATATATCTGTGGGAGCTACATCATCTGAAAATGTTGTTTATTATCCCGGATATTGGGGTGGTTATTACGGATGGTACTATCCCTGGTATGGATATGGTGGATATGCATACTCATACACAACAGGAAGTTTATTTGTCACTATGATCGATCTGAATAAATTTGATGAAGTAAATAAATTATCCGGTGCTGTATGGGCAGGTACATTAAATGGTATGCTTGAGGACTCAGATGCAAATATATTGGCTAGAGTATTAAGCAGTATAGATAAAATGTTTGAACAGTCACCATACTTAAAAATCATCGAATAACTTTTAATCATTAAATTTTTGGAGATAATAAACAATTATGAAAATAAAATATATAACAGCACTGCTTGTATTTATTTCGTTTACAAGTTTTGCACAGGAATTACTAACCAATGTTACATGGAGTATCGGTCTGCCAGTATCAAAGATGAATCAGTACACCACGGATGTAACATATCAGGGATTTACAATATCAGGCAGACGATTTTTAGATAAATATAATTCAGTTGGTTTTATGACAGGCTGGAATGTATTTAATGAAAAAAGTTATGAGCCTATAGAATTAGCAGGTGGAGAAAATGCCTCTGGTACATTATCTGGTACACAAATACGTTCAGTCAATTCATTCCCGTTACTTGTCGGTTTACATCATCATTACGGAAAAAGAGATGATATGCGCGCATTTATTGGATTGAATGCAGGTATGTATTATATATTACAACGACTTGATATAGGCGTCTATAGAATTGATAATGATAACTGGCATTTTGGCATGGCTCCTGAAGCCGGTTTAATCATTCCATTTGATGAAGATAGAACTTCCTTCTATGTTGGTGCAAGATATAATTATGCATTCGATTCAGGTACAACTTTAGGCGGCGGTGAGAATAATTTTTATTCCTTTTATGAAATAAATCTTGGATTCTCATTCTCCAGTAAATGGTTTTAGAATTGTTTTTTTAATGTCATTCCCGCAAAAGCTTGCCTACCGGCAGGCAGGCGGGAATCTATTTTATATTATTAAATACTTAAACAAAAGGAACAAAATGAAAAAAATACTATTAAGTGCTATCTTTTTACTTAGCACATTTGCAATAAACGCTCAAACAACAGATGATATGATAGAGCTTTTAAAATCAGATGTTAAGACAAACAGAAAAGCTATCATAACAGAATCAATGGCTTTTACAGAAGCTGAATCAAAAGCATTCTGGCCTGTTTATAATGAATTTGAAATTGAGCTGGAAAAATTAGCCACTAAACGCATTCAGAATATTAAAGACTATGCAGATAGTTATGATAAAATGACAGATGAAAAAGCAGATCAATTAATGAAAACAGCATTTGATTTTCAGATCTTCACGTGTAAAATTAAATGAAAGTTATTATAAAAAGTTTGCTAAAGTGTTAACTCCAAGCAGAGCAGCAAAGTATATGCAAATAGAAGATCAGATTCAGTTACTTATTGATTTATCAATTGCATCGGAATTGCCATTAGTTAAAAAACCGGTTAGTGACGCAGTAAAATAGTTTTATTTGTGAAAAGGGAGGAAGAATATTTCTCCCTTTTTTATTCTCTCCGAACTTGTCCAAACCAAACTTAACCGATTAATCCCACAGCAATTCAATCCTTTCCAATAAAATTCAAATTGGTTATTTATTCAGATTAGTTCATGTTGATGCCATGATTGTATTCCTTGCAACAGCTTAATCTTTATTATAAATCAGATTCCGCCTTCCGAGAATGATGGCAATTGCCATCAGAAATCTATTTTTCAGAAGTTTGTAACAATAATAAATTAATTTCAGAGTGCTATGTTCTTGTTATTACTGATGTTATAGAATTTTTATAAAGTTTTAGGAAGTTATCTAGAGTTGTGTTTGAGGTTGGAACGGTGAGATAAGCAACATAAAAAAAGGCTGTCTCAAAAGTGTCATTCCGAATTTATTTCGGAATCTAATGGTTCGATTTTCAAAAAGTTTAGAACCTGAAACAAGTTCAGGTTGACGAAACGGACTTGTAGACAGCCTCTTTTAATGAAAGTTTATTTACTATTCTTCTTTCTTAAGCAAAGGTACTCTGCTAACTTTTTCAGCATCAATTAATAAATTTAATCTTCTTTCAATTTGATAAAATTTGCCAACAACTTTTGCAGGAAGTACTTTTTTCATTTTTCTGATATATTCAGCTTTTTAGTGATTGTTTATCTCTTTCTAAATTTAAAACATCATCTAAAAGATTGCTTGCAGTTTTTTCTTCCATCAGATAAAAGTTTAGCATGTACTCTTCTGTCAATTTAACTTCTTTATCACCAAGTAGTGCTAATTCAGCCATATATTCATCATACAAAGGCCAGAAAATTTTTGCTTGATCAGGAGTTAATTCCACATTTTCAGCGACAATCTCTTTTGCAACTTCTCTTATATCTGTTCTAATACCTTGTATATCAGTTTCAAAATATTCTGTCTGCGCATTAACTGAAACGAATAATCCTAACAATAAAATGATAGTTAAATTTTTCATTGTACATCCTTTATTAAATTAAGTTGAAAATAATTAATTGTTATTTTTTGTTAATCATATATAAAAAAACTTTATGAGAACATAAACATCTAAAATTTAAGTATTTATTATTTATAACTCATACATTCAATTTGAATTTTGAAGTATATTGTGACTTAGCTTTGTATATAGAGTAATCTGCAATATTATTATTAAAAGGAAATCACAAAAAATGAAAAATATTTTCATCATCTTACTTGTTGTATTACTGTTTTCAAACAATTCTTTTAGCCAGAAAAGTTATGGAAGTGATTTGTCTGCAACAGTTGCAATTCCAACCGGTCCAAATTCAGAATATTTTAATACAGGTTATGGCGTAATTGGCGGATTTTACTATGAGTACGCATCAAACTGGCGTGTTGGTTTAACTTTAGGGTTTATAAGATTTGGAGCAAATAGCACAGAAATTAATAATTATTTTCAGACACGGTTGCCGGATGGAACGGAGGGAACTATTGATATTGATGGTTCAGTTTCTACAATTCCTATACTTTTAAGCTGCAAATATGTTATACCCTCAGGTGCATCAACAAAATTTTATGGAATTATTGAAGGCGGACTTTATACATACTGGACAAAGGCTAAAGGCAAATTAGTTTACACCTCGCCAGATCCCGGTGAAGTTCCATTTGATGAGTCTCAGTTTACCAGCGAAATTGGATGGGATTTAGGATTTGGTGCATTATTTTCAGTAGGTGAGGATATTTCAATTGATGCAAATGTCAGGTATCATTTTGTAAGAAATTCAGGAACAATCAAAATAAAATATGATAATAACCCCTATGATACTTATGGCGGTGAGGAAGCTGTAGGAACCAGTCATTTTGTTAACATTGGTATTGGTGCTAACTGGAATTTTGATCTATAAAAATGATATAATATCTATTTGATATTTTTATATCTTATCACAGTTAAATAAATATTTAATTGCTATTTGCTAAAAGTAAGTCCCAAGTCATTCCGAACTCGTTTCGGAATCTGGATTTTTTGAGATTTAAGATGCTGAAACAATTCGCCGCGGCGAACAGCATGACAGTTAAGGAAGGCAAGTCAAACTTGGAGATAATAGAGGATACATTAAATATTTAATTGTACAATTACTTATCCAATTATTTAATTCACAAAGATTAATAAAGAAAGGTGTTCATGAAATTAGTTAATAATATTTCGTTAAAAATATTCCCTTTGATTCTTGCAGCGTTATTTGTTTTTGGCTGCAGTCAATCAAATAAAATTACAGATAGCTGGGTAAACCCTGATGCAACAAAGGAATCAATTAAATTTAATAAGGTTGCTGTTTTTGGGTTAGTAATGAAAACTGCTAACCGTAAAATAATCGAAGAAGAACTTGCAAGACGACTTGTAAATACAATCGCAGTACCTTCTTATAAAGTTGTTAGCGATGATGATATTTCTAAACCAGACATTATCAAAGCAAAACTTGCTGAACAGGGTTTTGATGGTGCACTTATTTTAAGATTAGTTGATATTGAAAAAAGGGAGTCATACAGTCCTGGTGTATATCCTAGTTATTATTCCTCATTTGGTGGATATTATGGATATTCATATGGCTATATGTATTCTTATACTCAAGATTACGGCGGTCAATACATGACAGATCAAATTGTAACTGCTGAAGTTGTTATATATTCATTAAAGAGTGATCAATTGATTTGGACGGGTGAAACAATGTCAATGAATCCAAATGATATTGAAAAAACAATTGCAGAGCTTAGTGAAAATGTTAAAGCAGCCTTAATTGATGATGGCTTGCTGACTGAGGAAAAATTTTAGTTACTTTAGAATATTTTTATAAAAAAAGCGATCTTTGGATCGCTTTTTTATTAAAGTAGAGAGAATATTCTTTTCTAACTAGAAATAATACTTTACATCCATATAGACGTTAGTAAAATTAATTGTCTGATCTATAGAAGCATCTTTGTACCACTGATAATTAAAAACCAATCCCAAATCCAGATCACTTTTACCGGTATAATTAATTTGAAACAAAATATTGTTAGGATCACCAAAAAGACTTGATGTATTCTTTCCTCTTCTGCTACCAAAATATGAAAGCCCAAAGCCTAACGGTACTGAATAATCAGGATTTAAATCCGCATCTGCAAATATTCCATAATTAAAGATCCATTCGTCTTCAGAAAATCTTTCTGCAGATTCACCATAAATTAAATTTGCTTCAGCAGTTATGCCAAACATTCTATTTATCGTATACGCATAAGCTAAACCTGCACCAGCATTGGCAGTTGGTGTATTTTTAACCAATTTATTTTCAGGTGTTATTTTTCCGCTATCTACAATACCCTGAATAAATCCATTAATATCTATTAAAGTAAAAGAGTTGTTAGAAACTTTTATAGTACCAGAGAGCATCATATCTTTACTCTTATATAATTTTAGCAGCCAGCCAAGCTGATAACCTATATCAAGGTCAACACCCTGATATAATACTGCACCTGCATCTGTTCCAAGCCTTCCGATAGCATTTAATCTTAAAGAAAAGGCAATCCAATCTTTAACTGCATGCTGATATTCAAAACCAAAATAAGTAAAGGCTAAATCACCAGTTAGTGTAGTTAACTCCTGCTCATTAATGATGATCGGGAAATCCAAACGACCTGTTTTACCCGCTCCAATACTGGTAAGGAGATATGTATTTATAAACGGAGATTTAATCTTAGAGCTTGAAATAAATCGGTGTCCGTTTAGAGAATTTCCACTCTCACTGTTAAGATATGTTTTAGTTGTATCCTGAGAATTTTCATTATCAGATTGAGCATTGCCAACTAAGTACAAACTAAATGTAATAAACAGAATGGTAAATATTTTGATTTTCATATTTTTTTATTCACAGTTTTTTCTTAAGAGCAATTAATTAAATCGGGAAAAGAATACTTGTAAGAAATTGAAATCCTGATGTTCTGAATCTATAAGGAAAAGTAGTTCCCGATTCGTCTGATGATATATCACTAAGATTCAAAAGGCTCTGCATATATCTTAATTCAAGTGAAATAATTGGCGAACCAATTGGAATATTAACTCCAAAACCAAAAGTTGCAGAAATATCATAGTTTTTAATAAGTTCATTTACATCTTTTGTTGAACCATCAACAATATTTTCCACTGTTGAATTCATCAAATATCCAAAATCAAGGCCGCTTGAAAAATATATTCTTTTATTTAATGAAGTAATCTTTACCATAACAGGTAAGCTCACATAATCAAATGTTGCTGTAAGACTATCACGCAATTCATACTCACCGACATCATACGCAACTGAAGTTCCTTTTTGCAGGAATCTTGGCTGAATACTCAATACAATATCTTCTGTTAAAGTAAAGTCTGCAATCAGTCCTCCGGAAAATCCAGTTTTCCCGGAATAACTTGCATCTTCTGGTGCATCTCCACTGAGGCTTGAGGACATCAGTCCACCTGTGGCACCGATATAAGTTTGTGAAAAAATTGAGATGTTGAATAAGAAGAATATTAGAAGAGTTCGAATGATTCTGTTCATAGTTTTACTTTAAATCATTGTTTGTTAAAAGAACTACATCAATAATAAATGAGGATTAAATTAAATCAAATATGAATTTTAGAATTATTTTTAAGTAAACCTATATGGCTAAGTTATCTCTACTTAAACCCCTCCTTTATCCTCCCCTTTACTCATAAAGGGGAGGGAATTCAAGCCCTTCCCTTAGATAAAGGGAAGGGTAGGGATGGGTTAGTTTATTGTTTAATTTTTTAATTGCATCTTCAATTTTCTTGAAAGCCAAATTTGCATTACCCATTAATTCATCATTTGTAATTCTACAAAAAGTAATCCAAACCTGCTACCGGCAGGCAGGCTTTTCTAAATATTCTTGTCTGTAAGTATCATATTCTTTTTGATCTGGTTTATCGTGTATGCTTCCATCAAGTTCTATTGCAAGTTTAAGTTCTGGACAATAAAAATCGATAACGTAGTGATCTACGGAGTATTGCCTTCTAAATTTACACCCAAGAGTTTTTCGGTCTCTCAAATAACTCCAAACTATCTTCTCACAAAAAGTTTGATCTCTCCTTAGTCTTCTTCTCTTTTCTTTTTCTGAAACTTTGTTAAAATTCTGTGTCATATTTAATTCCTACCTCATCCCAACCCTTCTCCTTGCAAAGGAGAAGGACTTCAAATTCCCTCTCCTTTAGAAGGAGAGGGATACAGGGTGAGGTTGTATGTTAAATCTTTTTTGTTTTAATGTTTCTTAATAATTAACTAATAATTCAAACTCCTCCTTTGTCCTTCACCAGAAAAAAATTCGGGACAAACTTTTTATTAGAGTAAAGGAAACAAGATATATTATTCATTTTCAAGAAATTGTAGAGCTTCCTTTTTATCAGTTGTAACTTTTACGTTAAGTCCACGATTCTTTGCAACTAATTCACCAAATCTTTCCGGATCAATTATAGGTTCTACCCCATAAAAAGCAACAGACAATTTTGATAAACCCTTCAAAATAAAATTTATAGCTTCTATGGCAGCATACTCGGCTAAATCATACCTATCCATAGTAGTAATTTTTCCTTTAACTTTATAAGCATCAAATAATATCTTGGAGATATTTTTTTCTACAAGCATTTCTAACCCTTCCGTAAACATTTTCTTTGCATCGTAAAGAGAAAAATATCCAGAAACATTAACACTTAAATAATTTTCTTTTTGTGTGAATGAATATTTCATCGGAGCTCTTTTAGTTTCAAAGAATTTTCCTTTTAAGTATTTAAATAGAGACTTCTGAAAAATAGATTTCTGATTGAATGTCATTCTCGCGCAAGCGAGAATCTAACACATAATCAATAGATTCCTGTTTGCACAGGAATGACATATTGAATTTTTCAGAAGTCTCTAAATAATAAAATTGTAATTACTTATTTCGATCATAATAATATATATGAATTATTTCAATTATATCTTTTACTAAAGTTATCGAATATGTTTATAAAAAAATCAAGCCATAGTTAAGTGCCATTGGCTTGTAAAATTTAAGGCAGAACCGATCCTATTATTTTGACACTGAAATATTAACTACTAATTTACTATCTATAATTATAATAATTTGTTAGGATAATATTTTTCAATGCACAACTGTAAATCGACTTATATACTGCTTGCTCTTTTTTTTATTAATTTATTAGTATATCCTCAACAAGATACCACAGTTAATAAGTTACCCTCAGAACAAACTATTAATGATTCCGTTATTGTTAATGTGCAACCGCAGGAAGACTCCTCAATAACTAAGACTTCATCCGAACATAATGTTGAAGATTCTGTTTCCGTTGATGAACAATTGCAGCAGGATTCATCACTATACTGCGACACCTATCATATGAGGCTGTTGAAGATTCAATCGAAAAGGATGACTCGGCTCAACTCAAGACTCTGCGATTACTACCAAAAAGCAACAGCGGAAAGATTGAAATAGATTCAACAGTTACTGAAGATCTTCATCCGCAGGATATTTCTGATAAGGCGGGCTATGTAATTGAAAATCTAGGTAAGTGGGGCGCACTGAGAATATATGGTTCAATGAGGCTTAATGGTGCTTATGATCTGAATGGCCTTCTGAATACAAATGGTTTTTCCACTTATGATATTCCTGTTGGTGAAGATGCAATAGACCAGGGTAGATTTTTTATGGCACCTTACCAAACCAGATTAGGAATTGAAGTCAAAAGATCCGGGCTATTAAATAATTTTAGAATAAAAATTGAAACGGATTTTCTTGGCGCAAATAACGGATTAAGAATAAGACACGCATTTGTTGAAACAGGTAATTTTATAATCGGACAAACCTGGTCAACATTCACCGATGTGAATTCTGTACCGCAAACAGTAGATGTTGACGGACCAAACAGTTCAGTTCAGTTAAGAACTGTTCGGATAAGATATGCAGATAGACTTTTAGAAAGTAAATTAAGATATATTGTTTCACTCGAAGCACCTTCTCCTGATATACTACTTCCTGATTCCTTGTCTGACAGAGTACCTGCACAGTTTTTACCTGATATTGCAGGACAAATTGTACGAAATTTTGATTTTGGTTATTTAAGCTTTTCAACAATTATACGTGGTATAACTGTTAAAGATTCTTCAGGATCATCGGAACAAATCTTAGGATATGGATTTTTACTTGCGGGTGTTTACAATCGTGATGCGGAAAATAAATTTCTCTTTCAGGGTGTTTACGGTGCAGGAATATCCAGATTTATCACCGCTTTAAACGGTAAAGGAATAGATTTAGTATATAATCCTAACACTGAATTATTTGAAGCGACTAAATCTTTTGGTTTAATGCTTTCATATACTCATAATTGGAGAGCGGATATTTCTTCTGCGTTTACAGTGGGGATGGTTGGAATTCTTAATAAAGATTATGAATCTGCGGATGCTTTCAGTCAAAGTTGGTACTATTCCGGAAACGTATTTTGGAATGCATTATTAGGTGTAAGACTTGGTCTTGAAATTGCGCAAGGTAGAAGAATTAACAAAGATGATAGTTTTGGTAGAGCAACCAGAATTGGATTTATTTTCTATGCTGATTTTTAATAATATTTTAAATTGTTTATTTCATTTTCAAATAAGCTATGATTACAAAATCCAAATTAGCCGATATTAATCTCAGTGAGTTAATAATGGATAGTATGCCTGGTTTGGTTTTTATCTTTGCCAAAGATGGACAGATGGTTGGCTGGAACAAAAGAGCAGAAGAAGTTCTCGAATATTCACCAGATGAAATGAGTAAAGCATACGCAGGTGATTTTTCAGATGCCCCTTATAAGGAAAAAACTAGGGCTGCTTTTAAAAATTCTTTATTAACCTGGTCCGCTAATGTTGAACACGTATTATTAACCAATTCCGGTAAATAAATCCCTTCATTTACACACGGAAAGACGATTACAATTGACGGCGAACAATATCTGATTGGTCTATCATTAGATATTTCTGTATTGGCTACAGCACGTAAAGAAATATCAAGATCAAATCAGCTTATGCAGGCAGAAAATATTTACTTAAAAGATCAAGTTGATTTAACATTAGAGCACAATGGAATTATTGGTGTTAGAGCAGCTTATTTATTTAAGCTTTAGCAATGCACTGAAGCAAGCCTGCTTTTTAGATAAGTGAAAGTGAATTAGTGGATTGTAAATAGTGTGAAATTAAAATTACATCAATTATTAATTTCAAGTTGAATCTAATTTTCTTTCCTAAAATATATTAATAATTAGCCTCAGTTAAGAATAGTTTCTCTTTTTTATTTGCTTGTGCATCGAATAAATACGGACTAATAACTATTCACTTATTATAATCAATTTGTTTATTTAATTGTCATTATAACATTATATTTATGTAAAATATATTTTCCATTTTTAATAATCGTTTTAGTGACATTCATGATAAATAAGTTCACTAACAAATTTCTTCCCGAAATTATTATGGATAGTATGCCCGGACTTGCATACATCTTTTCTAAAGATGGGCATCTGGTTGCCTGGAATAAAAGAGCAGAAGAGATTCTTGAATTATCTGCTGATGAGATAAAGGTGAAAATGGCTGCCACATTTTCCCAAGACAGCGATACATCAAAAGTAAAGCTGGCGTTTGAAAAGTGTTTATTAATGGGCTCTATCTCACTAGAACACACACTTTTAACCAAATCCGGCAAGAAAATACCAGTGCTTTCTGTTGCCAGAGTTTGTGAAATTGATGGTGAACATTATTTAATTGGACTTGCCGTTGACATAACAGAATTAGTTTCTGAACGAGCTAAAAATTTTGAATATACAAATGAAATTTCAAGACTTAATGAACTGTTAAAAGCAGAAAATATTTATCTGAAAGATCAGCTCAATATAAATTCACAACAATTTGAAATGGTGGGTGAAAGTGAGTCATTAAAATTTGTTTTATATAGAATTCAACAGGTTGCCACAACAGATGTTTCAGTTCTTATTTATGGTGAAACCGGAACAGGTAAAGAATTAGTTGCTAGAGCAATTCATAAAAATAGTAAAAGAAGTAAGAAGCCATTTATAAAAGTAAATTGTGCAGCTATACCTGAAAATTTAATTGAGAGTGAATTATTTGGACATGAAAGGGGCGCATTTACAAGTGCTGTTGAAAAAAGTATAGGAAGATTTGAGTTAGCAAATGAGGGAACAATATTTCTGGATGAAATAGGGGAGTTGCCATTCACTCTTCAATCTAAACTCCTTCAAGTTTTACAGCAAGGAGAATTTGAAAGAATCGGAAGTTCTAAAACAATTAAAACTGATGTGAGAGTAATTGCTGCAACAAATAAAATTCTTGAAGATGAAATTAAAAAGGGAAATTTCCGAACTGATCTTTTCTATAGATTAAATGTTTTTCCAATTTCAATCGCTCCGTTAAGAGAAAGAAAATCAGATATAGCTCCCCTTGCAGAATACTATACAAAAATTTATTCTGAAAAATTTGGCAAACCGATAAAAGCAATTTCAAAAAAATCTCTGCAGCAAATGATGGATTACTCGTGGCCTGGTAATGTGCGTGAACTAGAAAATGTTATTGAGAGAGCCATAATTACTTCACAAAATAAAATATTAACTATTGAGTATTTACCTAAATCAAATATTAATTCAGACGAATTTATTTCTTATGAGGAAAACGAAAGAAGCCACATTTTAAAAGCACTTGAAAAAACTAATTGGAAAATTAATGGCATAGACGGTGCAGCTGAATTGTTAAAAAAAAATCCCCAAACTCTACGAGCAAGGCTTAAAAAACTTAATATTAAGCGTTAGCTAATCAAAAATATCTCCATATTTGGAGAATCTCTCCATATATAGCGACTTGTACAGCCTCACTTTTAATTAAAAATGTTAATAATAGTCATTTTTCAAATCATTTATCTCTGGCCAACAGTTTGCATATCATACTTGCAAATTTAACTATTCAAATAATCGTGTCATTAAAAATATATTGGTGAGGCAATGGAAACTGTAATCATTAATTCAAAGATTAAAAAAAATAACAAGACCCAGCTATATCAAACACTTGAGTCGCTCCAGCATTCGATTAGATCTCACTGCAAAGAATTTGAGTTAAAGATTAACCAGAATAATAGTTTGTTTATGGAGATCATTTTCGAAAGCCATGAGAGCTTCGAAAAAAATTTTTATAACAATGAGTTTAACATTCTTAAAGGCACACTTAAAAGCCTTTGTGAAGATGTTATAATTAAGGTGAATGATTCACCTATGAAAAAATAGATAGAAATTAGCAGACTAATTTTTGAATTAATGAGTTTAAAGACATAAAAAAATATATAATTAATAATATTTGAAATCATAAAATCTAATAATCCTCAAAGAGGAAGGAGTTCTGATATGATTGATGAAGTGAAAATGTTGAAGCACCCTGTAATTTCCCAGGTTCATTGTTTCAGATTTACCAAATTAAATAAATAGATGATCGTTAGACGATTACTTAGCGCTATTAATCTTATATCACTTCTTATAGGGTTGTTTGCATTTACCTCTCCGTTTGATGGTTTTGCACAAGCACACTCAGCGCAGACCTAACATTGTAGTCATTCTTGCAGATGATATGGGCTACTCTGATATGGGATCATTCGGCAGTGAGATCCAAACACCAAATTTGGATAATCTGGCATTCTCTGGTGTACGCTTTACTAACTTCTATACACACGCCAGTTGTTCTCCTACAAGATCTATGCTTTTAAGCGGTGTTGATACTCATTTAAACGGTCTTGGTAATATGAATGAATGGACTGCACCAAATCAAACTGGTGTACCCGGTTATGAAGGTCATCTAAACACTCAAGTTGCTACCCTACCACAACTGCTTAAGCAATCCGGTTACCATACTTATATGGTTGGTAAATGGCATATGGGAAAATCACCTGAGCTAATTCCGGCAGCAAGAGGATTTGAGCGGGACTTCTCTCTACTTGATGGAGCTGGAAGTTATTGGGATATGACAAATTTCACCGCTGCATCTCCAAAATCGGTTTATACTGAGGATGGAAAGTATCTTACCGAACTTCCTGATGATTATTATGCTACCGAAACATACACCGATAAGATGATTCGATTTATAGAAGATAACAGAAAAGATGGCAAACCATTTTTTGCATACGTTTCACATCAGGCCCCACACGATCCATATCATCTTCCAAGAGATTGGAGAAATCGGCATGTTGGAGAGTACGATAAAGGATGGGATCAGGTACGTCAAGAGCGACTTAAAAAACAAATTGAGCTTGGTTTAATGCCTGCAGGTACACAGCTTGCAGAAAGAATGTGGTTTCTCCCCGATCCGCTTGTACTAGCTCCGGCTGCAAGAGCAATTCTTGGCAAGAAAATGGAACTCTATGCCGGTATGGTGGAAAACTTGGATTATCACGTTGGAAGATTAATAGAATACCTTAAGCAGATAGGCGAGTATGAGAATACTGTTTTCATTGTGTTCGGTGATAACGGAGCTGAGGGAACTGATCTCTTTAAAATGATTGCCGGAACACCTGGCACTCTTAATTTTCTGTTTGCTGCAGCTAATTGGTCAGAAACCGATCCGAATGCCTGGGGTGATCCGGGAACTTACGTTGCTTATGGTCCTATGTGGGCACAGGTATCAATGACGCCATTTAGCCAGTATAAAGGTTGGGTGGGCGAAGGTGGTGTAAGAAATGCACTTATCGTTAGTGGTCCTATCGTTCAACGGCCTGCAGGAAGTATCAACCACGGGCTGATGCACGTTGCTGATATTATGCCAACTTTACTTGAAGTTGCTAATGCTCAATATCCAAAAACATTAGAAGATGGTAACAAACTGCCTACGCTAATCGGTAAATCCTGGCTGCCGATGTTATCGGGTAAATCAGAATCACCAAGAACTGATCAGGATTACATCGCTTGGGAAATATTTGGCAACCGTGCATTAATTCAGGGAGCTTGGAAAATCCGTTGGGAATATAAGTCACTTGGAAAGGAAGAATGGGAACTCTTCAATTTAGCGTCTGATCCTGGTGAACGAAAAGATCTTGCTAAAGAGCAACCAGAAAAATTAAATGCTCTTCTTAAACTCTGGGATAAATACGTAAAAGAAAATAATGTCATAATTCCTAGCCGTTCACCATTTGAAACGATGGATGATGCGCTTCCGCCGCGTGTTCCAGTTGAAGCAGGTTATCCGCCTCTTATTTATGAGCGACAGTTTATACCGCCACAGAATATGATGGCTGATCCAAAGAAATAGAGGCGTGGTGGAAATATTAACACTTAATAAATATAGAAGGTGAAGTTATGAAAGAATATATATTATCTAAATTAGAAAAGATTATTAAACCTTATTCTAAAATTGCTTTGCTTGCAATGATAGCATTGTGTACGCAGCAAATTTTCTCACAGACTCCGGCACATTTTTATTGGAAGACTTTAGCCGGTGCCAACGGTGTACCTTTGATTGTTGAATCAATTAACGGGAATACTAATCCGTTTGACCCTTCGCACAATGTAAATCCGGGAGCTTACGTAAATGCAACGATGGCAATGGTCGGGTACGCTAAATTTTTACCCTTATTTGATAGAGCAACAATGATTTCGGTTATATTTCCTATGGGGCATATTTCCGCAGAAACTATAATAGCTGGAGGAACTTCTAAACAAGTTGCAAAAGGTTTTGGTGACCCGATGCTTGAATTCGATATAAATATTATTGGTCCTAAGGCGCAAATGAGTTTGCCCGATCTTATGCGTTATGAACCTGGATTCTCTCTTGACCTGATGATGGATTTAGCTTTTCCGGTTGGTGAATACGACAATACAAAAACTTTAAATCTCGGACAGAATCGCTGGTACGGAAGAATTGGTGCACCGATTGTTTGGCAAATAGGTCCCTGGGTCCCCGGCAGACGTACAACTCTGGAATTCTTGCCCGCAGTCTGGCTTTTTGGAGATAACACTGATTACGTAGGGAAAACGATGAAAACAGATCCGATATTTCAATTAGATGCTCACCTTTCGCGAGATCTTACGCATAATTTCTGGGCATCTTTGGATGGTGTATGGTATAATGGTGGTCAGGCAACTGTAGATACTACGCAAGGTACAAAACTTAACAACATCGGTCTCGGAATTACTCTTGGATATCAGATTAATGAAAACATTAATCTTACTTTTGGCTACAAGTCAACAATAAACGATGATGCGCCGGATGCACTGCGAATGGATGGTTTTATGGTAACATTTGTTTACGGTTGGCATCCGCTGATCGAGGGTGTGAAGCGTTTGAAAGACAGTGAGTAATTAATGAATTCGGAAATCGAATTACTTTTAACTAGTGCTAATTAAATAAATCAACTTATTAATTAATAGAAAAGGAAAAAACAATGAAAATCTTTTATTCACTCTTGCTTGTAACGATGTTATTTTCAACATCACTTTTTGCTCAGAGACAAGGAATAAGTCTTGGCGGCAACGTTCATTTTCCTGTTGGTGATTGGGCTGATTATGCGAGCACAGGTTATGGAGGTTCTGCAACATATGAACATCCAATCGCAAAGAATACATCTGCAATGTTATACAGCGGCTATACGGTCTTTGAGGGAGCTGCTGAGGAAGATAGTTGGACTATGATACCTTTAGTTGCAGGAGTTAAAGCTTATCTTTCTCCTAAGTTAGATTGGTACTTCGCTGGTCTTATAGGTGTTAATTTTATAACTAAAGATTACACAAATGTATTGGCTACCGGCTCAGCTTCCTCAACTGAGTTTGCAGGAAATCTTAATTTTGGTTACGAAATAAAAACCAGTGAAAAAGGTGCCGTTGATATTTCCGCAGGATATGTATATATCAGTGGATTAAATTATATCGGGGTGCGAGTAGCTTATATATTCAAACTCTAAATATTTGATTTCCATAAGGTGAGTCAGAAAATAATAAGTATTCGTATTTACTAATACAATACAACAGAATTGCTGAGTAAAAAATTAGGCTCAGCAATTCTACTTATATATTTGATGAGATTTCAGTTATTACAAATAACTTATGATATGTATCCTGATATGTATTAATATTTAATTGCTAATTGCTTGAAAAATTGAGAAGGCTGAAGGATAAAAAATTAAATTTCGTTAAAAAAAATATTATTTGAATAAATTTTTGAAACTTAAAACATAATAGGTGCTATTATGAGTAAAAAACTATTGGATCATTTTCAGTCCAAGAAGTTGAGTATAGACGAAAGAATTATTGCAGGCAAAAAGATTCGCGATAAATTTCCTCGTATTAAGCAAGGTGATTATAAACCTGCTGAGAACCGTCTTGATCCTGTTCTAATTTTAGAAGAACAAGCTAAAACTCGCTTACCCGATCTGGTACCAGTCAGGTATGCAAGAATGCTTGGTTCTCCATTTGCGTTTCTTCGCGGAGGTGCGGCAATAATGGCAGCTGACCTTGCAGCCAATATCAAAACTACAGGAATAAATATACAGGCTTGCGGTGATATGCATATTGCAAATTTTGGTGTTTTCGCCTCAGCTGAACGCAACCTTGTTTTTGGAATAAATGATTTCGATGAAACACTGTCCGGTCCATGGGAATGGGATCTCAAAAGGCTGGTTGCCAGCATCGTTGCAGCAGGAAGATTTTTGGGTGCCACTAAAATTAAATGTGAAGAATCGGTACTGTCTGCGGTAAGCACTTATCGTAAACGAATGAGGCAGTATGCGTACATGGGTAACCTGGAATTGTGGTATTCAACCATCAATGAAAATGATATTCTGAAATCGCTGACACCAGCAGCACAAACAGGTGCACAAAAAATTATGAACAAAGCACGACAGCGTACACATATGCAGGTGCTTGGTAAGCTAACTGACCTTGTGGATGAAAAATTTCTTTTAAAAGAAAATGCTCCGTTCATAGTTAGAGAAACTAAAACTGAAACCGGCCGACCTATTAAAGAAGCATTGAGTTTATTCATTGAATCTTATTTCAACTCACTTTCCGATGACCGAAAGACTCTTCTAAAAAAATATCGTATTGTGGATGTAGCAAGAAAAGTTGTGGGCGTTGGCAGTGTTGGAACACGATGCTGGATTATTTTTCTTATCGGCAATCATTCCGACGATCCTTTATTTCTTCAATTAAAAGAGGCACAGCCATCTGTACTTGAACCTTATCTTTCCAAATCTTTATACTCAAATCAAGGTCAAAGGGTTGTTGCCGGACAGCGATTGATACAAGGGGCTCCTGATATTTTTCTTGGATGGGGTGAACAAGGTGGTATGCAATATTACGTTCGACAGTTAAGAGATATGAAGGGCGGAGTTGAGTTTGATCCTAAAAAAATTAAGATTGAAAATATGGATCAATATAGTTCATTATGCGCCTGGGCATTAGCTCTGGCACACGCTAAATCCGGCGATGCTGCAATGATAGCAGGATATGTTGGTAAGAGTGATGAAATGGATAATGCAATGGTGAAATTTGCATTTGCATACGCTGATCAGACTGAAAAAGATTACCAATCGCTTGCTGATGCTGCAAAGAGTGGAAGAATTAAAGTTGCTACGGTAAAGGAATAAAAATGAAATTATTTTACTCAGGATTAATGAATCATTTTTTAGCGGAGGTAGCAGTGAAGTTTAAATTTTATCCTATGATTCTATTCTTGATATTATTGTGTCTAACAGAAAGAGTTTCAGCACAGGATCTTGATCCAAGAGCTTATGCCAGGGTACCTGTGGATGCTACAGTTTTAATTGCCGGATTCAACTACACATACGGAAGCGTTGTGCTGGATCCAACATTACCTATTAAAGATTTGGAAGCAAAGGTTCAGTCACCAATGCTTGGAATTGCACGAACTTTTAGTCTGTTTGGACTAACTTCCCAGGCATTTGTTGTACTTCCTTACTCCTGGGCACAAGCTTCAGGCAAAGTACTGGGTGAAGATTCAAGTATTACTCGTAATGGATTTGGTGACACCCGTTTTAGAGTTTCAGTTTTATTTTTAGGTGCTCCTGCTATTACTGTTGAAGAGTTCGCTAAGACTTCACCTCAAACTGTGCTGGGCGCAAGTCTTACTGTAACGGCACCAACAGGACAATTCTTCAGCGATAAATTAATTAACTTGGGTACTAACCGTTGGTCCTTTAAGCCTGAAATAGGATTATCATATATGCTGTCTAAGCAATGGTTTATTGATGTCTACGCTGGAGTTTGGCTCTTCACTAATAACAACTCATTTTATCCTGGCACTTCGATTCGAAGTCAAAATCCATTATTAACATTCCAAACACACGTTAGTTATAATTTTAATCCCTTAATGTGGGCAGCAATAGATTTTACTTATTATACCGGCGGTCAATCATCAATAAATGATATTTACAATGATGACAGACAAAATAACTCACGTCTCGGTGCTACCTTCAACTTGCCGGTTAGCAGGGTGAGCTCAATAAAGTTAGCATACAGTACAGGTGCAGTTATTCGGGTTGGTGGCAACTTCTCTACTATTTCAGTCGCCTTTCAGACAGCGTTTTTCTAATATCAGGTATAATATGATTTACAGAATGCAAAATGTTGAGTTTTAATGATATGAAAGAATTAATAATTTATTCATTAAAAAATAAGAAGTACCTGCTAATCCTAACCGTAATTCTATTTACCGGTTGTGCAGGTCATAAAGTTCTGTTGGACTTTCCGCCACATACGGACAATTTACCACAGATTACCACAGGCTTCTATTCTGTTCATCCTATCGTAAACGGTGTACCTTCAGATAAAACAGGTACAGAATTTTTAGGTCCACTAGTTTATTTATATAAAGAAGATTTTTTTGTTGATAAAAAATATTTCAGCGGTATTAAAGGATCATTCCTTCCAAATTATTATATAAAGACAAAACTGGTTAATTCAAAAAATGTTTATTTCTGGCAGGATGCGGAAAACGAGGACATCAAAGGTGATATAGAGTTTTACGAAATTACTCAAAATAAACTACTTGCATCTATTACCAACAATAAAAATGAAAAAGAAGAAATTGAATTAAGATTTTATCATCATCAGATTTTAGGCGATAGCCTGAAAGTAATGCCAATTGCACACAGAGGTTTATGCTATCAACCACCAAATAATTATGATGGTATATTCCCAGCAAATACATTTCCTGCTTTCGAATCAGCTTTAGTTTCAGGATATAAAGGATTTGAGTTAGATGTCAGAGTTACCAAAGATAAAAGATTTATAATAAGTCATGATGAAGATTTAAGTGCTGCAACTACTTTACACGGTTATGTAAAAGATAAAAACTTATCCGAATTTGAAAATGCACTTGTGATAAGGAGTGCTTTTATTCCTGAAAAAAAAGAAACAGCTTACGAGGCATTTATTGCCGCACCGATAAGACCTCTATACGATGTACTTTACCATTTTATAGATGATCCAAGATTACAAAAAATGGTGGTTGATATTAAACCTGATACTGATGAAAATCTACTTGCCGCTGCCAGGCATGATTTTGAAGGGCTTACTGAAGCGCAGCAGAAAAAGATTTTATTTCTTACTCGTACTGAAAGCTCAGCTAAATTATTAAAGGAACTTTGTCCGTTTGCGGATATTGCACTCGAAGGTTCGTTAGGTCCGGAACCAGTTGAAGAATTGGAAAAGTATTATCCTGAAGCAGTTGGTTTACCGCGTCAATCACATAATACTATTTCATTCGGCGCAAATATTATCCTCACAGCTAAATCTATTGAAACAAGTAAGGAAATGATTGGTAAGGCAATGGAATTATCAAGAGAGTACAATTACAAAATTGTTATGTGGACGTTTGCTAAAGATTGGAAATTAGACTTCTTAAGAGAGAATAAGTTTATTCCGGAGTTTATTTTGCTTGATATTCCATACTATCAGTATGCATTACATCAAATGAAATATGCAAGTGATAATAATTTAATATTTGCACATAAAGATTCATCTGCGGAAATATTCAGCAATCCGCTTTATGAAAGAGTTTATAATTCTGCTATAAAGGATTTTTGGTTTCAGTCGCGCACATTATTAGAGTCGACTTATGGTCAAGGTAATCCTAAGCATAGCAATTTTACCAGCAATTTTGCCTCTGTTGGAAATTGGGAATTAAAATTGGGAAGAAGTGAAATTGTTAGATTCTCTAAGACCAATGCATCACTAAATGAATGGTTTATTTTCTTTTCATACTTAAACTCTAATTCTGCTGTAACCAAACCCGAAGAGAATGAAGTAACTACAGAATTTTACAAATTTGGTTTTGGCAGAACCGAGGGTTATGGCTATTACTGGCCAAGGCTCTCTTTTGTCCCTTTCGTTTCTCAATCCTTGTTGTGGACCAAACTTAATGATTTTGAATTTACACAAGATGCTGCGCAAGCAGATTTACCGCCAAATGATGCAGAAATTATGAATAGATATTCAGATGCTTTCAGATTTGGTGATAGAACATTATACGGTTTTAAATCCGATATTTTATCAACTGTTCAGTTAACAGCTAATTATGAAACGAACATTATTTATCCACGCCATTTATTTTTTAAGTGGGCAGTTACTTCAATTTTAGTTGAAGCCGGTTATCTGGAAATTGACTATGTATTAGGAAAATTCATAGATGATTACCCTGTAGTCGGACCAATAATAAATATTTTAGCCAGGTCAGGTTATTTGTATTCTTATTATTTATTGAGGAAGAATAATATGAATTGGCCGTTCAATACTGAAACTCCATTAAGATACGAAGGATTTAATTTTGGAGTAAGTTTTGTATTATGATTTGTTAACTGGTCAATCAATCAAAAGGCAATTAATGTAATTTCGAAACCGATAAACACAGATTTTTTTAAAAAACTAATAAGTATAAGATGAAATCATGTAGTTGAAAACTTCATCATTATTCTTCCCAAATTTTTTATAGGACTAAGTACCTATTTGCTCAAAACATTATTAGAAATAGATTTTGGCTGAAATTATTTACCAAAAAGAATTTTTACAGATATGGTATACATTGTAGATGATGACCCAAATGTAAGAGACATATTTATGATCCGCTCAAATCCGCCGGCTTCACTTATCGTTCATTTGAAAATCCTGAAGAATTTCTAAAATTTTACAAACCTGATAACAACGACTTACTAATAATGGATTTTAATATGCTGAATCAAACTGGATGTAATCAATTTTAAATTCTGCAAGAAAATGGAATACTTCTGCCTGTAATAATAATAACCGCGAAGGATAACGAAGCAGGTCGTGAAAGTGCAAAAAAATATGGTGCATTTGCATACTTAAGAAAACCGGTTGATGGTGCTGCAATGATAGATTTAATTAGGTATAAATTAGATTCTATATCATCCCCGAAGAATACATTATCCACTTAAACTATAAGGAATCTTTTATAAAATCTCTTCTACTAACAATTTCCGTTTTTTGTATTGCAAGTCTAATCCTTACACAGGATGAAAATATGGTTTGGTTTCAGATTTTAGGATTTGCAGTTATTGATATAGGTTATAATGCAAATCAGATTCATCCCGACTGGTTTGATGTTCTTCGCTCGTCTAAACCAGGTCAGCCTCATATAAACTTCGCATAAGGATTTTTCGGTTTCTGACAGCAAAACCGAGTTTCTAATTTTTTTTATAAAATATTTTCAAGCTAAAGGAGAGACGAGCTCTCCTTCATTTACTGCAATGAGTTTCCATTTATTTTACTTCTTGCAATGAACAGAGTAACAGCCAGAGATTTTGCATCCATCAATCCACCAAGTTCATTCTGGATTTTAACTGCATCTCTGCAGGAGGTTAACATTAACTCATAGAAATTATCATTGCTGTTTTTGTTTATTTCATTTCAGGACTTTCAAGATTCTGTCTTTTGCACTTTAACATCAGAACTTAGTAACAATCTTTGTTCCTTTCTGTTCAGCAGCTTTTGTTGATCTCAAATCTATCACCTTTTCTAAGATCTTTAATTTGCTCATTAACTTCTTCAGGTGCAAAGAATGAATACTCATACTCCTGATTCCATTCTTAACTGCATATACAGTAAGTAATCTCCATATCTGGATTGCCCTATCATCGGTTCATCAAACAACAACTCTAAGCTTACTGTCTTGTTCAGCTCCAGTTCCAGTTTCTTTCGTTCTGCCATTTTCTTCCTCACTTTCTTCTCTTAGTTTATAAGTAAACTCTTCTTTACCCTCAATTACTTTTATTCCAGGAGGAACAGGTTTTGATTTGATGTAGTTCTTGATCTTATTCATATCAGGTTTATACCTGTTCAGGAATAACTGTAAGCATCTCAGGTTTTGCTTTCTTTAAGAACAGATCAAGATTTTCAATTTCTACTTTATCAGGTTTCTTGTGCATCTTAAGTGTACCGTTAGGAAGAGCAATTGTCTTCTCTTTCTTTTCTTTAATGAAAGCTTCAAGCTTCATCTCAAGCCATCTTATCTTTTCCTGCAACTGTGCGTTCTTATGAAGAACAAAACTGTTAATCATAGAACATTCTTTCTCACTCTGTGAGAAGTTGTATTCAATCTGTTTTGTAAGCTGTTTTATCTGAAGTAAGAGCAGATCAAAGTAAGCTTCAGTCTGCTCATCTTCTTTTACTTCAGCTTCCTGAAGTAGCTCATCTAAAAAGTTTACTTCCAAAATCTTACTCCTCTAATTCTTTTGGTTATTATTACAATTATTATCTCAATAACAATTCTTCCTGCAGTCTTAGCCACTTCTTTTAACATTTGTTTTCTGCTTGCGCGCATTCTTTACCTTCACTTTCTTATCATCACTTAGTTCTTCTTTGAGTATTTCAACTATAGCTTCTGTAAGCTTCATTCCTATTCGAATCAATTTCTTGCTTTCCATTTTTTCTATTCCTTTCTAAGTATTGTGTAACAGCTTCATTAACTAATTTTGTCATTGGTGTCTTTCTCTATTTGAATGCTTAAGCAGGTAAAGTTCTTCTTACAAGTTCAGGTTTTATCTTTGGGCTATATGACATATAAATCCTCCTCATTTATTCCCATTCCACAAACTTCACATTTATTAAATAACTTTCCATCATAGTAAGTTGTCTGAGAAAAACACCACGGACATTCAATTATCATTTCTTCCGGTGTATCTGAATAATGAAATCTTCTGTCAAACCATTTACTCTTTGATGGATAGTATTTCTGATATGATTCAACTCCTTCACTGTTTATGAATAATGCATAGTTGTTATGCATCTCATAGAAGTGAAAATCTTTTTCTCCCAGGTTAAATCCACGAACAGTTATTTTCTCAATATTCAATGCTTCCTGCATTATTTCTCGTTCACTGCAGAAGTAGAAAATATCATCCTTTGAATCGTAATACAGATCTATTGGATTATCTTTCTTGATCAGAACTAATCTTTCAGGAAAATATTTATCAAGCATAGCAACAGCAAAAGATCCTTCTACTTTATCAAATAGTCTTTTTATTTTATCTCCTTTCATTTTCATTGAAAGAAGATGAAGAATGCTTTCACTGAATCTACTTCTGCATCTCTTTGTTTCTTTCCGAAGATCTCTTTGTCGTTGTAAATGATTCCATTATGAACAATTGCAATTCCATTCTTTGAAAACAGTGGATGATTGTTTGCATTATTCTTTTCTGATCCTTGAGTTTTCATTCTTGTATGAAGAATCATTGAAGAGGGAAGTACAAGTTCTTTCCAGTCATTTGTCTTTACAAACTCAGATGATTTCATTGCATCTTTGTTAACTATCAGATTGTTATCTTTTATAAAAGCAAATCCCGAAGCGTCTCTTCCTCGGGATTCAAGTAATGAAAACATATTTGTTATTTTATCTTTATCGGGCATAGTATTCCCAAAGGAATAATAACCCATTATTCCACACATTTTATTTTACTCCTTTGTTAATTAGTTAGGCTGGAACTAGTTCTTTTACTGTGGTGATCTGTTTAATCAGTTCAATTATTTCTTTCTGATTATTCTTACGAAGTGATAATGATATACCAAGTCTGTTACATCCAGGACTGGATACAACAATTGCTTTAATATCATTAAGCTAGAACGAAGGTTTGAACTTTATCAAACAGATCTGCACTTACTGATAGTTGATATTCATCTCTGTCTGTAAGACCAAATACATAGATTGGATTATCAACCAATCCAACTTTGTCTTTGATTGTTCTAAGAAGAATATCTTTATCATTGATGAACAGAGGTCTTCTTGTTTCAATTTTACCTTGCAGCCAGCTTCTTGAAAGTTTTACAACAAGTTCACGATCAGAATCAGATACATCAGGATTATCAGGAGCATCATCATCATAGTTATCTTCGTAGCAATCATTGAACAGTATGGATCTCCTTCATCATTATAGTGAGCAGATTCTCGATAGATAACTCCATCACATCTGCAGCAGTAGTTGAACATATTATCAAAGCAGTCTTCACAATATGGTTCTTCAAATGCCCATCGTACCTGATCATCATCTAAGTTCATCATCACAATTATGACAGTGCATTATGCAGCCCTCCTTAATCCCCAGTTAGGAAGTATATCCTGATTCCAGTTTAATCTTTTACCAAGAAGTGTATCAAGTTCTTTAAGTCCTTCTCTGCAATCATCTGGAATTGTATGAAGTGAATGTTTGAGTGATTTAAGAAATGTGCAGGAATGCTGTCTGTTCTTAAGTTCATTGAAATCAACTTTATCTTCAAGAACTCCAACAACAGCAAGCTTTGATAAGTGTAAAATGAACAAGTGTAACAGAAGGTGATAGAAGAAATGATCCAGGTGTGCGATATTCAAAACCATAAGATCTTTCTTCTGTAAGCACCTTTCTTACCATAACCAGAACGTTCTCTTTTTTGTCTCTGCATTTTATCATCAATGCAGTTACTCAGAGAACCTAAGAACAATATCCAGTCCATCAATAACTTCAGGAAGTGGATCAATAGAAAAATGTGTGTGACCACCAATTGAATAATCATCAACATAGTGACCGGCAATGAACTCAAGATCAGGTGCTTTGTCGTGACCGTAATCTAGTATCTGATAAATCTTTGAAGTTAGATCGATTGGTGATTCAGAAAAACCTGGACGGATCTCTGCTGTGGACTTTCGCAGCCATCTAGACCAAATGAAGAATTAGATTTGAAAAAATTATGAGCGGGAACAAACTGACCGTTGCGATGGCAGATCAACTCTGGATCGCACCAATAGTGAAAGACATAGTAACACTCCTAGTTAGTTAGTATTACTATTCTTATTCCAAATTTTAGAAGATTATGAAATAATATTTTAGACTTAATCAATCAGCTTGATTATTTTAGATTAGGAAATAAAAATTGCAGAAGGAATATAAAATTGAAAATTCTTTTCTTAATAAACGATGCACCCTATGGAACAGAAAAATTCTATAACGCCTGCAGACTAGCAATGGCAATCCAGAAAGAACACACAGAAGTTGAAGTTAATGTTTTCTTAATGGCGGATTCAGTAACAGGCGCTTTGGTTAACCAAAACACACCACAAGGATATTATAATATTGAAAGAATGTTAAAAGCCGTTATAAACAAAGGCGGTAAAGTAAAACTTTGCGGCGGATGCATCGATGCAAGGGGAGTGGCTTCATTAGAATTTATTGAGGGCTGCACAAGAAGTAATATGAGCGAACTTGCTCAATGGTCTGTTGAAGCTGATAAAGTTTTCACGTTTTAACTATTTAAATAAACTTGCTTTGGATTAAGTAAAATAAAATCTATAAAGATATATGGCAGACTTAGAATATTTTATTGATAAAGAATTTTCAAACATCAATTTTGCAAAGGATGGATTTACACCAGGTGAATATGAGAATTGTAAATTTGAGAAATGCACTTTCCCAAAAGTTAAATTATCAGAATCTGTATTTATAAATTGCGAATTTATCAGTTGTGATTTATCAAGCAGCAATATTTCGGCTGCTGTTTTTCGAGATGTAAAGTTTAGCAACTGTAATCTAACCGGATTACAGTTTGATGGTTGTAACCAATTGCTTTTATCATTTGAATTCACAGGATGTAAATTAAATAGATCATCCTTCTTTGGAATGAAACTACATAAGATAGTATTTACAAAATGTGAAATGGTTGAAGTTGATTTTGGCAGAGCAGATCTAACTGGTTCATGGTTTAATGATTGTGATTTACGTAATGCTGTATTTGATAATACCAATTTATCTAAATGTGATTTTCGTAAAGCGTATAATTATATAATCGATCCTGAGAATAATAAAATCTCGAAGGCAAAATTTTCTTTTACAGGGATACCCGGATTATTAACTAAGTATGATATTGAGATTGAATAAATCTCTTTGGATATAATTTAGCTTGCAGTGGCCGTTTTGATGCTTTCCGAGAAAGTAAAGGTTTATGGAATAAGAATTTCAAAAGTTAAGAATTTGAAAATAAACGATTTAGTTGCCTCAGAAATAATACCTTTTATGGAATGAATTGAATAATTTTGGTCTGAAGTTATTTTTATGAATTATACAGACTATAAAATTATTCGAGATGATTTATATGAAAAGGTTTGGACCAAACCAATGGTGGAAATTGCTAAAGAGTACGAGGTATCAGATAAAGCAATTGCTAAGATCTGTGACAAACTAAATGTCCCTGTGCCTGGTGTTGGTTATTGGCAAAAGCTAGAAGCTGGAGAAAAATTAGAAAGAAAAAGACTTCCTGATATACCCCCTACGCATCCAACAGAACATACTATCAGAAAAAATGAACCCAGCTATGAGTTTGAAATTTCTGAGGAGGTTAATGCGTTAATAGAGAAAGAAAAAAATCCAGCTAGTAAAATAATAGTTCAGGATAAAAGGGGATCTACTCATATATTGATTCGTAGGACTGAACAGTCTCTTGAGAAATCATACAGATATTCAGGAATGTTGTGCAGCCAACAAGCAGAAGATATTCTCAAAATTTCGGTAAGCCCTATTGAAAAGGGGCGTGTGTTCAGAATTCTTAATACCCTTATTAGTGAATTAGAAGGAAGAGGATATTTAGTTTATATAGATAAATCTTTTTTATGCGTTAGAATTTTTGGGGTGAATCTTAAGTTTAGCCTAAATGAAAAAATGAAGCAGGTAAGGTTAAAAACCGAATCACCATATTCTAGACAATATGATCTTGTGCCTTCTGGAATATTAGCACTATCTATTGAAGATTTTTATAGCGATTATCCTTTACTTAGAAATTTTCTAGATATCAAATCAGTGAAGCTTGAGAATAGATTAAATGAATTTATAATAGCATTGTTGATTGCTTCGCAAGCATATATCGCACAAGAAAAGCATTGGGAAGAAAAAAGGAAAGTCTATCAGGAGGAAGAACGTAAGCGTAACGCAATTATTCAAGAAATCGAGAATGAAAAGAAAAAATTACAAGAACTCAAAAAAAATATAAAAAAATTTCGTAGTAGTAATTTAATTCGTGAATATATTGCAAGGTACAAAATGAAATTACTTGATGAAACTTTAGCTCCTGATAAAAAGCAAGAGATAATTGAATACATTGAATGGGCACAAAAACAAGCGGACAGGTTGGACCCATTTATTGAAAGTCCTGTATCTATTTTAGATAACCTCAAAAATTCCGAAGAAGAAGATTGGTAAGTAAATGGATATAACCGGTGAATTAATTCTAAAAGCCAGAATTACTAAGAACATTAAGGATAAAGAGTATAAAAAATTACTTGATGCTTTACCCGTTGGCGAAGAATATGGTATTTCAAAAGAGCTGATGTATAAGGGCTGGAAGTTAGCAGCTCAATATCTTGAAGAAAAAAATTTTCTTACTGATGCGATACTTTGCTATAACAAAGCTAGAAGAATAAAGCCATCCATCGTAGTTGTGTTTGATAAAGTTGTATCTCTTTTAGATGAATTCTTCTCAAAATACAAGAATGAATTTTCTGTAGATGACCTTGTGAAGTTAAAAGGGTCAATCGCCATTCTAGAAAATTTTCATTCAGTTAATTATCCTTCGCAGAAAAAAGCTTTAGAAAAAATTCCTGATCTGAATCTAAAGATTGATTATCATATTAATCATCATCCTAAAATTGCAGAAGAAACTAAAGCAACTTTTCAAGTCCAAAAGATTTATGATGCAATCACTGATGATATGTCAATGCCTGAGGTCCATCAAGAATTTGCGAAAACTTTAGCAGGTATTATTAGAAGAGAAAAGGCTAAAGACAAGAAGGGAAAAGCAACTCGCTTGGAGAAGAAAAAAAGCAAGAAATAAGTCATTTAACAACAATAGTTAAATTAAGTTTTACACTAATTCTCAGATTTAAAGGTATCTAAATTGAAAATACTTTTCATAATAAACGATGCACCTTACGGTACAGAAAAATTCTATAATGCCTGCCGTCTTGCAATGACAATTCAGAAAGAACACCAAGAGGTTGAAGTAAATGTGTTTTTAATGGCAGATTCTGTAACTGGTGCGCTTGTAAATCAAAACACTCCACAAGGATACTACAACATAGAGCGAATGTTAAAAGCAATAATAAACAAAGGCGGTAAAGTTAAACTCTGCGGAGGATGTATTGATGCGCGTGGTGTTGCCGCGCTTCAATTTATAGATAGCTGTGAAAGAAGCAATATGAGTGAACTCGTTCAATGGTCAGTTGATGCAGATAAAGTTTTTACGTTTTAAGTACAAGTTAATAGTTTAATAGCATGACTTTTTCAAAAACTACGGAATATGCACTAAGGGTTTTAGCACTTATGGCAGGAGATGAAAAAAAATTACATTCATCGCTGGAATTACATAAAGAACTTAAAATTCCTAAAAAATATTTGCAGAGACTGCTTACAGACCTTTCTAAAAGTGGTTTAATAAGAAGTATCCAGGGAAGAAGCGGTGGATTTTTACTTGCTAGAAAGGCAGATAAAATTAGAATATCAGAAATAATAGATGCAGTTGAAGGATTTAGGAAAGAACCAGGCTGTTTTTTTGGTTTCGATACTTGTGCTTTGGACAATCCCTGTTCAATGCACGATATATGGACCAGATCGCAGAAAGATTTTATAAATATGCTCAATAAAACACGTTTGTCAGATTTAATCAATAAATCTAAAGCGAATTGATTTATTTAAACTTAAATACTACGTTTGGGTAGCATTTTAAATTATTTTATAAGGAATGTAGTATGGTTGATTCAAATACAGTTCTTCTTGGCCAAACATTTGCGTACACATTTTATGTGCTGGCAATTATGCTGCTAATGGGTTGGTTCGCTTACAATGTAACCAAAAGCGAAGGTAGTAAAGAAATTAAGCCTGCGCTTTTTTATTCTCTGGTTGGGTTTTTAATTTTGCTCGGAGTTTCACTTCACATAGTTACCCACGAAACAATCCCCTGGAAACCAATGGATTTAAATCGTGCTGATATAAAGGCTGATAAAACATTTGACATAACAGTTGCTGATCATAAGTTTATTCTTCCATCAGAAAAAATGATTATCAATACAAATGACAAAGTTATGTTTAATGTAACTTCAAAAGATTTAACATATGGTTTCGGATTATTCCGTGAGGATAATACGATGATGTTCCAGATGCAGGTTTTACCCGGACATAATAACGATATACTCTGGCATTTTGATAGACCTGGAGTTTATACAATCAGATCGACTGAGTACTCAGGCCCAAAGGGTATTGGTATGATTGAAAAAAATGTTGTTGAAGTAATCGATTAAAAAATCAATAAATAAATTTTTAATAATAGAAGAGATTTGAAATGAATTTTATACAAACATTTATGGATGGAGAAGAAGGGTTATTCAAACCCAATTCACTTACTCCAATGCAAAAAATGATTTTAAGGTTTGTTGTTGTTGGATTGGTTTACTACTTATTCGCTCTTGTTGAAGGAATGCTTATGAGGGTTTACCAGGTAACACCAATTGCAGCCATACCACCTGACCAATATTTTGGTATGCTTACGGCTCATCCGCTTGTTGGAATTTTCGGATCAACTTACTCAATAGTTTTTGGTGCATTTTTATTTCTGGTACCATTTCTTATGAGCAAACCGTTGTGGAGTATTAAACTTGCAAATTGGACTTGCGGCCTAATAGCTGTCGGAACTTTCACTTTTTGGTTTGCAGGATTTTTAACTCACTACGCACCTCTTTATACTTTATACTGGCCTTTACCGGCAGACTTTACTCAGTTTAGTGTTTGGGGCGGTACATTTTTTATTCTTGGAATTGCTTTAATAATGGTGGGCACTGTTTTCTTTGTGCTTAATATTTTTAGAACTATAGCTTACACACCGGAAGGTTGGGAGAAACAGGATGGGAAAGGACTATTAGCTTCAGCATTAGGTTTAAGCGGATTAAAAAATCTTTTTAGAAAAAATAAAAAAGAACATATGGTTTCTCTACCTGTTGCAGCAATTGCACGAGGTACGGTTGATACAGCTTTGAACGCAGGTATAATTCTTTTTACGGGTGTTTTAATTTTAATTTATATGATTGCAGAAATTGCAGGATCAAGTTTAAAACATTCTTCAATAGATGCTTTGCTTTATAAAAACTGGTTCTGGTGGGGTTTGGATTTAATTGCTGATGGATTGGTTTTAATTTTTGTAGCAGGTACTTGGTATTTACTTGCAACTTTAATTACAGGTAAAAAATTATTTATGGAAAACTGGGCACGTGCAGCATTGTTTGTTGAGATGGTTGTTAGCTGGACAGTTTGGTCTCATCATTTGATGTCAGATCAGGCTCAACCAGGGATTTTAAAGATACTATCTGGTGAAATGGTAACAGCTTTTGAGCTTATCACACAAGGACTTGCTTTCTTTATAACTTTAATAACACTTTGGAGTGCAAGACCATTAAAGATGACAAATCCACTAAAATTTTTATTAGGAGGTTTGTTGGGATTTGCTCTTGCTGTACCGGCAGGAATAATGCAAGCAGATTTAGGATTGAATAGAATTTTGCATAATACTCAATGGATTGTTGGTCCCCACGTACACGTAGCAATATTAGTTGGATTAACTATGACACTTTATTCAGCTATTTACTTTTTATTTCCTATAGTAACTAACAATGCAAAACTATATAGTCAAAAGTTAGCCAACTTCCATTTCTGGGCTCATTTGTTAGGTGGAATTGGAATGGGTGCATTTATGGGGATGGCAGGATTAAAAGGAATGTTAAGGCGTACAATTTATTTTGATGGTGAGTATAGTCTTTATATGATCTTAGCAGCACTTTCCGGAACACTTTTACTGTTAGCTTTTCTTGCTTTCTTTTTTAATATCGTTATGAGTGTTGGCTTAAAAGGTGTTATTGGAATTTTTATGCCCGCAAAATCTAATACAAAAGATTTGTTGCCAGCAGGAAAATAAACATTGGTTCTCTTTTTGGAATCCCTTATTAAATATAATTAGTAAGGGATTTTTTTTATAAGAAGATAAGTCTATTTTTTTACTATGAATAATCATCTAAAAGACAATTCAACTGAATCTATAGACAGCAAAGAGACATTAAGAAGGCTACCCCTCTTTTCTGAGTTGAGTATTGAGGATTTAAGAAAAGTTACATCATTTAGCAGAGTTAAAAAATTTCAGAAAAATGATTTTTTATTTCATCAAGGTGATTTTTATACAGGATTTTATATTTTACTAAAGGGTACAATTAAAGTTTATAAAGTCTCATCTGATGGAAAAGAAGCAGTAGTCCATATCATAAAACCTCTAAACTCTTTTGCAGATATTCCGCTTTTTGAGGGAACAGACTATCCTGTAACTGCAAAGTGTTTAGAAGAATCACTGGTACTATGTATATCAAAAGAAGGATTTCTAGAACTAATATATGAGAACCCTGAAATCTCACTTAGGATGCTTGCTGGATTTGCGAAAAGACTAAAAGCAATGGTTAATCAGGTTGAGGACCTTACTTCAAAGGAAATACCAAATCGTTTGGCAAAATACATTCTTAAAGAAATTAAAACTGCCGGAACTGAAAAGCTGGCAGAACCTTTCGTGAAATTATCAGTTCCCAAAAAAACCATTGCCGCGTATCTCGGTACAATTACCGAAACCCTATCAAGAAGTCTGAAAAAATTACAAGATGAAGGTGTTATCCGCGTTAATGGAAAATCTATTTTTGTTAATGATATAAAAAGATTAAAAGATCTCGCAAAGTAAACCTCATTACATCATAAAACCAGAACTCCTTCCCTTCGTTTTTCATTTTCCAAAAAAGATAACAAACCTGACTTAAGTCAAGGAAATTAGTATACCAATGTTATACGTTTGAAGTGTAACAATAATAAATCAGGAAAATATTATGACAGAACTAGATATCAGACCAGTTGTACCACGAGAAAAACATCCAACAATAATGAAGTCTTTTGATGATTTGCAAAGTGGCGAAGCATTTCAGCTTATAAATGATCACGACCCGGTTCCGCTTTATTATCAATTCCAGGCAGAAAAAGCAAATCAGTTTAGCTGGGAATATATTGAGCGTGGTCCTGAAGTCTGGCGTGTAAATATTTCGAAAGTTTAACAAAAAATATTTCAACAATGATTACCAAAGATATGAAAATATCGAAGCTGCTGGCAGAATATCCACATACGCTCGAGTTGCTGGTTAACTTTAGTCCTCATTTTGCTAAGCTCAAAAACAAAATTCTGAGAAAAACACTTGCAAGCAGAGTGAATTTAGAGCAAGCAGCTGGAATTGCAGGTGTGAATCTCGTTCTTTTATTAAATGAATTAAATAAATCAATCAATGCAGATATTACTGAAACTATTAATGAAGAAAGCACGGAAGAAAAAATGACTCAAATAGAAAAACCTAAACTTCTAAAAAACAAAAGTGCTGATAAAATTCAAAAGATGGATGTAAGATCGATAATTGATTCGGGAAAAGATCCTTTCCTTGAGATAATGGCAAAAGTAAAATCTTTAAAAGATGAGGAAGTTTTTCATTTGATAAATTCGTTTGAACCAATTCCGCTTTATTCAGTAATGCAGAATAAAGGTTTTGAGCACTGGACTGAAAATGACGGCAGTGTGTTTAATGTTTTCTTCTACAAAAATGATATAAACAAATCTGAAGTAAAAGTAGAATCGAACATAAGTCAGGTATCTCCTGCTGATTTTGAAAATGTCATCGAACTTGATGTTCGTGAATTAGCTCCGCCCGAACCAATGATGAAGATACTTGAAAACATTTCCAGAGTTGATGAGAAAACAGTTATGGTTGTTCATCATCATCGTGAACCGATGATGCTTTATCCAAAACTTGAGGAACGAGGTTATACAGCAATTACAAATAAGATTGATGAAAATTATTTTAAGGTTGTAATAATGAAAAAGAGAAACGATTAATTATGATTCAATCCGAATCAATAGTTTCTGCTTATGCACCCCCATTCAGAATAGTTGCAAAATATTTTATCGCAGCCATTGTTTCGTTTGTGCTTTTAAATTTTCTTTTACTTCTTAATTATTCTGAAATAGTTGGACATCATTTCAACCCTAAAATTCTTTCAATCAATCACGTTGCAACACTCGGTTGGATAACGATGATAATATTCGGTGCGATGTTTCAACTTGTTCCTGTAGTTCTCGAAACAAAATTGTTCAGTGAAAAACTCGCGGAGATTCAGTTCTGGATTTATCTGCCCGGCGTTATCGGTTTAGTCTATTGCTTCTGGGTATTCGATACCGGAATTAATATGACATTTTCAGCAGTACTACTTAATCTTGCAATGTTCATCTTTTCGTTTAATATAATCATTACTATGAAAAGCGTTAAGAAATGGAACGTTACTGCGTGGTACCTTGCAGCGGCAATTTTCTATTTGATTGTAACTGCGATAGCAGGACTTTTGCTGGCTATAAATCTATGGACACCATACGTAAAGTTAGATCATCTCCAATATTTAAATTTACACGCACACATTGCTTTCATTGGCTGGGTTTCTATGGTGATAATGGGAGTTTCATTTAAGCTTATTCCAATGTTTACTCTTTCGCATGGTTACCCTTTAACAAATGCAAAACTTGCCTTCTGGATTCTTAACGTAGGCTTACTTGGAATATCTACTATTATGCATTACAAGGATACAACGTTTCTTTATTACATATTTACCGGACTAATTGTTTTAGGGATAATTTTCTTCCTTCTTCAAATTCGTATCATTTTCAAAAACAGAATTAGAAAAAAGTATGATATAGGTATTAAGTTTTCTGTTGTTGCATATCTTATGCTTGGACTAACAACCATACTCGGAACTTTTATTGCATTTGTTGATTATCAAAACATTATCAACCTTACACTTATTTACGGTTATATGATAATCTTCGGTTACATCTCTATGCTTATTGTTGGACAGATGTACAAGATTGTACCATTTCTTGTTTGGTACCACAAATACAGCAGTAAAGTCGGGCTTGAACCGGTGCCAATGTTAAAAGATATGTTCAATGAAAAGTTTGCACAGATTGAGTTCTATTTAATGATTACAGCAGTTTTCGGCTCTCTTTACTCTTTGGCATTTGGAAGTGAAACAGGGGTACTGATTTCATTTTCAATAATGTTTATCAGTTCTGTAATCTTTCTATTTAATATGATAACAATTTTCAGAAAGTAAAAACTATATGGCAAACAAAGAAGAAATATTAGAAGTTCTAAAAGGTGTTATTGATCCGGAGATAGGAATCAATATTGTTGATCTTGGTCTCGTTTATGAAGTTGAATCCAACGACGAAGCAAATGTAATCACAATGACTTTAACAACGCCGGGCTGTCCGATGCACAGCAGTATTTCAGCTTGGGTTGAAAATGTAGTTGGACATTTAGAACCAGAGAAAAAAGTAATTATAAATCTTGTTTGGGAACCGCAATGGACACCTGATCGGATGAGTCTGATGAGGCACGAAAGGAATTAGGACATAGAGGATAAGCTAAATGTTTACGACCGTTACGATATTTTATCAAAACAAGCATAGTTTTTTAATTATTGGAATATTAAGCGGACTTTTTATGTCTTTTTCTAAGATATGTTTTTAAGTCGGGTTATTATCCAGAAATTATAACTGCACATACACTCATTAATTTTAGCAGGTTCAGTTTGATGATGATTATGGGTGTTGCATTGTGGTTTTTTCCAAAAGCACGAAAAAGAGGATAAAAAATACAACCCTCTGTTAATTTATATAACATATTGGGCGATGACATTTACAACGTTAATAAGATTTGTACTCCAGATTGTGATGGGATTTTACTTTTATGATTGGATAGGTATCGGGATAACGATCGTCTCGACATTTCAAATTTTAGCTATAGGATTATTTTTTTATTCAATATGGGGAAGAATCAGACCTGTTCGAATTCAATATGTAAAATCCAAAGGTGAAGTGAAATGAAAATTACCGAAGATTGCATTAACTGCGGAGCCTGTGCAGTAGAATGTCCAACAGAAGCTATTTATGAACCTGGCATCGTTTGGAAAATAAAAGAGAAATTTATGTCGCCGATTTCAAAGGAGCATTTTTTTATTATAACTGAAATTTGCGACGAATGTGCTGGTTTAAAAAAAATAAAATGTATTGCTATCTGTCCGATGGATGCAATTAAAAGAAAATAAATAATTAATTAAAGGAGAAAAAATATGTTACTCAAATCAAAACTTGCAATGATGTTGTTATTTGCATCATTCATTTTCATATTCACAAACACAGCATCAGCACATTGTGATTCTTATGATGGACCAGTAATTAAAGATGCTGAAATGGCACTCGAAACAAACAATGTTAATTTAGTTCTTAAATGGGTAACTAAAGAACAAGAGAAAGAGATTACAACATTGTTCCAAAAAACCATACGAATTGCGCAATGGAGATAAAGAAGTTTATGAGATTGTGGAGAAACATTTTTTCGAGACACTCGTTCGATTGCACCGTGAAACAGAAGGTGCTCCATACACTGGTTTAAAACCTGCGGGAACTACAAAACAGATTATTCAAATGACTGATAAGGCACTTAAAGAAAATAATGTTGATGATTTTTTACTCAAGCTGAATAATCATATTGATAAAGTAGTTCGTGAGAAATATGAAAAAGTTTCGAAACTCAATAAAGTAAAAGATGATTCGGTTGAAAAAGGAAGAGAATTTGTAGCTGCTTATGTTGACTACACGCATACAGTTGAAGCAATACACGATATTATTGAACACGGCGGTGGTACACATGCAGGGCATTAAACATAATAACAAAATTAAAATAATTGGTTTGAATGTTTTTCTTAACTTTTAAAATGCTGCGCTTTAGTAAAAACATAAATAAACATTAAGGAAAGAAAAAAATGGCAGAAACAACTAATAAAGAAATGTTGATCGATGCGATCGGATATCAAAATGGTTCAATCGTTAGTAAACAGATTCTTAAAAAACCCAATGGAAATATTACTCTGTTTGCATTTGATAAAGATGAATCGTTAACAGAACACACTTCGCCTTATGAAGCAGTTGTTTATATGGTTGATGGTGAAATGGAAATTAAGATTGGCGGTAATCCATACAATGTTAAAGCAGGCGAAATAATTGTAATGCCTGCGGATATTCCTCACGGATTAAAAGCTATTGTCAAATCAAAAATGTTATTAACTATGATTAAATGACTTTAAAGTGTTTAATGAGATAGTTCACAAAAACTATTTAAGTTGATTACTTATACAGAAAATTTAAAATGAATAAAAATGAATTTGAATCAGTAATATCGGAGTTAAAGCAATGGGGGAACGTATCTTCTTCGGTTTTATATTTTGAAAAGAAAGTTTGTTTGATGAATAACTGGCCATACGCCGAAATATGGTCACCCGATAATGATCAAAAGTTTATGATTTGGTCTGGGCATTGGAGTAATAATGAGGAGTACTTTGAAAAATATTCTAAGTTCAGTTCATTTTTTAAATTTTCAAAGGGAATTGGATTGATAGGGCAAGTTTGGCAACAAAAAAAATTACTTTGGATAAATGATCTTTATAATGATAAAAATTTTTTAAGAGCTGATCTTGCAGTAAAATGTAAATTAAACTCAGCAATTAGTTTTCCAATAATACACAACGAAAAAGTAATTCTAATTCTGTGTTTTTTTCTCGAGAAAATTTCTGAAGTAGACATTCATCGAGCAGAGGAAATATTTAGTTATTCTCAAGAAGTCGGGGAGATCATTCAAAAGTTCAATATAAATAACGAAATCTAGTATTTCATCTGAAAATCAGAATCTAATTAAATGTTTGTGGGTTCTTGACAATATTAAAATAAGTTAATATCTTAAATCAGAGTAAAAAATCCGATTAAGAAATATCGACTAATATTTTAATGATAAAAATATATTGTATAATCAGATAAAAAAGTCTTATTATAATTATTAAATAAAAGGAGTGTATATGGATCAGCAAAACAAATTGACTTTGCAGAAGTTATTATTCGCATTTATCATCACAATTTCTATGACATTTATTTCCTGCGGTGATAATGCTCCTCAGGATCCGTCAAAATTTAGTAATACAAAAAAAGTTGTAAATGCGAGTGGTCTTTCGGACTTTGAATTAGAAAATGGTATTGGACCAATTAAACAAAAAATAGAATTAACTACTATTGATCCGGTTCTAGTTAAAAAAGGTCAAGGAATTTTTGAGACTAAATGTGCGGCATGCCATAAACTTGATGAAAGATATGTTGGCCCAGCTCAGCGTGATGTTATTAAAAGAAGAAGTCCAGAATACATCTTGAACTTTATGCTTAACCCTGAGGAAAATTATAAACGACATCCGGAAGCAAAAAAATTATTAGGCGAATATTTGACTCAAATGCCAAATCAAAATCTTACAATAGATGAAGCAAAAGCAATGCTTGATTATTTCCGAAAAATAGCAGACGAAAAATAACCAATAATAAAAGGCAGCTTATGAAAAACATTTCAAGAAAAACTTTGTTGAGTGCTTTTGGAATTCTATTTTTAATTGCACTAACCTATGCTGGATGCAATCAATCAAAAACTTCACTTTCAGGAAATGAGGCAGAACAAGTTTATGTAGCACCAGGCACTTATGATGAATTTTATCTTTTTACTTCAGGAGGATTCAGCGGACAGATGGGTGTATATGGATTACCTTCTGGTAGGCACTTTAAAACAATTTCTGTGTTTGCACAAAATCCAGAAACAGGATATGGATATTCTGAAGAGACAAAAGCTATGCTTAATACAACGTATGGATTCATCCCCTGGGATGATTCACATCATCCAGAATTTTCTATGACGGACGGTGTACCCGACGGAAGATTTATTTTTATTAACGGAAATAATACTCCACGTGTTGCAAAGATTGATTTAAAGGAATTTGAAACAACAGAAATTATTGAAATACCAAATTCTGCGGGCAACCACGCTTCACCATTCGTTACTGAAAACACAGAATACATTATAGCCTCAACTAGATTTAGCATTCCCATTCCTCAAAGTGATGTCTCAATTTCATCCTACAAGGAAAATTTTAAAGGAACAATCAGTTTTATTAAACTTGATCCAAAGACGGAAAAGATGAATCTGGAATTTCAGATAATTGTACCCGGATTTAATTATGATCTTGCACACGCTGGTAAGGGTCCATCACACGATTGGGCTTTTTTTACTAGCTACAATAGCGAACAGGCAAATTCACTTCTAGAAATTAATGCTTCAAAAAATGATAAAGATTTCGTTGCAGCGGTTAACTGGAAAAAAGCGGAGCAGTATCTGAAAGAAGGTAAAGCTAAAACATACGATGCTGAGTATTATAGAAATTATGTTGATCATAAAACCCAGATAGCTGTTTCAGAAAAAAATAATCAGGTAAAAGTTCTTGATCCTAAAGATTGCCCCGGTATGATGTATTATTTGCCAACACCAAAATCACCACACGGCGTTGATGTTGATCCGACTGGCGAATACATTGTTGCAGGCGGAAAACTTGCATCAGTCATTCCTGTCCATTCATTTACAAAAATGATGAAAGCCATTGAAGAAAAACAATTTGATGGTGAAATTGCTGGCATACCTATTTTAAAGTATGATGCCGTAGTTGCTGGCGAAGTTAAAGATCCAGGTCTTGGTCCTTTACATACAGAGTTTGATGACAATGGATATGCATACACCTCAGCATTCATCTCTTCTGAAATAGTAAAATGGAAGATTGGAACCTGGGAAGTCGTTGATAGAATTCCAACCTACTATTCAATAGGACATTTGTGCATTCCTGGAGGTGATAGCAAAAAGCCTTATGGCAAATATGTTATCGCGTTGAATAAAATTACAAAAGACAGATATCTTCCAACAGGACCTGAGTTAACTCAATCAGCACAGCTTATAGATATTACGGGAGAAAAGATGAAACTGCTTCTTGATTTTCCAACCGTTGGTGAGCCGCATTATGCACAAGCAATTCCTTCAGACTTAATTATGAAAAACTCTGTTAAGTTTTACAAGATCGAAGAAAATGGAAATCCTTATGCTGTAAAAGGAGAAAAAGATTCACGTGTTGAAAGAAAAGGTAATGAGGTTCATATTTATATGTCTGCGATGAGAAGCCATTTTTCACCTGATAACATTGAAGGTGTTAAAGTTGGCGATGTTGTGTATTTCCATGTAACGAATCTTGAGCAGGATTGGGATGTTCCTCACGGATTCGCAATTAAAGGGATGAATAATTCCGAATTACTAATAATGCCCGGTGCAACACGAACGATAAAATGGGAACCTAAAAAAGTTGGAGTTTATCCATTCTATTGTTCTGACTTCTGCTCTGCGTTACATCAAGAAATGCAGGGATATGTCAGAGTTTCTCCTTCAAACTCAAATGTTCCATTAGCTTTTAGTTTAGGAAATTAAAAATTATTTCGGAGGGATGTGATCCCGTCCCTCCAAACGTTTCTAGGATAATGATGAATACTAAATCGAGAATTATGGTTGCAGTTGCTGCACTAATGCTTATTCTAACTTTCTTTTTTCCGCTTTGGACCATCGATTTGAATGCCCCGCAGTATCCGGAAGGTTTGGGGATAAGAATTTGGCTCGATCAGATCTCTGGCATGAAACCCAATGATTTGCAAAGCATTAATGGCTTAAATCATTACATCGGAATGAAAGTTATTGATCCTGAATCAATCCCTGAATTAAAGATAATGCCTTACATAATTGTCTTTATGATAGTATTCGGGTTATTAAATGCTTATATGAAAAATAGAAAGTTAATTTATATATGGTTAATTCTTTTTATAATACTTGGAGTAATTGGTATGTATGATTTTTATATGTGGGAGTATGATTATGGGCATCAATTAAATCCAGATGCACCAATAAAAGTGCCTGGGATGACATATCAGCCTCCACTTATAGGCTCTAAGCAATTATTGAATATTTCAGCAGTTTCATTACCATCGACTGCGGCAATAGTAATATTTATTTCTATGTTTCTTAACATAGCAGCATTATATGTAGATACAAAAAGTAAAAAGCATGAGAATTAAGAATTTTATTCTGGTAACATCATTGATTACAATTTTAATCAGTGCATGCAGTAAGGGCCCTCAACCAATCAATTACGGAGAAGACGAATGTGAGTTCTGCAAAATGATGGTTATGGATAAACGATATGGTGCTGAGTTGGTTACAGATAAGGGTAAGATTTATTTTTTTGATTCAATAGAATGTTTAGTTGGTTATTTAGATAATAAAAAATTAAATAATAATAATTATTCTTCCGTGTGGGTTGGCAACTATGCTAATCCTGGAAATCTTATAGATGCAAGTAAAGCTATTTATTTAAAGAATGACGAACTTCGTAGTCCGATGGGATTGAATGTGCTTGCAGTCGAAAGTGTAGAACAATACGAATCTATTTTTAATCAATACGGTGGAAAACAATTAAATTTTAAGGATTTGTTTGAGCTAGTTAGAGAAATGTAAAATGAGTTTAATCCTCAAAATATTTATAACCAGCTTGCTTATTACACTACTCCTCACGAATTCCCACGCTAAAAAAATTTTCGTTGATAAAAAATCTGACATTAGTACAATCAAATCTGCAATTGCGCTTGCAAAACCATTTGATGAAATAATTATCGGCGAAGGAATTTATGCTGAGGGAAATATAATTATCGAAAAACCTCTTAGAATAATTGGAAAAAACTATCCAACTATAGATGGGGAAGGACATCACGAGATTTTCACTGTTCATTCAGATAATGTTTTTATAGCAGGTATCATCTTTAAAAATGCAGGTGTAGATTATCTTAAAGAAAATGCCGCTGTAAGATTTGAGAATGTAAAGAATGGGGAAGTAGCCGATTGTAAATTCTATGGAAATTTTTTCGGGATATATCTTGCGAAATCTAATAGATGTAAAATAAAGAACAACCACATCGAATCTTATGGCGAAAAAGAAGCTTCATCAGGGAATGGAATACATATGTGGAATTGCAGAGAAATTGATGTTGCAAATAACAGAATAACAGGACACAGAGATGGTATATATCTTGAATTTGTAAAACAAGCAAACATAACAGACAATTACAGCGCAAATAATCTAAGATATGGTTTGCACTTTATGTTTTCTGATAGCTGCCACTACTATTCAAATCAATTCGAGTACAATAGTGCCGGTGTTGCAGTTATGTATTCGCACTATGTGGAGATGACAAAAAATAAATTCATGAATAATTGGGGTCCAGCTTCATACGGATTACTTTTAAAGGATATTACAGATAGTAAAATCACACTCAATCAGTTTATAGAAAACACATCAGGAATTTATATTGAAGGATGCAACAGATCTGAATTTCAAAATAATCTTTTTGAAAAGAATGGCTGGGCAATTAAGTTGATGGCCAATTCGTCAGATAATGTTTTTACTGAAAATAATTTTCTATCAAATACTTTTGATGTTTCTACAAATAGTAGACAAAACTTTAATACTTTCGCTTCTAATTACTGGAATAAGTATCAAGGTTACGATCTTGATAAAAATGGAATCGGTGATATTCCATATAGACCAGTAAAGCTTTATTCAATTATGGTTGAACAGAATAAACCTACAATGATATTGTTAAATAGTCTGTTCATAGAATTACTCAATATCGCTGAAAGTGTTTTTCCCTCACTAACACCTGAAACCCTTTTGGATAAAACTCCCTTACTTATGAGGGTGAATTGATTACGTTTAAAAACTTAGAGAAGAAGTTTGGAAAATTTCATGTGCTTAAGAATATTTCACTCATGGTTCAACCAGGAAAAATTACAGCTATAGTTGGACCAAATGGTTCAGGAAAAACCACAATCATTAAATCTATTTTAGGTTTAGTTAAACCAGACAGCGGTGATATTTTAATTGATGATAAATCAATATTGGATAAATATCTATATAGAAAAAATATTGGATATATGCCGCAATCGGCAAGTTTTCCTGAAAATTTAACAGTACAGGAAGTAATAAAAATGATTGCTGATTTACGAAATGACATAATAGATATTGAATCGAGCCTAATCGAAATATTAAACTTAATTCCTGAAATGAATAAACAAATAAAAAATCTTTCAGGGGGAAACAAACAAAAATTAAGTGCTTACATCGCATTAATATTTAATCCGTCAATAATAATTCTGGATGAACCCACTGCTGGACTTGATCCTGTAGCAAGCAGCAATCTTAAGCAAAGAATTTTAGAAGAGCGTACCAAAGGAAAAACAATAATTCTTACTTCTCACATTATGAGCGAGATTGAAGAACTTGCGGACAACATATTATTTCTCATCGATGGCAGGATTGTTTTTGATGGTGAAGTGAAAGATTTAATTGAATCAAGTGGTGAGCAAAAATTAGAAAAAGCAATTGCTAACATGATGACAGAAAACGCAAATGGAACTTATAACTAAAATTATCAAATTCGAACTGAGTAATACATTCAGGAGTAAGTGGATAATCGTATATTCTGCTTTCTTTCTGCTACTAACATTTCTTCTGTTCAATTTTGAAGAAGACACAAACAAAGCAGCATTAAGTTTGATGAATATTGTTTTAATCGTAATACCGCTTGTAAGCCTTATATTCGGAACGATGTACGTTTATAACTCATTAGATTACATTCAAATGGTTCTTTGTCAGCCAATAAACAGAAAATCTTTATTTGTTGGATTATATCTTGGTAATTCTATTCCTATAGCTTCAGGATTTTTATTCGGCACATTGCTTGGAACAATTTTGAGTGGATATTCTTTTATCGATAATAAATCAATTTTGATTTTAATTGTAATAGGTTTTGCACTAACGTTTATTTTTACTGCAATTGCCTTTTGGATAGCAATTAAGTTTTCTGATAAAGCAAGAGGACTTGGAGTATCAATAATTATCTGGCTAATGCTTTCTGTTGTTTATGATGGTTTAGTTTTATTTTTAATTTATTATTTCAGAGAATATCCAATTGAAAATATAGTACTTGGAGTCAGTCTTTTAAATCCAATCGATTTGGCGAGAATATTTTTTATACTCGATTTCAATGTCTCAGCATTGATGGGCTACACTGGTGCATTATTCAATAAGTTCTTTGGCAGCTCGCTTGGGACTATTCTTTCAATAGCTATGATGTTTTTGTGGTTTGTAGTTCCAATATTACTAGGGCTAAAAAGTTTTTACAAAAAAGATTTCTGATTTTTATGAACAGTTTCTTTTCTAAAAAATGTGAATACGGCTTACAGGCAGTTTTGTATTTAACGGCTCAAGATGCTGAGTTCTTATGCTCTGCTGAAGAAATATCCAGCAAACTAAAAATACCAAAAGAATTTACATCTAAAATCTTACAAGATCTGACAGAGAAGGGGATAATCATTTCACGCAAAGGAAGGGAAGGAGGATTTAAACTTGCAATAGATCCTAATCAAATTAAACTTATCGATATAGTTGAAGCAATAGATGGATTAGATATCTTAAAAAATTGCGTGATGGGTTTTCAAAATTGTAATAAAGAAACGAAATGTCCCATTCATTCGGAATGGATGGAAATTGTTAATAAAGCATATAGGATGTTAAGTGAGAAAACGATTGATAAATTAATTGTAAAATCATTTAACATAATTATTTAATTGTTAATAGGTTAAACCAAAATAACATTACCATTTTAAAAATATTTTCTGCTAAGCAATTCTCAAAACAAAGCTTTCCATTTTAATCCTCAATATTATTTGCTATTCTACATACTTTTGTAACCCAAGCTCTGCTTACATTTAGTCTTCTTGCAAGAGCAGCTTGGTTTAAAACTGTTCCATTATCAATTAATAATTTGTACTCACCTGCCAATATTTTGTAATCAATTTTGGTTCTTGGATTATTTATTATTTTGATTTCAGGTAGGTAAAATCCCTCTGTTAACTGATAACATTTCTTAAGGCTGAGATCCAAATAATTTGGTAATTCTTCTCTATCAATGGTCAATTTGAGTCTACCATTTGTTGATTTTGCGATAAAAAGAGGCAATTCAAGCCTATTTTTTTTTGAGTCGGTATCGTGTTTGCGGAGCCAAAAACCCCAGACAAAATCTGGGGTTTTTTAGTTTTAATAAGTTCTTTTGTGGAAATGGGTTTTGGATGACCTTCATCGTATTTTTTTTCCCTCTTTAATAATCTCATCAATTTATTATTTATTGTCAGCAACTTAAAAACTATTTAATGCTCATTGCAGAATTTTTATATTCAGAATAATCACTATTAAATCTTTTTGTTTGTCCAATTTTTAAAACTATTTACGATATTTTTCTTACATTAGAATAGGATTTAGCGAATCAAACTGATTATTAAATTTATATTTTAGCATTAAACAATTGGAGAATAAAATGAAAATCGGATTTATCGGACTTGGCAAGATGGGTTTTAATATGGTTCAGCGGCTAATGAATGATGGACACGAAGTTGTCGTTTGGAATATAGACCCTAACCCCATTATAGAAATAGAAAAAAAAGGAGCAATTGCTGCCGCATCAATTGATGATTTAGTGAATAAACTTCCCGAAAGAAAAGTTGTTTGGTTGATGGTGCCTTCCGGAAAACCCGTTGACGAAAATATTGACTCGCTTAAAAATCTATTAAAGGGAAACGATATAATTATTGATGGTGGTAATTCGTATTGGAAAGACACTCAACAGCGTTCAGAAAAATTAGCTAAATACGGAATTCATTATTTGGACTGCGGAACAAGCGGCGGTGTGTGGGGATTACAAAACGGTTATTGCTTAATGTATGGTGGCGATAAAAATGCAACTGACTTTGTTGAACCAATCTTTAAATCGCTTGCACCTGAAAATGGTTACGTTTATTGCGGTCAATCCGGCACAGGTCATCTTGTTAAAATGGTTCATAACGGAATTGAGTATGGAATGATGCAGGCTTATGCCGAAGGTTTTGAGATATTAGAAAAATCACCTTATAAAATCGATATCACTAAAGTTGCAGATGCCTGGCAATATGGAAGCGTTGTTCGTTCGTGGCTTCTTGAGTTAGCTGTTAACGCTTTTAGAGACGACCCGAAGTTAGAAAAGCTAAAAGATTATGTTCAGGATAGCGGTGAGGGAAGATGGACTGTGCAAACTGCGATGGATTTTGATGTTCCGGCACACGTTATCACGGCTTCGCTGTATACAAGATTTCAATCGCGCCAGGATGAATCATTTGCAATGAAAGTATTAGCAGCATTAAGAAATCAGTTTGGCGGGCATGCAGTAAAGACAAAGTAATTAGGTAGCATTACGAGAGATGATAGTCTCGAAGCAATCTTTCGAGATGTGTCTGATTGCTTCGTGGCTGTTTCAAAAGTTGATTTCAGTTTGTCATTCCCGTGAAATCGGGAATCCAATACATCTAGCATAAAGTAGATTCCCACTCCTGCTTACCGCAGGCAGGTTCGTGGGAATGACAATTTTGTATTTCAGACATTTGAGACAGGCTTTCGAAATGACGTACGAATAAATCAATTAGGAAGAATATGAACAACACAGAAAATCACATATATGTAATCTTCGGTGCTTCAGGAGATTTAACAAAAAGAAAATTAGTCCCGGCACTTTACGCATTATTCGTGCAAAAAATGTTGCCGGAGAAATTCGTTCTGCTTGGTGCTTCGCGAAGTGATTTGTCAGATAATGATTTTCGCGATAGAATGAAAGAAGCGATAATCAAATTCAAAGAAATTGATGATGAATCTCAGATAGATCAATTCGTTAAAAAATTATTTTATACTTCAATTTCATTTGATGATGAGATACATTATAAAAAACTATTGGATAGAATTAAAAGTCTAAGAGAAGAATTTGGAATAAATGGGAACACAATATTTTATCTTTCAACTCCACCAAGTGTTTATGGTGTAATTCCACAAAAACTTACCTCAGTTGGATTAAATAAACAGGATGATGGCTGGAAGCGATTGATAATTGAAAAACCGTTCGGTTATGATCTTGAATCAGCTATTAAATTAAAAGATCAGTTATTAAAAGATTGGAAGGAAGAACAGATTTACAGGATTGATCATTACCTGGGAAAAGAAACAGTTCAAAATCTTTTGGTTACCAGATTTTCAAACGGAATATTTGAACCGCTCTGGAATAGGAACTATATTCATCACGTTGAAGTGACATCCGCAGAAAGCATTGGTGTAGAAAAGCGCGGCGGGTACTATGAATCATCAGGTGCATTACGCGATATGGTGCAGAATCATTTACTTCAGGTTGTTGGATTAACTGCTATGGAATCTCCTTCTTCCCTGGAACCAATTGCTATCCGTAATGAAATTTTAAAAGTGTTTCAATCATTACGTCCGATCAAAAAAGAAGATGTAAAAAATGTAGCTATTCGCGGACAGTATTTGTCGTCAAAAATCAAAGGCGAAAGTGCTCTCGGATATCGTGAAGAAGAAGGCGTTAATCCGGAATCTGTGACAGAAACTTTTGCGGCATTAAAGTTTTATATTGATAACTGGCGCTGGGGCGGCGTGCCATTTTATGTGCGCACAGGTAAACGATTGCCGACTCGAGTCACTGAAGTTGTAATTCACTTTAAACCAACACCGCACTTTCTCTTTGCTAAAGATGAAATGCATAATGCTTGTAATCAGTTGATAATCAGAATTCAACCGGATGAAGGAATTCTATTAAAGTTTGGAATGAAAACTCCCGGGGCAGGCTTTGATGTTCAAAATGTTAATATGGATTTTCATTATTCTGATCTTTCAGATCAAAGAATACCATCTGCTTATGAAAGATTACTTCACGATACTATGAAAGGTGATGCAACTTTATTTGCTCGGACCGAAGAAGTACTGGAAGCCTGGAAATTTTTGACGCCTGTAATTGAATGCTGGAAAGATGATAAAGATGTTCCGTTGTTTGGTTATCCTGCAGGAACGTGGGGACCTGAAAATGCCGATGATCTGATCGAAGATAAAAATATGGCATGGCGATATCCCTGTAAAAATCTGGCTGATGACGGAGTTTATTGTGAATTATAAAATTCAGATAAGCGAATCGGTTGAAAAATTATCTGAGCAATTTGCACAGCTTCTAATCGATAAAATAAATAAAAGTAAAAATAATTTTAATATTGCGTTATCAGGCGGCACAACTCCCAAAAACATTTTTGAATATTTAGCAGCACATCATCAAAACACAATTGGATGGCACAAAGTTAAATTCTTTTGGGGTGATGAACGATGTGTTCCTCCAACTGATTCTGAAAGCAATTATAAAATGGCTTATGAATCACTATTAAGTAGGTTGCAAATTCCTGCTTCAAATATTTTTAGAATAAGAGGAGAAAATGATCCTCAGTATGAAGCAACGGAATATTCAGAGATTGTAAAAAAACAGCTTCCTCAGATAAATAATATTCCAAAATTTGATTTAATAATGCTGGGACTTGGTGAAGATGGTCATACAGCATCAATTTTTCCAAACCAAAAAAACTTATTGGATTCAGATAAGATTTATGCAACTGCTGTACATCCTGAAACAGGACAGAAGAGAATTACATTAACGGGGAAAGTAATTAATAATGCTTCTACCATTGTGTTTATTGTGACCGGAAATAATAAAGCGAAAGTTGTAGATGAAATCATAAATCAAAAAGATAATTATAAAAACTATCCTGCTTCCTTTATTCAGCCTCATAATGGCGAGCTGTACTGGCTTTTAGATAAATCAGCGGCTTCACAAATTTAACTGCCGGGTGAGGCAATGAAATGCTACTTACCTGTGATGTGAATGATCTTGAAATCTTAAAGCGAACAAATGAAACGAGAACCCGAAACAATTCGCCGCGGCAAACAGGTTGACAAAAATCGATTTATGAGACAGACTCTTTTAAATTTTTTAACATAACTCGAAAGAAAAATAGCACTTTTCATCTTCCCTCTAAATGTTGTTCCATCAATTTCTGATTTGCGCATTCTTTGGAAAAGAGAAAATAGAATTAGAAAAGCAGAGAAGATTTTATTACTCGAATTCGGAGAACGGGCATTCAAAGTTCACTGTGGTTAATTTGAAGGCGCAGTTAAAGTTATGATTAAGGATAAATTAATTAATGAATTTACATGCTATCTAAATAAGTTATTTAATTATTTTAGTGTGCTCAATTTTAAGATAAGACAAGTGGGTACAACAGAAATTGAAATATAAAGTTTATTTTAATCTATTAAAGGAAACAACATGGAACTAGGATTACTTGATATTAGTGTGTTTGTTCTGTTCTTTCTTGTTGTAATTGGAACAAGCATGTTCAAAAGCAGGAAAGAAGAAACGGGTGAAGATTATTTTCTTGCCAGCCGCGGATTGATTTGGCCAATAATCGGAATTTCATTAATTGCAGCAAACATATCATCAGAACAATTTGTTGGTATGTCCGGGCAAAGTGCAGGTAATGTTGGATTAGCAATTGCAAGTTATGAATGGATGGCTGCCATAACGCTTGTGTTCGTAGCATTTTTTTTCTTACCAAGATTTTTAAGCAGTGGAATTTACACCATTCCAGAATTTCTTCAGTATAGATATAACTCAACTGCAAGATCTTTAATGGCGTTTTACACAATGATTATTTATGTGGGCGTAACAATCTCTGCAGTTATATACTCAGGTGCGATTACAATCTATACAATTTTTAATGTAGATATTGAAATATCGGTTTGGGGAATTGGAATTATTGCAGCACTCTATACTACTTATGGTGGATTAAAAGCAGTAGCCTGGGCAGATGTTTTTCAGGGAACAGCATTAATTATTGGCGGAGCTGTTGTACTCTATTTTGGATTAAACGCTGTCGGCGGGGTTGATAATTTTTTTACTCATAACTCAGATCGATTACATATGATCTTGCCAGCAGATCATCCGGTATTACCATGGACTGCCTTAGTAGTTGGATTGTGGATACCAAATATTTATTACTGGGGTCTTAATCAGTATATAACACAAAGAACACTTGCAGCTAAAAGTTTACGTGAAGGACAAAAGGGAATAATTTTTGCAGCAGCAATAAAAATTATTATACCATTTGTAATTGTGTTCCCTGGAATTATGGCAGCACAGCTTTATGGTGATTCAATGAAAACATCCGATGCTGCATATCCATTACTTATTAAAAATTTAATCCCGAATGGTATAAAGGGATTTATGCTTGCAGCAATTGCAGGCGCTGTAATAAGTTCATTAGCCTCAATGTTAAATTCAGCATCAACAATTTTTACTTTGGATTTGTATAAAGTTTATGTTAAAAAAGATGCTTCACAGAAAAATTTAGTTTTTATTGGAAGGATGATGACTTTACTTTTTGTTTTGGCTGGCTGTATAATCGCCCCGTATTTAGGGGATCCAAGATTTATGGGGATATTCACTTACATACAGGAATTTCAAGGATATATTTCACCTGGAATATTAGCTGCATTTGTTTTTGGGATACTTGTTAAAAAGGCTCCACCTATGTCTGGGGTAGCTGCATTGTTGGCATGCGTTCCAATATATGGATTTTTACAATGGCAATTTGGTGAGATAGCATTCTTAAACAGAATGGCAATTACATTTGGTATTCTATTATTATTGATGACGGTTATTACAATTCTAAAACCATTAAAAGAACCTAAAGTACTTCCCAAAAGAACTGATATTGATTTATCGCCGACACCACAGCTTATTTGGTTTGGTGGTGCAGTGGTTTTAGTGACCCTGGTTCTTTATGGAATATTTTGGTGATGAGATTTTTATAATTTTTAAAAGAATTTAACAGTTCTTGTCATACAGTAAAATTATAAAACAGAATTTATTCAGTTATGAGGGAGTTGAATATAAAAGCTGAGCATATTAATACCCAGCCAACATTTTCAACGCAATATTGATAATTATAAAGCTCCATATTGTTTGAAAAGAAAGACCTAAGAGATTTAAGTTTGTCCAGCCCCACAAAACCTCAGACAAAATCTGAGGTTTTTATTTTTTATAACCGAAACCTTCAAATCCTTAAGCAGTGGGAAGATTGAGATCATCGAATAAGGGGAACAGTTGTAATGTTTTGCATAACTTTTCAAACCCATTTAATCCAAGTTCAACAATAAAATACACAAACCCGAATGTCACCCTGAATGTGTCATCCCTAGCGGAGTCGAGGGACCAAGGGTCTAGAGTGCAGCTTAAAATATTTGATGTGCTTGGAAATGAAATTACTACTTTGGTTGATGAATATAAAACGGCAGGAAGTTACGAATTGGATTTTCATCCAGCATCAAGTATCAAGAATCTAGCATCCGGTATTTATTTCTACAGTTTACAAGCAGGTAGTTTTGTTGAAACTAAGAAGATGATATTTTTAAAATAAAGTTAGCAGTTAAGTACAGTTATTATTTTGGAAATGCTGATTCATACGCAGCTATAATTTTATCCATTAAATGATTTATATGCTTCATCTATTATTTGTCTTGCTGGATCAGCATTGTACCAGTTCATTATTTCCTTGGCTCCTTGTGTAAATTGAATTGTTGCTTCAAATCCGGGGACGAATTTTTTTATTTTTGAATTATCGAATACAACACTTGATGATTTGTCTCCGAGTAATTCCTCTCCCCATTGTTTGTCATATGAAGCAATTACATCTGAAGGAATGTGAAT
>CAWEUT010000021.1:0-17904 GCA_963812305.1 uncultured Ignavibacteriaceae bacterium
TTTCTGTCCGGTTCTTCAATGTTATCAAATGCGGCAATCGTTTCGTTCGGTACGTTACGACTGATCTTAACATAATCTTTAAACAACTGAGTCATTTGTCTCACAAGCGCATTCATTTCATGATCAACCAATGTTTCAGGAATTATAACTTCAATCTTTCCCTCAAAAAATTCTTTGCGATCTGTAAATTCAATAATCCGCGCTTGCAATAAACCATCAACTAAAATTTTTAGCAAGCCATTTGGCAGTTTTAAGTATTTGTACGATCTTTGCGACAGTTCCTTCAAGATAAAAATCTGTTGGTTTTGGATCTTCTATGCTTGATTTTTTTTGGGTGGATAGAAAAATGTACTTTGTATTTTCTAAAGCATAATTTGCGGCGTTAATTGATTGTTCACGTCCAACAAGAACGGGAAAAATCATATATGGAAAAATTACAATATCTCTTAATGGAAGAATCGGTAAGATTGAAGGAATCTCATCAACAAGATTGTTTTCTTTAGGTCCTTTTTTAACTAAATCATCAGTTTGGCTCAATTTCTCTCCTTATTTTCGCTCTAATTTTGTGCGCAAATATACCCAAACGAAAAGGTGCTATCAAGGAACTAAAAATGCACAATTTAGTTGTGTGATGCAGAGTTTTTATATTTGCATCAAAAAGAAGAATAATTATGATTAAAGACATTTTAGAAATAGCGGGAATATGCAGGAGAAATTATCCGTGAAGGTTTTGGAAAAAATTTTCAAATCGAATATAAAACCAATGAAAAAAATCTTGTTACAGAAATTGATAAGAAATCCGAAAAAGCAATAATGGATTTTATTTCAAAGAAATATCCAACACACAATATTTTAACAGAAGAATCCGGTGAGCATAAAAAAGATTCAGAATATCTTATGGGTTATTGATCCGCTTGATGGAACAACAAACTTTGCACACGGTCTTCCAATATTTGCAGTTTCAATTGGAGTTATGAAGAAAGATGAAATTGTTGCTGGAGTTGTTTACGATGTTATGCAAAATATTTTTTACTCAGCTGAAAAGGGAAGTGGTGCTTTTGCAAATGATAAGAAAATTAAAGTTAGTGATAATGATAAGATTGGTTTGGGAGTTTTAGTTACTGGATTTCCATACAATGTTGCTGATAATCCTGACAAAGCTTTTGAAAGATTTGAATCACTAACAAAGCAGGCAAGAGCTGTAAGAAGATTAGGTTCAGCAGCAATAGATTTTTGTTATGTTGCTCGCGGAGTCTTTGATGGTTTCTGGGAAGTTTCTTTGCAACCCTGGGATTTGTGTGCAGGAAAGTTAATTGTTGAAGAAGCTGGTGGAATTGTAACTGATTTTTATGGAAAAGAAATTGATATTTTTACTCCGCAGATTTTAGCAAGCAACAAAAAAATCCATCAACAGATGATTGATGGATTGAAGGTATAACTTCAAAGATTATTTTCAGGTTCTCACCACGATTTATCGTGGTGAGAAATTCAATTAATAATAATGCTAACGGTTTTAACCGTTTACGACTATATTATACTTTTCTAGAAACAACTGATATTCTTCGCTAAAACTTTTACCTCTGTGATGTACTTCCTGATTCTTTATGTATTCAACAACATTTTGAACTTGCGATTCTGAAACTGAAAAAGCACCGTAACCTCTTCCCCAATGAAATTTGTTTTGAGTAAGTCTATTTTGATTAATAAAATGAGAGGAGGCACCTTTAAACAATTTAATACATTCTTCAACTGAAAGATTAGTAGGTAGATCAATAAGTGCATGAACATGGTCACTATTAACAAAGTTTATTTTCATAAACACATTTTTCTCTTTAGAATAATTAAAGAGAAATTCAGATACTTTTATTCTTGCTTCTTTGTCTAAAATATTTTGATGGTTGAGTGTTTCCCAGATGAGATGTATCCAGATTTTATTGTGTGAATGTGATGACATCTTTTCCTCCAACTATGAATTTAAACCGTTAAAACGGTTTAGGTTATTTATTTCTACAAATTCTCTGCGGTATAAATACCGCAGAGAACCTAAATCAATGAAATAAAAATTTAATTTATCGGAACAGACCTATCTAAACTCTGATACATTTGTTCAATTAAATCCTGATATCTTTCCTCAACATACTTGCGTTTTATTTTTAAGCTTGGTGTAATTTCACCGGACTCAATTGTAAAAGGTCTATCCAACAAAACAAATTTTCTAACACGTTCATAGTTTGCAAGTTTTTTCTGGAACTGATCCATTTCTTTATCAAGCATCTTATAGATTTGTTCATCTCTTAACTAGATCTTCAACTTTATCATAAGGAATTTTATGTGAATCAGCATACTCTTTAACAGCTTCAAAATCTGGAACAATAAGCGCAGTTAAAAACATTCTTCGATCACCAATCAATACAAACTGATCAATATACTTACTTGCAAGGAACATACTTTCAATCGGATTTGGTGCAATATATTTACCAGCAGAAGTTTTAAATAAATGTTTTTTTCTATCAGTAATCTTTAAAAATCCATCACCATCAAACACACCAATATCACCTGTGTATAGCCATCCATCTTTAATTGTTGCTTCAGTCTCTTTTTTATTCTTGTAATAACCTTGCATAATGTTTGGTCCTCTTGCAAGAATTTCTCCATCAGATGCAATTTTTATTTCTACACCCGGGAAAGGTTTACCAACAGAACCAAATTTAAAATCCTCAACTCTGTTTGCACAAATTACCGGTGATGATTCAGTTAATCCATAACCCTCAACTATAATAATTCCAATTGCTTCAAAAAACTTTCCTAAATAAGTTGGTAATGCTGCACCACCGGAAATAAAGAATCTTAAATTACCTCCTGTCTTTTCACGCAGTTTACTAAAGACAAGTTTATCTGCAACTTTATGTTTTAAATTAAATGAAAGTGGAATGTTACCACTCTTTTTAAATTCGGCATATCTAACTCCAATATCCATTGCCCAGTAAAATATTTTTTGTTTTTTTAAAGGCTGGCTATCAACATTTTTAATAATCTTGGTATGAATTCTTTCAAACAGTCTTGGTACACTTGTCATAATAGTCGGTTTTACATCAACTAAATTTTGTGCAACTGTTTCAATACTTTCCGCATAACAAACGGTGCACTTTGCAGAAAATGCTGTGTAATATCCAGCCATTCTTTCAAAGATGTGACACAAAGGTAAGAAAGATAAGAAGACATCAGTGTTTCCAATCGGAAAACAATCCAGTGCAGCCTGAACATTCGATAAAATATTATGATGAGTTAACACAACCCCTTTTGGTTCGCCGGTTGTGCCTGAAGTATAAATAATCGTACAAATATCATCGGGTTTTATTATTGCAAGATTATCTTTTAAAAGAGATGGATGCGCTTTGCTAAAAGTTTTTCCTAATTCCTGAACTTTGCTGAACGATAACAGATCTTTAATGTTTTCATCAACATCTTTTTCATTTAACAAGATGATGTACTTTAGAGTTTTACATTTGTCTCTAACTTTCATCACTTTATTAAGCTGGAATTTTGTAGAAACAATTATGGCTTTCGATTCCGAATTGTTAAGTATGTACTCAACTGAGTCTGAAGTAAGCGATGGATAAAGCGGAACATCAATTGCACCTAATCCTAAAATTGCCATATCGCTGTAAACCCACTCGGGACGGTTTTCTGCAATAATTGAAACCTTGTCCTGTTTACCTATTCCAAGCGAAGCAAGACCAAACGCAAACGAATCTGTTTCTTCTTTAAACTGATCGTAAGTTATTCCAACATACTTGCCGGCAACTTTATGCTTAAGTACAAAGTTGTTTGTTTCTTTGCTGTATTCTTCTGTAAGATGGTAATAGAGCCGGGGAACTGTGGTTAAGTAATTTAAATGAGCCATAATTTACTCTCTCCTTTATGAAATTGGATTTCTTCCCCAGAAAACCGTCTGTTAGTTTACGATAGCATTATTTCTAAGAAATATTTGATTATAAAATAGCATCAAAAAGTTTAATTGCAAAAAGGAAAATGCAGTTGATGTAGGGATCGATCTCCCGACCGATCCGATTTGAGAAGTAATGACAGTCGCAAACCTGATAATATTAATACAAAATGATGAAATATAAAACTCTTCGGAATGGACGGGAGTCCATTCCTTACAGAAATCACCAAATCTCAAATTGATTATCCCGCCCAAAAGCAGTAATTTTTCAACTACAATTTTTAATTTTGAGGAAATAACATGTCAAACGCATATTTCAAAGTACCACAGCCAATAAATGAACCAGTAAAAGCCTACAAACCAGGCTCACCTGAGAGAGAAGAATTAAAGAAAAAATTAGTAGAGTTAAAATCAAAACAAATAGAAGTTCCGCTTATTATTGGCGGAGAAGAAGTAAGAACCGGCAATACCGAGAAAATGGTTATTCCTCATAATCACAGCCACGTTCTTGGTGTTTATCATAAAGCAGGTAAAAAAGAAGTTGATATGGCTGTTGAAGCCGCTCTTGAAGCCCGCAAAGAATGGTCAGAATTGCCATGGGAACATAGAGCTTCTGTTTTCTTAAAGATCGCTGATTTATTAGCCGGACCTTGGCGCTCAACAATAAATGCAGCAACAATGCTCGGACAATCCAAGACAGCTATACCAGGCAGAAATAGATTCTGCTGCTGAACTTATTGATTTCTATCGCTTTAATAGTTATTACATGGCTCAGTTGATGCAAGATCAGCCTTATTCCGGTAGCGGAATGTGGAACCGTGTAGAGTACCGCCCGCTTGAAGGTTATATTTTTGCAATCACTCCTTTTAACTTTACTTCGATTGCTGGTAATCTTCCAACTGCACCAGCAATTGTTGGTAATGTAAGTTTGTGGAAGCCAGCATCAAGCGCAGTTTACTCCGCTTACTGGTTGATGAAATTATTTGAAGAAGCCGGTTTGCCAAAAGGTGTAATTAATTTTGTTCCCGGTTCCGGTGGACAGGTTGGAACTCCTGCATTGACAAATCCAAACTTGGCTGGCGTTCATTTTACAGGATCAACAGAAGTTTTTCAAAATATGTGGAAGACTATTTCCGATAATCTAAAAAATATGAAATACTATCCTCGTATTGTTGGTGAAACCGGTGGTAAGGATTTTATTTTTGTTCATAACTCCGCAGATGTTGATGCTCTTGTTGTTGCAGCTTTACGAGGTGCTTTTGAGTATCAGGGACAAAAATGTTCTGCTGCATCAAGAATGTACGTTCCAAAATCTTTATGGAAAGAGTTTAAAGAAAAGTATGTTGCAGAAGTCGGCAAAATAAAAATGGGTGATGTTGAAGACTTTACAAACTTTATGGGTGCTGTAATTGATAAAGGTGCATTTAAAACAATAACTGAATATATTAAGTACGCAAAAGAATCTAATGAAGCAGAGATAATAACAGGCGGAAATTTTGATGATTCAAAAGGTTATTTTATCGAACCAACAACAATTGTAACAACTAATCCAAAATTCAAATCGATGGAAGAAGAAATATTTGGACCGGTTATGACAATTTATGTTTACGATGATAACAAACTGGATGAAACATTAACATTATGCGATGAAACTTCTCCCTATGCACTTACTGGTGCAATCTTTGCTCAGGATAGAAATGTAATAGTCAAGTTATCAAATAGATTACGAAACGCTGCAGGCAACTTCTACATAAATGACAAGCCGACTGGTGCAGTAGTTGGTCAGCAGCCATTTGGCGGAGGAAGAGCATCCGGTACAAATGATAAAGCAGGAAGTGCGATGAACATAATGAGATGGATGACAGCAAGAACAATTAAAGAAACTTTTGATCCTCCAAAAGATTGGCGTTATCCGTTTATGAGTGAAGACAAATAAAGTACAACTTGTGTGTCATCCTGAGCGAAGACGAAGGATGATATTTACATTTTATATGCGAGGTCACACTTCGACTTCGCTCAGTGTGACAAAGAGTTTAATAAAAAATAATTAAAGGAAATTAAATGAAAATACATGAATTTCAGGCAAAGGAAACATTAAAGAAATTTGGTGTTCCTGTTCAGGATGGAATTGCAATTAAAAGTATGTTAGAGTTTGATGATGCGATATCAAAACTTCAACAGCGTGGAATAAATCAGTTTGTAGTTAAATCACAAATTCATGCCGGTGGAAGAGGTAAAGGAATTGTTTACGATGTAAGAAACAGAGACGTTGTAATTCTTGAAGGCGGAGTTAAGTTTACAACATCTCCAGAAAAAGCAGCTGAGTATGCTGAAAAAATTCTTGGTAATGTTTTAGTTACTCATCAATCAGGTCCGGAAGGTAAAATTGTTAAAACATTATTTATTACAGAAGGATTGGATTACAAAAAAGAATTATATCTTGGAATTCTTTTAGATCGTGCAGTTGCTAAAAATGTTATTATGGTTTCTACAGAAGGCGGAGTTGAAATTGAAAAAGTTGCTGAAGAAACTCCGGAAAAAATTATTAAAGAATGGATTGAACCCGGTGTTGGTCTGCAAGCTTATCAGGCACGCAAATTAGCTTTTGCACTTGGACTTGAAGGAAATGCTTTTAAGAGTTTTATTCCTTTTCTAAAAGCTCTGTACAAAGCTTATGAATCAACAGATGCATCTATGCTGGAAATAAATCCATTGGTGATCACCAATGATGATCGTGTTGTAGCGCTTGATGCTAAAATGAATTTTGATGATAATGCACTTTATCGTCATCCTGATATAATGGAATACAGAGATTTGGATGAAGAAGATCCATTGGAGATCGAAGCTTCCAAATTCAATCTTAATTATATAAAGCTTGATGGTAATGTTGGCTGTATGGTTAACGGTGCTGGACTTGCGATGGGAACTATGGATATTATCAAACTTGCTGGTGGTGAACCTGCAAACTTTTTAGATGTTGGCGGTGGAGCAAATAAAGAAACCGTTGCAAATGGATTTAAAATTATTTTATCCGATCCAAATGTAAAAGCAATCTTAATTAACATATTCGGTGGAATTGTAAGATGTGATAGAGTTGCTCAAGGTGTTATTGATGCGGCAAAAGAAATGGCAGTTAAAGTTCCAATAGTTGTAAGATTAGAAGGAACAAACGCAAAAGAAGCTGCTGATCTTTTAGATCAATCTGATTTGCATTTTGAAGTTGCAAAGAGTTTGCAGGATGCGGCTCAAAAAGTTACAGCAGTTTTACGAGTTAATTAGTTTGTGTTTCGTAGCTCAGAATTCATTTTGAGATAATTTGATTATTAGTTGAATCTCAGACTAAAGTCTGAGCTACGGTGTTTTTTTGTACAAAATATTTTACTAACTAACAAATAATCCACACCTTGATTTTCTATTTTATTAGTTATAGATTTTTCCCGAAACAATTTTCAGTTAGGAGAACTTAATGTCTTTTTTCGATTCCGAATTTTCTAATGAAGAGGAATTCGATCTGCCCGAAGAAAATGTAGAAGAAGAATTAGCTTCGTGTAAAAAAATTCTTGAAAGCGGTTATGTTTTTGATTCTGTTGAAAGAATTGAAGAGCTTATACAAGTATGCATGGATATTGATCGATATGAAGATGCTTTATTTCTGTTAGATAAGTTTTTAGAAATATTTCCTTATAACTCCGAGTACTGGCTAAAGAAAGGGATAGTGCTCAACGGACTATTTCGTTTTAGCGAAGCTCTGTTAGCTTATGAACAATCACTCTCCCTGAATCCAAATGATATTGAAACCTTGATTGATAAATCCGCTACTGAAGAAAATCTTGGTTTATACGATCACTCGCAGGAATCACTTGAAAAAGTTTTGCAGCTTGATCCTGAAAATGATGATGCAATGTTCAGCCTTGGACTTCTTTTTCAGCGCAGGGGACAGCTTAATAAAGCTATAGAATGGTTTCTGAAAGTTGTTGCTAGAGATCCTGAATACTCTGAAGTTTATTATGAACTTGGTTTTTGCTATGAAAACTCTGCACAGCTTGATAAAGCTTTAGAATCGTATGATAAATTTTTAGAACTTGATCCATACAATCCCAATGGATGGTACAACCGCGGAATTGTTCTAGTAAAGATGGAAAAACTTGAGCAGGGAATTAACAGTTATGATCTTGCAATTTCCATTCGTGAAAATTTCTCAAGTGCATGGTTCAACAAAGGAAATGCTTTAGCAGATCTTGGTCGTTTGCAGGAAGCTATCGCTTGCTTTAAAAAATCTTTTGAACTGGACAAAGAAGACGAAACAGCTGTTTATAATATCGCAAATATTTATGAAGAGCTTGATGATTTACCATCCGCAATAAAATATTATACTGAATCATTAAAACTTAATGATGAATATTATGATGCTTATCTTTCCCGCGGATTTTGTTATGATTCTATGGGCAAATATCAATTAGCATTAAGAGATTTTAATAAAGCCATTTCACTTTCGCAGGATAGCGCTGAAGCGTGGTATGCAAAAGCCGATCTTGAGTATTCACTCGGACAAATTCATGATAGTATTGTTAGTTACAAAGAAGCCGCGAGAATAGAACCCAATAACTATGAAGTTTGGTTTAATCTTGCAGAAACTTATTTTGAATTAGGTGAATGGTTAGAAGCATTAAAATCATTTGATGAATGTATCCGTATAAATGCCAAAGATGCTACATCATTTTACGGCAAAGCTAAAGTAAATTTTATTTTAAGCAGAACGCAGGAAGCTATTGAGTGTCTCAAATCTGCTTTCCAATTTGATCCATCTATACGAACAGAATTTGAAAAAGAGTATCCTGAAATAAAATCGTCCAAACTTTTTAAAAGACTTATTGGTGAAGTTTAATTTATAATTTTAATTATTAAATTTGATTGTATGCAAAACTCATTTTATGCAAATACGGAATTGATAGGATTGATTGGGTATCCAATCAAACAAAGTTTTTCTCCCTTTATTCATAACATAGCTGCTGAGTTAACGGGAACAAGAATAATCTATCTACCTTTTGAAGTTCACTCAAGTAATTTAAAGGATGCTGTTAAAGGAACTGTAGCTCTCGGATTAAAAGGATTTAATGTAACCGTTCCTCATAAAGTTAAAGTTGTTGATTACTTAAATAAATTGTCTGAAGAAGCCGCAGTAATTGGTTCAGTTAATACAGTTGTTAATGAATTGGGTAAACTGATTGGATATAACACCGATGTTAACGGAATCCTTGAATCACTTTCGCCGTATAAATCGCAAATTAATGGAAATCAAGTTTGTGTACTGGGTGCCGGCGGCTCAGCAAGAGCTGTTATATATACTTTAATTAGAAACTTTAAACCTTCCAAAATTATTTTAATAAACAGAACCGAACAGTATGCAGAAACATTAAAACAGCACTTCAAATCTAAAATGAAGTTTGATGGAATCGTTACAAAAGAATTGCAGCAGCCGGATTTAAAAAATCTGTTAAATAACTGTGCACTTATTGTTAATTGTACTTCAGTTGGAATGTATCCTGATGCTGACGATAGTATTTTTACAAATGCGGACGTGTTTGTAAAAGATCAAATAGTATTTGATCTTGTTTACAATCCGGTTAAGACAAAATTTTTGCAACTTGCAGAATCCAAAGGCGCTATTGTTGTAAATGGATTGAATATGCTTGTTCAGCAAGCTGCAAAATCATTTACACTTTGGACAGGAAATGAATTTCCCACAGAGAAGGTTTATAAATCCTTGCTTCTTTACGTCACTAAATAATTTAATGGATTTTATTCAGCGTCTTCTTTAATCTAAAAATCGCTTCGTGCAAATGATCCATTGAAGTAGCATAAGACATTCTCAAATATCCCTCACTTCCAAAAGCACTTCCGGGCACTGCAGCAATATGAGCATCATAAAGTAAGTGCATTGCAAAATCAAATGAGTTTTCAACTTTCAACACATCAGATTTGGTGTGAAGATACTTGGAAATATTTGGAAAGAGATAAAAAGCTCCTTCTGGTTTGTAACAGGTTATTCCTTTTATCGATGTTAATTCATTGTAAAAATATTCACGTCTATCTCTAAACTCTTCAAGCATTTCATGAATAACATACTGCGGACCAGCAACCGCTTCTATTGCAGCATGCTGAGAGATTGAAGAAGCGTGTGATGTTGTGTGACTTTGAATTTTATTAATGGCACTCACAATATTTTCCGGACCTGCTGTGTAACCGATTCTCCAGCCCGTCATAGCATAAGTTTTGGAAATACCATTTACGAGTATTGTCTGTTTTTTAATTTCAGGATCAAGAGATGCAAAGCTTACAAACTGAAAATCATCATAAACTAATTTTTCATATATCTCATCAGATAGAACATAAAAATTATTTTTCAGAACAATTTCAGCTAATGCTTCTAATTCTTTTTTTGTATATGCGGAACCGGTAGGATTTGATGGATTGCAAAGTATCAGCATTTTAGTTTTTGAAGTTACTGCCGATCTCAGTTGCTCAGGTGTTACTTTAAACCCGCTTTGTTCATCCGTTTCAATTATTATATTTTTTCCACCAGCAAGAGATACCATTGCAGGATATGAAACCCAATAAGGAGCAGGAATAATAACTTCATCACCTGGATTTACTGTTGCGAGTATGCTGTTATAAACACTTTGTTTAGCTCCGTTGGAAACAATAATCTCATTTAAATTATAATCTAAATTATTATCTCGTTTCAGCTTTGCTGAAATAGCTGTTCGCAATTCATTAGTGCCTTGATTAAGTGTGTATCGTGTTCGATTTTCTTCAATAGCATTTATACCTGCAGCTTTTATACTATTTGGAGTATGAAAATCCGGTTCGCCCATACTTAAATCAATTACATCAACCCCTTCAGATTTTAATTTCTTTGCCTCGGCTGCAACCATCATTGTTGGGGATGCACCAATTTCTTTTACTCTATCAGCTACCAAATTTTAACTCCTGTATTTTTAGTTGGGAAATGTTTGTGAATCAGACTTGAACAAATATAACGCACTCTTTGGATATAAAAATTTTCAATAATCTCTAACGGAAATTATCATTTCTTTTTTGGTCTATTCTTCTCAGCAAGTTCTTTAAGTAATGCTGCGTGATTAATTACCTTCTCAACATCATTTTCAACAACTGTAGTTTGAACACTTCCAATCCAATATTCAGATTGAAGAATTATTCTATCATCCAGAATCATGCTTAATGTAATCATAGTTTTAGATGTAATATTTAAAGAATCATCTTTCATTAAGATAGTTTTCTCTTCAAAACTGACAAGTTGACCACCTTTAAAGTAATAATGATTAACAGAGTTTCCACGATTACCAATAGTGACCTCCTCGTTAATAAAAACCAATTCATCATTTAGAAAATATGAACGGAAAATCGATCTACGTTCACCAATTACTTTAATTGTATTAAAACCATCTTCATATTTGATCTCATTGGCAATTTTTTGAATATAGTCTTTATTGTTTTGCAGTTTTTCATCTTTACTTGCACAGGAGATTATCAGGACAAATCCTAGAAACAAGGATATAAAATATTTAAGCATAGTTATATAAGTTTAATTTTTAATCAGGTTCAATCTAATCCCAAAAAGTTTTTTTTACAATGAATTTTATAATGGAACTTACTATCTTCTTTCACGGTTTTAATTACAAATTCTATTAACAATAAAAAGGAGCAATAATGGCAAAGTTACTTTATTTGGTTCTCTTCATTTTGGGATTTCAGGCACTAACAATCGCACAGGATAAATCCTGCTGTTCAACTGAGAAAGAAGTTTCGTTCGCATCATTTTCTGAAGAAAAGGAATTCCGGGATATCCACCAAATTCCTGCTGCATTCACATTAAAGGATGCAATGGGAACCATGATTACCTTTAAAACGAAGGACGGCAAAACTGCAAATGGATATTTCGTAAAATCAGAAAAACCCTCTGATAAATTTATTTTTGTATTTCACGAGTGGTGGGGCTTGAATGACTACATCAAAAAAGAATCAGATGAATTAAAAAAGAATCTCGGTGATGTAAATATCCTGGCAATAGATTTGTATGATGGTAAAGTTGCTGATAACAGGGAAGACGCTGCAAAGTATATGCAATCTGTAAATCAGGAAAGAGCATTAAATATTGTTTCAGGTGCAATTGATTTTGCAGGCAAAAGATGCAAAGATCGGAACAATCGGCTGGTGTTTTGGCGGTGGATGGTCTCTACAGGCAAGTATTATGTTAGGCAAACAGGGAAGTGCTTGTGTTATGTATTATGGAATTATCGAAAACACACCCGAAACATTTAAGGAATTGAATGCACCTGTTCTTGGAATTTTTGCTGAAAAAGATGGATGGATAAATCCTGAAGTTTATGGAAACCTTGAAAAGAATCTTAAAACCGCGGGCAAAAAAGTTACAATAAAAAGTTTTAATGCTGATCATGCATTTGCAAACCCAAGCAATGCCAAATTTGATGAAGCTGCTACAAATGAAGCAAAAAATCTTACAATAAAATTCTTTAAAGAAAACTTGATGAAATAAAATAAGAAAGCCATCCAATTACGGATGGCTTTTCTTTTGAAATCAAACCAACTATTGTTTTTTTAGCAAATCTCTTATTTCAGTTAAAAGTAGAACATCTGCAGGCGGTGGAGGTGGCGCTGCAGGTGCTTCTTCTTTCTTTTTCTTCATTGAATTCATTGCTTTAACAACCATAAATATCGCAAATGCAATAATGATGAAATCAATAGCAGTGTTAATAAAGACACCATACTTTAATAACACTGGTTCTACACCTTCAGATCCTGGTTTTAATGTAATCGAAAGATTGGAGAAATCCATGCCACCTAACAATAATCCAATTGGCGGCATCAGAACATCACCCACGAATGAAGAAATAATTTTGCCAAATGCGCCGCCGATAATAATACCAACAGCCAAATCAACAACATTACCTCTCATTGCAAATTCTTTGAATTCTTTTACCATACTCATTTTAATTCTCCTATAATTATTGAAATAGTTAATATAATTTGAAGTGCTATAGTAAATATAAATATATTCAGCTTAAATAATAAAAAAACCGCAGCGTTATAACTGCGGTTTTAAAGAATAGTTAGAAACTGATCAATCTTACTTCATTAACAACATCTTCTTTGTTTCAGAAAAATTATCTGTCTGTAATGAGTAGAAATAAATTCCACTTGGCAGATTAGATGCATTAAAATCTAATTGATGATATCCTTGTTCCTGTGTTTGATTAACAAGAACAGCAACTTCTTCACCAAGAGCATTCATCACTAAAAGTTTAACATTTGTTTTTTCTTTTAGTACATAAGCAATTTTGGTTGAAGGGTTAAAAGGATTAGGATAATTCTGATTAAGAACATAACTATCAAGATTTAAAACTTCAACTTCAATAGCATCAGAATATTCATAAACACCATTATAATCGATTTGTTTTAATCTGTATGAATATGTTCCAGCAACCATATTTCTATCAACATAAGTATATTCGCTTTGATTTGTAGTTGTGCCGTTACCTCTAACAAATCCAACTGTAACAAATTCTGAATTTTCTGTGCTTCTTTGAACTTCAAATCCATTATTGTTTATTTCTGTTGCTGTTGACCAATTAAGCGTAACCTGTTGGTTTTGAGAAACAGCAGTGAATGATGTTAATTCAACAGGAAGTACAGTTCCATCCAGTTTTAATATTGTTCCTGAATTACCAGCAGCCCAGCAATAATTTCCTGAGGTTGTAACCCAGTACAAAGTTTGAGTTGTTCCGGTCGTTAATGGTATCCAGGTTGCTCCGCCATCTTTTGTATAATTACTTACACCAGAACTGCCTACTGTAACATAAGCACTATATGCAGGTACATTAACGATAGATCGGAATCCAACACCGGCAACAGAAGAAACTGTCCAGTTAGTTCCGCCGTCAGTAGTTCTAGCTGTAGTGTTATCCAAGCAAACTATAAGACCATTATTTTGATCAGCAAAGGATGTAAAACTTGAACCACCAACTAGTGCTGGGAATGATGAACGCGTCCAGTTTAATCCCATATTATCTGATTTGTAAACAAAATCTGTTGTACCAGCTGCACGTATATGCTGTAAACCAGGCAGTATTTCCAAGAGTAAACAAATTACAAGCAACTCCTACTTCACCAGCAACGACTGTCTGCAGGAGGATAGTTTCCAGCAGGTACTCTGTTCCAATTTGTACCGCCATTGGAAGTTGTTAATATTTCCCAATTGGTTGAACCGACCGGATCAGGATCACCAAAATAAACACCGTTATTTGCATCAAACATTTTTAGACCATCACCAAATCCAGTGGGATTATTATATTGTGATACCCAGGAAGCACCACCATCAGTTGTTTTCCAGATGCTAACATCTGCAGATCCTCCAACTGTACCTGTTACCCATGCAGTTGTGGCATCAAATGCATCCACTGTATAAATAGTTGAGCTAGCATTAGGCGAAGTTACTGCTGCCCATGTTGTACCGCCATCAGTGGTTTTTAGTACAACACCGCTGTTACCGCAAGCCCAAAGAACATTGTCATTTACTGCTTTTATGTTTCTTAAGCGGGTTGTTATTCCGCTTGTCTGTGGTACCCACTGTGAGAATATTTCTGAAGCTGAAAGTACCACGAAAGTTAGAACGAGAATGGAAGAAAGGAGAAATTTTTTCATATGCTACTCCTAATATATTTGAAGGTTGAAATTAAATGAACTGTTCGAAAATAAATAATTATTTATTAACTGCTTTTAACCTAATAAAATCAAAATCATTTGTCAATTGGATATGATAAGTAAAATAGATTCTAATAATGACGAGAAAAATAAAAAGGCGGGCTAACCCGCCTTATAAAGTACATTATTTTTTTAATCTCTTTGGTCCTGCACCTTTAACTTCATCCGAAGTGTCCTTCTCAAACAGCTTAAAGTTTTCTACAAAGCGTGCTGCAAGTGCATCATACTTTTTCCAGTACTCATCTTTGTTGCCCCACGAGTTTGATGGTTCAAGTACATCTTCAGGAACTTCAGGACAAGTTAATGGAACTTCAAATCCAAACAATTTATCTTTTCTAAATTTTACTTTTTCAAGTTTACCTTCTAAAGCTGCATTTAAAAGATTTCTTGTATGACGAATACTAATTCGCTTTCCAACTCCAAATCTTCCGCCAACCCAGCCCGTATTTACAAGCCAAACATTTGCTTTATGCTTTAACATTCTTTCCTTTAACATTGCAGCATACTCATAAGGATGACGAACCATAAACGGTGCACCAAAACAAGCAGAAAAAGTTATCTGCGGTTCTATTCCCAATCCGATTTCTGTTCCTGCAATTTTGGAAGTGTAACCGCTTATAAAATGATATTGTGCTTGCTCAGGATTTAGCTTTGCAATCGGAGGCATTACACCTGATGCATCGCAAGTTAAGAAGATAATATTTTTCGGATGTGTTCTTACATATCCATCTGGAACAACATTAGGAATAAAACTTAATGGATAAGAACATCTTGTGTTTTCAGTTATGTGATCATCATCCAAATCAATGTATCTGCTAACAGGATCATAAACAACATTTTCTAATATTGTTCCAAAGCGTCTTGTTGTAGCATAAATTTCTGGTTCTTGTTCAGCAGAAAGACGAATTACTTTTGCATAACATCCGCCTTCAAAATTAAATACACCTTCATTACTCCAGCCATGTTCATCATCTCCGATAAGATTTCTTTTTGGATCAGCAGAAAGTGTGGTTTTACCTGTTCCACTTAATCCAAAGAACAATGCAACATCTTTATCTTTTCCTACATTTGCAGAACAATGCATTGGCAGTACATCTTCAAATGTTAGCAAGAAGTTTAGTAATGTGAATACAGATTTTTTTATTTCACCGCCGTAAAGTGAGTTTGCAATAATTGCAGTTCGCTGTGCAAAGTTTAAAATGATTCCTGTTTCTGTTCTTGTTCCATCAATTGCAGGTTCAATTTTAAAACTTGGCAAACAAATAACAGTAAAATCAGGTACAAACTTTTTAAGTTCATCTCTGTCTTCTGTTGTGATGAACATATTTCTTGCAAACAAACTGTGCCATGCTTTTTCTGTAATTATTCTGATTGGCATTTTGTAATCAGGATCAGCACCAACATAACAATCCTGAACAAATAATTCTTCACCCTGGCAAAAAGCCTGAACTCTTCCCATCAACTGATTAAACTTTTCAGAACTGAAAGGACGATTATAAGCTCCCCACCAGATTTTATCATTCGTACTTTGTTCCTGAACAATAAATTTATCTGCAGCAGCTCGTGCTGTGTGTTTACCTGTGTTAACTACAAGCGGACCTTGTTTTGAAAGTTTAGCTTCATTTCTAAAAATTGCTTCTTCGTACAAAGCTTCATCAGGTAAATTCCAGAACACTCGATCAAGATCTGTTAAACCCTGACTTTTTAATCTGAAATCAGAAGCAAGTTCCATTGCCTGCTTTGTTGCAGGAGTATTGAATTCTAAATATTTACTCATGACCAATCCCTCACTAATTTTCTGTCGCCAATGTAAAGTTCATTTGGTGAATTTGGATCGAGAGCCCATTTCATTCTCTCAATTCCATCCTGAATATCTTTTATTGATCCGCAATAACTTAATCTTAAATGACCATCCAGACCAAACTCTTTACCCGGAACTGTTAGCACCTGAACTTTATCAATTAAAAATTCCGAAAGTTTGTTTGAATCTTTTTCATAAGCAGAAAAATCTGCAAGACAATAAAATGTTCCATCAGGTTTAGAAACTTTTACACCTTCAAATGATCTTAACAAATCAATCATAACATTTCTGTTATTTTCTAAAGTTGCGCGTAAACTTTCTACACCGGATTGAATTCCGTTTATTGCAGCAACAGCAGCTTTTTGTAAAAGTACAGAAGGACCGGAAGTTTGATGTCCCTGAATGTTTGACATTGCTTCAATTACTTTTTTATTTCCAACAGCCCAGCCGATTCTGAATCCTGTCATTGCATATTGTTTAGAAACTCCGTTGATAACAATAAGTTTGGAATTTTCATCTTTCTTTTTTGCATACTTAAAACAGTTGATTGGTTTCTTTCCATCAAACATCAAGCGATGATAAATATCATCCATAATTAACCAGATATCTTTCTTCTCACAGAACTCAACAATTTCTGCAATAAAATCCTCACTGTAAAAAGCACCGGTAGGATTATTCGGACTGTTGATGATAACTGCTTTTGTATAAGAGCCAACTCTGTCTGTAATATCTTTTATGTTCGGATAAAAAGTTCCATCTTCCGGTAATGCTGCAACAGGAATTGCACCAATCAGTCTTGCCATATCAGGATAACTTACCCAATACGGAGCAGGGAAGAGTACTTCTTCCTGCGGATTTAATATTGCCTGAAGCGCAACCATAATTGCCTGCTTGGCACCGCCTGATGCAATTACATTTTCAGGTCTTACTTTCCTTTCATAAAATTCTTCTGTATATCTGATGATTGCCTGTTTAAGTGCAGGAATGCCATCTGCAGGTGCATATCGTACTTCTCCGGTGTTTACGTGTGCAACAGTTGCAAGTATTGCATCCATCGGCACTTTGGTTTTTGGTTCGCCGCCGCCAAGATGAATTACAGGATCACCTTTTTCTTTTAAGATTGCAAACTTTTCATTTAACTTTAAAGTGGGCGAGGCTTTAATCGATTTTGCGATAAGACTGAGACTCATTTAGAACCTCTGATTGTGTGAATAATAATTATTAAAAATTAACTACTTCTAAATTATTTGTGATGCTTAAGAGAAACAAGATTTTTAAGGGCATATTGAAAAAAAATAGTTTAATAAAACATCAGTACTTTATTTGATTTTAACAGATTTATTTCGTTCGTTTG
>CAWEUT010000022.1:0-173475 GCA_963812305.1 uncultured Ignavibacteriaceae bacterium
TAACTACAATTGCAATAAATATGTTAAGAGTTGTATAAGATGCAAGCAGAATAAATATAATGAAGTATATATTAGCCAGAGGATATTCTTTCATAATTTCTCTGGATATTTCAGCCCATCCTTCAAGTGTCATTATCTGAAATAATGAAAACATTGAAGCCCCAAGATTACCGAACCACTCCGGATATGCTGCACCAAAAAGTTTTGTGCCAATAACAGCAAATACATAGAATACAAGAGCAAGTAAAACAAATATCCATCCCAGGCTAGGCAGCGAATGAAGAAGGGCTTCAACAATAAACCTTAGCTTTGGTAAATTTTTAATAAGACGTAGAGACCTAAAAATTCTTAATGATCTTAATACAGCCAATGCTCCGGAAGCTGGCAGCAAAGCAATTGCCACTATTGAAAAATCAAAAACATTCCAGCCGCTTTTAAAGAAACCGAATCCATATGCATAAAGTTTCAATAAAATTTCAATTACAAAAATTGCAAGAATTATTTTATCTATGAGCAGGAGAATATTTCCAAACGAGTTTATTATGGCGCTGGAAGTTTCCATGCCAATAGTAATCGAATTAAAAATTATTAAAGCGATTATGAAATTTTGTATTGAATTCTTTTCTACAAATTGTTTTACTTTTTCTCGATTCATTTCTACAATAATTATTATTTAAGACATTTTAATTTAGTTAATAAAGAATTATGTAGTCAATTTCTGCTCTGAATTTGCCCTCTTGTTTATCGCCAATCAATAGGGATATTTCTTTGATGTTGTTGAGAGGAATTTTTTTATTTGAGTTGGTTTCCTTGCCAAAGTAGTAAAGTTTGAATTGATTAAAAGGAATCTGGGAAACAATCCATTCATCTTTCTTTGTCTCAAAACATGTTGTATAAAAATATCCGTGTAAAGTAAGTGGTTTCTTTCATTGAAATGCTGTAACGCTTTCCATCCCCTTTATTTTGATTTCAAGTCCTGAAAATTTTTCAAAGTTGTAATCTTTTACTGGACTTCTGAGCGAAGCAAATCCGCCGTTGTTTTCTAAAGAAACATTTCCGCTGAAAATAATTTTATTATCATCATTAACTATTGCCTTTGATGAACTTAATCCACCCATTACGCCATCGTTTACAATGCGCCATTTGTTTTCGGTTTTCATTATTGATGAGTTGAGAAGATAACCATCCTGATTTTGTTTTATTGATGTAATCATAAGAATTGCTGATAATAAAATTGCTGGTAAATTCATTTTATTGCTTTATAGTTTTAGTGTTTTACTTAGACTATAAAACAATAATAAATATTAATTCGTTCAATCTAATTTTTGAAAAACAAACCAAATTAAAAACGAAACGTTGTGCTTAAAACCGCAATAGAAGCATCCTTAAAATTTGTTCCCAGCTCAGCCATAAAATCAAATCGCTTGTTTAAGCTGATCATAAATCCGGAGTGAAATGTCCATGGGTTTACGGGGTGCTGTTCGATTTTTACAATAACATCTCCTAAATTAGACTCTGAGGGCACTGTAATTTCGAGAGTTGTTGTGGAGAATAGATATGCTGCACCGAGCCAGGCTTTCATAGAATTATCCTGACCTATTTTTCCCATAAAACCAGAGCGGGCAGAAAGAAATGTAAAATCAATCGAGTTGTTTAATTCATCCGGTGAGGTCTTTCCATAATTAGCATCTGCCATAATAAACCAGCTTTTATATCCCGCAACCAAAGTTGATCCAACTCCCCAATAGAGATCAGCTATTTTAGTTTCTGTTTCAATGTCTAACTCAACCGGAGGAAGAGGAAGTATGGATCTTTCGATTGTAATATTTGCATTCATTTTGGCAATTGTACTTGCATAGCCAACAGATACATAAACATTTAATAATGGTAATATCCAGGCATCAAATTTAACCGCTGCAACGGAGGTGTTGTTTCTTACTGCAAAACTTGTGAAATCATTAATGCTTTCAGGAGCCCGATTAAGAAACTGAACAGTAACGTCTGTTACATCAACATCGCGACTCATAAAAATATAATTTGCTGCGATTCCAAATGGTAAAGGCAAATCAATTCCTTGCTGCTTTGCCCAATCAGACCAGAAGGGAAGAATTCTATTGTTATCTGTTTCTGTGGATTTAATGTTTGTTGAGTCTGTGGTTTGAGCAATTGTTAGCTCACTAATTAATAATGTGATAATAAAAATTGCAAAACTAAGAGGCAATGTGCTTTTCATGTTACTAAACTTTTTATGTTTAATCAGCTGGAACCGAAAATATTTAATAAAGATTTTTTGATAAAATCTTCACAACTAAGTTAATTAAATAATTTTAAGCATGCTGTAATTATTAAATAACATATTCTTCAATTATAGCCAGCGTTTAAGTATTTTAGACTAATAAATAAAAATTTTTCTTAATAAAAATTGGATCACAAAAATGAGTTTTAAAATTATCTGGACAAAAATTGATGAAGCCCCTGCACTTGCAAGCTATTGCCTGCTGCCAATTCTACAGTCATATACCAAGGGAACCGATATTGAGTTTGTTGAAAAAGATATCTCGCTAGCCGGAAGAATAATTGCAAATTTTCCAGAAAATCTTTCCGAAGAACAAAAAATTTCTGATTACCTGGCAGAACTTGGTGAACTTACTCAAAATCCGGATGCAAATATTATCAAACTTCCTAATGTTAGCGCATCAATTCCACAATTAAAAACTGCAATAAAAGAGTTGCAAAACAAAGGGTATAAAATTCCTGATTATCCCGAAGAACCAAAAACTGACGAAGAGAAAAAATTAAAAGAGCGATTTGCAAAAGTGCTTGGCTCTGCTGTTAATCCAGTACTAAGAGAAGGCAATGCAGACAGACGCGCTGCTGCTTCAGTTAAAAAGTTTGCGCAGAAACATCCGCACAAAATGATGAAACCCTGGCCCGAATCAGGATCCAAAACACGTGTTGCTCATATGAAGCAAAAAGATTTTTACGGCACTGAAAAATCTATGACAATGGATAAAGAAGATGTTATCAGAATTGAATTTATTGACGCGAAAGGGAACACTACTGTTTTGAAAGAAAGTCTTAAACTTCTTAAAGATGAAGTTGTTGACAGTGCTGTTATGAATGTTAAAGAACTTAGGAAATTTTATGCAGAACAAATTGAAGAAGCTAAAAAAGATAACGTGCTTCTTTCACTTCATCTTAAAGCAACGATGATGAAAATCTCTGACCCAATTATGTTTGGTCACGCCGTTTATGTTTACTATAAAGATGCACTTGATAAACACGCAGATACTTTAAAGCAAATTGGTGCAAATGTAAATAATGGTTTGATGGATGTTCTTGAAAAATTAAAAAAACTTCCCGATGAAAAAAGAATAGAAATTGAAAACGATATAAATAAAGTTTATGAATCTCGCCCTGAACTTGCTATGATTGATTCAAGAATCAACAAGACAAACCTTCATGTTCCGAATGATGTAATTGTTGATGCATCAATGCCGAATATAGTGCGTGACGGCGGAAAGATGTGGAATAAAAAAGATGAGCTGCAGGATTGTATTGCAATGATTCCTGATCGCAGTTATGCAACTATCTATCAGACAATTATAGAAGATGCAAAATCCAAAGGTCAGTTTGATCCTGCGACAATGGGCGCTGTTTCTAATGTTGGATTGATGGCAAAGAAAGCTGAAGAATACGGCTCACACGATAAAACTTTTGAAGTTAAAAGTGATGGTGTTGTGCGTGCAGTAAACTTAGAAGGAAAAGCTTTACTGGAACAGCAGGTTGAAGCCGGTGATATTTTCAGAATGTGCCAGGCTAAAGACGAAGCAATAAGAGATTGGGTTAAACTTGCAGTTAACAGAGCAAGAGCATCTTCATCACCGGCAATTTTCTGGCTAGATGAAAATAGAGCACACGATAGAGAAATAAGTGCAAAGGTTAAAAAGTATTTACCCGAACACGATACAACCGGACTTGAAATAAAAATCCTTAAACCAGTTGATGCAATGAAATTTACTCTCGAGAGAACAAGAAAAGGATTGGATACAATTTCTGTAACGGGAAATGTTCTTCGTGATTATTTAACTGATTTGTTTCCTATACTTGAACTTGGTACAAGTGCACGAATGCTTTCAATCGTTCCGTTGTTAAAAGGTGGTGGATTGTTTGAAACAGGTGCCGGCGGTTCTGCACCAAAACATGTTGATCAGTTATTAAAAGAAAATCATTTAAGATGGGATTCGCTTGGTGAATATTGCGCACTTGTTCCATCTTTTGAAATGGTTTATGATAAAACAAAAAATCCAAAAGCAAAAGTATTGGCAGAGACTCTTGATAAAGCCATACTTACGTATCTTGAAAATGGACGAATGCCTTCCCGCAAAGCCGGCGAGATTGATAATAGAGGAAGCTCATTCTATCTTTCATTATACTGGGCAGAAGCTTTGGCAAACCAAAATGATGATGCTGAATTAAAAAATCGTTTTACAAAAATTTATAAAGAGCTTTCTGCTAACAAAGAAAAAATTGTAAGCGATTTAATTTCCGTGCAAGGAAAGCCTGTTGATATTGGTGGCTATTATTTGCCTGACGATAAAAAAGCCACTGCAGTTATGCGTCCCAGCACAGTGTTTAATAAGATAATTGATTAAATGTAGATATTTAGTCTGATAAGTAAGTGTTCAGGTTTTCGTTAGACGGACAGAGTAATATTTCTCTGTCCGTTTTTTTTGTGAAAGTAAAACACTAAGATGGAAGTAATTTTTTGCAGCTTTCTTTGGCTTGATAATTTGAATTTCTGCAGACAATTATAGCACTTCAATTTTTCTTCAGAATTATTTATTTACTTTACACTATGAAAATATTATTAATAGAAGATGAAAAGGATCTTGCCAAATCTATCGTTGAATTTATTGGCAAAGAAAATTATTTAATTGACACAGCACATAAATTTTTTGATGCCGATGAGAAAATCAGTGTAATCGAATATGATTGTGCTTTGGTCGATTTGATGCTTCCCGATGGTTCGGGTTTGGACTTGGTTAAAAAGTTAAAAAAGATTCAACCGAAATGTGGAGTTATAATCATTACAGCAAAAAACACTATTGATGATAAACTAACCGGACTTGATCTTGGTGCAGATGATTATCTTACAAAACCATTTCATCTTGCAGAACTTAATGCAAGAATTAAATCTGTTTTAAGAAGAAGATTGTTTGATGGAAGCAGTGAAATAACTATTAACGAAATAGTTATTGATACTGAAAAGCGCGAAGTAAAAGTTAATAGCATAATTGTTGAGCTAACAAGAAGAGAGTACGACATACTTCTATTCTTTATTAGCAACAAGGAAAGAGTTTTAACAAAAGAATCAATCGTTGAACACGTTTGGGGCGATGATGCAAATGCTTTTGATAATTTCGATTTCGTTTACACACACATAAAAAATCTTCGTAAAAAACTTATTGAGCAAGGTGCAAATGATTACATCAAATCTGTCTATGGTATTGGATATAAATTCACATTAAAATGAAACTTATAAATAAAATAAGTTATCATTTCCTTTTTAGTTCGATGCTGATTTTTATCATTGTGTCTGCAGGACTTTATTTTGTTATTGAAAATACTATTACCGAAGAAACCGACGAACAATTGTCAAACATTACTCAAAAAGCTGTTCAAGAATTAAAAAGCGGTAGAGCGGTTAGCTTTTCTCCTTTCGTAGAAATCATCCAGGTTAATAAAGCAAATGATAAAAATGAATTTAAAGATGTTTTGATAAAATCAAACAAGGAAGATGATAGAGAACCATTCAGACAACTAACTACTTTTGTAAATGTGAATGGTAAAAATTATAAAATCATTGTTAGAATATCTTTAATCGAAAAAGAAGACATGCTTTACTCTATTGTATTAGTAGTATCATCAGCATTTCTGCTTTTTATTTTGATTTTGTATTTCACAAACAAAACTGTATCCAAAAAAATTCTGAAGGATTTTCACGACACATTAAAAAAACTTGAAAATTTTTCGCTTAAGAATGATGTTCAATTACAGCTAACCAATTCAAAGATTGAAGAATTTGAACAGCTTAATAAATCACTTTTATTTTTGGCTGAGAAAGCTAAAAGTGAATATCGCAGCTTAAAAGAATTTTCAGAAGAAATGAATCACGAAATTCAAACTCCAATTTCAGTTATCAAATCAAAACTTGAACTGCTGCTGCAAAGCAATGATTTGAGTGAGGACGAATTATCTTTGCTTGACACCTCATTAAAAAATCTCAGCAGATTGGAGCGAATAAATAAATCACTTCTTCTTTTAAATAAACTTGAGCATAAAGATTTATTCGAAACTACCAATATAAACCTTGCCGAAGAAATAGATAATGTTATCGCAGCCAACAACGATTTTATTGTTTCAAAGAAAATTACTTTAAATCGTTCTCTGGAATATGATTTTGAACTAAAAGCTAACCGACAACTAATAAATATTTTGCTCAGCAATATTATTTCGAATGCCATAAAACACAATGTTAATAGCGGTAAGATTGATATTCAATTAAAAAATAACGAATTGATCATTTCAAACACCGGACCTGTACCAAAGGAGAATACGGAAAAATTCTTCGAAAGATTTTATAAAGAATCAGCTTCAACAAAATCTGTAGGACTTGGGCTGACGATAGTAAAAAAGATTTGTGACTTATATCGAATAGAGATTAAAAATAATTTTTTGGATAATCTGCATGACGTAATACTAAAGTTTAATAAACAAGTATGAAAAGTATTGCTTCGTTCGCATACCCACCCGGAATGACTAACTTTGTTTCACTTCAGAATTCCTTTAGATTCACTTTTTATGTTTACAGTGTAACAAAAGAACAATTATCAACAACATAAAAAGGAGTTTTAAAAATGAAAGCGAAATATTTTCTAATCGCAATTTTACTTGTTTCATTTACGGTTTTTGCACAAGAAACAAAAGTTCCCAAAGCAGTTAAAGATTCTTTCTCAAAACTTTATCCAAAAGTAACAGATGTAAAATGGGATAAAGAAGCTGCAACAGAGTTTGAAGCTGGCTTCAAAGAAAATGGGACAGATGTTTCTGTTGTCTTTGATGAAAAAGGGAATCTAAAAGAGACTGAAACTGCCATTCAAATCTCAGAGCTTCCTAAATCAGCGGCATCGTTTGTAGAAAAAAATTATCCCGGTTTCAAAATATCAGAGGCGGCAAAAATTATTAGTGCAAAAGGTGAAGTAACTTTTGAGGCTGAAATCACAAAAGATAAAGTGAAAAAAGATTTGCTCTTTGATTCAAAAGGGAATATTGATCAGAAAGATATGAGCAATGAAAACGAAGATGAGGATAAAGATTAGGTTTTTGTTTTTTAGTAAATCCACTCACATAAAATTTATAACACCTTGAAGGTCGCTATCTTAGACCTTCAAGGTAACTTGGGAAGAAAGCAAATCTTATGACAGCAGCAATCGCAAATAGAGTTCCGCATATCATACTTCTGTATTGGATAATTAAAATTGCCTCCACAACTTTAGGTGAAACTGGAGCGGATATGTTTTCTATGACTCTTAATATTGGATATGGACAAACGATTGTAATATTTTTGATTCTTTTTTTAATACTGCTTGCGATTAAACTTGCACTAAAAAAATATAACCCGGCGGCTTATTGGGCAGTATTCACCGCGTCCGCAATCGTTGGTACGGGCATTTCTGATTTTATAGATCGAACATTAGGGCTTGGTTATGCGGTCGGTTCCGTCTTCTTAATAATTCTTCTATTATTTATTCTTTCGCTGTGGTATAAAAAGGAAAAGTCTCTATCGGTAGAATACATTACAACAACATCTGCAGAAATATATTATTGGATTGCTTTTCTGATTGCGAACACATTAGGAACTGCCGCCGGGGATTTTGTGGCTGACAGTTTAGGGTTAGGATTTTTGGTAAGTGCAATTTTGATAACCGGGCTTCTTACTATTACGGTGATACTTCATTTTTATACAAAAGTATCTAAGATAGTTTTATTCTGGATTGCTTTTGTTTTAACAAGACCGTTTGGAGCTACCTTTGGTGATCTTCTTACTAAGCCAATCGAAAAAGGAGGGCTTGACTTTGGGACAATAGCAGCCTCAATATTTTTCGCAATAATTTTAACCATTGGTTTGATAAAAGAAACTAAATTAGAAAAAGTAAGAGCTTAAAAAATGAAGTGAGACAAATTCATTTGTAGTTTGTTTTATTTATAAGTTATAATGTTCCCCGCCATTCCATCAAACACAAAAAAGTGAAAAAAAAATATTCGAAGAAATCCGTTTAGCTATCTTGCTCTTCTAATATCACTTTCAACATCTTTAACTACTTTTTGCAGATAGGATTTTCTTTTGTCTTCTGAAACAAAAGGTACAGACCAGAACTGCCGCGTTTTAGTTCTGAACCAGCCAAACACAAAAGAATAAACTCCCATTACAAGTCTTAGCTTAACGGAATTTACATATAACGTAAGCACAGGCAAGCGCCGGTGCACCGTGCGTGAGATAGGTTCTTACTTTTTTATCTTTTAAAAATGGTTTTGGAATACCCAATGATTTTGTAACCGGAATAAACTTGTATGCAAATCCGGGACTTAGCACCTGATCGAAAAAAGATTCTAACAATGGTGTGCATCTAAACCACCAGACTGGTGAAATAATGTAAATGCGATTTGATTTGGTAATTAGTGCTTTGTATAAATTTGTTTTTTCTACATCTCCGAATACATTAAATTTTTCTTCATATAAATCTATCACATCAATATTTTCTTTATTAGCAATCAGTGTGTTGCGAATAGTTTTGAAAATACCGTTATGACAAAAACTTTGTTTATCCGGATGTGCTATTATTATTAGATTGTTCATGCCTTTCCTTTAAATGTGATAAGATTCTCTGCCATTCCATCAAACACAAAATAGTGAAACGGCAAAACAGAATACCAATACATTCTGCCAAGCAAACCTTTGGGACGGAATGTTGCTGTTTGTTGTAAATAAGTTTTTTCCATTCTTTGCAGCAATCTTAAACTCAAGCCAGGCTTCTCCGGGAAGTTTCATTTCGGCGTAAAGCAGTAATCGTTTATTCTCTTTATCAGCAGCAAGCACACGCCAGAAGTCGAGGGTATCTCCGGTATGGATTTCATTTTTATTTGTTCTGCCTCTTCTTAATCCGACACCACCAACAAGCTTATCTAAAAATCCGCGCAAGTGCCAAAGCCAATCACCGTAATACCATCCGCGCTCACCACCAATTGACCAGATGTTATCCAACACCTGCTCAAAATTAGTAATTTCTTTTTCTCTTTTATCAACAAAGCAACCATTGATTGGAATGTTTATATGTTCGAGCAAAGAATTGTCAACATAACTTGAAACAAGAGAATCTTTCCAGCTTGATACAACATTGTTCTGTTCAATTTTTTGAAATGCAAGCTGCACGGCTTCTTTATAAGTAATTGGTTTTATTCCAAGCATTCTTTCAAGTTCGTTATCTTTTGCCACAACTTCAATCTTCATACTGTTAACAAGATTTATTGCAAGCATATATGATGTTGATGTAACAAAGTAGAGCCAGTAAGAAGAGAGACGCGGAGTCATAACAGGCACAGTAAAAATAAATCTTTTAAGTCCACGCACTTCCGCTAATTGTAAAAGCATTTGTTTGTATGATAAAATATCAGGTCCCCCAACATCGTAAGATTTATTAAATGTTTCCGATTTAAGTAAAACTCCGGTTAGATATTCTAAAATATTTCTTATCGCAATCGGTTGATGTTTTGTGTTAAGCCATTTGGGTGTGATCATCATTGGAAGTTTTTCAACAAGATCGCGAATGATTTCAAATGATGCACTGCCTGATCCAACTATAATTCCAGCCTTGATTGATGTAAGCGGAATTCCGCTTTTACTTAAAATCTCTTCAACTTTTTTTCTTGATGCAAGATGTTTGGAAAGTTTTTCTTCGTTTGTAATTCCACCAAGATAAATGATCTGTTTAACAGATGTTTGTTTAACTAGTTTGATGAAATTGTTAGCGGATGTCTCTTCAAGCGAACCAAAGTCTTTTACATTTGAACTCATTGAGTGAATGAGATAGTAAGCAGCATCAATATCTTTTATTAGATTTGAGCTTGCACTTGAACTTGAACTCTGAATGTCTTTCAGGAAATCAACTTCAAACACCGAAACATTTGGATGCTTATAAATTCCCTCTGCGGGGAATCTGTTTTTATCTCGCACACAGCAAACAACTTCGTGACCTTGTTCAATCAAAACAGGAAGAAGTCTTTTGCCGATATATCCGGTTGCACCGGTTAATAATATTTTCATAAATCCTTAATTATTTATCATTATAACATTCCGTAATGATATATAATTCAAAAATTAAAGAAAAACTAAAGATTTGATGATTTGAAAAATTTTATAAAGAGCTCTTGACTTTTTACTATCAATATGATATCATTACGATAGCAATTTTAAAAGGAATGTAAAATGGACAAAATAACTGAAAAAAGAGCAAATAAAACAAACGGTTTTATTGCTTTGTTTATCGTAATCGCACTTTTCGCTTTAGATATTTTTCTCTTGTCACAAGGTATTAGAACCGAGGATCCTTCATTTCTTTGGTTCTTTATTCCATTAGTCTTTATCTCATTCATAAGTTTTGGCGGATTTATGATTGTTCAGCCAAACGAATCTAAAGTACTAGTGCTATTTGGTAAATACACAGGAACAGTTCGTGATTCTGGTTTTTGGTGGGTAAATCCATTTACAGTAAAAAAACATGTTTCTTTAAGGATAAGAAACTTTAACAGCGATAAAATCAAAGTAAATGATTTACATGGAAATCCGATTGAGATTGCAGCTGTAATTGTTTGGCGTGTTGTTGATTCCGCTCGTGCAATTTTTGATGTTCAGAATTACGAACAGTTTGTAGCCATCCAGGCAGAAACTGCAATTCGTACTCTTGCCTCAGAATATCCTTACGATACAAATGAAGGAGAAAAAGAATCATTAAGAAGCAGTCCAACTGAAGTTGCAGAAAATCTTCAGAAAGAACTTCAGACAAGACTTGAAGTAGCGGGTGTTACAATTGTTGAAGCAAGAATTACTCACCTTGCTTACGCACAGGAGATTGCTCAGGCTATGTTACGCAGACAACAGGCTCAGGCAATTGTTGCTGCAAGATTTAAAATTGTTGAGGGTGCTGTTGGAATGGTTCAGCAGGCATTGCAGGATTTAAGTGATAAAAATATTGTTAATCTTGATGAAGAAAGAAAAGCACAAATGGTAAATAACCTTATGGTTGCTTTGGTTGCTGATCATGAGGCGATACCTGTTATTAACACGGGAACTATATATCAATAAATAATTTTACTGTCCATAATAAAATGAATGCTTTATCAAAATATATTGGCGAAGATCTGATACTAATTCAGCCTTCTTTATTTAAACGTGAATATGAGTTCAGATCTTCAAATGAATTATTGGCAAGGATGTACTTTCCATCATTATTTAGTCTTACCGCAGTTGTAGAAGGATTTGAAGAAAAGTATGAGATAATAAAACCAAGTTTTTGGAAAACAGACATAGCTATTCGCAAGTATGGTTATGATATGACGTTTGCTTCTTTAAAAACAAACTTTTTTAGAACAAAGGGAACGATAGATTTACAGAACGGAAAAAAACTGAATCTAAAATTTGGCGTATTTAAAAAATCCTGTGAGGTTTTTTCAGAAGCAGAAGAATTGCTAATAATGTTTCAAAACAGATTTTCATTTAAACAACAAAATATTGTAACAATTCAAAAGTCATCTTCTTTAATTGATGAAAATCCATGGATAATAATGATGGTATGGTACCAAATACTTCAACGGAACAGAAAAAATAATTAGTAACTCACCTTACGCAGAATTAGGATTTATGTCATTCCGAACTTGTTTCGGAATCTCGATTTGTTAAAATTTTAGATGCTGAAACAAGTTCAGCATGACAACTGCGTAAGGCGACTTAGTAACTGATAAGTACAAAATTTTTAAGATTTGATTATGTCTGAAAAGAAAAAATTTCTATTAAGAATTGATAGTAATGTTTATGCCGCTCTGGAAAAATGGGCGGCTGATGATTTGCGCAGTATAAATGCTCAGATTGAATTTTTACTTACCGATGCAATAAAAAAATCAGGAAGAATTATCTCTAAAAATCCAATACCGCCAAATGATAATTCAGAATCGGATACTGAAAATCCGGGCAGTTAAATATTTAAATCAGATCATACCCGCTTAAAAATCTTAAAATCAGCAAGTTTTAGAAGATAATTTTACAATTTTGGTCTTTCTCGATGCAAATTGATTTCTTAAGTTTACATTCACGATTTTATTATGGAGACAAAATGAAACACAAAATATTATTTTTAATATTCGCCGCATTCACTTTACTTGCTGCATGTTCTACTCTGAAGTTAGAACCGGCACAATTTACCTGGCCTTTAGAAACTGTTCTAAGTGTAGATAAAGACGGATTTGTTAAAGAGGACAGATACGCTTTAAACTTTAACACAAAGGCGCTGTTTTTTGAAGAGACTCAGGACTCATTATCCTATTCAGGAAAAACTATTCGTGTAATCAGAAATAACGAAGGTTATTATTTTATGACTGCAGCGGATTTTAAGAATGTTTATGTTTTTTCAATTGACAAAAACGCTTTTAGTCTAAAAACAAAAATTTTGATAAGCGAAACAACTGGATTATCAAATCCAGCTTTCAATCAGCGAAGCCCTTATATTGAACTGCTGAGTGATGGAAAAGCTTATAAACTTACTTCTGAGGGAATTGAGGAAGGTGCAAAATGAAAAGATCAATAATTAATAAAATATTACTGTTTGTTATTCTATTAACAACTACAACTTTGTTTGCGCAGTCGGATTATGAAATGGTGCAGAGTTTTAAAGAAAGATATCAAAAGATAGCTGAAGGAATTAAAGCCGCAGCAAGCCTGGAAGATATTGATAATTTATCGGCAGAAATAGAAAATCTTAAAAGAGATTTTTCTGCAAAGAGAGTTATTCTGGATCAAAGCCTCTATCCTGAAAATTTTAATTCCTCGTTTGAAAATCTAAACTCATCGTTAGAATTAAGGAAAGAAGATTTTACATCAATAACCGTTTTAAAGACCGAAGTTACAGCTTTAAAATCCGAAGTGGATCTTTTAAACAAAAGAAATACCGAACTGATAAACCAGATTACTATTCTGGAATCTCAACGAAGAAAAGATGCAGCATCAATAGAAGAGTTACAAAAGCTTGTATCGGATTTAAGAGCGACTCTTATAAAAAGAGATCAGCTTATTTATAGTATTGTAGATAGCTTAACGCCAAAATTAGCAGGCGATATTTCTTCTATGAGTCAGCAGGATAAAGAACAGGTTTACTCGCAGGTAGAAAAAAATAATTTGCTGGTCTCAGTAAAAAGATCTTTACGTGATAACAGTAGATTTCTTGAAGTAACTTCGCTAAAAGCAGCTGATCTTGATAAAGTAAAACAGCAGGAACAAAGCTTTGTTACAATGTGGCGCAAGATTGGTCCTAAGCTTGTGGATGTTTATGCAAACAAAAAAGATAAATCAGCAGAATTAAAAGAAATCGATAATCTCTTTACTGTTTGGGCAAACAGAATTAATAAAGAAGCATGGGAATCTATTAATGAAGAGTTTTCATTAAATAATATCAACCTTCAAAATTTTAACAACGGAAAAGAATTTGTTGATGTTATTACCCAATATGTTTCCGATGAAATAAAAAATTACGGGACAAAAAACAAAACAGAGTCTGAAAAAACTTACTCCATTTTTACAGATAGTGTTTGGTTCAAAACTATATCAAACGAATGGATGCCATATTTGCTTGATAATAAATTGCTGGCAGTTGAACAGAAAGACGCTGTAGAAAAGAAACTTTCAGAATGGAAATCAATTGTGTCTCCGCAAGATTATACATGGTTATATGCAGTGGTTGGATTGGCAGTTGTGTTTATAATTGTTTTAGTGTTTATACTTAAAAAGAAAAAGACTCCGACCGACACAGCATCTGCGCAGAGTTAAATTGTAAATTAATTTATTAAAAAGCCCCGATGTTTGTCGGGGCTTTTTTGTATCTAACAATAAAAATCATTGTTCTAAGAGTAAGCTTTTATTCATCAGCTCATTTGCTAAGTTTAAATAGGCAACAGAGCCGCTGGATTTAACATCAAAAAGCATTGTTGGCTTACCGTAAAATTCAGCTTCAGTTATTGTAGTGCTTTTGGGAATTACTGTTTGAAGCATATCACTGCCAAAATTTTCAAACAGTGCTTGTTTAGTTAAACCCCATGCTTTGGTATTCGGTTCGAACATTGTAAGTAAAATTCCCTCAACAAATAATTTTGAGTTTAGATTTTCTTTAACCCACAAAATATGATTGTACATTTTCTTAAGTGCGGAGATAGAAAATTGTCCGGCACGAATTGGAACCAAAACAGAGTCTGCTGCTGTTAACGCAACTGTTGTTAATCCCTTAAGGTATGGCGGGCAATCGATAATAATGTAATCATATTGTTCAAGTGCATATTGATTAAGAATGTTTTCAAACAAATAAATATTTCTTGTTAGTCTGTTTATTCGCTCTTCAATTTCTCCGGAGTTTATACTGCAGGGAATAAAATCTAAAGTTGGCAATTCTGTTTTATGAATTACAGAATCAATATGTTTAACAAAACTTACAACCTGAAAAATATCGCCGCGTAAAACTTCATTTTCAAAACCAAGAGAAACAGAGCACGCACCGGATGGATCAAAATCAATAAGAAGAGTTTTCTTTTCGGCAATAGCAAATGCAGCCGCAAGATTTACTGCGGTTGTGGTTTTTCCAACTCCACCTTTAGGAACTGCAATTGCGATTTTTTTGCCCAAAAGTACCTTTAAATATGGAAATGAAATGTTTTATTAAGATGCTGTTCTGAATCTATAAATTAGTTTTTGCTTAAACAATATGGTTTTGATTTAATCAATTGTGATTGTTATCATAAAATCAAATGAGAAAAAGAAAGTGAATTTATATTATAATTTTATTGTTATATGTTTATTCTAGTAACAAATAATTCTCAAATGTTTTTCAGGAGGCAAAATGAAAGTTGGAATATTAGGATCTGGCATAGTGGGGCAGACACTTGGTTCCGGATTTATAAAGTACGGACATCAAGTGAAAATTGGAACGAGTAATCCAAACAAATTAAATGACTGGATTAAAAATTCAGGCACAAATGCTTCGATTGGCTCTTTTGCGGATGCTGCAAGTTTTGGTGAGATAATTATTCTTGCTGTTAAAGGTACTGCCGCAATGAATGTTTTAGAAAAAGCAGGCAGTAAGAATCTTGCTGATAAAACAATTATTGATGCAACAAATCCGATTGAGGAAGTACCTCCTGTTAACGGTGTGCTTAAATTTTTCACAGATCAGAACTATTCTTTAATGGAACAATTGCAGAGTAATTATCCAGAATCAAATTTTGTTAAAGCATTTAGCTGTGTGGGAAATTCATCAATGGTTGACCCCGATTTTGGCGGACAAAAACCAACTATGTTTATTGCCGGCAATAATGATGATTCTAAAAATGTAGTAACAAAAATTCTGGATACTTTTGGCTGGGAAGTGGAAGATATGGGAAAAGCTGAAGCCGCACGTGCAATTGAGCCGCTTTGCATTTTGTGGTGTATACCGGGATTTTTACAAAACAGATGGACGCATGCTTTTAAACTGTTAAAAAAATAATTAAGTCAATGGTACACTGATCTTTATGATCTATTAAGATAAGTTATGATCATAATTAATTTTAATAATCAGTGTGTTACCTGAAAATGTTTTCTGATATAACCGAAGAATTAAAAAATGAAAAAGACATTAAAAATAACTTATACCTTATTCCTTATAACCCTTACGATAATAGGTTGTAATGAAAGTAAATCACAGGCAAATAAAGAAATGAAAAATATTATGAATGAGAACAACCCAAATTTAGAAACAGCAACATTTGGTTCAGGATGTTTCTGGTGTACTGAGGCAATCTTTGAAAGAGTAAATGGAGTTATGTCTGTTGTATCGGGCTATTCAGGTGGAACTGTAGAAAATCCAACTTACAAAGAAGTTTGCGATGGAACTACCGGACACGCCGAATGCACACAGATAACTTTTGATCCTGCAGTTGTTAGTTATGATGAGCTTCTGGAAATATTCTGGAAAACACACGATCCAACTACTTTAAACAAACAGGGCAATGATGTTGGCACACAATACCGCTCAGTAATTTTTTATCACAACGATGATCAAAAACAAAAAGCGGAGTATTATAAAAACAAACTGACTGAAGAAAAAATTTGGGATAAACCAATTGTAACTGAAATAACAAAATTTGAAAAATTTTATCCTGCAGAAGATTATCATCAGGAATATTACGATAACAATCCAAATCAAGGTTATTGTGCTTACGTTATTACTCCTAAAGTAGAAAAGTTTGAAAAGATATTTAAGGATAAGTTGAAGAAGTAGAATTAAACTTACTAGAGAATATCTCTAAGATCGAAATTAATCTGTCATTCCCGTGAAAACGGGAATCTAAATTCAATAAAGCGAAATTGATTCCCTCTTTCGTGGGAATGACAAAACGGTATTTATGACTATTGAGACAACCTATTATAGATTTACGAACACCAAATCTGGCTAACTTTTAATAACACCATTAATGGTGCAATTATCACAATTACCGCAGGGTTTTTCACCGGGAAAACCAAAGTAATCCGAAATAAAAACTCTCCGGCATTTTTCACCTCTAAAATAGTTAACAACAGAAAGAAGTTTTTTATTATCATTTAAAAGTTTTTCTTTTAAGTGATCTTCATCCTGCAGAATATCAGGCAGCTCAGTTACAATTTGCAGATTTTGTTTTTCAACTTCGCCTTCTGTAACTCCATATCGATCTAACATTGCAAGAGCTGTTTCAACTCTAAAATCATTTTTGTTTTTAAAACTTATTTGTTCGCGGATGTAATCAACTCCGCTGGAATTAATTAATCCTGTTTCGCGTTTTAAAATATCATACAAAGCAGAATAAAAATTTGCATCCGGATTGGACCATTTAATAAACTCCATTTGTGTGTAAAGATCTTCCTGATTGTAAAGCAAAAGACAAAGCGAATCATTTCCATCTCTTCCGGCTCTTCCAATTTCCTGATAATATGATTCGATAGATGAAGGAACTTCTGCGTGAATAACAAATCTTATATCAGATTTATCTATTCCCATTCCAAAGGCATTTGTTGCAAGAATAAGTTTTTGTTTTCCGTTAAGAAAATCTCGCTGCATACTTTTTCTTTGTCTGTCTTCCAGCTTTCCGTGATAAACTCCATGTTTAAAACCTTTATCGCCAAGAATTTCAGAAAATCTTTGTAAGGTTTTGATTAAAGCAAAATAAATTATTCCGCATCCATCATATTTTTCTAATGTTGAAATTATTTCTCTAAGTTTTTCTTTATCATCAAAAACATCAACAGCTTCTAATCTAAGATTTGGGCGTTCAATTCCCTGATGAAAAAGTTTAATATCATCTTTATTGATGTGAAGTTTTTTTATGATGTCTTCCTGAACATCGTGTGTAGCAGTTGCAGTAAGTGCAATTGTTAATGGATTACCCATCAGTTCTCTGAATTCACCAATGCGCGAATAATCAGGACGAAAATCATGTCCCCATTCCGAAATACAATGAGCTTCATCAACAGCAAGTAAATCTATTTTAACTTTTTGTATCTGTTCGATAAAATCCTTTTTGCGAAATCTCTCCGGTGTTACATAAAGCAATTTAATTTTACCGTCCACAAACTGCTCAAGTCTTTTTTCTCTTTCCTGTTTGGATAAAGTTGAGTTGATAAATGCGGCGGGAATATTTTTCTTTCGCAGTACATCAACCTGATCCTGCATAAGCGCAATAAGCGGACTTATTACAATCGTGCTGTTATCAAAATATAGAGCGGGAATCTGATAACATAAAGACTTACCGCTTCCGGTTGGCATAAGAACAAGAGAATGTTTTTTCTCTTCAACAATTCTTTTTATTATTTCTTCCTGCTTACCGCGAAAGGAATCATAACCAAAATATTCTTTTAATATTTGTAATGGATTTTTTTTCAAAACGAGTCTCGTTCAAATGGAAATTGTATTTTTCAATTAGTAATTAATTTGTAGCTTAACAATAATAAATTTACTGAAAGTACAGGACTATAAAATGAAAAAATCATTTTCGCTTTTGATATTAATCGTTTTAACAGCATTTGCATGCACTCAAAAACCAACCGCTGATCCAAACTATGTTAAAGAAATTAATGAATGGGATGCAAAACGAGTTAACAGATTAAAAGCTGATGACGGCTGGCTTAATCTTGTTGGAAGATTCTGGCTTGAGAAAGGTGAAAGCACTTTTGGTTCTTCAAAGGATAATGATATTGTAGTTGAATCCTCAAAACTGCCGGAACATATCGGTTCATTTATATTTAAGGATACCATTGTAACATTTAAAGCAAAAGACGATGTTGAAGTTTTGCTGGATGGAAAACCAGTTAAAGAAATTGTTTTAGTTGATGATCAGAAAAAAGATATAACGGTTTTACAGATTGGTTCTATAAAGTTTAATTTGATAATAAGAGATACACTTTACGGCATACGTTTTCGTGATTTGAATTCTGATCTTGTAAAAAACTTTAAGGGAGTAGAAAGATTTCCTATTGATGAAAGCTGGAAAATAACGGCAAAGTTTGAAGCTTATAATCCTGTTAAAGAAATTGATGTACCGAATGTACTTGGACAGATAAGCAAAGAAAAATGTCCCGGTGCAGTTGTGTTTGAACGTGATGGTAAAACATACAGAATAGATGCTGTTGATGAAGGCGGAGATAGATTGTTTCTAATTATTGCAGACCAAACCAGCGGAGAAGAAACTTACGGCGGCGGAAGATTTATGTATGTTAATAAACCGGACTCAACAGGAACAATACTTTTAGATTTTAATAAAGCATATAACCCGCCTTGTGTGTTTACAAAATACGCAACGTGTCCTTTGCCTCCGTTACAAAATTATCTTAAGCTAAGAATTGAAGCCGGTGAAAAAGTTTATGGGCATTAGAAATTTTTGGTTGAAAAAACGGATTTAATAATTATTAAAGATGTTGGGTTGTTTTAATACTTATAGACCAATACCAAGTTGAAAAAAGAGATTTGTTAATTCATTAAATCTGCTAATTCCGCTTAAGTAATCGTATCTATATCTAATATCAAAAACCAGTGGTTTATAATAGAATGATATGCCAGCATTTAAACTTGTTGGTTGTACAAATCCCATTGTGTATTCATCAAATGGGTCATAACTAAGTGGAATATCATTGATCTGTTTTGATTCCAAACCCTTGCTGCCCAAGCCAATGCTCGGTCCAATAAAAATATCAAATGAGGTTTTTTCATCAAGATTAAAATGATATGTTGGCATTAAAGCAAACTCCAAAAATCCAAACGTAAATTTCTCATCAATCACAGTAAAGGTTGAATCATACCAATTTGAATAAATCTGTTCAGGCCTGTGATGTTGAAGTTTGACAAAATTCAATTCAGTTCTAAGTAAAATAGTGCCTTTATCGTAAAGAATAAATTTTAATTCCTGTAAACCCACCAAAAGTAAAACCAAATGATTTATTGAAATGTTCCAATATCCTCAGTAATATAATTTTTTAATTCTATTCCGAACTTAAATCCTTTCCTAATATCGGATTGAGAAAGTATAAAATGAATTTGATGTAATAAGAAATAAAAGGAAAAAGAAACAAAAAGTATTTAATTGAATAAATTTCATAAATAGAGCTTACAACCTAGCTGATACTTATAAATAATTGATTTCACACTTTCAACTTAATTCTTAAAAATTCAAATCTCAATCATTTTATTCCATAAAGACGAAGCATGCTTCGTCTTTATCAGATAAATAATATTACTTCTTAAACTTAAGCTGTACCAAAACCGCACCTGAAGAAGCAATCAGCATTCCGATGATTTCTTTAAAGGAAATATCTTCTCCAAGAAATATCCACGCAAGTACGGCAATTTGTATAAGCATTGTTCCGTTTATTATGCTGGATTCCATAGCGGTTAAAGTTCTAAGTGTAAAATTCCAGATAGTCATTGCTAAGGCAGTGTTTATAATTGCAAGCCAGAGAAGATAAAAAATATTTTCAACGTTAATAGTTGGAAATCCCTGAAGAGTTATTCCAACCGATAAAAGTATAATGGAACCGATGCCCATACTAATAACAGTTATTACAATAGGAGTTAAATGAGATTTTCTGTTTACACTTCTGCCAAGTACAGCAGAGGCTGCATTTGCAAATACACCAACTGTCATTACTATCAATCCCGTTGATTGATTACTGCTTAAGTTTACCGGGTAAAAGTAAGTTAGAATTCCGGTTATAAATAATGCTACACCAAATATCTGCAGCAGGGTTGGAATTTCTTTTATTAAAAATATTGCAAGCACAGCAACAATAAGCGGAGTAAAGTTTAACCATAAACTAACCGTTACTGCGGGAAGAAGTGAGAGTCCGATAAATTGAGTGCCCTGTGTAAATGTATAAAAAAGTATTCCGAGTAAGGTAAGATTTATCCAGTCCTTGCGATTAAGAGTTTTTACTATTGCTTTATTTTTCTTTGTAAACAAAAATGGAAGCAGAAAGACAAAAGCAATAGAGTATCTTAATCCGGCAAACACAAGCGGTGGAATTTCTTTTAATCCAAATTTTATTATCACAAAAGATGTTGACCAGAGAAAGGTTACAAACAGCGCAAGTAGTATTGCTGTAATTTGATTGGAGAGATTTATTTTCATTGATGTTAAATTATTAAGATCTATGATATGTAAAAAATATTTTTATATGCTTTTTAAAAACAATTCAATTTTTATATATTAATTTTAGATGAGCATTTAAAAGAAAAGACCGACAAATTCATAATTACAAAAGGGAGAAAATGAAAAAGAATAGAAAAACATCCCGCTTAACGGGTGTACTATATTTTATTATCATTGCAACGGGAATGTTTGCAGAGTTTTTTGTTCGAGCAAACCTGATTGTTCCCGGCGATGCTTCCGCAACTACAAGCAACATAGTTGCATCAGAATCACTTTTCCGGCTAAACATATTTGCAGATCTGATTATGATCATCTGCGATGTTGGGTTAGCAATACTTTTTTATTTGTTGTTAAAACCCGTTAGCAAACCACTAGCATTGCTTGCTTCTTTCTTCCGGTTGGCGCAAGCTACCTCACTTGGAGTAAATTTATTAAATATGTTTTTTGTTTTGCAGCTTATTAGCGGGGCAAAATATTTTGCTGTGTTTGATCCTGCTCAGTTAAATGCTTTTGTGATGATGTTTCTTGAATCTCACTCTACAGGATATACTCTTGCGCTCGTCTTCTTTGGCTTTAATCTGATTATTCTTGGTGTGTTGATGTATAAATCCGGCTACTTTCCTAAAACACTGGGCGTAATGATAATCATAGCGGCATCAGCTTACTTGCTGGATGCATTTGCAAAGATTCTGTTAATAAATTACAACAGCTACCAGGAAATAATTACGATGGCGGTATTAGTTCCGGCATTTATTGGCGAGCTTGCTCTTTGTTTGTGGCTGTTATTTAAAGGCGTAGAAGAAGAGCAACTAAATTCCATTACAACATAATTAAAAAAACAGAGGAGTTATGAAAGCAATAATTTATGATACCTACGGTCCACCCGAAGTATTAAAATTTGTTGAACTAGACAAACCCGCACCAAAAGAAAATGAGATACTTATAAAAAATCGTGCGGCATCAATAAACTACGGAGATATTTTAGCGAGAAATTTTAAAGATGTAACTTCGCATAATTTTAATATGCCTTTTCTCTTTTGGATAATGGCAAGAGCATTTTTTGGATTTAGCAAACCAAAAGTAAAGATTCTTGGCAGTGAGTTTTCCGGTGATGTTGAAGCTATTGGAAAAAACGTAACAGGATTTAAAGTTGGTGATAAAGTTTTTGGTTACCGCGGGCAAAGTATGGGGACTTATGCAGAATATTTTGTTGTTCCCGAAAAAAGTGTTGTTACTTTAAAACCTGAAAACATTTCTTATGAAGAAGCCGCCGCAGTTCCCGGTGGAAGTATGGTGGCTTTGTTTGTATTAAAAAAAATTAATGTTAAAAAGGGAGAAAAGGTGCTTGTTATCGGCGCTTCAGGCGGTAACGGAAATTTTATTGTACAGATTGCAAAAGATTTTGGTGCAGAAGTTACGGGTGTTTGCGGTACCAATCGTGTAGATTTTGTTAAGGCATTAGGCGCAGATAAAGTAATCGATTACACAAAAGAAGATTTTACTAACAACGGCGAAAAGTATGATGTAATTTTTGATGTGCTTGGCAGAACAGGATTTTCAAAATGTAAAAACTCACTTACAGAAAATGGAAAGTATGTGCTTATTAGCTTTAAAGTAAAACAACTTCTACAAATGATGTGGACATCATTTGTTGGCAGTAAAAAAGTTATGTGTGTATTATCTCCGCAACAACCCGAAGAGCTTCTTGCTGTTAGTAAGATGATCGAAGAAGGAAAATTAAAATCAATTATTGATAAAACTTTTCCATTGGATCAAACTGCCGAAGCACATAAGTATGTTGAGCGGGGAAACAAAAAGGGGAATGTTGTAATAACGTTTTAATTAGTCTTTGGAAATTGGTTTATGTCATTCCCGCGAAAGCGGGAATCTATATGCCGCATAGCTATGAAATTATCGTTTAATATTTTTATGATAATTTTTATTGATACATCGTTGACATGTCCACAAAGCTGAATGAAAATATCGCAACAAAATTGTTTATCTGCATAGAAATAATTTAGTGGAATCAAGATGATACTGATATTTTATTATTCGTTTTGTTGCTGCTGTATGTTCTGTTGTGCAGCTATTACAACCTGAACCACTTTCGCCATTATAATATCTTTCTTCAGGGATGCCGAGTTGATTGATCAATTGAATATGATTCGCTGAAAATGGTTGGAAGCTGTGGTTGTATAATTCCCAGTTTTATTGAATCTAAGAAATAATAATAATTAACAAGAAGATTATAGTTTCCTAAAGAGTCGCTTAGCACAATCGGATATTCAATACCTAAACCGGTATTGCTGATTTGTAAAAAGTCTTCATTATGAAGATTTACTTTTCCCCAGACTCCAATTGTGTAATTCGATTTGTCCGTCAGAGTATCACAAAAAAGAGAACCTGATATTACAAACTGATGATATGGCGGGGGAGTTGGTTCATTGCCAAAGTTTACGATCATTAATAAAAAAATAAAAACAGCTATTAAAATATTTTTTGGTTTCATAAGACATCACCCTTTTAATAAACTCTAAATGTGTAGCTCACCTGTAAGTCTGTGTTGCAGAATTCCAGTCGGCGTCATTTCGACCGAAGGGAGAAATCTTTTATGCTGTATAGTCGAAAGATTTCTCAGTCGAAGACTCCTTCGAAATGACTCTTAGAGTTAGGCAATACATACTTACAGGTGGAACACACTAAAAAAAACTTAGCTGATCATTACCTGCAATATCATCAAAGTTTTTGCCAAGAAGTGACAGAACAGAATCAGCAATTGGCTTTAATTGTTTTTCGATGTAATGATCGTAATCAAAATCGTTATGTTTTAGTTCGATCGGAATTGGTCCGCGCTGTGTGATTGCATAATAAATTATATCACGAGGCTCATTTAATAATTTTGCTGCACGTGCATGCGGCGGAACATTTTTTGTATAGTCTTCAACTTCTTTTCGTAATCGTTTTCTATAAATTAATTTATCATCAAACTTACCTGATTTTAATTTTTGTATTTCTTCACGAATCCAATCTTCAACTTCAACACCATCAAAAACTTTTTGATATAATTCTACCTGAAATTCTTTTGCTAATTTTGTCCAATCAGAACGCACGAATTCCATTCCAACAAACTCAATATTTTCTTTTCCATCTCTTTGTTACAAGTCCGGCATATCTTTTCTTTGCACCAATATCCGCACCACGCGCAGGAGTGATAATAAATTTTCTATAATATTTTTCAAACTCTAATTCTAAATATGATTCAACCTTAAATTCTTTTTTAAGTTTGCTTTTCCAAAAATTATTTAAGTTCTTTAACAATCTTTTTACCCTGAACTTCACCATCATCAACTGAAATATCATTAAGCATTACAAATAAAGAATCGGTATCACCATAGACAACTTTTAATCCCTTATTTTCAAGATAGTCTTTGCTTCCAAGTAAAAGCTTGTGGCCGCTTCCTGTAATTGCACGCGGAAGATCGGGATGATAAAATCTGCATCCGTAAGAACCCATTACGCCATAAAAACTGTTCATTAAAATTTTTATCGCCTGCGAAAGCTGTTTGTCTTTTTTCTTTTTTGCAATGTCGCGTAGTTTCATCAGCTCATCTATAAAATCCGGCAGTATGTGAAGTGATGCTGAAAACTTATAACCATTTAATGTTTGTATTGTGTCAACATCTTTCATCAGCAAAGAATACGGATCGATCTTAAATGTCTGGATGATAGATGGATACAAACTTTTAAAATCCAGTACGATTATATTTTCATAAATACCGGGAGTTGGTTCAATTACATATCCGCCCGCAGCGTGTTCATTTGTCTGTATGTCTTTTAAATTTGGTGCAGCAAATCCTGCACGATGTAAACGCGGCAAATAAAAATGATCAAATGCCGCTGTCATCATTCCAAGCTGATCCATTAACAATCCGGAAATTTGTGCACGACGAACAGATAAGTTCTATCAATCCTGTTTTGGAAAAAATATCTGTAACAAGAACTGCATCCTGTAAATTATATTCTGCAAGAGAAGTTTTATCTTCTTTAAATAATCTGTCAATCTCTTCAATTTTATTTTCATCGGGAGTAATAGTTTTGCCGGTTCCTAAAAGTTCCTGTGCAACAGTTTCAAGTTTAAAATCCTCAAAACTAAAAAATGAAGCACGAAGCATTGTAGGACCATCGATTACAACTCTGCCTGTTACAGAAATAAAATGTCCGCTGGGTTTTCGTTGTCTTATTGAAACTCTTCCATTAGCACGTGCAATATCCAAACTGATTCCAAGTTCACGGCATTTGTTATCAAGAAAAAGTAAGATCAAAACCAATAACATGCCAGCCAATAATTATATCAGGATCAATTTGTTTAAACCACACAAAGAAATTTGTGAGCAATTCTCTTTCATCGTGATAATATGAAATTAGTTCTGAATCACGCTTCGGTTTTTCACCGATCATAAAAACTTTTTTGTGTTCGCCATTTTTTCCGGTAATGTGAACAGCAATAGAATAAAGCTGATTTGTTTTAGCTCCCGTTTCAATATCAATCGAGGCAATTACAAAATTGGGAGAAATTTCGCACGGTTCAATTGTCGGATTTGATAAATCTTATGATAGAATTTTTTTGTTCCGCAACACCGGTAATCTTCATCTGCGAGTTAATGGATTTCTCCATTAAAAATCTTCTTAACGGATCAACATCAGATTCATAAGTTATTTGATCTGATTGTTGAATTGTTTCAGCTAGAACACTTAATGCTTTTTGAGTATTAAAATAAAGCGCATCAACAGGTTTGTTATTAAAGTTTTTAAGTTTGGTTTCTTTTCTTAAATAAGTTTTATTTAAAGGATTTAACACCGCATCTTTTTCAATAAAGAAAACAGGTTTGTTATTTGTAACGATAATTTCTACGGGACCAAGTTCATCGCTTGTGCCAATGAACTTAAGTACACTCTTTCCGCTATAGTCGCTCCATTCTCCGGTCAGAAGAAATACATCGGCTGATATTTTATTTTCAGTTTTCATCAGATATGATTTACTGCGTTAAAAAATAATTGCTGAATTTTACGAGTTAGTATTCCTGGCTTTCCATCGCCAACAATCCAATCATCTATTTTAATAACGGGAGTAACTTCAGTTGTTGTTCCTGTTATAAAAAATTCATCAAAACTTTTTAGTTCATTTACATTAATGTGCTCTTCAGAAAAATCAATTTTATTCTCTTTGCAAAGCTCAAGAACTACTTTTCTTGTAATGCCATTTAAAATATAATTTGATAGTGGCGCGGTAAAAATTTTATTATTCTTAACTGCAAAAAAAGTTGTATGTGATCCTTCGGTAATAAAATCATCGCGGAATAAAATTGCTTCATAAGCATTATTTCTAATTGCTTTTGATTAGCCATAACTGCTGGCAAAAGGGAAGTTGATTTAATATCGCATCGTAACCAGCGAAGATCTTTTTCAAGAACTACTTTTACTCCTGTATTGATTTCTTTGCTGTTATCTTTAACTGTGTTTACATATGCAAAAACATTCGGAGTTAAATTATTTTCATAATTATGTGTTCGCGGAAAACTAACACCTCTGCTTATTTGTAAATAAACAGAATAATCTGTTTTGATGTTATTAATATCTGCAAGTTTTGTGCAAATAGTTTCAATTAGATTAAAATCATTAAAAGGTATTTCAAGTTGGCTTAAACTATATTTTAATCTTTCGAGGTGATCATCCAAACGAAAGAGTTTGCCGTTGTAAGTTCTTAAAGCCTCATAAACTCCGTCTGAAAAAAGAAATGCACGATCAAAAGGTGAAATCTTTACTTCATCGTGCGGAATATATTTGTCATTGAAATAAACAATCATTTTTATGTAATTTTTTGATGTGATAAAATAATCAAAAGAATTTTTATTAACGATTTAGAAACACTTAACCCAAACTCAAATGAACGTAGAATCCATTAGCGAATATTGCTTAAGTAAAAAGGGCGCTGTTGAAGATTTCCCTTTTGATGAAGAAACACTTGTGTTTAAAGTTGGTGGAAAAATGTTTGCGCTCATTCCATTAGAAAAAATTCCTTTGCAAATAAATCTAAAATGTGATCCTGAAAAAGCGATGGAACTAAGAGAACAATATGAAGATGTACAACCCGGATGGCACATGAGCAAAAAATATTGGAACACTATTATTCTTGAAGGTAATATTCGCTGGAGTGATTTAAAGGATTGGATTGATCATTCTTATGATGAAGTTGTTAAAGGTTTAAAGAAAAGTGAAAGGGAAAAAATCAAATAGTAGGAATTTTGATTACAATCACTAATTAAAAACTGTTGATTGTTAATGGAACTGTTAAAGATTATTTTTGAAACAAAAAAAACAAATAACATGAAAAATATTTATACATTTATTTTTCTTAGCCTCTTCTTTTTATTATCAATTTCTTCTTCCGCTCAAAAAATGCAGAGCAGCAGCTGGTCATGTTAATCAAAGTCTTGCCGCATATTCGCTTGATACAAATAATGGTGAACGTACAATGACGATTGATATTGATTTTGAAACACCCTTTAAAGAAAAACCTCAAATATTTTTAAGCGTTGCGCAGATAGATGCTGATAAAGAATCAAACTTAAGATATAATGTTGAAGCAATATCAATTTCCAGAGATGGATTTACGTTAAGGGTTCGCACCTGGTCAGACTCAAAATTATTTTCAATCAGCGGTTACTGGGTGGCATCCGAATAGTAAATATCAAACTATTCTTTGTCTATAATCTTCGATCAAGGAAGTTGCTTCATCCTATATTTATTTTAGAATTAAAAAATTTCCTTTGAATTTCCTTTCACACGGTTTATTTTGGCAAAAGTAAAATTAACTTTTATCCAATTCAGGGTAGAAGTTATGTCAGCCTTAATAGTAAATTGTACGTGTATGAAAAAAATTCTTCTACTTATTATCTCTCTCATAATTTGGGGATGTGAAACCAACCCTCCTACTCAGCCAATTTCATTAAAGGATGGCGAAGTACAAATTGAAATAACCATTTCTGAGAACAATAATATTAGCGCTAATAGGAAAGTACTTCTTGAAGATTTTGCAAATGTAAGCTGCACTCCCTGTTTAACTTCTAATAAAATTATTCAATCCGTATTAAATAGCTATGGCAGCAGTCAGGTTGTTTCGATAAAATTTCCAACGAATTTTCCCTCTCCTGTTGATCCTATGTACTTAACAGCAAAAGAGTTTTGTGATTACAGGATGACGTTTTACAATATTTTATTTGCGCCAACAATTATTTTAGATGGTATTACACGACCAATACCAACGGATTCAAACTCAGTTAAACAGGCATTGAATAACAGATTAACAGTATCATCTGACTTTAATATTACAGTTACAAAAACGATAGTTAACGGAGGCTTACTTATAAATGCTGATATTAAAGTTAAAAATATAAGCTCGATAAATCTGGATGAATTATTTTTAAGATGTGCAATTGTTGAATCGGAAGTAGAATATGAACAGCCACCCGGTTCCAATGGTGAAACAAAATTTTATGATGTACTAAGAACACTCTTACCATCAAACGAGGGAATTTCTTTGTCTTCTATCGGAAACGCGCAGACTTATCAATTTGAAAATACAATTGATACGGTTTGGAATATAAATAAACTTGAGGCAGTGATTTTTATACAAAGTTCAGTTAATAAAGAAATACTACAAACAGGGTCGAGTTTTTAATTTTTAAGAAATATGTTAGCTAACAATATTATTCTAATTTAAGAGGAGAGGTTCATTATGAAAAAATCATTACTGTTTTTTTTAACATTTTTTGCTGCTCTTAGTGCATTTACTTTTTCCCAGGTCCAATTGAAGTTTGTAACAATTAATGGTTACGGTAATAATCTTTATATAGATAATGTTACAGTTGGTAATCAGTTTAATTTGGATGCTGCCGTTGGCTCAATCAACAATATAACCTCAGGCACAAGCTATGCAACCTCTACTTTGCCGTTTGTTATAGCGCCCCAGGTATCAATAATAAATATCGGGAAGCAAAATATAACTTCTTCTTTTACAGTTACTATGACAGCCACCCCGGGAGGTTATACAAGTACAAAAACAATTACATCACTAAATAGCGGTCAATCTACGAATGTTACTTTTGACAATTTAACAATAACCCCGGATCAAGGATTGGATATCTCTGTTGTTACAAATCTTGCTGGCGATGAGAACCCAACTAACAATACACTTGCACAATACACAATATATTTACCTGGAACTTTCAGGACTGTTTTATTAGAGGAATGGACAAGTTCTACTTGCAGTCCTTGTGCTGCAAACAATCCAACTATAGATGCTTTTGTTGCTGCACGATTTGACTCAGTTGTTCCTATAAAATATCATATGAACTGGCCAGCGCCTGGCAACGATCCAATGTATTTGTATAATCCGACACAAGCAAATGATAGAAGAAATTATTATGGAGTTAACTCTGTTCCGAATATTATAATGGATGGAGTTGTTAACCCTTCATATCCATATTCAACACCCACAAGTTTACCGGGTGCTTTTTACCCAAGAAAAAAGGTTGGTACTCCTATAGCAATGTCAGTTATCGATACAAGAATTGCTAATGGTGATAGCGTTAGGGCAGATATTACAGTTCAGGTTTTATCACCACTTAATCCGGGCAACTATTATTTAAGAGTCCATGCAGTTGAGAGACATATTAAATATGCAACAGCACCGGGCTCAAATGGTGAAAAAGATTTTTATGATGTGTTTAGAAAAGCATATCCAAATTCATTAGGTACTTCTGTTCCAACGGCAGTGGGTACATATAACTATTCAATTACGTATGCTTAGATAAGGTTGTTTGGGTTGATTCAATGATATACACTGCCGCTTTTGTGCAGAATGATCAGACGAAAGAAGTTTTTAATAGTGCTAAAGGAAGGAATGATAGTTTTAGAAAACTTGATAGTAAACAATCAAAACACTGTTGTTGAAAAACCAGTTACGGCACTTGACATTATCGGGCAATCTAAACCGGTATCTATTGTTGTTAATACTGATGGAATAAACAGCGTTTTTAGTTATGAATTATTCGAAGGTAGTTTTCCAGCAAGTGGATGGACACTTAAAAACCCAGATGGAGGACTAACATTCAGCCAGTTTACAGGCGCTAATGGACCTTCAATTGGGGGAAACAAATCAGTTAAAATGGATTTCTATAGTTATTCAACAACCGGGGCATCGGATACTTTAATAAGCAAAGTATTTAGCGGCGCTGAGGTTACAGATTCAGTAAAATTTAATTATGCACATGCTAATTATCCTGGATATACAGATAGACTAGTTGTTAAACTTTCTGTTGATGGCGGCTTAACATTCCCTCATACTATTTTTGATAAATCCGGAGCTGCATTAGCAACTGTACCAGCAAGCACAAATGCATTTGTTCCAACAGCAAACCAGTGGGCAACATTTACATATTCACTTGAAACTGTATTACCGGTAGAACTAAAATCATTTACAGCTCAAGCCAGTGGAAATAGCGTTAATCTTAATTGGTCAACTGCCACTGAAGTAAATAACCTTGGTTTTGAAGTGCAGAAAAAAGTTGCAGATGAATTTATTGCAATTGGGTTTATTAACGGAAAAGGAACAACTACTGAAATTCAGAATTATTCTTTTACCGATAACGATTTGCAAAATGGGTCATATACATACAGATTAAAGCAAGTAGATTTAACCGGAGCATTTGAATATTCTAATGAAGTTAATGTTGAGGTTACCGGACCGCAATATTTTGCTCTTAATCAGAATTATCCAAATCCATTCAATCCATCAACAAAAATTGATTTTAGTCTTGCAGTTGATTCTAAGATTACACTCAAAGTATTTAATATGTTAGGTGAAGAAGTAACAACGCTTATAAATGGAAACATGACTAGTGGAAACCATTACATCAATTTTGATGGTATAAATCTGAACAGCGGAGTTTATCTTTATAAACTAGAAGCCGTTGGTATAGATGGCTCTTCATTCACAAGCGTTAAAAAGATGACTTTAATAAAATAAATTAATAAATGTATTGAGAGTGGTGTTAATAGCACCACTCTTTTCTCAATTTAGAAGTAAGGTGTTATGAAAAAATATTTACTAAGCATATTCATTATTTTTATACTTTCTGTATCAGTATTTCCACAAGATATTACATTTGTTCCCAGAGAAACAGAGTTGACAGATACACTAAATTCTGAGATGATTTTTGAAGTTGATGTTACCAATATTTCTGCAGCTGAACAGACATTATTTATTGTAAGGACAATAAATAACCTGCCGGAAGGTTGGTCTTCATCAATATGTTTTGATTCTTGTCTGCCAGGTTGGGTTGATAGTGCAACAACCTCGAGTGAATATGGAAGTTCACCACTTCAACCAGGCGAAACAAGATTAGTTGCATTACATATATTTCCACTAACTAATGTTGGAACTGGATATGCACAGATGCAGGCAGGCACATTAAGAAATCCTAACAACAGGATTACAATTGATTTAACTGCAATAGTAAATCCTGTTTCTGTTGAAGACGAAAACACAAGTTGTTGATAATTTTTATCTTGCACAAAACTATCCCAATCCCTTTAATCCATCTACAAAAATTAATTTTGGATTAAAAAGTTCAGGCAATGTTGAAGTATCAGTTTATAATATTCTTGGAAATAAGGTTGCCACATTAGTTAACGGATTTAAATCCGCAGGAAATCATTCGGTGTCATTTAATGCTTCTAATCTTAGCAGCGGAATTTACTTCTATAAAATTGTTACCAATGGATTTGTGCAAACAAGAAAAATGATCCTGGAGAAATAAATGAAATTACTTTTGTTGTTTATTCTTTTGTTCTTTGTGTCTCTTCCTATAACTGCTCAAAACGAAGAAGATATTACTGGAAGAAAAGCACCTAACTTTAAACTCGTTAATCTTGACGGGAAATATGTTGAACTTGATAAAGAAACTGGCGGCGGTCCGGTGCTTTTAAGTTTTTGGGCAACATGGTGTAAGCCGTGTTTAGAGGAGATGGTAGAGTACAATAAAATTTATGAGCAATATGAAGATAAAGGATTTACATTACTCGCAATTTCGACAGATACAGAAAAATCTGTTGCAAAAGTAAAACCATACATAAAATCAAAAGGATATAATTTTCCTGTTCTACTGGATACAAACAGCGAAGTAGCTAGAAAATATTATGCGCAGCAGATGCCATATACGGTATTATTAGATAAATCAGGAAACATTGTTTATTCGCATCTTGGATATATGAAAGGTGATGAACAGAAAGTTGAAAAGTTAATAACTGAGTTGTTAGAAAAATAATTTGCAAAGTCTTTGGGTAAATTTATTTTGGAAGACATGATCTTTATCGCAAAATTATTTCAAATCAAAAAAATGAAAACTTTAAATTACCGTGTTATCTTAATATTTATTTTAGTTACATCAACAAAGATTTTTAGCCAGTCAGATAGCCGCTGGTTTTTATTGCCGGATGGTTTGGGTTTACAAAATCAGCTTGAATACTCTTACAATGTTGAAAATAAAATTGAGATTCTTGAAAACTGGCTAACTCTGGATTATAATAAAAATATTTTTAGTGCCGGACTTAGATTTGAAGTATTTCAGCCGAATGATCCCGATCCATCAATAAGCAGGGGAAAAGTTAAATACGCAGACATTGCATATAAATATATTGCTGTTGATATTGGCGATGTAGAAGAAGGTATTAATATTAATGTCGGAAATTATTATAAACTATTTGGGCGTGGGTTAGTTTTAAAGAGTTATGAGGATAGAAATATCAGAGTAGATAATAATTTGCTCGGTGTTAAAGTAGAGGCAAATTATATGGGCTTTACACTTTCCGCACTTTCAGGATCTGCGGCTAATGCAGTTAATGAAAGACAAGATATTCTTCACGCTGCGGATTTGCAATATACGGGATTTGATTTTATAAAACTCGGAACCACATTTGCTTCCAACCTGCCCCCGACTGATGGTGTTGCAAGAACCTCATTAGCTTCATTGAGAATCCAGCCTTCGATTTGGAATTTTGATGGTTACGCCGAGTACGGAATTAAAAGTAACAAAGACATTCAATCACAAATATTTAATGATGATGAATGGAAAATTGGCGAAGCATTTTACGGCAGTTTAAATTTTTATTATGATGCTTTTTCAATTGTCGGCGAATACAAATACTATGATAACTATGCCTTCACTTCAAGCGACGGAACAATTTATTATAACACACCACCCTCCTTAAGAAAAGAATATACGTATGTGCTGCTAAATCGTCATCCATCTCCTCTGGATCAATCAAACGAAGAGGGTTATGCTTTAGAAGTAAATTATAATTTTTCAGATGAAACTTCATTTATTGCTAATTATGGTATTACCCAAACACTCCCGACTAGTTCGTATTATCAGAGAGTGAACGATATTTCACTTCCTATTACAACACAACTAGAAGAAGTTTTTTTGCAGGCAACACACAATTGGAATAAATCATTTACAACTATTGCCGCGTTTGGTTATAACCAGGAATTATCTACAAACACAAAAAACATTACTCCTATTTTAGAAAACAAATTTTACTTTGATGACATCAACACAATAAAATTAGTATTGGAACATCAACAGACAGAAAATCTTTCTACAGATGAAAAGTACTATGATGATGTTATTAACATTGAGTATTTACGCTCTCCAAATTTCAGTGTGGCAGTTGTTGCAGAACTACAAACTAAAGAACCTGAGCCAGGAAACGTAGTAAGAAAATTTTGGAGCTTTATTCAATTTGGCTACAAGATTGGTAATCACACTGATCTTAGTTTGCTTCTTGGAACAAGACAAGCGGGCAACATTTGTATTGGCGGAATATGTAGATATGAACCAGCATTCCAGGGTGTTGAAATTAAAATGTTGACGAGATTGTAATCGAAAGTTGTCATTTACAAATAATTAAAAAACTCAAACATTTTTAAAATAATTGTTGACTTTAACAATATTTTTTAGGACGTTCCCATATGACATTTGAAAATTTTTTAAAAAGGAATGTTTATTAGAATAATTGATACATATTTTTATAGCCCTCTTGTATCCATTAAGTTAGATTTATCCAAAGTCTCTTCGGGTAATGTATCGGCTATTTATACTCTCAGTGTAAATACCATTCCTTCTTATTTTAAATTTTCAAAGATTTCATAATTAATCGTTAACCGTGTTCTTTTAAAATTTTGATTTCGGATAATTCTATAAACGAATTAACACAATTAGAAAAGAGTCATTTTATAGAATTTGGTTTTGTGTGTTAAAAGTTCATTTATAAATAAATCAAATTTGATTTAAACTATGAACCATATTTTCTTATTAAATATTTCTCAACTTAATCATATCAATTATTTTACTAGGAGGTAAAATGAGAATACCTTACAAAAGACTACTAGTGGCAATTAGTATTTGCGCTGTGGTATTTATTGCTGGCTGTGTTGATACAGATGTAAATCCTATTCCTCCCAGCATTGATTATCAAAGCCAAATGAAAGTTGTTAACCTGGTACAAGGTGCGGGTACAGCCACTCTCACTTTGAATAGTCAATCGCTTGGCACTGCTGATTTTGGGGGCGAAACTCCAAACTCCGCTTCAGCCTTTTTAACTATCCCCTCCGGCAGTAAAACTATGAATGCAAGTTTTACAACCGCCACTAGTCAAAGTTATCAATTTGCCGCAACAACCGAATACAAAATGAGAGTTTTTTTGGTTGGAACTGCAGCAGATAATAATGCATTTATACAGTATCAAAGATATATTTGGCAAACCAAAGACTCACCGAATGGAGCGAAACTGTTCCCCGCAGATACCGGCTGGGTTGCATTTTTTAACGGATCCCCCGACGCAACAATCAGCACAGTAGAAGTTAACGGTGAAGATATACATCTTAGCCCTCTTGAGACAGGTAGCGGCTCACCCTATGTTAAATTGCCTGCTGGCACCCATACATTTGATGTATACTATAATGATGATGCTGATCATATAACATTTGATATTACTGTTGCCTCTAAGGGTAGGTACACTGCAGCTATTTATGATGTTGCAGCGAGTATTAAAAATGCAGTTTTTGTAGATGATTAATTAAATAGTTAATAATTAACGGAGGAAAAAAATGTTTCCCAAATTATACAAAATTTTTCTTTTAGTACTGTTTGCCTGCTCCTTTACTTTTTCTCAAACCGGACGTGTTTCGGGAAAAATTATTGATCAGCAAACGGGCGAAGCCCTGATTGGGGCGAATATAATAATTGTGGGTACAAGCCTAGGTGCGGCTTCAGATGTTAATGGAGAATATCTTGTTACAAACCTTAATGCAGGACAATATAGCGTTAAGGCTTCTTATATTGGTTATCAGGATATGATCGTTAATAATGTGAACATTACTTCTGGCTTAACCACAAGATTAAACTTCGAACTTCAAAGCACCGGCTTTTCAACTTCAGAAGTTATTGTTGTATCACAAAGACCACTTATTGAAAAAACTTCTACTAACGCTATTAGAAGAGTTGGACCGGAAGAAATTAAACAGATGGGTGTTAAAAGTTTGACTGATCTGGTTGCATTGTCACCTGGTGTGGTTAATCAAAATGGCAAAATTTTTATTCGCGGTAGCAGACCAGAGGAAACCGGATATACTGTAGAGGGTTCTGACGTGAAAAACGTATTGAATCGTGATGGCGGTTCACTCGTAACCGTTACCTCAGACGCTTTGCAGGAAGTTCTTGTTCAGGCAGGTGGATATACTGCTGAATTTGGAAATGCAAATGCCGGTATTGTATCTTCAGAATTTAAAACAGGTACAAATCAGTATAAGTTTTCACTTAGAGCAGAAACTGATAATTTTGGTAATTATCCCGGTGATAAATTCTTAGGCACATATTCTTACGGTTATTCCAATTATGTGGTTACTGCAAGCGGTCCCATTTTTACAGACAAATTAAAGTTCTTTATTTCCGGTGAAAATTCCTTTAGAAGAGATAACGCCCAGTTTTTTGAGAGCAATCCAGCAATGTTTTCTGATGGCGCTCTTCTTGACACTACAAAAGTCTATGATACGGGAGTTTATGGCGGCTCTACTTCAGAAGGGCAATACCTAACCTGGGGTGCAGCTAATATACCCGGGAATATGAGAAACAACAGGAATACTATTAATGGTACTATAGTGTTTGATAACAATCCTTTAATATTAAGATTAGCTGGTGCGTTTACCTATTCATCTGCTAAAGGAAGAGACGATATTCAAAATATATTTAACACTGCCAGAGAACCATTAACCGATATATCAACATTATTATTGAATTTAAAGGGTACCTATTTATTAGGATCTAATTCCTTTATTGAAGGTAGTTTTGGAATTTACGATTATCGCCGTAAGACTTATGATCCCATAATGGGAGATAATTTCTTGCTTTACAGCGACAGTTTAGCTAACGCTCAATATGGGTATCAATTTTCTAATTACATTACAAGTCCTCCGGATTACGACTTTTATGGATTCCCTTTCAGCAGAGCCGGAGAATTACGGACAGGATTTATAAAAGATCACAACGAATACTATAATGCTAATTTGGCATATACAACACAGCTTGATAAACATGCATTAAAAATGGGAGGATCTTACCAGAGATATACAGTTAGACGTTGGAATGTGGGTACTCGTGACGCCACAAGCAACTTTTTATCAACACTTAGAAATAATCCAGATGATGCAAGAGATTCTTTAGCTACTTTAATAAGTACCACTCTCTTTGCTAATATGGATAATTATGGATATGATGTTTTTGGAAACGAGACTGATGACGGAAGCGGTGATTTTGCTCCCAAACACCCGGTTTTTGCTTCTGCTTACTTAATGGATAGGTATGAAATTAATGACATAGTTATTAATGCAGGTTTACGTTATGATTATATTGATATGGCCACCTGGGCTTGGGTAAATCCGAAATTGCCGTATGTAGATCAATATTATCATACTATTCCTGATTCAGCCATTAAGGAAAGCGACGTTTTTAGTTATTTATCCCCAAGATTGGGATTTGCGTTTCCTGTAACTGACCAAACTGTATTTCATATGCAATTTGGAAAGTTTGTTCAGGCACCCGCTTTGGATCAAACTTATCGAGGTGAATACGTAGCAGTTCAGCAGGTTCTTGGAGGTAATTTGTTTACGAATCCTATTGCATACAATCCTTCACCGATAAGAACAACTCAGTATGAGATTGGTTTCTCTCATCAATTTACAGATTTTGCTGCATTTGATATCACGGCTTTCTACAAGGATATTAAAGGGCAATTACAGTATGCTGTTGTAAGTACATTGCCTGGCGCTCTAAGAGCTAAATACAACGTTTTCGAAAATCAAGACTTTGCTACCACAAAAGGTTTAGAATTAAGTCTTCAACTCAGAAGAATTGAGAGAGTTAGTGCCACGGTTAATTACACATTCTCCACCGCACAGGGTACAAACTCATTATCCAATAGTGGCGTTGGTTCTACAGAAGTAAATGTTAATGTTCCAACCACATTAATTCCATTGGATTACAATCAAACGCACAGAGGTACTGTAATGCTGGATTATCGATTTGCTGAGGATGATGGCGGACCAGTGCTTGAAAATTTGGGCCTCAATTTGTTGCTGACATTTAACAGCGGCCATCCTTTTACATACTCAGTTTGGTCTGGCTTGGGACAGTCTTCTGCATGGACTGGTGGCCTAACACCGATAGGCACAGGAGATACAAGAGGAAGAAGACCTTATGGTCCAATAAATTCCTCTACAACTCCTTGGGTATACAACCTGGATCTTAGAATTGACAAGACGTTTAAAATCGACAGACTTGATTTTAATATCTATGTGCAGGTTCAAAACCTTCTTAATACTAAAAATGCAATTAATGTTTATGACAAAACAGGTAATGCTTATGATGATGGATTCTTAAGCACAACAGATGCACAAACCTTAATTGCCGCTCAGCGATATACTGAAAGATTCGCCGACCTATATCGTGCTATAAACTTAGAGAACAGACAAGCAGCGCTTCAAGTATATGGTTTTGATATCTATAGTGTTCCAAGACAGCTTATAGCTGGTGTATTGATTAATTTTTAATTTAAAGGAGGAATCAATGTTGCCATATAAAAATTTTAATTTTGCGGAGGTTATTTAATATGAAAAAATATAATTATTTAAGTTTAATAATTATTCTTTTGTTCTTTTTTATAGCACCCAATAGTTTGTTTGCAAACTCTAAGGGCAGCGGAAAAGACGGAGAAAAAAAGCATACAACTTTGCCCAAAACTACAGTCGATCCCTACCAAAGCCTGCTTAATATTAATAATGCTACTATGTGGGTTGCTGACTATGGTTTTCATGACTGGGTTGTTGGAGGTGGTTGGAATGGAGCTTTCCCCAATGGAACCCGGGTAGGTGCAATATTTGCCGAAGGAATGGTTTGGGGAGGTCAGGTATATGATGGATCTTCTCCGGTAGTAAGAGTTGCGGGCAATACTTATCAATCAGGCACATTCGCAGTTACTCGATTATTTAGAGTTAGACCCGATTATTTAACAGCCAATTTGGCTAGTGATGCGGCTAGCTTTAATGACATTGATCTTGGATCGGTCACTGATGGCCAGATTCAGGAAATAAGAGATCAATACGCAAAAGACTGGGCTGAATGGCCGGCTAGTGAAGGCGCATTATATGAAGATGTAGATGGGGATGGTAGTTATAATCCTGAGATAGATATACCGGGTATCCCCGGTGCAGCACAAACCATTTTTATCAAATATGATGATAGGACCTCTGCATCTCAATATGGTTCCCCGCCTATTGGTATGGAAATTTCCACACATTATTGGGCATATGCATATTCGGGTGCTTTAGGAAATGTAATATTTCAAAAAGTTGATATGGTTTATAAGGGAACAGAAACTTCAGCAGCTAATTCGAGAATTGATAGTATGTATATTGTTGCATGGGCAGATGCTGATGTTGGAACTTCGACGGATGACTTTGCTGGCTGCGATACAACCCTTAATATGGGTTATGCCTATAGCTCTCAAGCTACTGACGCAACCTATGCCGGATTAGGCTTGGCCCCACCCGCTGTGGGGTATGACTTCTTGCAGGGTGTTTCTAAGTTTACGGGAAACCCAAGTGATAGCGCTATCTTTGATCTTAAATGGAGGAAGGGATACAAATACGTTAATAGAAAACCAATGAGCTCCTATGTTTACTTCGCCGCAGGCGGTAACTGGGAAGATCCTGATTTTAGCTATAACGGAACCCTTGAATTCTATAATTTGATGAGAGGTGTATTACCAATTCCACGTTATCCAAGTGCTTCTCCCTTTCCTCCTGGTGTTGTAGATTATTCACCGGATGGCGGAGTTTACTTGCTTGCAGGTGATCCATCACAACCGTATGGTCCAACCAATAAAATTGATGGAAATGCAGAGGGACCCGGAGATAGAAGAATTATGGTCACAAATGGTCCTGTTTCTTTGAATTTAGGCGACACCGCACAAGTAGTGGTTGCACTTGTTTATGGACAGGGCACAGATAATTTAAGCAGTATTACAGCGATGAAAACAAATGATCTTACAGCACAAATTGTGTTCGATCAATTATTTCAATTGCCCAATATCGCTCCCCCAGTTGTTGAAGTAGCAAACTTAGATAGAGAAATTAATTTAAATTGGGGTAGTGACCAGGCAAGCATTAACAAGATTGAAAATTTCTCAGATCAAGATTATAATTTTGAAGGGTATGAGGTTTATCAACTCCCTAGTGCATCTGCAACTTTAGAAGATGGTATTAAACTTGCCACCTTTGATTTGGCGAATGGAGTAACTTATATCTATGATACTGAGTTAGACGGAAATGGCGTTGAAATTCCTGTTCTTGCCGCAAACGGAACAGATGCTGGTATTCAGAGATATTTAACTGTTACTCAAGATCAATTCAGAAAAACAGAATTACGTAATGGGCAGGAATACTTCTTTGCGGTAGTTTCTTACGCACATAATCCTCAACCACTTTTACCGTTCCATGCTCTTAGGTCACCTTTCGTGATTTATAGAGCTGTACCGCAGCTAAATACACCCGGTGAAAGATACGGTTCTGTAGTTGGAGATACTTTAGCTGTCACACGTTTAACTGGTCAGAGTGATGGAGGTCTGACAGCAATCGTGATAGACCCGACTAAACTAACAGGTCTTACTTATACAGTATCTTTTGAGGATTTAGGTGAAGATGGAGTAGTTTGGCACGTTGATAGATCAGATGGTGTAAGAGTTCTTGCAAATCAAACAAATCAAAACGATGATAATGAATCACCAATTGCTGATGGTATCCAGTTCAGAATCAAAGGCGCTCCATTTGACTTCGTTAATTTTATGGAAGTTTCGAATGCAAACGGTCCTCACGATCCTTCATATGCTGCATTTGCATTCAATGGCAGCGGATTCCCGATAGGAGACTTTCCAGAAGGAACCGATCGTCCTACTCCAAATGCTGGAGGCGTTAGCTGGGGTATCCAGACCGGACCTAATGGAGATTTTACCTTTGAAAACTTTAAAACAAGAGTTGCACGAGGTGATAACTTTACCAGGATCGTACCTTACGATTTTGAAATAAGGTTTACTGCTGCCGGCGGAAGAGGTGATGAATTCGTTAAGGAGAAGGATTCATGGACGTTCCATTTGAATTATGGAATATCGGCATCGGTACTCCGGATGATCCAAGTGATGATTACAGAATGATTCCATTGCTCTATGACTTCGATGCATAATGGTGATTGGGGTATAAGCATTGCAGATAATAGTATTTCTGGTGGAGATAACGATCCGGCAACTGATTGGATATACTGGTATAATCCTGTTGATATGTCACCCGGAACAGCCGGCTATGATGACTTTGCCAATAACTCGAACGAGGATGCAATAGGTGATGAAGTAATGGCAAGATTTGTATTTGTTAACTTCAACGGTGGAAGCATTACTGACCCTAGCTATCCGGCAAATTTAGTACAACAGGTCCCTGAAACAGGCACGACATACAGAATATTGTCTACCAAACCAAATCAACCAGCCGATGCATTTGCTGTTACGGCACCAGAAAATACGTATAATTCAGATTTGGCTAAATCGGATGTTGAAAAGATAAATGTATTTCCAAATCCATATTACGGATATCAATATCGTGAGACAGCTCCCGATAACCACTATGTTACATTCAGTCATTTACCTGATGGTGCAGTTATCAGAATATTTGACCTGAGTGGTGTGCTTGTTAAAACAATAACTCACGATCCTATAAACGGTCAATTCGATAGATGGTATCTACAAAACGACAATAATTATCCAGTAGCTAGCGGTATTTATGTCGCATATATAGATATGCCAGGATTAGGAACTACAAAAATCTTAAAATTAGCTGTTATACAAGAGCAGCAAATGTTAAAAGTATATTGATATAAAAGGGTACAGGTAATGGCACCTGTACCTTTATAAATTTTAATTTATTCGGAGGAAATTATGTTTCAAATGAAAAGAATAGTTTTTATACTTCTGATGTTGAGCTTCTCGGTCTTTGAAACATTCGGTGGTGGTCAAAATCGTGCAGGTACAGCAGGTGCGCCTGAATTAAGAATACCTGTTGGTGCTAGATATCTAGCAATGGTTGGCTCCCCGATTGCAACAGTTAATGGCTTGGAAGCAATTTATTGGAATCCTGCAGGAGTTGATTTTACTCCTAATTCTGCAAGTGCTTTATTTTCATATCGCTCTTACATTGCAGATATGAATATGAGTTATCTTGCTATTAGTGGAAGGCTAGGTGACATTGGTTCAGTTGGTCTTTCATTTAGATCCCTTAACATCGGGGAAATCAATGTCACAACAATGGATCAACCTGATGGTACTGGACAAATTGTTAATCCGGGATATTTTATTGTTGGATTAACTTATGCTAAACAACTTACAGATAGAATAGCAGTTGGTGTTAACTTCAACTTTGTCAATGAAACTATTGATAGAGTAAGCGCATCCACTTTTTGCTTTGATGCAGGCGTTCAGTACAAAGATGTACTTGATGTTCGCGGATTAGCTTTGGGTGTTGTGGTAAAAAATCTTGGTCCTCAAATTGAATATTCCGGAAATGCTTTGTACGTAAATGCAGAGGATCCGAATTCAGATAGAGGTCCAACGTATTATCAGATAGATGCAGCAGCAGCAGAATTACCATCTGAAATTTCTATCGGAGTGAGCTACGAAAGAAAACTTGATGAAGAAAACACAATATCAGGTTCTTTTGCATTCCAAAACAATAATTATACATATGACGATTATAAGATTGGTGCTGAATATTCTTATAAGCACATGTTATATGTAAGAGCTGGTTATCTTTATGCACCGCAAGCAACTGATGATACTCCGAATATTTTCCAGAATTATTCTGTAGGATTCGGAATTAACTTTAAGGAGATCAGTAACCTTGATATCTCGCTTGATTATGCATATGTACCAGTAAAATATTTTGATGCAAACCATGTGTTCTCAATTTCTATGGGATTCTAAAAAATAAGTTCTTTATTTCTACAATCCGTACCGATAAAATCGGTACGGATTTTTTTTGTGCAATTCAAACAAAAAACTTAATTGTACCCAAAGTGTTGATACTTAAAACTCGTATCTTATATAATCTGGCTTACGGCGATTGATTTGTAATTGCGAGAAACAAGCAATTTCATTACACAAATGTTGAAAAAAATAAAGCTGGTTTTGTCAATCGAATCGGGGCAGTTCATTTTACGGTTTTATGGAACAATTCTTTTTAAAGTACTTAGCGGCAGAGCTGCTGAGTTGAAGGAAGAGAAGAATTAACTTTACTTGTCATCACGAGCGAAGCGAAGTGATCTTTAGGTTGCTTCACTTCGTTCGCAATGACTTTTTTAATTAACAGCAGTTCTTAAATCTTTTCTTTGATAGTACCATCGATAAATTAGTAATGCAATCGCCGCAGTTAAACCAATAGCAGCAAAATAATACCAGATCATATAAGACTTATCATATGCAGTTAAAAGCTGTGTTGGCGTAAGAGTAGCAGGATCGGGGGCATATGCTGTTAATAAATATCCGGAGATTCCAAATCCTAATATTGAAGACAGAAATGAATGAAGATGACTAAAACCAAGATACAACCCTTCTTCACCCTTTGGAGCTTGTAATGAAAAATATTCTAAGTAGCGTGGAGAAATAAAACACTCCGCTAACCCTTGAACCATTATTCCAAAGATCATCATAACAGTAATGGGGTGAGCGCTGAACAATCCAAATATTGAAACAGATTGACCGGTAACAGATTCCAATAAATTACTTGATGCCATTAGCAGCGCGGAAACAGGCATTAAAAACATTCCCACTGCCATTGAAGAAACTGCTTTTACATTTCTCATTAAGTGGGTAATGAACATAACAAGAGCCATTACAACAGCGGGATTAACATTTGCAATCCATTCCGGTGATGCTTGCTCACCCACAGTTCTTAAAACATACTTTGGCATTGTAGCATAAAGCTGATGCTGTATAATCCAAAATCCCGTAACAATAAAAATTAAAGTAAGTAAACGCATATTTGTTACAACTCTTACAAATCCATCCCAAACTTCTTTTACTGTTTTTCCTTCACCATCAGCGCTGACATTTTTATAAAATAATACAACAACAATTAATGCTACAAAACTCATTATTGCAGAAAAATAATTGATGGCAGTTAATCCCAATTCAATTCTTATCGGATACGCAAAAGTTTTTCCCAAGAAAGCACCAACATTTACAATCCCATAAAAAATTGAATATCCTTTTGCTCTTGTTTCAGGTGTGGTTGTTTTGGCTACGGTTCCAGTAATAATAGATTTGATGAACGATCCGCCAAACATTAGAACAACTAAGGACGGAAGTACAACTGCTTTATATGGAAACGCACCAAGCGAAAAGTAACCTAAAGATAGAAGTGCAAACGCAAGTATGATGGCATTTCTAAATCCAATTTTATCTGCTAATGCACCGGTAAACGGAGGAAGAAAATATAGACCCGCAGAAAAAACGCCGCCAATCCATGCAGCTTCAATATCATCAAAGCCTACAATACGCGAAAGGTAAAGCGTAATTGCGATGAACACACCATAATATGCAGCTCTTTCAAAAAGCTCAACTATGTTTGCAGTCCAGAAGGCTTTAGGGAATTTCCAGCTTGATTTATTAACCGTGCTTTGATCTTCAGGCTGTATTTGCAGTACTCAAAGTTTACCTCTTATAAGTTTTAAATTTTGAAGTCCTAAGATAGGATATAAAACTTTTTAGGCAACTATTTTTCTTTCTTAATAAACTTCATCGAGCCGGAATTTATACAGTATCTTAAACCTGTTGGAGGAGGTCCATCATCAAAAACATGACCGAGATGACCTCCGCATTTTGCACACATTACTTCTGTTCTTTTCATTCCATAACTGCTATCATCCTTGTAGATAATTCTGCTGCTGTCTATTGGTTCAAAATAACTTGGCCAGCCGCAGCCGGAATCAAACTTAGTATCCGATTCAAAAAGTTCTGTACCACAGCCTGCACAGATATAAGTTCCCAGCTCATGATTATCCCAATATTTTCCGGTAAATGCTCTTTCAGTTCCTTTCTCGCGGAGAATTCTATATTCTTCGGGTGAAAGTTCTTTTTTCCATTCTTCATCGGATTTAATCACTTTATCGCTCATATTTTCTCCATTCAATTTTGTAGAATCAGGTTTGCTGTTATTTCTTACCTTAGCCATTGTGCTGGAATGAGAGGGGCTAATGAATTTCCATAAAAGAAAGATGCCAACAAGCACTAAAACAACAATTATTATCTTGTTCATATTATAATCCTATACTATTTACTTATCAAACAACTAAAATCAATTTTTGGTTGCAGAATATTCCTTAAAATAATCTAATTATCAATTCAATATTTTTTATTATCAGCAGGTTTTACTTTAAAGCACAAGTTGATGAAAGATTTTAGTTATTGATTCACTTTATATTTAAAACTACTTTTTAATCCAGACCCTTAAAACAGTCTGCCGCGGCAGATAAGTCTGTTCTACGATTTCAATAATTATTCAACAATCTTTGCGTAATGTAACTTATTGGTTAACTTTTTTGAGAGAAGAAATTGTAGGCGGCAGCAAATATCCGCACGCTGCCATTCTTCCGATAACAAAAGCTATTGTTGCAGCAACTGCACCAACCAGTGAAAAGAATTTTATACAAATCGCAACTACTAAAATAATTCCGATAAACTCAATCGCAGTTCCATAAGTTATTTGTTTTGTGTCATTACCTTTAACTAAAACTGCTCTCTGAAAACTTATCAGAACAGTTAAAGCTGGGAAGAATGACATTATCATCAATGGAAGTTTAGCAAACTCAGTTAGTGATTCTGATAATCCTGATACATCTCTGAACCAGATTTCTGCAAGTGGACTAAATGCTATTAACATCAGAAGTACCGGCAACAAACAGATGCAAGTTTAATTGCAAATCTTTTTAGCTGATCAAAATTCCCGACATATTATCTCCAATCAAAGCAACAACAACTTCCTGATATGATAAACCTAATCCTCTAAAAATAAAAACGAACGAAGTGACTACAGGCATAACGGCAAAAGATTCAAGCGGCATTCTACTTTGTCCGATAAAAAAAGTTACAAACGGCTGGATGCCAAGCGTTAGCAATGACGTGAGCGCAAGGGGATAATAGAATTTTACAATTTCTTTAATTGATAATTCACTTTGTGTTTCATTTGACCGGGATTTAAGTCTTGCAAGAAATTTGCTAACCATAAATTTGCTTGCGATAGCTTCACATATAACGGCTGTTGATAATGCGCTTGCACCAACTACAACACCCGGCACATCTGTAAACTTAAATAATATAAAAGCAGTTATGCTCATGGAGATTAATCTGATAATCGTTCCATAAGCGACTAATCTTGTTAAGTTATTTCGAATTAAAATTCCCTGATAAAATCTTCGGTATCCAATAGCACCGGGCCAGGGAATTAATATCATTACAGCAAGATGAGTTAAGTAAGAAACTTCTCGTGGCAGACCTATTAAATCTTCGGTTACGAAATAAAATATCGGCGGAAAGATAAGTACAATCATAGCTGCAGTAAGAGAAAGGCTTAATATGTAGTTGAATTTTCTTAATTGCTTAAATGATTGATAATCTTTTACAAGTGCGGTTGACGCACTCATCATCATAATAACAGGTGCTTCAATAATTAATGCGAGTGAAAACGCTATTCCGTATGCGGCAAGATTAAACTTTGGTTCTGCTGATCTGGCAATTAATGCAGAAAGATAAGGTCCTTCGACAGACATCATTAACCATGTTGCCGCCAAAGGAATCCAGAAAGCTAAAATTGTTTTTTGTGTTAATTCACGTTTTGTATTCAAAACATTCAATAAGATTTAATGCTCAAACATAAATATTATTTGACTAACGTTAGATATTTATTGTTAAATTAATATCGGGAATTGATAATTTTAATTACAGGAGAGATATTATGAAAAAGATCATTTCACTTATCAGTATTATCAATCTTTCTTTTTCTCTGCACAGGATGCGGAGAAAAACCTACGCCGGAGCTAACCGAACAAATTAAAAATGGATTAAGAACAGATGCCAAACAGTTTATGGAATCTCTAAAAACTGTGTTAGTTAAAGAGATGCAAACCAATGGAATTGTAGCCGCTGTTTCTGTTTGTTCTGATACTGCTCAGGTTCTTACAAACAATTATGGTGTTAATAAAGGTATATACATTAAGCGTGTGTCCTTTAAATATAGAAATGCTAACAACCAGCCCGATGAATTTGAAACAAAAGCACTCAAGTATTTTGATGAATTGAGATCCAGTGACAAGCTAACAGATACAACGGAATATTTTGAAGTAGTAGACAAAGAGGGCGTTAAAAATGTGCGTTATATGAAACCAATAATAGTTCAAGCACCTTGTTTAGGATGCCATGGAGCTCCGGATCAAATTGGACCGGAAGTAAAAACTATGTTGCAAAATAAATATCCGGACGATAAAGCAACTGGTTATCAGATGGATGACCTTCGTGGTGCGGTATCAATTCAAAAAACTTTATAAAAGGAAAATCAAAATGGTTAAAGAATATCCACGATATGTTGTTCCGAGCATAACTTCAATTCAAGATATGCTTTTAAGATCAGCTAAAGTTTATGGTGATAAACTTGCACTTGAAGATCTTGCTGATAATCCGATCTCAAATGTTTCATATAAGCAGCTGCACGATTATGTAATACGATTTGGTAAATCACTTTTGGAAATAGGGTTAAAAGAAAGAGATCACGTTGCAGTAATTAGTGAAAACCGTGTCCAGTGGTCTATGACTTATTTTACAACGATGTGTTTTAATATGGTTATTGTTCCGATTGATAAAAACTTGAACCATAATGAAATATTAAACATAATACACGAATCCGAGGCGAAGGCAATAGTTTTTTCAGATGGATACGAAGCGTTGATGAAAGAAAAAAGAGATTCACTTTTAAATCTAAAGTACTATATCAATATGGATTCAAAAGAGCATAAAGATGAAATTTTTTCGATGACAAAAATGATTGAAGCACAATCTGCCTCGATTAAAAGATTACCGGAAATAAATCCGAATGAAATGGCTGAAATTATTTTTACATCCGGTTCACTCGGCAGAGCAAAAGGTGTTATGCTTACTCAAAAAAATATTGCATCCAATCTTATGGCTATGACGAGTATGATACAGATTGTACCAGAAGACAGATTTCTTTCCGTACTTCCAATACATCACAAATACGAATGTACTTGTGGATTGCTTTGCCCGCTATATGCTGGTGGATCAGCACATTATGCGCGTTCATTAAAAACTGTTGTTGATGATCTGCAAAAAGTTAAAGCAACAATTTTACTTGGCGTGCCGCTTTTATATGATAAAATGTTTAAGAAAATTTATAAAGGAATTCAGGAAGACAAATTAAAATCACTAATAGTTCCTCCGCTTATTTCGCTTACAAATATTTTTGAATCAATTGGATGGAAAAGTTCTAAGAGAATAGTCTTCAAAGAACTTCATCATAAATTTGGCGGACATATAAGATTGTTTATTGCCGGCGGCGCAGCTCCTGATCCCAAAGTTGCAAAAGGTTTGCGAGAGCTTGGATTTAATTTTGTTCAGGGTTATGGACTTACAGAAACATCACCAATTGCTGCACTAAATCGTTTGTATAGTTTTAAAGATAATGCGGCAGGCTTGCCTTTACCCGGACTTGAAATTAAAATCAATAATCCAAATGAATATGGAATTGGTGAAATATATATAAAAGGCGATAGTGTAATGCTCGGTTACTACAAAAATCAAAAACTTACAGATGAAGCATTTGATAACGGTTGGTTTAAAACAGGTGATATCGGCTTCTTTGATGAAGATGGATTTTTACACATCAATGGAAGACAGAAAAATGTTATAATTTCTAAAAGCGGTGAAAATGTTTTTCCTGAAGAGATAGAAGATATTTTAAATAGAAATCCTTTTGTGCAGGAAAGCATGGTTTACGGCGAGCAGGATGAAAAGCATACGGAAATAATCGCAGTTCAAATTGTAACAGATGCTGAAGCGTTTATTGAATACTCAGAAAAAAATAAAGTTAAAATTACTCCGGAACTTGTTAATGATATAATTGCAGAAGCAGTTAAAGAAACAAATAAAGAACTGCCTGCTTTTAAACAGATAAGAAAATTTTATGTGCGAGACAGCGAGTTTGAAAAGACAACAACACAGAAGATTAAAAGATATTTGGTTAAAAATGTTAACTAAAGATTAATGTACACAAACATATGTCCAAATTGCGGAAAGAAATCTGAGCAAGAGCTAAAAGACTGCCCATATTGCGGGTTTACCAAGGCTGAAATTGTAAACAAGAACAGCATTACAAAAAGTATTAATGATTCTCTTGTTGATAAGTTAAGTTTTCTTGATTACCCGCAGCTTTATGTTACAATCATTTTCCGTTTAGTATTTATACTTATCGCCATATTCCTTATTCCTGATTTTATCAGTAACAGCGAATTTTTCTGGATGGTGATTGGGATATTTTCCGTTTATGGTCTGATAAAAGAAGTTGCAAAAAGTTATCCAAAGTTTAGAATTGTGTATAAGACTTCAAAGCTACTACTGTTTGCTTTTTTCGGTGCGGGATTCGGAAATCTGATTTCACATGCCGGCAGGATGGTTTACTTTAGATTTAGTTATTACTTTAATCTTGAATTCTTGTATGAGCAATTATCAATTGGAAACTCAATGATTATTGTCGGTGCAATATTCGGACTGATAGTTATGTTAATTACAAACCAATTCAGAAATGAATTTAGAGCAGAAGAATACAGTTCAGACTTAAAAGATATGGATTCCGGATCGAGTCCGGAATGACAATTTGCCAGTGTCTTTATAAATTAAAATCAAATTGCAGCACCGGAATTACCTGAAAAGGATAATCTAGATCCTCAATTTCGGCAATCCAGTTAAATTTTGCTCCTAAAATTAATCTACCTGTATCGCCAAAGTTAAAATATAATCCCGGAGTTATGTCAATTATACCAGCCGTTGCTTCACCTCTGTTGTCTTCAGTAATGTAAACATCACCATAATAAAACGGATTATGATAAACCTGGTCCTCTGGTGTAAAATTAACTAAAGATTGAGCTCTGTATCCGGCATTCAAGAAAATATTAAATAACCAATCCTTATTAAATGAGTTTATAGTAATAGCAAGAAAGGGATTATAATGTGTTTTACTTGATATATCATGATAATCTGCAACGTAGGTAGAAGTGCCTGATGAGCCAGTATTTGTAACTGAAACAATAGTGTAAGCATTATAAGGTATCTCCTGGATGCTTAGACCAACATCAAATCTGAATGCAGCGTCTTTACCAGTGCCCATCAAACCAATACCTACCAAACCTCCCCATATGGATTTTTGTTTTACTATTGAATAATTACCGCCCACAAAGAGTGCAAATGCTTTTGATATCTTAAAATCAATATCTAAAGAAGTAGTTACATCGGGAGTATACCAGCTAAAATTCTTTCCTTCAAATGGGTATTTGTTAGCGCCGGGAGTCTCTTGAAAGTAAAATGTTCCGTCGCTGTTAAATACTGTGTCAATTTGAAATACACCTTGTGAATTTACTAAAGTGTGCTGATCTATTTTCCCATTAAGCGTATTCTTTGTGTTAAAAGATATTCGGGGAGATATTGTAATTCCGGTCTTGGAACTATCCGTTATGTGAACTGGCGAACTATTAATTGGTCCGTAAACTTCAACTTCCTGCAGATAAATTTTTGTAACAGTGGTTGAAGGAGCACAGCCTATGAATGTGAAGACAATTATAAAACCAAACACATATATTAGGTTTTTCATTTTATACCTCATCAGTAAATTAATTTTATTAAATTTTAAGAAAAACACTTAAATGATATAAATAACTATTTTCTTCTCTCAATTATTACTTCCATTAATCCGGATTGAAAGCATCTGAAACTTCTGCGGTTGTTATTAAGCCTATAACCAAGAGTCCAACAACTATAATTCCCGAAATCAATCCAACAGTAGCTACGGCGTCAGATTTTTGTTGCTCGTAACTTATTATATTATTAATAGCAACAGAGCCCTGGAATGGAGTAATTGAAGATGATGGACTTTCTTTTTCACCAAATCCTTGGATTGAGTCTTTATCTATCTGATAGTTTCCTGGTGAAAAACTATATCTTATAGAGTCTTTCGTTATTACGTTTAGCTCATCATCTAAATTTATTTGAGCTTCTCCTACTTCAACGTCTTTTTTACTCATCACCTCTGAATAATAACAACCAGAGAAATTGAGAATAGCCAAAGTCATAAAACAGGAGACATATTTTTTAAGCATTTCATTATTCCTGATAAAATTTCTAATTAAACGCATATCCAAAACTTAATCCAAAATAGGGATAGAAATATGGATCCGCATCACTACTATAAAGTGGAGTGAAGAATATTCTAAAAACAAATCCACCTGGACTAGTATAGCGATAGCCGATTATTCCTGTTAAAAATATTAATGATTGATCACCGGCATCCAAACCAAATACTTCAACATCAGTTCCTGCAAAGTAAGTTAACCCTAATCCGGTTTCGAATTTTGATCTTTTACCGCCTATGAGATAACTTACTGTAACTGGAATGTGTATGAACGTTCCATCGGCAAATATTAGTCCTGGTGTAATTCCAAATCCTGCTCTTAAAGTAAAATCTTCAGATAACAATCTTTCATAACTTATAGAATAAACAAGACTATTACCTCCAATTTCAAGATAAAATTGATTTTTCTTGAAATTTGTGTTTGTGTCCTGAGCAATTATGGATTCGGTTACAGTTAAAATCAAAATCGAAGTAAGCAAAACAATATTTTTCATATTAACCTCTTTAATTAGAGTTTATATTTTAAGCAGCCTCCATATTATTTTGGCTGCTTAAGAATAATTATTTACTTCATAAGAATTAATTTTTTAGTATCAGAAAATTGCCCAGCCTGAATACGGTAGAAATACACACCGCTCGAAAGATTGGTTGCATTGAAATCAACCTTATGAAATCCTTTGTCTTGTTCTTCATTAACAAGCACAGAGACTTCTTCACCAATTGCATTTAGCAATACCAATTTTGCATTTGTCCTTTCTCTAAGAACATAACCTATTGTTGTTATCGGGTTAAATGGATTGGGATAATTTTGTTCAAGTGCATATTCATTAAGACTTCTAACATCAACTTCAATTACATTTGAGTATTCATAACTGCCATTATAATCAACTTGCTTAAGTCTGTAGAAATATTTTCCATCAACTAAATAATTATCAATGTAAGAATAATCTTTATGATTTGTAGTTGTTCCTTCCCCACGAACAAAACCAATAGTTGCAAAATCACTTTCAGCAACTCTTCTTTGAATTTCAAATCCATGGTTGTTTAGTTCGGTTGCTGTAATCCAGCTAAGATTAACAAAATTATCAACAAAATTTGCAGAAAATGAAGTTAGCTCAACAGGAACCGGACTATTTATATTAGAAACTCTTCCACTAGTATAAGGTGTTAAAACGTTTTGTTGAGTAATTGTATAATTAGAAAGAGCTTCAAATTCTGTTATTCCCTCAAGAATAATTACGTTTGCAGGAACGATCCCAATGAAAGCAAGAATTCCTAATACCATTTCATTCGCTGTTACAGAATACGTTGCTGTTGGATCGATTGGCATTCCGTTAATTTTAACTGAAACTAATCTTTCCTCAGCAGGCTTTGTTCCATCATAAGTATATTCCATTCCGGAAACCTGAATTAAGAATTCGTCATTCATTTCTATTTCAGAAAGTCCAAATGTTAAGTCCTGTTAAAATATCCATTCCCGTTAAATCAAAAGTTGCAAGCTGGAAGCCAAGAGTGTTTGTCATATTAAATCCATAACCATTAACTCTAAATAAATCTCCAGCAGTAAATGTTCCTTCCCACAGAGGAAGTGCAATTGATCCGCCTGCCTGCAGCGCAATATCGGTTGATGTGTATGAACGGAAGGCATCAGCAACCAAATTTCCAAGTGGAGTATCGTGTGCCCCAAGCATTAATAAATCTTTTGCTTCTTCCTCAAAGAAAGCAGCTTGCATTACCAAATGGTTGAGTGAAAAATGGAATTCCATAAAATGATTCGATTTCAATAATCATACCATCAACAATTGCCTGCACGGTTGGTTCTTGTGGAATATTTTCATCAATCGGGATTAGTTGATAATTTAATAGCTGAACATTTGTTCCATCAACAACAAGTTTCATCTCCCCGGCATACATATAATTTGATCTTGCCTGAACAATCCAGGTTGTTCCGCCCATTGGGTCTGTCATAGTAATTGGCTCTTCATATTTGTAATGATCATGTCCGCCAACTATTACATTTATTCCCGGTACATAACTAACGATAGCCTGATCAAGAGCAACACCAAGATGTGAAAGAAAAATTACAACATCACAGTTTTCTACTGTGCGCAAAGTACCAACCATAGTTGCTGCGATTGTAACAATATCATCACTAACAACAGCAGGAGAAGGATTAGAAAGTAAATTTGTTGCAGGAGTTGTTAGACCGAATATTCCAACTTTCAGATCGCCAAATTCTTTAATAGTATAAGCATCAACATAGTTTTGTAATGCCGCAATTGTTGGATCTGAAAAATCAACATTTGCTGTTAGTATTGGGAAAGCTTCTGCCGGATCGGGAAATGTATAAGATATTGATCCTAACAATGCTTCAGGACCTAAATCAAATTCGTGGTTGCCAAGTGTCATTGCATCAACACCAAGCGCACTAAGAATTTGCAATTCGGGCACGTGAAAATTTCTATTAAAGAAAACATCACCGATTGAAATATCACCAGCGTGGAGAAATAGAACATTTGGTTCTGTCATTTTGGTCATTCCCACTAACGTTGCAACTCTGGAAATTCCGCCTAAGGTGCCTTTTAAATTTGCATCTCTTGGTCCGATTGCCTCAAGTGTAGAATGTGAATCATTGACGTGAAGTATTGTCAAGGTATCTGGTTGTGAAAAGATTACTGAAGAGAAAAATATGAAGGCAGCAAAGGTATAAAACAGGTTTTTCATTTTGTGACTCCTTTTGTTTGTTTAAGCTTAAATAATTACGGCAGTAATTTGGCATGAACTCTAAAAGGAGATAGCCTGATCAAGAGCAACACCAAGATGTGAAAGAAAAATCACAACATCACAGTTTTCTACTGTGCGCAAAGTACCAACCATAGTTGCGGCAATGGTTACAATATCTTCGCTTACTACGGCGGGAGAAGGATTGGAAAGTAAATTTGTTGCAGGAGTTGTTAGACCGAATATTCCAACTTTCAGATCGCCAAATTCTTTAATTGTATAAGCATCAACATAGTTCTGTAATGCAGCAATTGTTGAATCTGAAAAGTCAACATTTGCTGTTAGTATTGGAAAAGCATCTGCTGGGTCGGGGAATGTATAAGATATTGATCCTAACAATGCTTCCGGACCTAAATCAAATTCGTGGTTGCCAAGCGTCATTGCATCAACACCGAGTGCGCTAAGTATTTGAAGTTCGGGCACGTGAAAATTTCTGTTAAAGAAAACATCACCGATTGAAATATCACCAGCGTGGAGAAATAGAACATTTGGTTCTGTCATTTTGGTCATTCCCACTAACGTTGCAACTCTGGAAATTCCGCCTAAGGTGCCTTTTAAATTTGCATCTCTCGGTCCGATTGCCTCAAGTGTAGAATGTGAATCATTGACGTGAAGTATCGTCAAGGTATCTGGTTGTGAAAAGATTACTGAAGAGAAAAATATGAAGGCAGCAATGGTATAAAGCACGTTTTTCATTTTGTGACTCCTTTTGTTTATTTAAGCTTAAATAATTACGGCAGTAATTTGGCATGAACTCTAAAAGGAGTTGTCATGAAATTGTAAAAATTGAAGGGAAGAAAAATTAATTGCTGATTAGAAAATATGACCGAAGTTGAAATAAACTCCTGTTATCTCACTTCCAAAGCCAACATCAAAACGCACAATAAAATTATCCATATAAAAACGTAATCCTAAAACAGGATTAACTATCCATCCAGATAATTGCGGATTCCAAAACTCATAATCTGTTGTTGAACCTGTACAGCCGACATCTAATCCTACAATTCCACCAAATCTCCACCAGATTGGAAAACGAATTTCATTATTGATGATGAGAGTGGAGGCAGAAAGATACCTGTCTTGCGGTAATCCTCTTAAAGTATTGTTACCGCCGATAGGCAGCTGAAGTTGTATCGGAACATTATCGGGAAAAATTATTTGCCCAACTAATCTTGAAGCAAACACAATTTGAGGTTCAAATAAAGGTAGATAGTTTTGAAAGGTTAAACCAAGTTTTAAATAATCTTCATTATTAAAAGAAATTTTGGGTGCGTAATCAGCGTCCATTTGCAATACGGTTCCCTTATCAGGATTGATAAAGTTGTTTCTGCTATCCCACCTGATAGTTGCAAGAATAGAAAGTGTTTTAATAAACCTATTATTAAAGTCATTGTCAGTTTTTATAAGTTCACCATTTATAGCAAAGTTATAGCTGCTGATAGTTTTATATTTTAAACCCATACTTGCAACTAATGTTTTTGTAAATCCTCTGCTAAGTATTGATGATATCTCAAATGGCTCGCGTGTGTAAGTTTCGTAATCAGTTAAACTGTCCTGATTATTAAAATACTCCACACCGTAGTACCGATAGTTAATCCATTTATCGTAATCAATAATTAAATCCAAAGCAAGCGGGTATTCCTTTCCCTGTCTTCTTTGCATATCCATAATGGAGAAAACAAAGCGATACCATCTTTCACCTTTCGTGCTGTTGTAAAGTATTAAATCAAAACTTTCTTTCATTTCAAGTTGATTAAAGAGAAAAGCTTTAGCTCCGTAACCAAACCCGGCATCAGAATCATAATTGACTATAGGAAAAACTTCAAAATTGGAAGCATAAACTGAATCTTGTTGTGCATAAAATATATTTGGGAATATAGAGAAGAGAATAATAATTACTTTGTAAAGCCTTGTTGATAATATTGTTGTCTTAGAAGTCTTCATAATCATTGAAGTTTTGATGAAAACTTAAATCAGTATTATTAGCTTGTTGTCATGAAAATGTAAAAAGTAAGTGTAATTAAATCAATCGATAAGTTTTGTTAAGAATTTTTTGAATTTGTCTGAAAAATTATCTTCTTTGCTCAAAGCAATCGAACGCTTAAAGCCTTTTGGATAATATCTCCAATGGACTCTTGAATAAACATTTGCACATTTTTTTGTGTGATTTATCATGTACTCAATCGGATCAGGTTCACTATTGTTTATTAAGTAAAGCTCTATCTCCCAAAGCACTTCGCAAAATATTTCTTGCAGTTTTACGATATCCTCATTCACATTTAACAAAAACTCAACCACAAAATTTTTATTAACACCAATTCCAATTCGTGCTACAGGTAATGGATCATAACCAAACTTTAGTTCAAAGTATCGATTATTCAAATCCACTTTTCCAGGCTGCCAGGTCCATGATTCGTTAATCATTTTTGTCACTCAGTTTTTTTAATGGATGTGCCTCTGTATTGAATACATATTTATTTAGATCAAGAGTTTCTTCCGGCGCAAAAATCAAATAGAGATATTTTAATGTTTCGGCAAGAAAAAAACTTTCCATTGAATCATTCTTTTCTTTACTCATAACACTTTTTAGCGAAGCAAAACCTTCATCAACCTTGCAATATTTTACAATACTATCAAAAAATGTTTTTCCCATTTCTAAATACTTAGGGTTTTTTGTTTTGCGATAAAGATAAAAAGCCGATTCAATATTTTCTGGTCGCAAAATATAGTAAGGTGCCGTTACTTCAAAAGTTTTATAATTTATTTCTTCCGGCTCAATTCCAAAGTGCGTCCACATTTTGTAACAACTTTCCTGTATTTGTTCTGCGGTTTTCAAATCACCTCCAAGCACAAGCATTGCAGGCATAAAAGCATCAAGTGCACCAAAAACAGTTTGCGTTTTTTCTCCAGTGTTCATATCGGCGTGCGCATACCACCATCCCGTGCTCACGGAGTCTAAAAGATATTTATTAACAGCCGAAATGCTTTCATCATACATAATCTTAAAATCTTTATCATCAAAAAGCAGATAAGATTTGATAAGATATTCGTAGTAGGAATCAATCATTCCACTGATATGAGTTTCGGTATTTTGCCATTCTCCGGTTTCAACATTTATTGCTGTTCCAACTAAACCGATATCAGATTTTCTTTTGAACACTTCAGTGATTGCGTGCTTTGCTTTATCAAAATACACGGGATTGCCGGTAAGTTTACTGAGCATTCCAAACTCTAACATTAGACGTACCAATTTCTGCAGGATTGTTTACTGCTGTCTTAAGCTCACCGTTTTGTAAATTAACATTTACGTAAGGCATTCCAGTTTTGGACTTGAAAGCAGGGAGCAATCTGTTTCCTAAATCTTCTGCTAAATTTAGAAATCTCTTATCACTATCTAATTGGTAAGCAGAAATTAATCCGCCAAGTAAACGAATTGTAATTTCAAAATTCTGTACGAAAAAATTTTTATCAAAAGAAAGATTCTTAAAAATCAATTCTTTTGTTTCTTTAGCTTCTTCTTTCAATCCCATCAATATCATTGTATCAAATGCATCAACTGGAGTCATTAACAAACTTTCATCATACCAATTTCTAAAAGTTTTGCTTAAAGGTTTTAGTTGATCTTTTCCCCACGCATATTTTTTATACGCATTCCATGAGTGAAGAAATTCTTGTTTTACTTTTTCTGCGTACTCAATTTTGGTTGAATCTCCATCAATGGATCTAAACGATAAAGCCTGTGTACCTGTTTGGAGAATAATAAATGAAAGCAATAAAATTGCTTTAAATGTTTTCATGAATATTAAAAATTGTTTTTGTGAAAGAAAGATTTGAAAGTGATAAACCTGCAATTGCATGGCTGCTTGTTTTTATAAAAAATATTCTTGACGACATAAATAATTTTACTTTTTAGTTTTTCAATAATAGTCAAAAATTATTACTTCGTTGAATTCAAAAAACAATAGAGTAAACATGATGTTATCAGTCTTTACTTCCCTCAGCCTTAGAATCAGCAGCGGTTTAGATTGATTATTTTTTTAAAAATACTTATCACTTTATAAACTTATATCCCACCTTATGAATAGTTAGAAGATGTTTGGGTTTTGCGGGATCATCTTCAATTTTTTTTCTGAGTGAAAGAATATAATTATCTACAGTTCTGGTGGTGGGATAAGAATCATATCCCCAAACCTCATCAAGAAATTTATCGCGAGAAATTACTTCGCTTTCATGATCTATAAAATAATGCAGGATTCTATATTCTGTTGCAGAAAGTCTAACAGGGTTTTCACCTTTAAGCATTTCTTGTTTTTTAAAATCGATTTTCAAATTTGCAAAAGCGACTTCCTCAATATCACCGGGCTCATAAGTGCTGCGTCTAATCAATGCTTTTACACGGGCAAGCAGTTCTCTTAAGCTAAATGGTTTTGTTACATAATCATCTGCTCCTATTTCAAGTCCTAGTATTTTATCAATCTCTTCTTTTCTGCTTGTTACCATTATAATTGGAGTTTTTACACCATCACTTCTTAATTCTTTACAGATTTCAATTCCATCTTTGCCGGGAAGAATTAGATCTAAAACTATTAAATCAAAATCATGTTTACCTGCAAGTTCAAACCCTTTTGTTCCTGTTTCAGCATCTGATACATTATAACCCTCAGTGGTAAAAGCTTCTTTTAATCCGGTTCTTATTGCCGGATCATCTTCAATTATCAATATCTTCTTCACTGCTGCCTCCTTTGTTGTTAGATAGAATCGGGAAGCAAAGCGTAAAAATGCTGCCCTGTTCCGGGATACTATCAATTAAAATATTTCCTTTGTGTTCATCTACAATGTGCTTAACTATTGGTAAGCCCAATCCTGTGCCTTCGATTTTTTTTGATCGTGCATCTTCTGATCTAAAAAACGGATCGAAAATTTTACTAATGTCAGATTGATTTATTCCTATTCCAAAATCTTTAACACTAACACACGCAAATCCTTCATTGAAAAATGTTGAAACAATTATTTCTTTTTTCTCAGAGGAAAACCTTATTGCATTTGAAATAATATTTTCTACAGCCTCTGTTATTGCATCTGCATCTCCGCAAATAAGATCATTAAAATCATCTAACTTAGTTGTTACATAAAATCCCTTCATCTTTAAGGTGTACTGCATTAGCTCGATTACGCTTTTTACAATTTTATTAAAATGTATTTCACGAAATGAATAATCTTTAACTCCTTTTTCGATTTTAGAAAAATCGAGTACATTATTTATTAAACGTGTTAACCTATCGGACTCTCCTTCAATTATTTCAAGATGATTTTTAGATTTTTCAGACAACGACCTCTCATTTTGCAGCAGCATTTCTGAAAACATTTTAATAGAAGTTAACGGGGTTTTAAGCTCATGTGAAACCTGTGATACGAACATTGATTTTTGCTGATTAAGTTCTTCCAATTTTTCCGCTGCTAATTTTTCACGTATAAGTTGTTCCTGTAATTTTATTCTTTCAATAGTTGATCCTGCATTTATCCCAATGTCTTTTAGAAGATCAACATCTTCAGCGGTAAATCTAGAACCAGATTTTTTATTTCCAAGAATTATAAAACCGAATAATTCATCATTTACAGATTTGATTGGTACAACAAGATTTATTTTCCAGCGTACTAAAGTGTTCTGAAAGATTGTTGAAATATTTGCTTCACCCTCAACTTTGTTTTTAACTGCGGCAACCTGAAACCATTTTCTTTCTAATGTTTCTGGTTTGATCCGTAGACTTTTATTTGCGATCTGATCAAAATTATTTTGAGCACTTATTAAAAGTTTTCCTGAAGAAATATCAAGTTCGCAAAAAGCAATTTTTTCAACGGGAATCAGATTATCAATCTCACGTATAATATATTCACCAAGTGAATGTACTTCGTTAAAATTCTTGATCTGTGAATTAAACTTATTTAATTCCTTTCTAAAGTTGTATCTAATCCTGAAGAACTTTTTATCCACAAACATTTGAACTTTAGTTTTGATCGGCTGGAATAATAAGGCAAGAAGCACTGCAGCAGCAGCAGAAATAATTGATTGATCTGAAACATGAAATGATGAAACGAAAACACCAATTACCATAGCATACAAAACAAGCAAAATTGAAATTACAATTCCATACACAATACTTCTATTAAGTACTTCATCAATATCCAGCAGATGATATTTAATTATTGCTATGGCAAATGTAATTGGTATTGCACATACTAAAATCATAACTATTTCTTCTGCGATTAATGCTTTGCCAGTAAATAGAATGGGTAAAACCCAGAGCACCACAAAGCTTAGCGGACCTATTATAAATCCGAATAAGAGCCATTTCAATTGCTGACGTTCGACAGTACCTTTTTCTCTAAGAAACGCAAGGATGAAAATAGATATAGATAAAATGACATTAGTAATTAGATAGACTCTGAGATAGTTAAATACAATTAAATAATTATCTATTGAAGCATCACTAAAAACGGATAATGTGTAAACAAATACGTAGATGTTTATTGCAACCAATATCAATGCGATAAGATAATTTAGTAAAAGCAGTTTACGCCATTTGTCCGTTTTGTCTCTTGGGAAAATCAATGCAAAATGTACAAAAAGGGCAGGAGTTAGAGCATAAGAAACATGAAGGATGCTCCTCAAAAAATATTTTGATAAAAAATCAAACGTATTGAGATTTGACCACGTGAGGCAAAGCATTATCGACAAACCAATACTTGCCCAATGAAAAACATGAGCAGCTTGCATCTCGGGTTTTTTAAATAGTACAAATAACGCAATAATGAAAAAAAACAACGCAACTAGAATTGTGCTAACTAAATAAAAGACACTGTAATAATTTGTTAAAGTGACTGATAAGGTTTTTATTCCCGTTTTTGTCTGAACACTGATTAAAATATTCTCTCCAATATTTTTTCTATCAGTAATAAACTCAGTTTTTTCAATAGTGTTTGATCTCAAACCATCAACCGAAATAAGTTTATCACCAGCGGTTAATCCGTAGGGGTTTAATTTTGAGATTTGAATAGAAAGAAAAGAATCCTGGTTTACAAGTTCAAATGGAAGAGATGCTTTTTGATTAATACTTATTATTCCTGCTGCACATAAAAGGAATAATACAGCATCAATAAAAAAAATAAATTTTAGTTTAGCGCTCGCCTCAATCATTAATTCCTCTCCCAAAGGGATGGATACCAAGATAAATCAAGGTTAAAATTCAAGTATTTAGTTAAGCACTGTTTAAAAGTAACTCTTTTTATTTTGTAAAGAAATGAGATGATGAAAATAATTTGGTTTGATGAAGAATAATAAGGAAAGGGACTCAATTAGGAGTCCCCTTAAGAATTGATTTATCTAAACAGCTTTTCTTGGACTTACAAATTTGTTATAAAGCAAAAGTCCAATTATAGTAACAACCCCAATCAAGCTAAAAATAATCCATAACGTTGCAGGTTGATTTAATTTATCAACAAAATGTACATAAAGATTTGCACCAAGGATTCCACCGATAAAACTACCTAGAACACCATACAAAAATGAGTAACCAAGATAGAGTGCTTTTTTATCTTCCGGTGCAATCAAACCAACATAACTAATAAACTTTGGATGTGCAGTCATTTCTCCAATTGAAAAAATTGTAATCCCTGCCATAAACACCCAGATGTTTGTATTGATTGCAAGTATTGCCATTCCAACTGTACCCATTGCAATTCCGGCGATCATTGTTGGCAATGCTTTTGTGTGCTTTACAATATTTGATACAATAATTTGAAGCAGAATAATTGTTCCAGCATTTATTACTGTTACATGTTCAACATCAAACTTCCAGTTCATATTTATACCGATACCGCCGAGAGCACCGTTAACAAAATTGTTCAGAGATGTTGCATCAACATATTTTTGAACATACCACAAAACAGAATCAAACATCTGAAAGTAAAGAATCCAGAAACCTGAGTAGATAACTATCAAACCGATAAACTTTACATCAGTTAAAACCATTACAGCACCCTTTAAAACTTCTGCAAGTGTTTTTGTGCTTTCTGGTCTCTTAGGTTCTTTATAAATAAGAAAAGTTGGGATAAGCATAGAAGCAGTTGCAATTGCTGATGCCATCATAACATACTGCCAGCCAAAAGTATTCTTAATGTAAGGGACAAGAATTAATGGGAATAAAAACGCTCCGAGATTTATTGACCAGTAAAAAATTCCAAACCCAAGTGTGCTGTTGCCTTCGTTTGTGGATCTTGCTATTGTACCTGAAATCATTGGCTTAAATGCACCTGCACCAACTGCCATAATAATCAAGCTGCCAAACACCATTGCGTATTCTGTGGTTTGACTTGTAAGAAAATATCCAAGTCCTAAAAAGATAAATGCAAAAGTTAAAACTCTTTTGTAACCAAATCGATCTCCAATTGCGCCGGAGAGAATTGGAAGAATATAAAGCATTGGCTGGATAACACTTTTAATTACACCAACACTTTCCTTTGTGTAACTTAGCTGGTCAGTCATATAAACGGAAAGTATGCTCATCATTCCATAGTAGGAGCCTCGCTCAAAAAACTCCATGAATATTACAACCCAATAGTTTAGGGGAAAGGATTTGAATCCTGATTTTGAAGTTTCTTGTTCGCTCATCTGCTGTCCTTTTTAGTTTCCAGATTTTTGAATTTGTTGAAAGCAAAACTAATGAAAATGTGAGATAAGATATAATAAAAAAGGCACGATTTCTCGTGCCTTTTAACTTCTTGTCTCTAGCCTCTTGTTTGTTACTTCATCAACAACATTTTGCGTGTCTGAACAAAGCTGCCTGCTTTAATTGTGTAAAGATAAACGCCACTTGATAAGTTCGAAGCATCAAAAAATACTTCATAATTTCCGGGAGTTTTTTCTTCATCCATAAGTGATATTACCTTTCTTCCTAAAATATCATAAACAATTAATTTCACATTAGATTTTTCCTTTACCGAGAACCTAATCTTTGTCGTTGGATTGAAAGGATTGGGGTAATTTTGCTCAAGGATATATTCTGTAGGCAGGTTAATAAGGTTTTCTTCAATATCAGTTATTTCACCAATCCTGCTGACAAGCATATAGTTCATTAATGATTGTGCTTGTTCAATGCGTGTAAAGTATAGTGGAAAACTTAAAATAATAGTTTTATAATCGGACCCAATGTACTCAACAGCAACTGGCTTACCTTTAAGCAATCCCTGATTTGAAGTAGAATCATAGTCTGTTTCATACTTATAAATAGCCGTGCCCTGCTCATTTGGAAAAATACTTTCCACACCGATTAAATGATTATTTAATGAGGGATGAACTTTTGATGAATCAATAAAAATTTCCGGATATTGTGCAAACAAGGAAGAAGCAGATTTAAACCTGCCTGCGTTAACATAGTATGAGCTGTCAATCTTCAAATAGTCAAACATAAATGAACCAGGTTGAAAAATTTGACCATTGTTATTTATACCGCCAAATAATCTTGCAGGTCTGTAGCCGCTGTAGATAATATTTCCACCCAAGCTCAGATACTGTTTTACTGTGTTTAATATTTGTGATGTGGCGGGATAGTTACCATAGTCATCACCTGCCCAAATTATAGTAGAATATGGTGCTATGACAGCAAGATTCAACATACCTTCTGCTGCAATGTCATAATCTGTGTGATAGTAACCTTCTAATATTTGATCATAAAATTCATCAACCATTTGATCTGAAGGACTTAAATAGGTTCCGCTTCCATCCACAGTTTCATCAACCAAAAGTATTCCTTTATCAAGGGTTACCGCCCTTGAAGATACAACTGAACTTTCGTTGCTTTCATTGGACTGGTTATCAACGGCTTTTACTTTGTAATAGTAATATATTGAAGAAGCAGGAGAAGTATCTGTAAATAAAGTATCACTAATAAATGAGACATTTAGTTTGGTAAACGTTCCACTTAATGAATCTGAGCGGTAAATATTATAGCCAACAACATCTAGTTCCGGATTTTTTTTCCAGAGTAAGTTAATTGAATGAAAGCCTGGTTCGGCTGTAAAATTTGTTGGAGCCATTGGAATAACATTTGGTGTAATCGAGCGTTCTTCTCTTATGCTTTCATTACCGGAGCTATCAACAGCAGCAATAGCAACATTGTAATTAACTCCGGAGGTAGGAACAAAAATATAAAGCAGAGTATCTGTTGTTTCTTCCCAATGAGTATAAGATTGCTGTCCATAGTAGATCTTGTAATGAGAGAGATCAGTTTCAGAATTTCGGTTCCATTTGGCTAAAATAAAATGACCATTGCCGGTATCATATAACTTAAAATTATTAACGCTTGAAGGCATTTTGTTTGTGGTCATTAGCAATGCTCCTGAACTTTTGATGACTTCGGAACAGAAATACATATTATTATTAGAAATAATATCTTGAGGCGAATGATAAAACGGACTGAAGTCATGCTCTTCAAAATAAACTGCATGATAACCTTTTTGCCAGAATGAATAACTATCTGAACCAGAGCTGTTATAGGTACCGTTTGTTGGGGTGAGGTTGCTATAATTAGCTACAGATAAAATAGCAAGGCCGGCAAAAGCATCAGAACCAGAGTAATCATTTATATCAACTAAAAACGGGGTACCCGAGTACTTGTGACTTATCATATCATGATTAATCATTAGTTTAATATCCATTCCGGTATTGTAAGCATTATCAGCAAAGTGCTTGCTTCCCCACAAACCATATTCTTCAGCCGCAAAGGTTATAAATTTAATTGTACACTCGGGCTGATAATTTTTTAATTTAATAACACGAGCCATTTCCAACACAGCAGCAGTGCCGCTTGCATTATCATCAGCTCCGGGGGCAAATGTAACCGGGTTACCACTTGAATAAGAATCATGATGTCCGCCGTACACAAAAACCCTTTCTGGCATTATTGATCCCGGCAAAGTAGCAACAACATTTTTTTGCCAAGTATTTTGATAAAGAAAAGAATCCAGAACAACATCGGTAAAGCCAAATCGTACAAACTCAGACTTTATCCAATTAGCAACTGAATCTCTGTTATCTGCCAGCAAAAATCTTGTTTGGAAGTTCTGTAATGATTGGATAAAATATGTAACACTATCCTGATTAACAGCAGAAACAATATCAGTTATTTGTGGATCGTTAAATGTAAAATTCGATTTATACGAAGATTTTTCATTTTTAAAATAAACACTAGTAGTTGTAATATCTGCAATTTTATATCCACTTTTAACTAAATCAGTTTCTGATTTTATGTTTTTCACAATAAAAAAAATATTGTTGGAATAAACAATCTCTTCATTTTCCGGAGTTCCGTTCCTGGCAAGCTCATTTCTGTAAGTTACAATGAAGAATTTATCAGAGTAAGCAGCCTTATTAATAATCACATAGGGAATATTCTTACTATTAAGCTGATCTATTTTATCATCGCTTATTAGTGATATTATTTCATTACTATAAAAGTGATTAACAGACAGCTTGATATCCTCAAGCACATTTTGATCACTTACATTTTTTAGATCAAGACGAATAAGAAAAATATTTTCTGATTGAGCAAAAACATTAAAACCAAAGACAGCAAGTAAAATTATTTTGAATAATGTCTTTTTCAATTTGTGTTCCCTTAAGAATGTTAGAATATATTATTATAAATAAATCCCGACCTGTTCAACCCGGGATTTTTTTAAGTCGAAATTATTTCATTAACAACATTTTGCGTGTCTGGACAAAGCTGCCTGCTTTAATTGTGTAAAGGTAAACGGCACTTGATAAGTTCGAAGCATCAAAAAATACTTCATAATTTCCGGGAGTTTTTTCTTCGCTAACTAAAGTTGCTATTTCACTTCCAAGTAAATCAAAAATCTTTAATTCAACATTACCTTTTTCTTTTATTGAATAATTAATCTTTGTTGTTGGGTTAAATGGATTTGGATAGTTTTGTTCCAAAGCAAATTCAGCAACGGCTCCATAAACTACTTCAACAATATTCGAGTAGTCAAATGTTCCATCAAAATCGATTTGTTTTAATCTGTAATATGATATACCTGTAACTGGATTTGCATCAATGAATGAATAAGAGTGGACCTCAGTAGAAGTACCGTTTCCATTTACAAAACCAATTTTCTGCCAATCTGAATTTCCTAAAGCCCCTTCATTTAGGGAAGGGGTTGGGGATAGGCTTCTTTGTATTTCAAAACCTGAGTTATTTAATTCTGTTGCAGTTATCCAATTCAATCCAACAGTATTATTTATAATTGAACTTGTAAACGAAACAAGCTCAACGGGAATTACGCCCGTGTAAACGGATATCTTAACATTATCCACATACCAGCCATCGCCTTGAACCGAACCATCTGAACGGAAATAATATCTTAAAGTGAATTGCTGATCAGCATAAGCAGAAATATCAATCGATTCGTGAACCCAGGTAGATTGTGTTCCATCGTATAAAGGCTCGCCAGTTGGTTGGAACGATCCAGTGCCGGGATTTGTGTATTGTCCAGTTAATGGAATCCAGTTTGTTCCATTGTTTGTTGATAATTGAATCTGTCCATAATCATAATCGGGTTCAATATCCCACTGAGTATCAAACTCAAGAACAGCACCAAGTATGTTTGTTAATCCAATCTGGTTATTATAACGAAGTGATGAGGTAATATTTGCCAAATAATTTCCACTCGGAGAATCAGTAAAAGAAGAGGGTGCAGAAACATATTTTGCAGTTGTAGTATTCCATCCGCCTGTTGAAGTCCAGTTAGTTATATTGCTTGCTTCATCATACATTGCAACAGTTAAAGGCGCAACAAAGAATTGATAAAAAGTTGATGGCGGTGTACTACCCGGAGGATTAAATCCGCTGCCGCCAACAGGTAAAGTTTTTACGATAGATGAATTTGCATCTTGTGCAGCAATATAGTATTGGCAAACTGTTCCAAGCGGCAAAGCAGGAATGTTAAAAGAATAATTTGCACTTTCAGTTGGCATACCAACAACTTCTATAAAATTCCCAAATGTACCTCCAGATGTTCTGGTTCGATAATACAACCTTGGTGCTAGTGAACCAGTACCGATCTGCAAACCGGAGGAAACAAATGCAGTTGTTAATATTGGTTCGGATACTGTCATCGAGACAATTGGAGTGTGTATAATATCAAGATTAAGGTTAAGTGATAATGATGCTAGTGTGCCCAATGATAGTTTTGACATTTTTACAAAATATGGCTGGTTGTAGTAAGATAAATTATCATTTACGGTGTGATATTGTGGATGAAAATCATTGTCATCTTCAATCAATAGAATTGCACCATAACCATGACTCAAAAATGATGCGTGATCACTGTAAGGTTGAGAGGGAACAACATCAAGATCAAGATCAATTCCATAAGCAAGATTTACCTCAAGCATTTTATCCTTTAGCGAAGATGTATTTGCCACAGAACTATTATGAACATCTGCATTACCATCATTGTTGCCATCGTATGCAATCATATCCATATTTATTACACCAAGAATTGAATCTCCGGCATTAGCGGCTTGGGTAGCGTAATACTCACTTCCAACTAAACCTTGTTCTTCCTCATCCCACAAAGCAAAAACAATGGTATATGGAAAAGAGTATTGTGAAAAAATTCTTGCCGCTTCAATTACTGCTGCTGTACCGCTTGCATTATCATCTGCTCCGGGTGCTATTGTACCCGTTGGCATATCATCAAAGTGCGCACATATAATAAATTTCTTGTTAGGAAATTCTGTACCCGGTTTAACTGCATAAACATTTTTTCCGGTAGTGCTAAAAGATTGTATTGTAGTTGTTAGTCCATACGATTGTAATTTTTGTTTAATGTATGTTTCCGCAAGCGCATTACCAGGTTGATATTTGTTTCTTGATAAAATTGTCTGAGATGTTCCATTAATTATTGTTGTAACATTTCCCGATAGCTCACGAACAAAATATATTAACGAATCCTGATTAACAGAATTTATTATTTGCTGAACAACGGGTGATTGAGGAAATACATTTGTCTGCAGAATGAAAATTGAAATGACAAAAAAGAGTAAACTTTTTTTCATAGCAGTATCCTAAGTTGGTGATATGATTAGTTAAATAAATAAATTTCTTTATATAAGAGTTGGCAACAATTACCAAGCAAAACTAAAGGTTAATTGTATGCAAAAATTATGCTAATATGATAATTTTTTAAATGTATTGTTTTTGTTTATTATCATCGAATAGATGATTATATGCTTGGTTCTTTCTCAAAAGAGGCGAAAGCGGAAGAGGATTTTTCTCAAGTATTGGATAGAGATCTTTCGAAGAAGGATATCAAGCGACTTAATCCAAAAAACTTTCACTCATTCCTTCATTACCAGAAATTCCAACCTTATTCAACTTATACCAATAAGTAAAACAAATTATCCTAAATTAAAAATTTTTAATGTTTCATTAATCTGATATTAATATTCCCGATATAGATTTGCCATCAAGATTAATCACTTAATAGTTGTGAACGAGAAATCAGGATTGAAAATAAAATTAAAGGAGTGAAAAATGGAATACTATAATAATTTATCCCAGCAGCCGCCAAACCAACTTAGGTTTGAAGAAATATTTGCATTCTATTACAACTTAAAAGGAGCTAGCAATGCTGATGAAGGTAAATTTGATGAAGCGATGAAGAATTTTGATAAAGCTCTGGAATTAAATCCTGAATTAAGTGCTGCCTTATTTAATCGTGCTACTATTAAAGCAGATATTGGTGATTTTAAGGGCGCTAAAGAAGATTTTGTAAAAGTAAGAGAGATTGAATTAAAACGTAATGAAGATCTTTATGAAAATTATGTAAATAGTTTATTTACTGAAAAAATGAAAGGAAGGATTAATATTTTTTAATAAAGATTTAAGGTAATCTTAATAATTACAAAATAAGTTTACTTCGTAAGTTTTAATGAACTTATTAACTAACTAAATAATTCAAAAACAAATTATAAAGGAGCTCAATATGAAAACCCGATCGTTCGCATTTATGCTTTCAATCTTATTTGTGGCATTTACTATTAACACAGTAATAATGGCGCAAAGCTATGATTCAAAAAAAACCGATAGTAAAAATAAAACTACCGTAAATAAAACAGAGACAAATAAAACCGATGTTAAACAAATGGCAAGCACAACTAATCATAACACAACTAAGAATAGCACAACCAATAAAACAAAAGGAGGCACAAATACAATTAACAAAGATTCAAAGACCAATCCAGAAAAGGATATGAAAAAATCACAAAGCACTAATAATCATAATGAAACAATGAATAAAAAACCGGAGAATAAATCAGATGAAAAGGTAAAAAAATAAATATCCCTCCTGAGGTTAGAATAGAAGGAGAGTCTAAAACTCTCCTTTTTTATTATTAATTTTGCATATGAGAATTCTTGTAGTTGAAGATGAGAAAAAAGTTGCATCCTTTATTAAAAAAGGATTAGAAGAAGATTACTATTCAGTCGATATTGCATCTGATGGGAAAGAGGGCAGCAAGTTAGCATATTCTGATGAGTACGATCTTATTATTCTGGATATAATGCTTCCTTTTAAAGATGGAATTACAATTCTTAAAGAAATTCGGCAGGAAAAAATCACCACTCCTGTTTTAATGTTAACTGCTAAAGATGATGTCGCAGATAAAGTCGCAGGATTAGATTCCGGTGCCGATGATTATCTACCAAAACCATTTGCATTTGATGAATTGCTGGCTCGGATAAGGGCCCTGCTTAGGAGAAATAATACTGAGAAAAATATTATTCTAAAAATAACAGATCTGGAATTAGACACACAATCACACAAAGCTTTCAGAAGTGGTAAAGAAATTTTTTTAACTCAAAAAGAATACTCAATACTTGAATATTTAATGAGGAATAAAAATCGAGTTATATCAAGAATAAAACTATCAGAGCATGTTTATGACTATCATTTTGATTCAGAGACAAATGTTATTGATGTTTATATAAATAAGCTTAGGAATAAAATTGATAAAGGATTTGAAACGCAAGTGCTTATAACAGTTAGGGGTGTTGGTTATATGATAAAAGAAAATTAATAGTAAAATCACTTTCCCAATTATTGTTACAATGCTCTCTAAAATTATTAAATACTTTAAAACTACAAGATTCAAAACCACATTGTGGTATTCCGTAGTATTCCTAATGTTAGAGGTGGTTATAGGTATTGTAATTTATGGATTTCTTAAGCACAATTTATATAAAGAACTTGATTTAACTCTTACCACGCAGGCTAATATGATTTATCATTTTGTAGAAGAAAGTCATATTAATTTAAAAGATTTTAAAGCAGATTCTGTTTACAATTCTCCAAATGAATTGATTTATGATTTAATATTTGAAGTAGTTGTATTTAATCCAAATAATACTTTTGTTCAGGTTAGTTATAAAAATCAAACTGTATTCAGTACTGTTAACCTTAAAGACAACATTATCAAAAATCCTGATTCATTAAAATTACAAGCAGGTGTTTTTTCTTTCTCTGATTCTCTTTTATCTGAACATACAATTAGAGCAGCATATTTAAATAAAAATGATTATAAAATTATTGTTGCATTTCCGACACATGTTATTAATCAGACACTTGATAACTTAACAGATATTTATATAATAATTGCACCAATATTCCTTTTGCTCTCTTTACTCGGCGGGGCGGTTATTTCATTCAGAGCACTTTCAAGGATTGATAAAATAATTAAAGAAACTAATGCCATCACTGCGCAAAATCTAAATAAGATTATTCAGGGTAGTGAGTACGATGATGAATATGGGCGGCTTGTTACAACAATGAACAACATGATAAACCGAATTAAAACTTCAATTGATTATATGAATCAATTTTCAATTTCAGCCTCTCACGAACTTAAAACTCCTTTAACAATTTTGCGGGGTGAAATTGAGCTTGCATTAAAATCACCTAAGACGCCGGAACAATACCAGGAAACACTACAAAGTAATTATGAAGAAACCATACGACTTATAAAAATTGTAGAGCACCTTTTTTACTTATCCAAAATCGATAACATGCTTGTAAGGTTAAATAAACAAACCATTGAGCTAGAATCATTTATAAAAAATGTTACTAATAATTTTTCTAATTATGCTGAAGAAAAAAGAATTAAGATCAATTTTAATTTTACTGGAAATCAAGAAATAAAAATTGATGCGGATCCTGAATTGCTGAAACAGGTAATTATTAATCTCGTAGAAAATGCAATAAAATACGGCAACGAGTCATCTGATTTTAATATTACCTGCAAAAGTAAAAGTGATGGCAAGGTTTATTTAAGTTTTTCAAATTATACTGAGATAATACCTCCGGAAACATTATCAAAACTTTTTGAAAGATTTTATAGAGTCGAATCATCCCGCAATCGCGGATTGGGCGGAGTTGGTCTTGGACTTTCCATAGTTAAATCGATTGTTGAGCTTCATCAATGGAAAATTTTTGTTGAAAACCCGAATAACCTAATAACTTTTACAGTAGTTATTTAATTTAGTTTAAATTAAAATTTGTGATCAGTTTTTTTGAAAGATTTATAAATTTAATTTCTTCCTGATTTATGAAGCTGGCTGTATTGACCACAAAATTTTTAACAATTCCGAATCATTATTAATCCAATATTAATCTGATCTTAATCAATTCTTAATAATCGCTATTTAATTTTCTTTAGTCAGTAAATAATCACAAAAAATTACTGTCTGATCTAATATTATTTAATAATTATTTAAGGAGAAAGATATGAAACGTTTAATCTTTTTATCTGTAGCCATGGTTTTAATTTTATCTGTTACAAATAATGCCCAAGATTCATCAACACGCTTTGAAAAACAGCATCACATAAAATATCTAAAGTCCCATCTTTCAGAAATTGAAAAAAACATTTTAAAGTCTTTTGAAAGTGATAGACCAGGGATATTGGCTTCTAGTGCTATGACGGTAAGGCAATTAGAGCAGATATTTCCTGAAGAAAACTTTAGCTCTTTTATAGAGCCATTAGCCAAGATAGTTCAAGATGAAAACGCAGAAACACAGGCAAGGATAATATCGGCTCTTGCTCTTGACTTATTGCATTCTGATAAAGGAGATGTAACAATTCAATATACTGCTAAGTACACAAGTAATAATTCAGTAAAGGATCTTTGTAACTGCCTAAGTATTGAAAGTATTAAAAACAATTTGGCTGAACAAACTTATCATCAATAATTTTTATACGACCGCCTTAGAGCGGTCTTTTATTAATTGTCTTAATTCCAACTCCACTTCCTTTCCTCTATTTCTTCCGTACCACAAGTGCAGTTCTTTATTTATGTCGGGCTTTGGGATTCCAGCATTTTTAAGTCTTGTAAAAAGATTTTGTGCTTCATCAGGACGCGGACCCCAGTTAAAAAGTTCGTTAGTCGTTTTCGTCATATACAATTAGTTTTGGGATCGCTCTGCTGCCATTGGTTAAATGTAAATCCATAAACTCAAGGTTGGAATCACGCAGAACAATTTTCAGATCGATATTATCACTTAATTGTGCAAGCTTTGCAATTACAGGTAAGTTTTGTGCAGAATCACCGCACCAGGATTCAGTAATTACAATCCATTTTTGTGTTTGATTTATTTTATCAAATACTTGCTTTGTTTCATTGGCAGGTACAAACGTTTTTTCAAGTCGTGTGGATCTTTGATAATTTAATTTTCTATAATCATAAAAACTTTTATCATAATCATTTAATGTATTAATATCTAACACGTTGATTTGTTTTGCAAACTCATCCATAAACTCGTTATATGTTAAAACACTGTTGATAATTGAAGAATTTATTTCCGGCATTGATATTGATCTTTCTTTATGTTTGCTGTTAGAAGCATAGGAATCAAAAAAGGTTCTGTCTTTTAAAAATAATTATTGCGAATTAAACAAGGTAAAAGTGAACTTTTTTTGACAAATTTTAATTGTATTTTTGCAACGAATCAATTTTTATGGAAAAGCAATGACAACTGAAATAAAATATTTTACACCTGCTGATGCACGCAAAACTTTACCGCTCGTAAAAAATATTGTAAGAGATATTTTGCAGGCTACCAGAGAAATGCGTTTGATTGCTGAAGAAGTAAACAATGGAATTGAAGATGATATTAGAATTAAAAAACTCGCTTCGGATGTAAATGGTTTTTTATCTGAACTGGAAGAAATAGGATGTTATTATAAAGACACAAAATTCCAGATTGGTTTGGTAGATTTTCCTGCAATGATAGATGGTGAAGAGGTTTATTTATGCTGGCGAAGCGATGAATCAGATATTTTATATTATCATGGTATGGATGAAGGATATTCGGGCAGAAAATTAATTCCGCCCCAATATTTTGATGAAAATTAAATTGCTATTCCCACTGTAAATCAAAATTAACTTTTGCTTCAGTTTTGTTTTCAGAGTTTTTATCTGTGATATTAAAAACTAAAGTATAGGTTCCTTCCGTATAGCTTGAATCGAGAGAAAATTGCGCTTCCAATGCAATATCTGAAATTGGTTCCTGCCCTTCATCATTCTGTACAAATTTAAAAACAGATTTACTTACTGAACTATCAGGCTTAATCAAATCAACATCATAAGCGACTGCAGCTTTGTAAATATCATCTTTTTCAGTTTGGGTAAAGCCTTTTATTCTTACGGTGGCATTTACTTCCGCAGTTCCATCTCCGATATCAAAAGCAAAAGCTTCAGCACTAAATGCCTCAAACTTAACATCTTTTTTGCTGCAGGAGATTACAATTAAAAGTGCAACTAAAACTAAAATTACTTTTTTCATTCTATACCTTTTTATTCTTTGTGAACCTTTGTGTTCTTAGTGTCTAAGTGGTGAAGAAAAGAGTTTTACCACTAAGACCTGCCTACGGACAGGCAGGCACACAGAGCACTTAGAAACACTTAGATAAATTATCCATTTCGTTTTTGAAAATCATTCATAAAAGCCACAAGCTCCTCTACTCCTTTAACAGGAAACGCATTATAGATTGATGCTCTTAATCCGCCAACAGAACGATGACCTTTTAATCCGCTGAATCCGGCTTTTGTTGCTTCATCGATTAACTTCTTTTCTAATTCCGGAGTTGCAAGATTAAAAGTAATATTCATTAATGAACGTGAATCTTTTTCTGCGTGTCCTTTATAAAAACCATTACTGTTATCAATAGCATCGTAAAGTAATTTGGCTTTTGCTTTATTAATTTCATACATCTTATCAAGTCCACCAAGATTTAAAAGATATTTTGTTACAAGTTTTATGATATAAATTCCAAATGTATTTGGTGTGTTATACATAGAATCATTTTCAGCCTGGATTTTATAATTAAGCATTGTGTGAAGTGAATCCTGGCTTCTTTCAAGCAAATCTTTTCTGATTATAACAAGTACAACTCCCGATGGACCAATATTTTTCTGAGCCCCGGCATAAATCAATGCATATTTACTTACATCAATTGGTTTGTGTAAAATATCTGATGACGCATCGCAAACAAGAGGAACGTTACCAACTTCGGGTTCGCTCATCCATTGTGTTCCGTAAATTGTGTTGTTTGATGTAAAGTGAACATAAGATGCATCAGGATCAAGTTTCAATTCGCTTTGCTTGGGAATACGTTTGAAAAATTTATTTTCTCCTTCACCTTCTTCTGTTGTTGCAGCAACGTTTACAGTTCCAACTCGTTTTGCTTCCTTAATTGCTTTCTTAGACCAGCTGCCAGTTGAAATATAATCTGCTTTATTTTTAGGCGGCATTAAGTTTAACGGCACCATTGAAAATTGAAGACTTGCACCGCCCTGTAAAAATAAAATTTCGTAATTATCAGGAACATTTAATAATTGTTTAATTCCTGCTTTTGCATCAGCAAGAATTGCATCAAAAGTTTTTGAGCGATGAGAAATTTCCAGGATAGACATTCCAACTCCGGGTAATGCAAACAATTCTTTTTGTGCTTCTAATAAAACTTCTTCCGGTAATATTGCCGGACCAGCACTGAAGTTATAAATTCTTTTTTCCATGATATTTTTCCTTTAAATAATTTTATATCGTTTTAAATTAAATGTGTTAACAATCCATCTCTAAGTTTTGGTTCAAACCAGGTTGATTTTGGCGGCATAACTTCTCCAGCATCAGAAATATTCATTAAGTCATCAAGTCCAACTGGATAAAGTGAAAATGCAACTGCGGCTTTACCAGAATCAACAAGTTTTTCTAATTCTTTTGTTCCGCGTATTCCACCAATAAAATCTATTCTTGTATTTGTGCGCGGATCATCAATGCCAAGTATAGGATTCAACAAAAAGTTTTGCAGAATACTTACATCAAGTTTTTCTCCAACAGATTTTTCTAATGATAAACTTGCAAAAACAGAATCACGTGGTTTTAGAACAAACCATTCTTTATCAATGTACATGCAAAAAGTATTTTTTGTTTTTGGCTCTTTGTCAGTTGTTGCAGTAATAGTAAACTTATCTGCAACAGAATTCATAAAATCAGCTTTGCTTAATCCATTCAAATCAAACACAACACGATTGTAAGGAAGAATCTTTAATTGATCTGCAGGAAAAAGTACAGCAATAAAATAATTGTATTCTTCACTTCCGTTATGATGCGGATTAGATTTCCTTTTTTCTTCGCGTGCACGACTTGCACTTTTTGCGCGGTGATGTCCATCTGCAATATAAAGCTTATGGATTTTTGCAAACTCATTTTCAACCGTTTGATAATATTCATCAGGCATAATCCAAACTGTATGCTGAATTCCATCAGGCGTAGTAAAATCATATTCGGATTTTACAGACTTTAATTGTTTTATCAACAATCTCATTAACAGTTTTAACTCCGCGATAAGTTAAAAACACTACTCCCGTTTGTGCTTCAGTTGTTATGATATGATTTGTTCGATCATCTTCTTTTACTTTCCGGGTTTTTTCGTGTTTAAGAATTACGTCATTATCATAATCATCAACAGAAAAAGTTGCACAGATTCCTGTTTGTGCTCTTCCATCCATAATTAATCTATAAAGATAGAAGTGAGGTTTTTCATCTACCTCTAAAGGAGCATCCTCAATTATCCTGTTTAGATTTTCTTTTGCTTTAAGATAAACTTCTTTTGAGTAAACATCTTTTATTTCTGGCAAATCAATTTCAGAACGAGTAATGTGTAAATAGCTTAATGGATTTCCCTCGGCAGCATGCTTTGCTTCTTCGCGATTAACTACATCATAAGGAACGCTTGCAACTTGTTGGGATTTTTCTTTTGTAGGTCTAAGTGCTTTAAAAGGTCTGATAACAGCCATAAACTTAATCTCCGGTTTTAGAAAAAATTATTAAAATTCTCTATCTCAAAAATCCACAAAATAAACTTAATAAGCCAATAGAATAGGTGAGATTTGACGGACATAGATATTATTTTATTTCAAAATCACAGAGACAAGAAGAATTTAATTATCTTTACAGCCGATTAATAAAATTATGGAAAAATGGCTTTAGAAAATAAAAAACCACGTAGAAAACCCGGACAGGAAAAAGAAGAAATTGTTGGTAAAGTAGAATATCATAAAGAAGTATTCTCCCCGACTCTTAACAATAAAAGAGATATCGTTGTTTGGCTGCCAATTGGATATAATCCTCAAAGAAATCCGGACAAGAAATATCCTGTTCTTTACATGCACGATGGACAAAATATTATGGATCCCAAAACCGCATACGTTGGAAAAGACTGGCGTGTTGATGAAACCGTAATGAAGCTCATCAAACAGAAAAAGATTAAAGAAATTATTGTTGTGGGAATTTATAATTCGCCCGATAGACTTGATGAATATAGCTGGACTGAAAAAGGACAAAACTATTTAAAATTTATTGTTACAGAACTTAAACCATTTATAGATTCCAAATACAAAACTTTGACTGATAAAGATAACACTGCAATAATGGGCTCATCAATGGGCGGATTGATTTCATTCTACGCTGCATGGCATTATCCGGATGTTTTTTCTATGGCAGGATGTTTATCAAGTTCTTTTTATTACAACAATGATAGAAGTATTAAAGCAGGTTGAAGAATATACGGGACATAAAAAGCACGTTAAGTTTTATATTGATCATGGTGAAGATGGAAATGTCCGCGGGCAACGGATGTTTGTTGAGCTTTCTAAAAAAGGTTATGTGATTGGACAGGATATTGATTATTTCTATTCACCTGGCGCAGAACATAATGAAAGAGAATGGGCAGCAAGATTGGAAAGACCCTTGCTCTTTTTCTTTAAGAATAGTTAGTCATTGCGAAGGAGTCTTCTGCCATAGGCATCCCTTTGGGAGACTGAAGCAATCTATTTGTTTTATTGTTTCATTGTTAAAAGGAATTTTATGAAATCATTTTTTCTAACTCTCATTTTTGCTCTTACACTATGGAACTGCTCATCCAACCAAATTGTAAATCTTAGAACTTCAAAAGATATTGTAAAAAATTACTATGAATCAGGCGGGTATGACAGAGAGTTGGATGAGGTTATTGCTGATGCAAAACAGAAATTCAGTAAGGTTGAAATTAAAGAAAATTCCGTTGTAATTTTTGATGTTGATGAAACTGTGCTTAATAATTATGGCTTAGCCAAACAAATGGATTTTGGATATGTATATGATCTTAATAAAAAATGGAATGAAGAATTAAAAGCTCCCGCAATTAAGCAAACACAGGATCTTTACTTCTATCTTCTCAACAGAGGATTTAAAATCATTTTTCTAACCGGCAGAAACTCTAACGAGTACGATGTTACTTATAAAAATTTAATTCAAACTGGCTATACTGTATTTGATACTTTAATTACTCAAAGAGAAGATGAACAAAATTTAAAAACTCAGCAATTCAAAAGCACAAAACGTGCAGAGCTTGCAGCACAGGGCTATGAGATTGTTGGAAACATTGGTGATCAGTGGACAGATTTGAATGGACCCTATTCAGGAATACAAATTAAAATTCCTAATTATCTTTATGAGATTAAGTAGAGTAAGGGCAGTATCCCAGTTAAACACAGAGTATTAAATGGTTAACTTACTTAATCATTCCCTTCGTCTCTCTATTGAGACTGTTTCTTAATCTCTAAAATTTCTTATATTATAAATTCCAACAATTAATAGTTTCAAAGTTTGAATATTGTCACTAAAATATTATTATCAATTGTCATATTTGCTTCCTTCGTCTTAGCGCAGAAAACCCAATCTCATAATGAAGACGGCTTTCCATTAATTACAAACTATTTACCCAAAGAATACTCAGCAAATGTTCAAAACTGGGCTGTCATTCAGGATAATAGAGGTGTGTTGTATTTTGGAAATGTTTCTGGTGTACTTGAGTATGATGGAGTTAGTTGGAGATTAATTCATATTCCCAATGATGTTGTACGTTGTTTTGCGATTGACAAAGATGGAAAAATATATGTTGGCGGTATAAATGAAGTTGGTTATTTGAAGCCCGATTCAATAGGATCTCTAAATTATGTTTCACTTAATAAATTTATATACAATGGAATAGCAAGTTATGGTGATGTTTGGAGCATAATTGTGCATGAGAATGGACTTTACTTTCAGACATTTTCAACTCTCTTTCTTTTGGAATCAAATAAAATCGATGAGCATCCTTTTCTTGATCGCATCACTCAAAACCCGACTTTAAAAAAATGGGAATCCAGAACAAGAATGAACCCGATAATTTCTCTTGGGGATAGAATATTTGTTCACGAAAGAAATCTTGGGCTGCAGGAACTGGTTGGTGGAAAACTTTCACTATTGCCAGGTGGAGAAGAGTTTGCCCAGGATCTTATTTGTTTAATGCTTCCATATCCATCTTCAGAAGCAAACATTAAAAAAAATTCAAATAAAATTCTTGTCGGGTCATTAAGACGGGGTTTGTTTTTATTTGATGGAGAAAAATTTGAAAAGTTTAATAATGAGGCTGATAATTATCTTATTGAAAAAAGACTTTACTTTAAAGGAACTTTACTTAGGGATGGCAGTTACGCACTTGGAACACAATTAGGCGGTATTGTTATAATTAATAATGAGGGTAAACTCAAAAAAATTATTAATAAAAATATTGGTTTAAATAACGAAACCGTTTGGAATTTATATTGTGATCGGGAAGGAAATCTTTGGGCGGCACTTGATAACGGAATAGCTAAAATTCTTTACCCCTCAGCGTTGCAAATAATAGATGAGAAATCAGGATTCGAAGGATCAATCCAGGCTATAAAATCTTTTGAAAATAAAATTTATATAGCTACCAGTTCCGGTATATATTATATGCAAAGCCCTTCGATTAATTCTGAAATTAATAAATTTATTCCTGTAAAAAATATCTCAGTTCAATCCTGGAATTTTTTATCACTTAGAGGCAAACTACTTGCGGCAACTAACGATGGGGTTTTTGAAATTAAAGACAACGCAGCATCTTTGGTTGATTACAATCTTAGATATGCGTACTGTTTTTGTGTGGCAAAGTCTGATGAATCATTAATTTATGTCGGGTTGCATAATGGGTTGGGAATTCTAAAATATGAAAATGAAAAATTAACATATTTAGGAGCTATTGCTGATTTTAATAATGGTATTGTTAAAATCGAATCAGACGAAAATGGAGATTTGTGGTGCAGCGATATTGCAGGGAAAATTATTTATTTAAAAACCCCTGATGACAAAAGTGATTTGAGAGGATATAAAAAAATCCAATTGAGTAATGAAAATATATTGGGTAATAAAGCAAAGCTATTTAAGCACTCTAATAACATTTTTTACTATAATGATAAAAATATTTTTACTTATGATTATCAAAAAAATAACTTTATCCCCTCAGATATAATTAAAGATACTTTACAATCATTGATAAATATTTATTCCGATGAAAATAATATTATTTGGAGCATAACTAACAATCAGGGTAAAATTCAGATAACGAAGATTGATAAAAGCGTGAACACTATTTCTCAAAATACACACGCATTACTCGGCTTAATCGATGAAGATATTTCATCAGGCTATTCTTCGCTTCTATCTTATGTGCAGAAAAATAACCCAGAAATAATTTGGGTTAGCAGCGGTAATGTTCTCATCAAATACGATTTAGATTCCAAATTGAGTATTAACTTCCCTCACACAAATAAGCCTTTAATCAGAAAAGTATCTTTAGATGGTAAAAAAAATATCTTCTATGGATATCCCATTAGCACTGCTGATAATGAAGAAATTTTAACACAGATTAGTTACACTTCTAACACAATTGCTTTTGAGTATTCTTTAACATCATTTCTAAATGAATCCGGAAATGATTTTCAGTTTATGTTAGATGGATTTGATTCTGACTGGAGCGGCTGGACTAATCAAACAAAAAAAGAATACACAAATCTTTCATCAGGAAAATATTCATTTAAAGTCCGCAGCCGTAATGCTGTTGGACAGTTGAGCGATGTAGCTATTTATAGTTTTAGAGTTCTTCCTCCATGGTATAAAACGTGGTGGGCAAACTTGATTGGTTTTACGATTGTACTTTTGTTTATCAACTATGTTATAAGATTTAGAGTAAGATATTTAAAAAATAAAAATATTGTTCTGGAAAAACTTGTTAGTGAGAGAACCGCAAAAATTAATGAACAAAAAGAAACGCTTGAAAAACAAGCACAAAAATTACTTGAGCTTGATCAAATCAAATCAAACTTTTTTGCAAATATCTCTCATGAATTCAGGACTCCGCTTACATTAATAAAAGGACAATTAGAAAATGTATTAAGAATGGTAAAAGATGAAACAGTAAAGAAAAAACTTAACATAGCTTTTAACAATTCTAACCGTCTTAACCGTTTGATAAACCAGGTTTTAGATTTATCAAAACTGGAATCAGGAAAAATGAAACTGGAATTTGAAGCAACTGATATTGTTTCATTATTAAAAAACCGCGTTGCTTCATTTGATTCTTTAGCGGAACAAAATAAGATATTAATGAAATTTGAAAGTAAAGTTGAATCACTTTTATTAAGTATCGACAAAGAAAAAATTGAAGAAGTAATTGATAACCTGCTTTCAAATGCTTTTAAATTTACTCCGCCAGGTGGAAAAATTAATATGACTCTTGATGAGGAAAAATTAGAGTATACTAATAATGCTGTAATTACAATTAGCGATACTGGAATAGGAATTGCCGAAGACAAACTTGCAAATATATTTGATAGATTTTTTCAAGCGGACAGCTCATCCACAAAACAATATGAGGGAACAGGACTTGGACTTGCAATAGTAAAAGAGATTGTTGAATTGCACGGCGGCTCGATAACGGTGACAAGTAAAATTAACACAGGCACAAGTTTTTCCATATTTCTTCCTGTTTTAGAGACGGAAAGTAAATTAACCGAGGCGAGTGAAACAAAATCCTTAGAAAAAATTAAAAGCGAAGAAGACAAATCACTTATTCTTATCGTTGAGGATAATTCCGAAGTTCGAAGTTATATCAAAGAAAATCTTGAACAGAATTACAGAATTGAAGAAGCGGTAAATGGTGAAGAGGGAATAAGTAAAGCAATTGAAAAAATTCCCGATCTTAATTATTACAGATGTAATGATGCCTAAAGTTGATGGTTTTGAACTCTGCAGCAAATTAAAAAATGATCAACGTACAAGCCATATTCCTATTGTTATATTAACTGCCAAATCTGGTGATGAAACTAAGCTCGATGGTTTGCAAATCGGAGCGGATGAATTTTTAGCAAAACCATTCAGTCCGCGTGAACTTGAAATTCGTGTTGGGAATTTAATTCATATCAGACAATTGCTCAGAGAAAAGTATAAAGAAATTTCTATCATCAAATCGGAAGATGTTAAGGCTAATCCTATAGATAAAAAATTTTTAGAAAAAGTTTTTCAATTAATAAAGGATCATCTTGAAGATCAGCAATTCAGTGTACAAAAATTAGCTGATGATATGGCTATGAGTGTTTCTCAGCTTAATAGAAAATTAAATGCACTTATCAATCAATCAGCTGGTAAACTAATTCGTTCAACAAAGCTGGATTATGCCGCAAAGCTATTAGAGAAAAATGCTGGTAATATCACCGAAATTGGTTACAGAATAGGTTTCTCAGATTTACCAAGTTTTACAAATAGTTTTAAAGAAAAATTCGGAATTTCACCATCAGAATATTTAAAGTCTAAAAAAGAAAACCTCTAATTTTTCGCATAATTAAAGCCTGCGCAAAAATCCCAACTATTTGCACAATCATACTAACAATCTTTCTTACTAATAAAGTTAGGTTTGCTCCACAAAATTAAGAAAGTAATCCAATGAAAATAAACTTTACTAATCTGTTACTTTTTGTTGTTTTTATACTCACCTCTTTCCAACTATCTGCACAAACAACTTATGAAATTATTGATATTGGTCAAGGTGGTGTAAGCGATATTTCTAAAAATGGTGAATTTGTTTGCGGGATGAACTATCCGGCACCGGCATATATTTGGAACCAACGTACGGGTAGAATCGAGCTTAGCGCAGTAGAATATTCAGAAGCTTATGATGTTTCTAACAATGGAAAAGTTGCAGGCAGATTTTACGATCCAACATTACCAGCACCGGGTGGCAACCCAACGCTTAGAGCTGGCTACTGGGAAAATGGAAGTTGGAACGGATTAGAAGGACTTGATGGCCTTGTTCCTTTGGATGAAATGAGTTTTACTCACGCATATGGTATTTCTGCAGATGGCACTTCAATAGTTGGTATGCAATGGCATCCAGACTGGTCGGTTGAAGCTGTTCGCTGGGTAAATGGAAATGTAGAGGGTCTTGGTCAGACTTTCGGTGAAAATAGTCGGGCAAATGTTGTTTCATCCGATGGATCAATCGTTGCTGGGTGGAATTCAGGACCAGGTGGTGTTCCGGATAGAATGGCCTATTCTTGGGACCCCACACCTCATTTCTTAGGTGGTTTTGATCCAACTTATTTAGTTGGTGAATGCGGCGGTATTAGTTCGGATGGAAGTATTATAGTTGGAACTTCAATTTGGCCTTTTATATGGACAGCAGCTACCGGGATGCAGCATGTTGTAGCTGATTCTTCAGATTATGATCAGGGATATTCATTAGGTGTATCAGACGATGGAACTATAGTTGGGTGGGTTGATCCAGTAATTGGAGGATTTGATTACCAGGCATTTATCAAAAAACCAAATTGGCCGGATATTGTTTATCTCTCAACTTATATCATCGATAGCCTTGGCATAAATGGTTACAGTGATTATTATTTCGCATTTGGGCAGGCAATTTCTGCAGATGGTAAAGTTATTGGAATGACAGCATACACCCCATTGGGTGAAGCAAGAGCATTATTGTTAAGAATTAACGAACCTGTTCCTGTAGAATTAATTTCTTTTAATGCTAGCGCAAATAATTCAGTTATAAATCTTAACTGGAGCACCGCAACAGAGTTAAATAATTCCGGTTTTGAAATACAGAGAAAAAATGAAAATTCTGATTGGATATCTATTGGTTTCATTAAGGGATTTGGAACAACAACTACTCAGAATAATTATAATTATACTGATCAAAATCCTTTTGTGGGAAACAATATTTATAGATTGAAACAGATAGACTATGCCGGTTCTTATGAGTACTCAAAAGAAGTCGAGGTAGAAGTTTTTCTATCTGAATATGTTTTACAGCAGAACTATCCAAATCCATTTAATCCAACAACTACAATAAATTTTAATATACCTAAAGAAGATTTTGTGAATGTAACAATTTTTAATTCACTTGGAGAAAAAGTTGCAACATTATTGGATGGTGTTATGAGTGCTGGTTCACATGCATTAACGTTTGAGGCAAATGGTTTTGCGAGCGGCTTGTACATTCTAAAAATGTCATCTGGCGGCTATTCAAATACGATTAAAATGAACTTGATGAAATAATTTTCTCTGCAAAACAAATAGACAGAACTATTTAAAAAAGAAAGATTTAATTATGAAAAAAAACTTAACCAACTTACTAGCACTAATCGTATTAACTTTTACTTCGGTTCAATTATCAGCTCAAACCACAGCCCAATTTTTTAATCTGGGAATTGGCGGAGCTGCAAAAGTATCAAATAATGGTACTTATGTGGTGGGCAGTAATTACCCATCCCCTGGCTTTCTTTGGTCTGAGGCTACTGGAAGAATTAATCTTGGAAATACATATTCAGAAGCATATGCGGTATCAGATAATGGAATAGTTGCCGGATCATTTATAGATTCAACTCTTTTAGATCCACAAGGAACTCCTACTTTAAGAGCGGGATATACTGATGGCACAAGATGGATTCCACTACCGGGTTATCCGGATTATCCCGTACTGGATTCAATGAATTATAATTATGGATTTGGAATTAGTGCAGATGGATCTATAATAGTTGGAATGCATTGGCTGCCAACCTATAGAGCCGAAGCAGTATACTGGGATAGCCAAAGACAAATTCATCTTCTTGGAAGAACAGGCAACCTCAGCAGTAGAGCTAATGATGTTGCTGTTACTTCTAATGGATTTGTAATTGTTGGTTGGGATGGTTTGCTCAATGGACCTGGCAGACGAGCATTTTACTGGGACCCGACTCCTCATTTTATGGGCGGTTATGATTCTTCTTATCCTGATGGACAATGCTATGGATTAAACTCAGATGGAACTAAAATTGTTGGTGGTTCTACCGGGGCATTATTTGTATGGACAGAGGGGCAAGGAATGAACTGGTTTAATACTACATATTTGAATACAGGTTCATACGCAAAGGATATTTCTGATAATGATATAATTGTGGGGCACATTGATCCGGGTGGGTTTCAATACCAGGGATTTATAAAAAGACCTGAATGGAATGATATACTTCTTATTAAAGATTATTTTAGTGATAGTTTGGGAATCACAGAGGCTTCCGATTGGTTAGCCTCATTTGCAAATTCTATTTCTGCCGATGGTTTAACTATCGCAGGTATGGCATATCCTCCATCAGGGGGTCCAATTGCGTATGTAGTTAAGATTGATAGTCCTGTGCCCGTTGAGTTAACCTCATTTTCTGGTTTCTATGATAAAAATAAAGTAACACTTGGCTGGATAACAAGCAGTGAGTTGAATAATCAGGGATTTGATGTTGAGAGGACTTCGTCTTTGAACTTCGCCCCTCCAAGAATGGAAAAAGATAGGATTTGTTAGTGGAAATGGTACAACAACCGAAACCAAATTGTATCAATTTATAGATAATTCGATCTCATCTAACAAATACTATTATAGACTTAAACAAGTTGATTTTGACGGAACATTTGAATATTCAAATGTTGTTGAGGTTGATATAAATACAGTTTCGGAATTTTCATTAAATCAAAATTATCCAAATCCGTTTAATCCAATCTACAAAAATTTCTTTCACCTTACCGCAAACTGCAAATGTAAAATTATCTGTATTCAATTTGCTTGGTGAAAAAGTTGCAGAACTTGTTAATGAAGTTAAAAGTGCAGGTTTTTATGATGTAGATTTTAATGGAACTGAATTAACAAGCGGAATTTATTTGTACCGACTTAGAAGCAGGTGAATTTGTTTCAACAAGAAAAATGTCCTTGATGAAATAATTAAATTAATTCTAACTAAAACTTTAGTTCATAATTAATCTTATTCATTAATTAATATAGGAGAATCCTATGTGTAAAAAATTGACCATTTTCATTGCAGTTGTGATGATGCTTGTTTCTAGTTATAGCATACAGGCACAAACGACAGCTTATGTATTCAACAGTAACTTTTATAAATACGGAACAGTAGATTTAAGTACAGGTGCATTTACATCATTAGATTTCTTTCCTCCGGGAAGTAACTATCAGCCAGTAACAGGTGATAATCTTGGGACAGATGAACAATATGCAATAATGGCAAATAATGCATTTACAACATTCTACTTATGGAATATAAATTTCAATACACTAAGCGGAGATAGTATTGGAGTAGTAGGACCATTAGCAACAGGTCAGACAGCAGTAAAAGGTATGGGATACAATTCACTTACAGATACGTGGTATGTAGTAAGCTCAAATGACTTTGGATCAGCAGCATATTTATACACACTTAACATAACGGATGGATCGTTAACAGAAGTTGCACAGTTAACAGGAGCTAATCTTCCGGTAGCATTAGCAATCAATTGTGATGGAACAGCATACATAGTAGATGTTGTAAGCGGTGTATCAAACACAGGCATATTAAAGACATTAGATCTATCAACAGGAACAACAACCGCAATAGGAACAAACATTGGATTGTCAGGCATAGCAGGATATGGACACGATATGGATTTCAATCCAGAAACAGGAAATTTATACTGGGGTGCATACTGGACATCAGGGTTTTTCAGTTCAGGTGGATCATTCAGACAGATTGATGTTACTACTGGTACATCAACCGAAATATTACCATTAGGACAATATGAGAATTATATTTCCTTTAGTGTTAATGGATTATGTCCACAGTTGGGACCAACATCATATGTATTCAACAGTAACTTTTATAAATATGGTACAGTAGATTTAAGTACAGGTGCGTTTACCTCATTAGATTTCTATCCTCCGGGAAGTAACTATCAACCAGTAACAGGTGATAATCTTGGGACTGATGAACAATATGCAATAATGGCAAATAATGCTTTTACAACCTTCTACTTATGGAATATAAATTTTAATACATTAAGTGGTGATAGCATAGGAATAGTAGGACCACTTGCAGCAGGACAAACAGCAGTAAAAGCAATGTCATACAATTCACTTACAGATACTTGGTATATAGTAAGTTCAAATGATTTTGGAACAGCAGCATATCTTTACACTTTAGATATTACAAGCGGCACTTTAACACAAGTTGCTCAGATTGCAGGTGCAAATCTTCCTGTGGCAATGGCAGTCAATTGTGATGGAACAGCTTATATAATTGATATAGTAAGCGGTATGTCAAACACTGGAATATTAAAGACATTGAATCTATCAACAGGAGCAACAACCGCGATAGGAACAAACATTGGATTGTCAGGCATATCAGGATACGGTCACGATATGGACTTCAATCCAGAGACAGGTAATCTATATTGGGGTGCATATTGGACATCCGGATTCTTTAGTTCAGGCGGATCATTCAGACAGATTGATATTACCACTGGTACTTCAACTGAGATATTAGCTTTAGGACAGTATGAAAATTACATCTCCTTTAGTGTTAATGGTCTTGTGTGATATCGTTCCTGTTGAGTTAACTTCATTTTCTGCAAATGTAAATGAGAATATCGTAACACTAAATTGGAGTACAGCAACAGAAATCAATAACTCAGGTTTTGAGATTGAAAGAAAATCTGCGAACGCTGATTGGACAAATATTGGTTTTGTTGCCGGTTCAGGTTCAACAACCGAAATCCGTAATTATTCTTATCAGGATAATTCAGTTACTTCAGGATCTTATTCCTATAGATTAAAACAAGTTGATTACGATGGAACATTTGAATATTCAAATGAAGTTTATGTTGATGTAACTCCATTAATGGATTATGCACTTCAACAGAATTATCCTAATCCATTCAATCCATCAACAAAAATTCGATTTACTATTCCTCAAGCATCAGTTGTAAACCTTACAGTATTCAATGCTATCGGTGAAGAAGTAAAAGCACTTGTTAATAATTATTACGAAGCAGGTTCACATGAAATAATATTTAATGCTTCTAATTTAACAAGCGGAATTTATTTTGTAAGAATGGAATCCGGTTCTTTTGTTTCAACTAGAAAAATTACTTTACTTAAATAATTAAATAAACTTCGGGCTGTTTAAAAGACTATCGAGAACGGAAAAGCCTCCAAAACAGAGATAGAATAGTTAAGCCACTTTTAGACAGCCCATATTTTAGAATATACAGATGCAAAAAACACGCAGAGAAATACGGTATTACATTTTATTAATAGTCGCCGCTTTAATTTCATTTCTGTTCTTTTCACAACTTTTTTGAGGGCACAAATTCCTTTATTAAAATTTGACTCCGGCTCTTAACCCTTTCTCGCCTCATTTTATTTGTTAATTATCTACTCATCCAGCAATCTAAAAATCCTTATATTTGCATTCAATTTTTCATTAACAGAGATATAAATGTCCGCAAAAAGTTTTTCCGAGATACCAAAAGCTTATGATCCTTCGCAGGTAGAAGATAAATGGTACAAGTACTGGATTGAGAATAATATTTTCAATTCAGATATAGACGAAACAAAAAAGCCTTACACAATTGCAATCCCGCCGCCAAACATAACCGGTATGTTAACGATGGGACATATTCTTAATAATTCACTTCAGGATATTTTCATCCGAACAAAACGTATGCAGGGTTACAATGCTTGCTGGGTTCCCGGAACTGATCACGCATCTATCGCAACAGAAACAAAAGTAACAAAGTTTTTGGCAGACAAGCAGATTGATAAATATCAAATTGGTCGCGAAGCATTTTTAGAACATTGCCAGGAATGGAAAAAAGAATACGGCGGAATAATTATTCAGCAGTTAAAAAAACTTGGTGTTAGCTGCGATTGGCGACGCGAACGCTTTACAATGGATGATGAATATTATCACGAAGTTATAAAAGCATTTGTTGATCTTTACAACGAAGGAAAAATTTATCGCGGTTACAGAATGGTTAACTGGGATCCCGCAAATAAATCCGCAATTTCTGATGAAGAAGTAATTTTTAAAACAGTTAACGGAAAACTCTGGTACTTCAAATATCCGGTAATGGATTCTGAAGAATTTGTAATTGTTGCAACAACACGTCCCGAAACAATGCTTGGTGATACAGGTGTTGCAGTTAATCCAAATGATAAACGATACAAACATCTTATCGGTAAAAAGATTTTATTGCCAATTGCTGATAGAGAAATTCCAATTTTTGCTGATGATTATGTTGATATGGAATTTGGAACTGGTGCGGTTAAAGTTACTCCTGCTCACGATGTTAATGATTATGATATGGGACAGCGTCATAAACTTGAAATGATAAATATCTTTAATGATGATGCAACAACAAACGGAAATGTACCGGAAGAATTTCGTGAACTTGATCGCTATGAAGTAAGAAAAAAAGTTGTTGCACAGATTTAGAAGAACTTGGGTTGATGTTTAAGATAGAAGATTATCAAAACAAAGTTGGATATTCTGAACGCGGCAATGTTCCTATCGAGCCATACTTAAGTGAGCAGTGGTTTATGAAAATGGATGAACTTGCAAAACCTGCTGTTGATGTTGTGCAGCAAGGCAAAGTTAGATTCTATCCAAAGCATTGGGAAAAAACTTATTTCCATTGGATGGAAGGGATACGCGATTGGTGTATTTCCCGACAGCTCTGGTGGGGACACCGAATTCCTGTTTGGTACCATAAACAAACAAATGAAATTTATTGTGATGTAAATCCTCCAAAAGATATTGCAGAACTGGAGACAGGATGAAGATGTACTTGATACGTGGGCATCAAGCTGGTTGTGGGCGCACGCAATATTTAAAACTGATGATGAACGAAAATATTATTATCCAACAAACACACTTGTTACCGGTCCGGATATAATTTTCTTTTGGGTTGCACGAATGATTATGGCTGGAATGCATTTTCAAAAAAATATTCCTTTCAGTGATGTTTACTTTACAAGTATCATTCGTGATTCACAGGGAAGAAAGATGAGTAAGTCTCTCGGCAATTCTCCTGATCCGCTTGATGTAATTAAAGATTATGGTGCTGATGCTTTGCGCTTTACAGTAATTTATCTTGCACCGCTTGGGCAGGATGTTATGTTCAGTACAGAGAAATGCGAGCTTGGTAGAAACTTTGCAAATAAGATTTGGAATGCCGGAAGATTTTTATTGATGAATGCTGAGAAGATTTCGCTTAACAAAGATTTAAAATTTTCTCATATTGATTTTGCAGATGAATGGATAATTTCTCGATTAAATAAAACTATTCTTCAGCTTAACAAAGCAATGGATGAGTTTGAGGTTAACAATGCAATAAAACTTATTTATAGTTTTATCTGGAATGACTTCTGTGATTGGTATGTTGAGATGATTAAGAACAGACTTTACGCTGATGATGAAGAAATTAAATCTGCAGTTCTTACTCGTGCAATTTCAATTTTTGAAGATGCACTTAAAAATGCTTCATCCGTTTATGCCATTTATTACTGAAGAACTCTGGCAATTAATGGATGAAAGAAAAGATGGAGAAAGTATTTCAACTTCAACTTATCCTGTTGTTGATGAAAAGATGATTAAAGATTCTGCTGATGAAGAAATGGATTTTGTAAAAGATATTATTACTGCTATAAGAAATATTCGTGGCGAGATGAACATTGCTCCTTCTAAAAAAGTAAATGCAATGATCAAATCTTCTTCAGTAAAAGATTATCAAATTGAATACATTAAAAAACTTGCAAAGGTTGAAGATCTTAAAGTTGATGCAAATATTCAAAAACCAAAAGCAAGTGCATCTGCAGTTTTAAGAGGAGTTGAAATATTTATTCCGCTTGAAGGTTTGATTGATCTTGAAGTTGAAAGACAAAAAATTCAAAAAGAAATTACCACGACTTGAAGGTTCACTTGCAGGAATTGAAAAGAAACTTTCTAACGAAAAATTTGTTGCAAATGCTTCTCCGGAAATTGTTGAAAAAGAAAGAGCAAAACAAAAAGATTGGCTAGACAATATCGTTAAGCTAAAAGAGATATTAAATAATTTGAATTAATTATTCAGTAGGTCATCCTTCGACAAGCTCAGGATGACAGTGGTGTTTAAAAACTTTTGTCACACTGAGCCTGTCGAAGCGTGACTTACTATTCAAAGGAAAAACAATGTATCGCAAATTAGAAGACTTTATAAACGATTGGACAATCGAGTCTGAATCAACATTAAAAATATTTAATAATCTTACAGATGAATCATTAACAAAAAAAGTTGATGATAATGTAAGAACCGCAGGAAGACTTGCCTGGCATATTACAACTTCAATTGGTGAAATGGCTCATCGCACAGGATTAACATTTAAAACAGTAGATAGTAATTCTTCAATTCCAGCAACTGCAAAAGAAATTGTAGATGCATATAAAGAAGCATCAGAAAATTTACTTGCTGCAATAAAATCAAACTGGAATGATGATACATTATCTGTTGAAGATGATATGTATGGCGAAATGTGGAAAAGAGGAACTAACTCTTGGAGTTATAATCTCACATCAGATTCATCATCGTGCACAACTAACTGTTGTTATGAGATTAAACGGACTTAAAGTTCCAGGTGTTTTTGGTCCAGCAAAAGAAGAATGGACAAGTTATGGAATGCCAGCACAGGAATAATTTCTAATGCTTTCTTACCATTCTCAACATTTTAATATTGATAACAAGGAATCTAAAGAACTGCCAGATTAAATTTGTTCTCATAGATTTTGTAAATCCAGTTGGTACTGGCGGATAATAAGTTTGCTCGTAAGGTTTTCTTTCGTTCATAAAATCTCCAAAATTTTAATGTCACACTGAGCGAAGTCGAAGTGTGACAGATTTAAACTATCATTTAAATATTACTCGGGTACTACTCTCCAAAAAGGATTTGCTTTTGCTTTATAGATAAACGCGTAATGCAAAAAGTGTTTTATCCAATGTCCTGCTAAACCAATTTCACCAGATGTATATTTTAATTCTCTACCTGTATCAGGATATTTTTTAAAATCAGGAATAATCGGATACATTGTCATTGATACAGCGGTGCCATTAAAAAATCCAGCTCCTGCAGATGCAATGCAAGCGGCGCCCATATTAGCTAAAGAAGCTTTACGAGTCGGTTCGGTTGCCTTCCCATTCATCATATCTGCAATATTATGAGCAGCTTGTCTTGCCATAACACCAGAGGGCATTCCTGTTCTTGGGGGAGTTGGAAAAATCGGGGTTCCATTCGGACTTGTCATCGGTTTTGAAATTGCATGTGGTGGTGCAAATGCAATTCCCACAGCAAAAATATTTTTATACTTAGGTGATTGGTAAGTTGATGGCCAATCTGCAGGACTCCATTCATCATAAGATTTTTTAGAATAATCACCATCAACAATCATAAATCCATTTGCTGCAAACATATCATTTGTTATATCATCACCAGTTTTATTAAATGCTTTCATCCCAACACCGGAAAATGGTGGAAGTAGCATTGCAAAATCAAAATCAAGTGTTTTTTCTTCTCCATCCAAGATTTTCATAAGTTAATTTATTTTTCTCAACTTCTTTTACATGAGCACGAGTAATCCAATTAATTCCTCTTTCGGTGTAAAGTGATTCTGTAAAAACTCGTGAGTGTGTAACATAACCGCCGCGTGAAATATGCATTCCGCCAATACCAAAATCACCAAGTTCCTGTTCGTTGGATATCCAGATAATGTTTGCTTTATCTCTTACATTTCTTCTTCGTAATTCATATTCAACATTAAATAGATATTCAAAAGCTGCCCCCTGACAAGTACAATTTCCGTGTCCCGTTCCAATCACAATAGTTTTTTTCTCGCCTTTTTTCATTTGCTCTGTAAGTTCATCCAATGCTTTGGATGTTTGGGCAGCGTGATCGAAAGTACAAACAGAATAACTGTTAAGATGTGGACCCAATCCTTTTGTTGCTTCAAATTTTAATTTTGGTCCGGTTGCATTGATAAGATAATCGTAAGTTATTTTTTCTTGCGTACCTGTTTTTTCTGGATGATGTATATTCAATGGTAACAAAAGGATTTTGTGAAGTTTGGTCACCTTCAGGATGAATGCTTAAGGCTTTTGCCTGATGAAATGTTATGCCGGTTTTCTTGTAAACAGGAGCGAGTGGAAAAGTAACTTGTTCGGGTTTCATCTTGCCAACACCAACCCAGATGTTTGAGGGAATCCAATTCCATTTGCTGTTTGGTGAGACAACTACAACTTCGTGTTTGCTGCCAAGTTTGTTTTTTGCGTGAAGAGCTGCGGTTTGTCCTGCAATACCGGCACCAAGTATAAGTAAGCGAGCCATTGTTCCTCCTATAAATATTTTCAGGAACTTAAAACAATTATGGCATTAACTTAAATAATACTTAAATAAAAAGTTACGATGTAAAAAATATTTTTAAGCGAATGGCGGTATGAAGAATTATTATTATTTATCTATTTCCAGACATATTCTTCTTCAAAACATAAATCGATTACATCTTTAATTGCGAGTTTATCACCTTTTGATAGCTCATCATACGTCATTTCAGAAGTGTGTTCAGGTGAAATGTAAGGATACATCAAATCATTTTCGTTTTCACTATGCCCCAGACCCAATGCGTGTCCAAGTTCATGAACGATAGTTGCTTTAATTTCTCCTGCAGAGATTTTTTCATTACCATTCTTAATTAGACTGATTTGAACTTTGGAAAATTCTATTTGTTTATTTCTATCAGTATCATAATCGGTTAATCCCAAATAATTTTCTTCATACTTATCACCAAGATTTTCTACAAATACAACGGCGATATCAGCATCATCAATGGATCTAACAAACTTATATTGAATTCTGTCATCGGCGGTTCTCCAGACATCCATTGCATATTTAACATAATCCTTATAAGTGGATTTATAGTATCTCGATGAAGATTCTTTTACATAAATGCTAAGTGGAAATCTTGAATCCTCCCAATGTTTTCCATCCCACAAACTGTTTTTTGATTTATCAATTCTAAAATAATTTTCTGAATGTTCATTCTCATAGTTACTGTAATCATTTTTCCTTGTGGTAATGCGAGTTGAATTTGTTATTCTGTTCGATTCAGAATAATCATTATTTCGGCGGGTAACTTTTCGGTACTCAACATTTACAGCAGAGCTTTTTGAAGAAGAACTTTTTTCAAGATTGTAATAATAATCTCTTTTAGACTTTTTACTTTTTTTGGGTGTGTTTTGCGCAATGATTGTATCAATAAGGAAGAAACTTAGAATAATAAAAATTGATACTATGGGTAAAAAATGATTGAATCTTTTCATCAGACAATCTTTTCTAAAAAAAATTTGAAATAGTTTAAGAATAACGGTTGGGAATTATCAAATACTATTCCACTGCTTTTATTATAAAATGGAATGAAAACAAAGAATATCTATAAATAAATGTCTTATTTAGAACCTATTCAAAAGGCAAATGTCTAAAATGATAATAATGTTTTAATGATATTGGTGAGTACTACCGCCAATAAATTCACGTAACACACTGTCGCCTGGCACTGATGATTCATCAGTAACGGGAGTAACAGTTTTTAAAACATTATAAACTCGTTCTGATCTTTCAAGTGCATCAGCTTTAAGCGGATCACCTTTATATTTTTCTTTCCATTCCTCAAAAAGATTTAACATTCTGTTTGCATAGATTGGAACTTCATAGGGCATGCCGCTGCTAATTATAAAATCTGCTGTGTTGGAATAAGGAATTATATTTCTTAGTTCACTTCCGCGCACATAATGCCAGTGTTCTAAAGTTTGCTGTGGATTGTAAGCACGAAATACAGAATCACGCAGCATTCTTCTTATCAATCTTAAATCTGTCCATCTAATGTATCTTCCATCTTTACCTTTCATTTGAAGAAGAGGCTCAAGATATAATTTAAATTTTACTTCGATAGAAATATCTTTGCTGAAAGCGGGATAAAGCCCGTGCAAACTATCTATTAATAACAATTCGTCTGTTGCAAGTTTCATCGGAGTTGCGTTTAAAGTTCGTGTTCCGCTTTTAAAATCATAAAACGGAATCATAACTTCTTCACCATTACTTAATCGTACAAGATGTTCGTTAATCAATTCTAAATCCAACGCTTGAGGGGTTTCAAAATCGTAATCACCAAATTCATCTTTTGGATGAAACTCTAAATCAAAAAAGTAATGATCAACATTAAGAGCTTTAAACTTAAATCCTTTTTTAATTAGCTTCTGTTCTAGTTTGATTGTTGTTGTGGTTTTACCGGATGAAGATGGTCCGCTAATCATAACCATTCTAAGAGAATCAAGTCTTTCTATAATCAAGTTTGCTGCAAGTTCAACGTCATCTTCATAAAGAGCTTCAGATTCATGTACGATATGTGGGAACTCACCTTTGGCAATTCTTTCATTCAAATGATCAACAGTATGCAGATCGTGTGATACTGCCCAATCAAGATTACGCCAGATTTTTTGCCACGGAACATTCTCATTTATTTTTGATGCGTATCTACCTTCAGCATCTCTTCTGTTAGCAGCTTCTTCACGATAAATAATATATTCCTTTGCAACTTTAGCATGTCCGTTTTCAATCAAAACTTTTTCAACAACATCCTGTACATCTTCAATATGCGGAGTGCTTCCTTCAGGAAATTTTTGATTTAACATCTCAACAACTTGTTCTGATAACTCTTGTGCTGTCAATTTATCTCTTCCGCCAACAGCAACTGCAGCACGATAAATTGCATTTGCAATTCGTTCTTGATTAAAGGGGACAATCGCACCAGTTCTTTTGATAACTTGTTTAATATGAGTCTTCATTTCTACTCCGTTTGCAAGTAATATTTGTTACATCTCAAATTTATAAAATAAGATTGATTGGTACACCTGATAAGATAAAATTATTATACTGTTTCTTTAATAAAAAAACCCGATTCGGTTTGAATCGGGTTTTATTGAAAGTATATCACACGAGATTATTTCATGTAAATCATTTTGATCATGCTTGAATAAACTTTTCGGAATTTAATGATGAGGCATTGAACACAGCAAAATAAATTCCCGATGACAAATTGGATGCGTTAAACAGTTTTGAATGATTTCCTGCTGCTTGATTTTCATTCATAAGTTCTGTTACCACTTCTCCGACAATGTTTACGATCTTAAGTTGTACAGTGCTTTCTTCAGGAATATTATACTTAATTATTGTAGCTGGATTAAATGGATTGGGGTAATTTTGTTCAAGTGAAAAATTGACGGGAATTCCGAAATTAATTGCAACAATACTTGAATAAGTAAATGTTCCATCATAATCAATTTGCTTTAGTCTATAATATGATTTTCCATCGATTGGATTATTGTCATTAAAAGAATAATAGGATTTATCTGTGGTGGTACCTTTGCCATTTACAAATCCAATTTTATTCCAGATAAAATTATCTGTGGATTTTTCAATTTCAAAACCAGAATTATTTAGTTCTGTAGCAGTTATCCAATTTAAATTTACCTGCTTATCATTAACACTTGCAGTAAAGGATTCAAGTTCAACAGGTATTACCGAAGGGTCAACAAATATTCCTGTATGCTGGGGATTAAACTGATACATTGAATTAACTATTTTTGTTGGATTGTAAGGTAGCCCGGTGTTCCATGCATACAAAAACACTTGCTTGTTGGCTATATCAAAATTAAAACTTCCGCCAACCAGATCAAGTATGCCGTCATTATTAAGATCACCTAATAGCGGCTGTTGAAAACTTGTGTTTTGCATAAGTTCAAGCGGCCAACCGGAAGCATCTGTTCCATCCATATTTAATGCACGATATCTGCCCAAGCCAGCTTCCGTTACATTCTCATCAAAAATTATTTCGAATTCATTATCATTATCAATATCAGCAACAGTTATTTGATTTGCAGATCCATGATATGGACCCATTGGAAAATTACTTACCATACTTCCATCAACATTATAAGCAAAAACAGAAAATGCAGGAGTTGGAGATGAACCATATTCACCAATAATTATTTCTAGCTGAGAATCTCCATCAATATCTGCAACGATAGGCGCACCGTAAATCCAGTTTGGAACAAATGTGGGAAAACCTGGAAGGTTAGTTCCATCATACTTTACAACATAAATAATTCCGCCTGAATCAACAGCAGAAGAATGTGAACAAAAAATAATTTCTTTTTTACCATCTCCTGTTAAATCAGCAAGCACTGGTGCTGAATAGGAATTTGATCCGACAAGCGAATCTAAAATTGGGAAAGGAAATCCCGGTAGAGGCTGACCATCTTTATTCCATACATATAAAAAATTTCTTGATTCCATTACAACATCCATAATACCGTCGTTGTCAACATCACCGGCTGAAGCAGAAGAAGCAACATATTTATCCATTTGTTTTGGCCATCCAGGATAAACAGTTCCATCACCATTATACACATAAGCTTTGTAAGTTCTGGTTCCTAAAATTATTTCCATTGTTCCATTTCCATCTAAATCTGCAAGCGTTGCACTCATCGGATATTTACCGACATTAACCGGAAAACCGGTAACAACTGAACCATCTTTATGGAATGCCTGAATATGTCCTCCGAGCGGACCGCCAATTCCCGCAACTACTTCTCCCTCGCCATCACCATCAATATCTCCAAAGGATACCGTCCAAACAGCTTCATAATATTGTGTAAAAGTTTTTGGCCATCCTGTCACAGCTGTTCCATCAAGATTTACTGCGTACAATGTTTCACCAGCACCAAATATTATTTCCATTTCGGGCTCAGCATCAAGATTGCAATAAATAGCTCCTGTTTTAGGTGAGATAACACTGTACAATCCTTGTTGCGGAAATCCTGGATAGACAGTAAACCCTGGATCAAACATATTGCTGTAAGAGTTTGATTCGGCTGCAATATTCGAAACTTGTGATAGCCCATCAAGATCTGAAATAAAGTTAGTCTTAATTTGTGCTGAAGTTGAAAAATTTAATAAAACAAGAAAATTTAAGTACATAGATAAACCCAAGTAATAATTTTTTCATAACATCACCTCTCATTAAATAAGTTTTGAAACAACTGATTTTACAATAAACTTTGCTTAAATCACGCAGTAAAAATATAATCAAAAGAATTTTAGATATGAATTATAGTTAGCAACATTTAACCCGTTTCAACTATTCCTTGAAGTTAACAAAACTCATAATTGATTTGATAAAATTTATTACTTAAATTTTTCTGTAAATTATTTCAACAAAAATAATCGGAGTTAACCGTGAAAAAATTTGTTTTACTTTTTATAATTATCTCATCGCAAATATTTGCACAATACACAACACCAAATACAGGAGTAAACTGGAATCTTGATGATCTGGTTACAAACTCGGGCGGAGTTGTAACGGGAACATTTCCGAATTATGCAATAAGTAATAAGATAACGGTATCTGCAAATGACAGAGTTTATATACATCCAGGCACTACTGTTATGTTTTCGGGTTCGCTTTCTGGATTTGAAGTATATGGAAAATTTTTAGCAGTTGGTACTGTAACAGATTCCATCATCTTCTCTTCATTAACACAAGATTCAACAGGCGCAGCTTACAATGGATTTTATTTCAGAGATACTGCTGTTGATTCAGCTTGTATCATAAGCTATGCAAGAATTGAATATGCATATTATGGTTTAAGATGTTTGGAAGCCAGTCCAACACTGACTAACTCTTATCTGTGGAAATGCAGAAGAGGCGCAAATCTTTCCAGCAACTCTCATCCAATTATTTCACACAATAGGATTGAAAGAAGTTATGAGTATGGAATTACGATGACAACTGGCTGCTCACCTTTGATTGAATGGAATGAATTGGTTAATAACAATTCACAAAACACAAGTCCCAAAAATCAAATATCCATTGGAACACAAGGAAATAACTCACCAACAATTTTAAATAATATAATTCATGGTGGAATGTTCAATAAAACAGGTGGAATAAGTATTTCAACTTTGTTCAGCGGTTCGTCATCTTCATCGGAGATAGCCTACAATGAAATTTTTAATAACAGTTATGGAATTGCAATGACAGGAAGCAATCCGATAACTTGTTATGTGCATGATAATTTAATTTATAACAACAATATTAATCCAGATGTAATGATTGCAGGAAGTGGTATAAACACTTACGGCACCGCTGTAGTTGCCCCGATCATTTCCAGAAACAGAATATACGGCAACTGGTGGGGAGTTACGATTCAAGTCGGCATTACCGGTCAACCAGGAGCAAATCCAAATCTTGGAAATATTGAAAATGCAGATACAACTGATAATGGTTTGAATATTATTTACGGTAATGTTCAGGGCTCAAATGTTTATGATCTTTATAACAACACGCTTGATCCGATTTATGCCCAGAACAATGATTGGGGTGTTTATGATTCGACATTAATTGAAGATCACATTTTTCATCAAGTAGATAGCGTTGCACTAGGTCTTGTTAGATTTATGCCATTTTCTAACTCTATACCTGTTGAGCTAACTTCTTTTACAGCAAGTGTTATTGATGGAAATGTTGTTCTAAATTGGATAACTGCAACAGAATTAAATAACTCTGGATTTGAAATACAAAAAGCAAATCAAACTTCGACTTCGCTCAGTGTGACAGATTGGGCAAGTATAGGTTTTGTAAACGGAAACGGAACAACAACAGAAAAATCTTTTTATTCTTTTACAGATCAATCTCCTGTTGCTGGAAAATCTTACTATAGATTAAAGCAGATTGATTTTGATGGTTCATTTGAATATTCAAATATTGTTGAGGTTGAATTAACTTTGCCGATAGAATTTTCACTTGAGCAGAATTATCCAAATCCATTCAACCCATATACCAAAATTAAATACACCATCCCAAATGTCACCCTGAGCGGAGTCGAAGGGTCTCGAGTGGCACTTAAAGTTTACGATGTTCTTGGAAATGAAATTGCCACTTTAGTAAACGAAGAAAAACAACCAGGAAATTACGAAGTCAATTTTGATGCATCAAAATTTTCCAGCGGAGTTTATTTCTATGAACTAAGAGTTGAAGATCCTTCGACAAGTTCAGGAAAAGATTTTGTTGAAACAAAGAAGATGATTCTTATTAGATGATTTATAAATTTAGAGACGTCCCTAAATATTGGGACGTCTCTAAAACACAATACTTACAAACCAAAATTCAGTCCAACCAAAAATCTAAACTCATACTTCGGTTGGTTAATCGCAGCATCAGCATCCTGATAAGTATAATTTTCACGTCCGCTTACGTCAGTTCCATCTGGATTATAAGCAGAATCATGTCCGCTAATTTGTGCATCAAAATAGTAATCAAATCCACCTGAAAAAACTAAACTAAGATTTGGACTGATGCCAAAATAAGTTTCTAATCCTAAGCCCAATCCAAATTGCGAAGAGCTGATATCAAAAAATTCATTACCACCAACAAATTCAAATGTAGATGTATGCATAGAATATCTTGGTCCAACATACAGCAATGATTTTCTTATGGAAAATAATTTTACCGGATATGCAAAATCTAATCTAAGATCAAATGAATGAGCAGATTCTGCAGGATCGCCGTTTGTGTTATCATTTATAAAAATTTTTCTAGCATCCCAGGGATTCCCGGCTTCTCTGATGTTGTATCCAGCACCAAATCTTACAGAAAGAGGGATATCATAAGAAAATTCTGAAATAGTTCCATTAAGATTAATTCCAAAACCACCAGTGTATCCGGTCATAATTCCTAATGAATATTTTGGATTTGCAGCCAGCGGGGGTGCTGTTTGGGCAAGTGAGTTAACACTTATAAAAATAAATGCTGACATAATTAAAAAGACTTTTCGAAGCATTTTAACTCCTGAATTTTTTATAGTTATTAGTTATTAATTTTCAATCAGAGTAATTATTACATCAATTTTTGTACAAAGGTTTTTAGTTTTGATAATTGATTTTTTGATATGTTTTAAAGTTTAGAAGGTAAACTTTTACTCTTAGGCAGGAAAATTTTGGAATAAAATAATTTTACTCTGTTAAGATTTGCTGACTAATCTGACGTGAAAATAAGAAGGCACAATTGCTTGTGCCTTATAGAAAGCCCACCCTAACCCTCCCTAAGGGAGGTCTTAATGAAAATCACTTTAATAGGATCATCTTACGTACTTCTCTAAAAACATTTTTATTATTAGCCGTTGCTTCAAGTTTATAAAAATACAATCCGCTGCTTAATGATGAGGCATCAAAATTTAATTCATATCTTCCAACAGATTTGTAGCTATCAACAAGAGTTGCAACTTCATTTCCCAAAACATCATAGACCTTTAATGTAACCTTACTGGGGAAAGATATCTGGTAACTAATTTGTGTATTTGGGTTAAATGGATTTGGATAATTCTGTGATAACTCAAATCCATTTAATGAACCAACTTCATCAGCAACATCAGTTACAAAAACACTAAGTGAATCTGATTTCATTATAAATGGAATATTTGGAAGTGCGTTATACATCCCAACAAACTGTGTTATATCCGGTTCGCTTATACTTGCAAATTGCTCAACAACTCTTGGTTTAATCGATTGAAAACAAATCTCTGCGAAAACTTTATAAGTTGTTTCGTTGGTCACGGGAATTCTATAATTAACAATATCACTTCCGGTTCCTTCAATTAAGTTTTCTTTATTAAAATCAGGATCAGAAACAGCATTGCCGTAAATTGCAGTTGTATCATAACTCGGATGTGTTGATAAAAATCCTTTTGGCGGTATGCGATTATCTTTTATGTACGATGAAGCGCGAAGCAATGTATAAGTTACTGCCTGATCAACATCAGCCATAACACCTTCATAAATCTGAATATCATCTTCATTTTTTATCAAATCATAATGCGGTTCGTAATCAGAATCTAATCCATCTATCTCTCCCTGCGCATCCCATTTACCGGATTCAAAAACAATATTGTTGGATGGATCAGTAACTTTTAAATGTATCCACATTCTTCTAAAAGGTATTCCACCAGGAATTTTATGTCCGGTTTTATTTTCAATCTTTACAAAAACATTTAATGAGTCATTTTCATAAGTCGTGGTGATAAAAAGATCAATAGCTTTTTCAGTTAGATTTTCTTCTGCCCGTGCTATTGTCGAGTCAAAATTTTCTGATGAAGCGGTTAACCCAAGTGTTGATATATTATCTTTTAACATCTTGAGCATATAAACATTTCCACCAACAAAAGAATGCTTCCAGAATGGCGTGCGGTACACCTGGTGTGATTGCGGAATCCATGCAATATCAACTGAGTCAGTTATCATCGGCATATGGCAATCCTGGCACTGTGTATTTTGTGCGGGATAAATACTATTCTTCCATTCGATGTATGGAGTTTGTTCGGGAAAATCTCCAGCAATTTGTCCTTGATTATCCAAATACGGAGTGAACAAAGTGTGGCAGGTTGCACACAATTCAGATTGATTCATATGAGTTGAATAGACAGGAAGAAACGCTGCCATTGCAGTCATTGCATTTACCTCAGGATCAGGATACGGTCCATAAATAATACTATCGGGATCGATTTGATAATGACCTGAATATGAAGTAACCATTCCAAAATTATCAGGCTTTATTTGATGACACACTGCACAGCTAACACCATCATTTGCAATCGGATCAGCTTTCATTTCTGCCATTGAATAATTTGTTGCACCATTAAAGATTGCTTCCTTATAACCCATTGGTGCATGACAATTTGTACAGGTTGTTTCTATTGTTTGCTGTAAAGTTGGAAATCTGTGAACTTCTTCAGCAACAACTGCACGCCAGAAAGGATCTTTGCTTGCATTCGCCATCATAGTTGAGCGCCAATAAGTAACCATGGAAACATCCTGCCCGTTTACTGTTAAAACAGTTCCATCACTAAAGTGGCAAACTTCACAAAGTCGAGAACCAGCAAAAAGTGTTGTTCTGCCAAACGGTAAGGGATTGCCTTGTGAAAATAGAATCGTTTGAGTAAAAGTAAAGAAAAATAAAATGGTAGAAAGTTTCGTCATAACGGAATTCCTGTAATACGTTTTAAAATTGAATTGTTGCTGATTTTGACTTTTAAAATAAGTGATTATCATCGAATATGCACAAAATTTTTTTTAACCAACTTCAAATATCAATTTTCACGAGCGGTTTATCTTTAATCTTGATGTTTTAAGCTGAATTTTCAATTTATTAAAGGTTTTCCAATAATTTCTATCCACCCCTTTTCTTGTTTGTCATAATAATTAATCCTATTTTTGGCTTTGTGATTCGCCCCGTTGAGGGCGTTTTTTGTTAGTATGGATATAATTAAAGAAAATATAGTTCGAATTTCTAATGAAATCGCAGAAAAGTTAAACTTTTTTGTGATCGATATTAATTTTAGAGGCGACAACAGAAAAAAGATAATTGAGGTTTTTGTTGATGCCGAAAAAAATATTGATGCCGATAATCTTGCTGAAATAAGCCGCGAAATTAATTCTGTTATTGAAGAAAAGGATATTATCCAACAAGCTTACAGGCTGGATGTTTCTACTCCCGGTGTTGATAGACCGCTTAAATTCTTAAAACAATTTCCCAAGCATATCAACAGAAATTTTGAAGTTACTTATAAAGCCGGAGATGAAGCCAGAACTATTACCGGAAAATTATTGTCCGTGGAAAGAGAAGAGTTAACTTTTCTTTCTGATAAAAAAGAAGTTTTAATTGAATTTAAAAACATAACAACTGCAAAAGTTATAATCAGTTTTTCTTAGAAGAGGAGAAAGTAAATGAACTATGATATTGTCGAATCCTTTGCACAAATGGTAAGGGAAAAAGGCATTGATAAAGATGTACTCGGAGGAATACTCGAGGAAATATTTGGATTGCTCGTAAAGAAAAAATACGGCGAAGAAGCTAAGTTTGATGTAGTTGTTAATATGGATAGAGGCGATATCGAGATATTTCTTGAAAGAGAAATTGTTGATGTGGTTGAAGATCCAAACAGACAAATAAGTCTTGAAGAAGTTAATAAAAAAGGTAACGAAGACGATCTTGAAGTTGGAGAAGATTTTGTTGAAAAGATTGAACTTGCATCATTAGGAAGAAGACTTGTTGTACTTGCTAAACAAAGTCTTAATCAAAAAATACGTGAGCTTGAAAAAGAAATTATCTACAACGAATACAATGAACTGCTTGGTGAAATTGTTGTTGGCGATATTTATCAAATAAGAAAAAATGATATTCTCGTTAATCATAACAAGAATGAACTAATACTTCCGCGTAATGAGCAAATTCCTTTTGAGAAATATAAAAAGGGAGAAACGATCAGAGCTATTGTTAAGGAAGTAAGAAAAGGAAACAGCGGACCCGTTATCGTTATTTCTAGATCAGACAATATGTTTTTAAGAAGATTGTTTGAAATTGAAATTCCAGAAATATATGACGGAATTATTGAAATAAAATCTATAGCACGTGAACCCGGCGAAAGAGCAAAGATTGCAGTTGAATCTCAGGATTCAAGAATTGATGCCGTTGGTGCCTGCGTTGGTATGAAAGGTGTTAGAATCCACGCAATTGTACGCGAGCTTAATAATGAAAACATAGATGTTGTTAGTTATTCTGATGATCCTATAATTTTCATTCAGAAATCATTAGCTCCTGCAAAGCTTAAGAAAATAGAACTTGATGAAGATGAGAAAAAAGCAATAGTAACTGCAGACAGCGATCAGGTTTCACTAATCGTTGGTAGAAACGGTGTTAATATTAGATTGGCAATGAGACTTACCGGTTATGAAATTGAAATCTTGCGTGAAGAAAAACCGTTTGAAGAATATGAAGAAGATATTGAGTTGATTGATATTAAAGAAGAGCTTGGTGCTGAAGTTTATGAAATGCTTATCAATCACAGGTACGATACCGCAATTGAAGTGTTAACCGCGGGTCCGGAAAAACTAAAAGAGATTGAAGGGCTTGATGATGCAAAGATTGAAGAGATATTAGAAATAATTAAATCGCAGTTTGAAGAAGAAGAATAGCCCAAGAAAAGGTAACTAATAAATGTCTGAAACAAAATCGCCTAAAATTAGATTATATAAGTTCGCAGCAGAGATAAATCTTTCTTCGGAAAATCTAATTGAATTTCTGAAAACTAAAGGACATGAGGTTAAGTCTCATCAATCAATTCTTACCGAAGAAATGATTACTGAGATTAATGCTCACTTTAAAAAAGATATAGAAAAAGCCGAACAGCATTATAAAAAAATTGCTGAGTTCAATAAAAAGCGTGCTGATAAAACCGAAAAAGATGAAACGGTAGCTAAGATTGAAGAAGAACCTGTTCCGGAAGAAGCAGCAAAGGATATTGTAATTACTGATGTTCCTGTTGAAGAAGAAACTCAACCTGTAGAAGAGATTAGTGCTGTTGAGGAAGTTGAACAGCAAGCAGAAGTTGTTTCTGAAAAAGGGTCCGAAGCAAATGTTGCAGAAAAAGCGGATACTTCTGTTCCTAAAACATCTGAAAAATTTGTATCTCCTCAAAAAACTGAAGCCACGAAAAAAAGAGGGCTTACAGTTCTTGGTAAAATGGATCTTGGCGAATCTAAAAAACCCAAGCCGCAGGTTAAAAGACTTCCGGTAACTCAAAAACCTATTGATGCTAAACCTGAAACAACCGAAACTGCCGCAGATGCTGTAAAGAAAAAGAAAAGACCAAAAACTAAAAAGAAGACCACTACAGAAGTTACGCCCGATGAAACACCAACAGCAAAAAAACGTAAGCGCGTTAAAAAGTTTGAGATTGATGAAAAAGATGTTAAGGCTGCGATAAAGAAAACTATGTCAAGTATGGATGATACTGTAACAACAAACAGAGCTTCATCCAGAAAAAAGAAAAGAAGAGAAAGAGAAGCTGAGGAAGAAAGGCTTGAAGAATTAAGAACACTGGATAAAAATATTATCAGGGTTAATGAATTTATCGCTGTTAGTGAACTTGCCAATTTGATGGAAGTTCCGGTGGGCGATGTAATTTCTAAATGTATTGGTCTTGGATTAATGGTTTCAATAAATCAAAGACTTGATGTTGAAAACATTACACTTGTTGCCGATGAATTTGGTTTTGAAGTTGAGTTTCAGAAAGAATATACTTCTGAAGTTTTGGAAGATGTTGAAGATGAAGAGGAAGAATTACAATCCAGATCACCTGTTGTTACTATTATGGGTCACGTTGATCACGGTAAAACATCTTTACTTGATTATATAAGAAGAACAAATGTTGTTGCTGGTGAATCCGGCGGTATAACTCAGCATATTGGTGCATATAGGGTTGATATCGGTGATGGAAAACAAATTACTTTTCTTGATACTCCGGGTCACGAAGCATTTACAGCAATGAGAGCTCGCGGTGCTCAGTTAACTGATATTGTTGTTCTTGTAGTAGCTGCTGATGATGCAGTAATGCCTCAAACAGTTGAAGCATTAAATCATGCTCAGGCGGCCGGTGTACCAATTATTATTGCAATAAATAAAATTGATAAACCGGGAGCGAATCCTGATAGAATTAAACAGCAAATGGCTGATAGAAATGTTCTTGTAGAAGATTGGGGCGGCAAATATCAGTCAGTACAGCTTTCTGCAAAAACCGGATTGAATGTTGATCTTCTTCTTGAGAAAATTATTCTTGAAGCAGACTTACTTGATCTTAAAGCAAACCCTAACAGACTTACACGCGGCGCTGTTGTAGAAGCAGAATTAGATAAGGGACGCGGTGTAACCGGAACTATTCTTGTACAAAAAGGAACTTTAAGAATTGGTGATCCATTTGTTGCGGGAATTCATCACGGAAAAGTTAGAGCTATGTTTGATGAAAGAGGCAATAAAGTTAAAGAGGCTCCACCATCAACACCTGTACTTGTGCTTGGATTTGAAGGTGCTCCGCAAGCAGGCGATACTTTTATCGTTCTTAAATCGGAACGTGAAGCACGTGAAATAAGTTTGAAGAGACAGCAGTTAAAACGTGAACAGGATCAAAAACAAATTCATCATATCACTCTTGATGAACTTGCCAAACAAATCAGCATTGGCGGAGTTAAAGAACTTGCCTTATTGTAAAAGGTGATGTGGATGGTTCTGTTGAAGCACTTTCAGATTCATTGATGAAATTGAGTAATCAGGAAGTTGTTGTACGCGTTATACACAAAGGTGTTGGCGGAATTTCTGAAAGTGATGTTCTTCTTGCTACTGCATCCAACGCAATTATAATTGGCTTCCACGTTCGTCCAAATATCAATGCAAGAAAACTGGCAGAAAATCAAAAAGTTGATATTAGGCTTTACAGTGTTATTTACGATGCTATCAACGAAGTTAAATCAGCTCTTGAAGGACTTCTATCACCAATATTATCTGAAGAAGTAACAGGCACAATAGAAATTCGTGATACTTTCAAAGTTCCAAAATCAGGAACTGTTGCCGGATGTTACGTGCTTGATGGAAAGATTACAAGAAACAATAAGATCAGATTGATTCGTGATGGAATTGTAATTCACGAAGGCGGTATTGGTAACTTAAGAAGATTTAAAGATGATGTTAAAGAAGTTGATGCAGGTTATGAATGCGGATTAAATATCGAAAACTTTAATGATATAAAAGTTGGCGATATTATCGAAGCATTTAAAATTATCGAAACGAAGAAAACTTTAGCGTAATTATTTTTAGATCGTGTGGAAAATAAATGGCTTATAGAATTGATAAAGTTGAACATCTTATTAAAGAAGAGATTAGTCTTATTTTTCTGCATAAGCTTTCTCATGTAGATCTTGGTTTTATAACAATTACAAATGTAAGAGTTAGTCCGGATCTTAAACTGGCAAAAATATATTTATCGGTTTTTGAAAAAGAAAAAAGAGAACTTGTTCTTAGTAAGATTGAAGATAAAAAAGGATTTATAAGATCCGAATTAGCACACAGGATAAGAATTAAATTTATACCCGAGTTAAAATTTTTTATTGATGATACTCTTGACTACGTTGAAAAGATTGAAGGATTGATTAAGAAAATTCACGAAGATGATGATAACAAAACAAACGAAGGATCTTCAGACTCTTGATTATTTAGCAGGACAGGTTATCCTGATAGACAAACCTGTTAACTGGACTTCGTTTAATGTTGTTAGCCGTGTAAGAAGATTAACAAAAGTTAAAAAAGTGGGGCACGCAGGAACTCTTGATCCGCTTGCAACGGGATTATTAATTGTTTGTACGGGTAAAAAAACAAAAGAGATTTCTGAATATCAGGCACAAAGAAAAAAATATACGGGAATAATTACTCTCGGTAAATCTTCGCCTTCAATGGATCTGGCAACTGAAATTACTGAAAAAGTTTTGCCGGATGATTTAAGTGAAGAAAAAATTCTTTCTGTCAGAAATAAGTTCTTAGGAAATATTGAACAAGTTCCGCCAATGTTTTCGGCGTTAAAGCATAAAGGCAAAGCACTCTATAAGCTTGCACGAGCCGGAAAAGAAGTTGAACGTGCACCAAGGCAAGTAGAAATATTTTCGTTTGATATAACTAAAATTGATTTGCCGGATATACATTTTGAAATTGCCTGTTCTAAGGGAACATACATTAGAGTTATTGCAGATGATTTTGGAAAAGAACTTGGTTGCGGCGGAATTTTAAGTTTGTTGCGAAGAACAGAAATTGGTGATTATAAAGTTGATGATGCTTTGGATGTTGATGAGTTTACAGCAATGTTTAATAATAGTAAATAAGGTTATTTAATCTTTGTGGCTTAGAGACTTTGTGGCAGATTTTTGCTTGCCACTAAGACACGAGGACTCAAAGGTGATGACGATTGATTATAACAAGTTATTGTGATGATATTATAGATGCAAGTTTTTAATAGTATTAAAGATTTAAAGAAGAATAAAAATACTGTTCTTACACTTGGCACATTTGATGGAATTCATCCCGGTCATTTGAAAATAATTGACAAGCTGGTTGACTGTTCAAAAGAAAAAGGCTGTAGAAATGTTGTTATTACATTTCATCCCCATCCCAGAACAGTATTGAGCTCAGGTAATGATGTTAAAATGTTAACAACTCAGGAAGAAAGAAAAGATCTTCTTGAAAAACATGGAGTTGATAATTTTTTAACTATAAATTTTACAAAAGAATTTGCATCACTTACTGCAGAACAATTCATTTATGATTATCTCATAAATGGAATTGGAGTAAGTGAAATTGTTTTGGGGCACGATCATCATTTTGGAAAAGGCAGAAGCGGTAATGTTGATCTTTTAAAAATTATCGGGGCAAAAGAAAATTTTATAGTTACAACTGTTGATGCTTTTTACATCAACGATGAGATTGTTAGTAGTACAAAAATACGAAACGCTTTGATTGATGGTGATCTTAAAAAAGCAAACATATTGCTTGGCAGAAATTATTCTTTTAGCGGAACTGTAATTGGCGGAGATAAACGGGGAAGAGAGCTTGGTTATCCAACAGCAAATATAAAATTATCATCGCAGGAAAAACTTTTGCCTGCAATTGGTATTTATGCTGTTAGAGTTCTTTTGAATAATGAAAAACATATTGGACTTTTAAGTATTGGTAAGCGCCCAACTTTTTATAATGCAGGCGAACTTGTTACTGAGGTTTATATTTACAATTTCGATCGTGAGATTTATGATGAAGTTGTAACAATAGAATTGGTTGAACGATTACGCGGAGAAGAAAAATTTAATTCCGCAGATGACTTAATCAACCAAATGAATAAGGATAAAGAAAACGGATTAAAAATTTTTAATGAACTAAATAATTAATTCCGGTAAATACTGGAATTATATCGTACAAATAAATAAAGGATAGATAAAATGACAAAAGAAGAAAAACTTGAGATCATCTCAAAATTCGGAAAAGACTCAAATGATTCAGGTAAATCTGAAGTACAGATTGCCTTACTTACAAAAAGAATCAATGATCTTACTTCGCATTTCGATGTTCACAAAAAAGATCATCATTCAAGAAGAGGATTGATGATGATGGTGGGTAAGAGAAGAAGACTTCTCGATTATTTAATTAAAAAAGATATTGCACGATACAGAGCAATTATTAAAGAATTGAACATAAGAAAGTAAAGGATAATAATGTTAGTTAAGAAAGAAATTGAGTTAGGTGGAAGAATATTTTCGATAGAAACTGGTAGATATGCAAAACAGGCAAACGGTTCTGTTATGGTTCGCTACGGTGATACAATGGTGCTTGTTACTGCAGTTGCAGCAAACGAAGCTAAAGAAGGACTGGATTATTTCCCTCTTCAGGTTGAATATCGTGAAAAAACTTCTGCCGCAGGTAAATTTCCGGGTGGATATATTAAACGCGAAGGCAGACCAACTGAAAAAGAAATTCTAAGCGCAAGATTGTGTGATAGACCAATAAGACCAATGTTTCCTGAAAGTTTTAAAAACGAAACTCAGGTTATTGCAATGGTTATGTCTTATGATGGAGAGAATGATCCGGATGTACTTGCAGCTTGCGGCGCTTCGGCTGCGCTTGCTATTTCTGATATCCCTTTTGATGGTCCGATAGCAGAAGTTAGAATTGGAAGAGTTGCTGGTGCATTTGTTGTAAATCCAACTCATGAACAGTTAAAGTTAAGTGATATCGAACTTGTTGTTGCTGGAACTTCAGATTCTATTATGATGGTTGAAGGCGAATCCAAAGAAGTAAGTGAACAGGAATTATTAGATGCTTTAAAGTTTGCTCAGCAGGAAATCAAAAAAATTGTTGATCTTCAAAATCAGTTAAGAGCAGAAGCAGGAAAAACCAAATGGGTTGTTACTGAAAAAACTGTTGATGCAAATCTTAAAAAAGATGTTTATGATTTAGCAGAAGCAAAGTTTAAAGAAATCGTTTATTCAATTCTTGCTAAAGAAGAAAGATCAGCAAAGAATAAAGAACTTTCTGAATCCGTAAAACAAGCACTTGCAGAAAAATATCCTGAACAGGAAAAAGTTATTGGCGAAATTCTTCACGATATGGAAAAAGATCTTATGCGTGAAAGAATATTAAAAGAAGGTATTCGTCTTGATGGAAGAAATACCACACAGGTTCGCCCAATTACAATTGAACTTGGCAACTTACCAAGAACACACGGATCAGCATTGTTTACTCGTGGTGAAACACAAAGCTTAACAAATGTTACACTCGGTACAAAAGACGATGAACAAACAGTTGATGGTTTGTTGGCAGAATACTCAAAAAAATTCTACCTTCAATACAACTTTCCACCGTTTAGTGTTGGAGAAGTTGGCAGAATGACTGGAGTTGGAAGAAGAGAAATCGGGCATGGTAATCTTGCAGAAAGATCATTAAAACAAGTTTTACCTGCAGATGAAGTATTTCCTTACACAGTAAGAATAATTTCTGATATTCTTGAATCAAACGGTTCATCATCAATGGCAACTGTTTGCGCAGGTTCGCTTGCAATGATGGATGCAGGAGTGCCGATTTCCAAAGCTGTTTCCGGTATTGCAATGGGTTTAGTTAAAGAAGGAAATGATTATGCAATTCTTACAGATATTCTTGGAAATGAAGATCATCTTGGTGATATGGATTTTAAAGTTGCAGGAACAAGCGATGGTATAACCGGATTCCAGATGGATATTAAAATTCAGGGAATCTCTTTCGAAATCATGGAGAAAGCACTTCATCAGGCTAAAGAAGGAAGAATGCACATACTTGGCAAGATGAATGAAACAATCAGTAAAGCTAATGATTCATTATCTCCATATGCACCAAGATTAGTTACAATGAATGTTGCAACTGATCAGATTGGTTTAATTATTGGTCCTGGTGGAAAAACAATACAGGGAATGCAAAGATTATTTGGTGTTGATATTAATATCGAAGATGATGGAACAATACGCATTGCATCACCAAATAAAGAAAATGCACAGCAAGCAAAAGAGTACATCAAAAAATTAACTGCAACTCCGGAAGTTGGAGAAGTTTATGATGGCGTTGTTACAAAGATTGCTGACTTTGGTGCGTTTGTAGAAATTCTTCCTGGTAAAGAAGGATTGCTGCATATATCTGAAATAGATAATAAACGCGTAAATAAAGTTTCTGATTATTTAAAAGTCGGAGATAAAATAACCGTAAAACTTTTAAAAGTTGAAGGCGGAAAATTCTCTTTAAGCAGAAGAAAATTATTAACTGAAGCTGCTGAAAAAGAAGCAAAGAATAATCAGCCGGCTAATTAGTACATTTTTTATTTTGTCATTTCGAAGGAGTCTTCGACTTGAGAAATCTAGTGTAATTTTAGATCGCAGATGGCTCCCTTTGAGTCGAAATTGACAATGACAATTTTATTGAATAAGTTTTTAATGTCACACTTCGAGTGCCATTGTCACTTCGAGACTGACAGTAATTTTGACGAAGATGAAGTATTAGCTTATTATATTAACAATAAATTTTTCAAACAGGATTTTAATGCTGTTAGCATTAATACATTTTTTTAGAAGTTTCGCAACTCAAACTTTGCTGTTAAACGACAGCACAGCATTTTACCGCACTCAAGGCATTCCTTTGCTCAAATTAGAGTTCCAAAAGTTTTTATTAATGAAATGTTTTATTTCATATAGAGAGTTTTTTATTTATGATAAAAGAAATTATAATAAATTCATCTTCCAACCAGACGCGTGTTGCGATTACGGAAGATGGAGACTTAGCCGACTTTTTTGTTGACTATCCTGAAAACAGGAGAATGGTTGGGGACATTTATCTTGGAAGAGTTGCACGAGTTCTTCCCGGAATAAGAGCCGCATTTATAGATATCGGAATGAAGCATGACGGCTTCCTTCATTTTTCAGATATTGGTGATCGCACCAAGCAGTTCCAGGATATGCTTGGTGAAGAAGATTCAGATGTTGATCTTTCAGATGACGATGAATCTAAACCAAACCGCACTAACGGAAACGGAACTTCAGCTAATCCACCCGAACATGTTATAACAAAACTACGCAAGGGCGAAGAAATTCTTGTTCAGATAACAAAAGAACCGGTTAGCAACAAAGGTGTACGGGTTACATCCTCAGTTTCTCTTCCTGGCAGATTTTGTGTTCTGCTTCCATTCGATAATAAAATTGGCATCTCGAAAAAAATCTCAGATTTTAAAGAACGCAGAAGATTAAGAAGTATCGCTCGAGGTATTCTTCCTCCAAATTATGGATTGATTATACGCACTGTTGCAAAAGATCAAACTGAAGATGCAGTTAAAGATGATTTAACAAATCTTGTTAAGACCTGGAAGACAATTGAAGCAGCAGCAAAGAGTGAAGAACCGCCATCACTTGTTCATCAGGATTTAAGTACAACGGATAGCGTTATCCGCGATTTATTAACACCGGATGTCTCGAAAGTTTTTGTCGATTCAAAAAAACTTTACAAACAAATAAAAAGTTATGTTCAATTAGTTCAGCCTGGTTTGTTAGAAAAGATTGATCTTTATAAATCATCCTCATCTATCTTTGATGAATTTAAAATCGAAGAGCAAATCAAAACACTGATGGGAAGAAAAGTTCCTTTGCCAAGCGGCGGTTATCTTATCATCGAACACACAGAAGCAATGGTTGTTATTGATGTGAACAGCGGACGTTATGCTAAAAGCAAAGAGCAGGAACTTAATTCTTTAAAAACAGATCTTGAAGCATCACGTGAAATTGCAAGACAGTTACGCCTAAGAGATATTGGCGGAATTATTGTTATTGATTTTATTGATCTTGAAGAAGATAAAAACCGTAAAAAAGTTTATGATGAACTGAAAAAAGAATTTCGAAGAGATCGTTCTAAAGTTTCTGTACTGCCTATGAGTGATTTTGGTTTGGTGCAAATTACAAGACAAAGAATTCGCCAAAACATTAATCAGGCAATGAAAGAAGTATGTCCGGTTTGCGGCGGATCCGGATTTATGACAAAAGAATCACACCTTGTTTATGATATTGAAGATTGGCTGAAAAGATTTAGAAGATTTTCTCGAGAGTTTAGTTTAATTATAAAATGTCATCCATCCGATGCAAGCAGATTACAGGATAAAAAATTTACAAGAATCCAATTAAAATATTTGGTTAGATTGCGCATTGAAGAAGATGCTGGTATTCCAATGGGTAAATTCAGATTCTTCTCAAAGAAAAAAGGAATTGATTTAACAGAAAAGTTTAAATAATAATGGAGTTACAATATGAAATTTTTTATCGACACAGCAAACATAAATGAAATTAAAGAAGCCGCAGCACTTGGCATTCTTGATGGTGTTACAACTAATCCCTCTCTAGTTTCTAAAGAAGGAAAAGATTTTAGAAAACTGCTTGATGAAATATTGGCAATCGTTGATGGACCTGTAAGTGCTGAAGTTGTATCAACCGATTACGATGGAATATTAAAAGAAGCACACGAACTTTCTAAAATCCATAAAAACATTGTTGTTAAAGTACCTTTAATTAAAGAAGGACTAAAAGCTGTTCGCACTTTAAGTTCTGAAAATATAAATACTAATGTTACACTTTGTTTCTCAGCATCACAGGCGTTACTTGCTGCAAAAGCAGGCGCAACTTATATCAGTCCGTTTGTTGGAAGACTTGATGATATTAGTCACGATGGCATGGAGTTGATTTCTCAAATCGTGCAGATTTATAAAAACTACAATTATAAAACTCAGGTTCTTGTTGCAAGCATAAGACACCCGCTGCATCTTGTTGAAGCTGCATTAATGGGTGCAGATGTTTGTACAATGCCATTTTCTGTAATAGATAAATTATTTAATCATCCTCTTACGGATATTGGATTAGAAAAATTCTTAAGTGATTGGAAAAAATCTCAAAGCAAATAAATTTTAGTTAAACTATCTGGATTGAAAAAAATGAAACGCACAACATTCTACAACATTCATAAAAACTTAGGTGCAAAAATAGTTGAGTTTGCAGGTTATGAAATGCCAATTCAATATTCTTCTATAATTGCAGAACACAAAGCCGTAAGAAATTCTGTTGGTGTTTTTGATGTATCGCATATGGGTGAAGTTTTTGTTAAAGGAGAAAAGGCTCTTGATTTTGTTCAACACATAACCGTTAATGATGCTTCAAAACTTTTTCCTGGAAGAGTACAATACTCAGCAATGTGTTATGAAGACGGTGGAATAGTTGATGATTTGCTTGTTTACAGAATTTCGCAAAACGAATTTTTGCTTGTTATAAATGCATCCAACATTGATAAAGATTTTGCGTGGATGCAAAAGAATAACAAGTTTGATGTTGAACTTACAAACCGCAGCGATGAATTTTCTTTGCTTGCTGTACAGGGACCAAATTCACTTAAGACATTACAAAAACTTACAGATACCCAAATATCTTTAGAATATTATCATTTTACAAAAATAAATCTTGCCGGTATCGATATGATATTTTCAAGAACCGGCTACACTGGTGAACTTGGTTATGAACTTTATTTTACGGGTGATGAAAAAACAGCTGAAGATTTATGGAATAAAATTTTTGAAGCCGGTAAAGAATTTAATATTCAGCCGGTGGGATTAGCTGCACGTGATTCTTTAAGATTAGAAATGGGATTCTGTCTCTATGGAAATGATATTGATCAAACTACAAATCCATTAGAAGCAGGCTTAGGCTGGATTACAAAACTTTCCAAACCAAATTTTATCGCAAAAGATGTTTTAGTAAAAGCAAAAGAAAACGGTTTGAAAAGAAAACTTGTTGCAATTACATCAGACGAAAAAACTTTTCCAAGACATGGTTATGAGCTTTCTGTAAATAATAATAAAATTGGAGTTGTAACAAGCGGCACTGTTAGTCCGATGTTAGAGAAACCAATTGCCATGGGTTATGTTGAAACAAAATATGCTGAGATTGGTTCTGATGTTAACTTTCTGATAAGAGAAAAAGAAGTTCCTGCTAAAGTTGTAAAACTTCCGTTTGTTAAAAGATAAAATTAAAATGAAATTAAATGTATTTCTTTCACCCGTTATAGTTGATGAACTTTACTTTACAGGTAAAACTACAGTTGTTATTGATGTGCTTCGTGCAACATCAACGATTGTTACTGCAATTGATAACGGAGCAAAAGAAGTTGTTCCTGTTGCCAGTGTTGAGTTTGCTGTTAAAGTTTCAGGCGGAATGTTTGGCGGACAAATCTTACTCGGCGGCGAAAGAAATACAAAAAAGATTGAGGGCTTTGCTCTGGGCAATTCTCCTTTTGAATATTCTAAGGAGATTGTTGAAGGAAAAACAATTGTATTTTACACAACCAACGGCACCAAATCAATCGCAAAAGCTAAGTATTCAGAAAATTTATATACGTGTTCGTTCTTAAATATCAGCGCAGTAGCAAAACATCTTATAACTTTAAATACAGATGTTGAAATTGTTTGTGCAGGCAGAAATAATTATTTCTCAATTGAAGACTCGGTTTGTGCTGGTATGCTTATTTCAAAAATTAGTAAAGTTAAAACAGATTCTTATCTAAATGATTCCGGAGCCGCCGTTTTAACTTTGTACGAAAAATACGGTGCCAATTTGCTTAAGATGATGCGAGAATCTGATCACGGGAAAATTCTTTTAGAAAATGGATTTGATGCTGATCTTGAATATTGCAGTTCTATTGATCTGCTTGATGTAATTCCATCCTATGCAAGCGGTATTATGAAAAAACTAAAAAAAGATTAATTAAAAAATTTTAATGTCACTTAAAAAGAAAAAAAGCGTTAAAGAAAAAAACGGAAAGAGTAGTTCAAAAAAAAACTATTTTATCTTAACGCCTGATAATAAAAAACAAATACTCGGAATATTTCTTCTGATTATTTCTGTTATACTTTTTTTAAGTGTGGTAACTTTTGATAGAAGAGATGAAGCTAATCTCACAACTTTATTTTCAGACTTTTTCAGATCTTTCGATACTAAAATTGATATACAAAACTGGCTTGGTGTAGCCGGCGCACATTTTTCAATATTTCTTGTTAAAGCTACGTTCGGATATTTTTCAATTACAATTCCCATTGTACTTTTTTTGTGGGGAGTATCTTTCTTTAAAAAGATTGATTTCAAATTCCGTCTTCATGTTTCCAACTTCCTGTTATTAAGTTCAATCATCTTCGCAAGTTTTTTTGGTGTGCTTCATGAAAATTATAATTTATTTTCATCCACTTATGAATTGTCCGGATTTATCGGAAATCATCTCGGTAATTTCTTAAGCGGATTGATTGGCGGTATTGGAAGCATACTTGTTCTCGCAGGATCTTTTATCACACTGCTAATCTTTGCTCTGGATGTAAACATTGAAAGTATTATAAATTTCTTTAAAGATGTATTTTCATTTAATGAAGATGAAACAGAAGTTAATGATAAAAATGCTGCGGTTGATTCTGATTCCAAAGAAAATCTTGATAAGATTAAAAAACTTAGCGGTGATAAAAAGAAGAAAAAAGAAAAACAATCTGAAGGAGAATTATCTGCTGCTGAATTGATGGAAAAGGAAGCGGAAGAACAAACACGAATAACAATTATCCGCAAAGATGATGTTCCTGTTACTGCTGCTGAAAATGAAGTACTGAATGAAGAAGTAAAAAAAGTTAACATTCAAAAAACCGGCGAACTTCCTGAAAGAAAAGAAAAAAACGAATCTGAAGATGAACAGAAATTGCCAAATCAGTGGGAAGAAAACATTGAATTTAAAATGCCTGGACTTGATCTGCTCGATCCTGCACCAGAAGAAAATTATCAAGTAGCCGAAGAAGAACTAACACACAACGCAAGTCTGCTTAAAGAAAAATTAAAATTATTTGATATTGAAATAAAAGATATTTCTGTAACACCTGGTCCTGTTGTAACGCTTTATGAAATTGTTCCTGCTCCTGGTGTAAAGATTAGTAAGATCGTTGGATTGGAAAATGATATTGCACTTGCTCTTTCCGCACGCGGAATAAGAATCATTGCACCGATTCCGGGTAAAGGTGCAATTGGTGTTGAGATTCCGAATGCTGTAGCATCCCTTGTAAATGCACGTGCTGTTATTGGCAGAATAAATGAATCTGATGCTGAACTTCCGCTTGCACTTGGTAAAACTATCAGCGGTGATGTTTATGTTGCTGATCTTGCTAAAATGCCTCACTTATTAATTGCAGGCTCAACCGGTTCCGGAAAGAGTGTTGGAATTAATATGATCGTTAGCAGTTTGCTTTACACAAAACATCCTTCAGAAGTTAAGTTTATAATGGTAGATCCGAAAAAAATAGAACTATCTTTTTACAACAAACTACGTAAACATTATCTTGCTGTTTCACCTGATCTTGATGAAGAGATTATTACAAATCCGCAAAATGCAATCTTAGCTTTAAAGAGTGTTGAGTATGAGATGGAAAGACGTTACGATAAACTTGCAAAAGCAGGTGTAAGAAACATTGTTGATTACAATAAAAAAGTTAAAGATCCCAAAACCAGACCACACGATACAGATAAGATTAAGCATCATCAAATTCCATATATAATTGTTATTGTTGATGAGCTTGCCGACTTAATGATTACAGCAGGAAAAGAAGTTGAAGAACCGATTACAAGACTTGCACAGCTTGCACGCGCAGTTGGAATTCATCTTGTGCTTGCAACACAGCGTCCATCTGTTAATGTTATAACAGGTGTTATTAAAGCGAACTTTAGTTCTAGAATTGCATATCAGGTTGCAACAAAAATTGATTCACGTACAATTCTTGATATGAATGGTGCAGAGCAATTGCTTGGAAGAGGTGATATGCTTTTCCTTCCAACGGGTTCACCAAAACCGATAAGAGTTCAGAATGCGTTTATATCAACTGAAGAAGTTGAAAAAATCACAAACTATGTTTATTCGCAGCCCGCATATTCAAAGCCATATTTTTTACCTTCTTTATATGATAAGAAAAAAGAAACTTCAAGCGGAGTTTCATCTGATTTAGATCCTATGTTTGAAGATGCCGCAAAAGTAATTGTACGTCATCAGCAAGGATCGGTTTCGTTACTTCAAAGAAGATTAAAGCTTGGATATTCACGTGCCGCAAGAATTGTTGATCAGCTTGAAGAGGCTGGTATTGTTGGTCCAAATGATGGAAGCAAAGCTCGTTCTGTGCTTGTTGAGAATGAAGAACAGCTTGAAACAATTCTGCGTAATCTGTAGTCCAAACGTAAAACTATTTTTTAACATTAAGAGTTTACTATGAAAATTTTAATTAGCCTTTTAGTATTATTTCTTTCAACGGTTGGATTTCCACAAAGTGCCGAATCGGTTCTAACTTCATTACAAAATAAGTTTGATTCTATTACTGATCTTACTGCTGATGTTGCCCAGAAAAATAATGGTCAATCAAACCTAACAGGTAAGATGTATTTCAAAAAAGAGAATAATATTCGACTCGAATTAGGTAATCAAACTATTGTAGCTGATGGAAAAACTTCCTGGAACTATAATAAGAAGAATAAAAAAGTTATCATAAGTGATTATGATGAAGCAGGCTCAGGATTGTTATCAATTAATTATCTTGTTTATCAATATCCATCTGAGTGCGATTTGAGTTTATCAGCCGAAGGGACCAGCCAGATTTTGAATTTAAAACCAAAATCAAAAAAAAATAATCTTGGTGAAGTAAAACTTTACATCTCAAAAGAAAATTTGATCGATAAGGCTGTAATTTCAAATCCTGCAAGCGGAACAATGGAGGTTTCATTTTCAAATTATAAGCTCAATCAAAATTTACCTGATGCCAAATTTTCATTTACAGAACCGGAAGGAACTACTGTAGTTGACCTCCGCTAAGAAAAATAAATTTGGCAGTGTTGGAATGATTTTAAACTATGGCATTTCTATAATACTTGCCGTAGTATTTCTATACATTGCATTTTATAATGTTGATTTTAGCGAAGTATTAAATATTGTATCGCATGCAAATTTACTCTGGGTTTTTATTTTTATAGCAGTTACTATGCTTGGGCATTATTTTCGTGCACTCAGGTGGAAATACATTCTTAATTCCGTTAAACCAAACACATCGATGATAAATCTTTTTGGTTCTCTTATGGTTGGATACGGAGTTAATTGTGTTACTCCAAAACTCGGCGAGGTTACTCGTGCTGTGCTGGTTGGTAAATGGGAAGGGCTATCGCGCTCATCAATGTTTGGAACTGTAATACTTGAAAGAATAATTGATATAATATCTATGGGCGGAGCTATTATTGTTGCAATTTTTTTAACAAGTGTAAGTCTATCAGAAAAATTTCCGTGGTTAATTTCCTCGTTGTATATAATGGGCACAGTTATAGTTTTAGCAATAGTTTTTCTTTCGTTGATTTTACGATCAAAAGAAAAATTTTCTAGAATTATTATAAAGTTAGTTGGAAAGATCTCTAATAAACTTGCCGAAAGAATTGCCTATGTTTTTACAATGCTTGCTGAAGGTTTTGCAAGTTTAAAGGGAACAAAAAATTATTTCTGGACAATTTTTTGGACTGTTTCTATAATGGTTTTGTACGCTTTTGGTTCTTATGCAGGAATGTTAATGCTTGACATGCAAAACTTTCAGCCAATTACTTTTGGAATGGGCTGGATAATAATGAGCATAAGTGCGATTGGAGTAATAATACCAACACCTGGAAGTACGGGTTCTTATCATACGTTAGCAAAATCAACTTTGGTTTTAATTTTTGGATTTAGTGAAACGATAAGTGCAGCGTATGCTTTTTTAACTCACATTATCGGATATATTTTATTTATAATAACGGCTTTAATAATGTTTTTTGTTGTTAAAAAACAAAAAGAAAATTTATTTGAAGTCGTAGAAACAGAAATTAGGGAAGTATGAAAAAAATTGTAACCACTTTGTTTGTAATTGTCATTTCAGTTTTTTCATTTGCGCAAACTCCAAATGAAGTAAGAGGATCAATGGGAATTGATTTTGTTAGCATACCATCCCTTAAAGAATATATTGATCAACTTCCTTATGAACAACTTTCAGATTTTAACTCAGCGGTTAATTTTTCAGGTTCTTACGGCAGAATGCTTTCTGAATCATTTCAATTGCAGGCAGAATTAGGTTATCTGCTTTATTCATTTACTTCTTCTGCAGATAATGGACAGTACGATTTAACATATAGCCTGGTTATGCCATCAATTCTTGGTTACTATGTGCTTAATGGAACCGGATACAACTTTAAATTTGGTGGTGGTGCCGGTGTGAGACTTTTATCGGTTGATGAATCTTTACCAGGAACAGGAAGTTCTGAGAACTATTCAGCTACTGGATATGGCTTTATATTACGTGCAGAAGGCAATACAGCAATTGCAGAAAATGTGTATGCTCACATTGCTGCAGATGTTCGTTATGATGTAAATGGTGAACCTAAAAACAATGGCGAGAAACTTGATAATGTTGTTTATAATGAAAATGTAAATTTCAATTCACTTTCATTCGGAATAAGGCTTGGAATATCATATCAATTTTAAGGAGTTAGTTTGAGTTTTATTGAAGCAATTATTTTAGGAATTGTTCAGGGACTAACGGAGTTTCTTCCAATTAGCAGTACCGGACATCTTACGCTTGCCGGAAAATTTATGGGATTAATTTCTGATAAAAATCCCGAGCACTGGACTTCTTTCATTGCAGTAATTCAACTTGGAACAATGCTTTCAATTTTCGTTTACTTCTGGAAAGATCTTTGGAATATTTTAACAGAATTCTTGCAGCAAAATTTACAGAGAAGAGTACAGTATTCTAAACAATCAACAAACTCAAAGCTTGGTTGGATGATTATACTTGGAACAATTCCAATTGTTGTTATTGGTTTGTTATTTAAAGATATGATTGAAGGTGCGTTAACAAAAAATCTTTATGTAATCAGTGGTAGTTTAATTGTACTTGCAATCATACTTGCTGCTGCAGAAAAAACCGCTAAGTTTAAAAAGGATATTGAAGACATAACAGTACTTGATTCCATTTTAATAGGATTAGCACAAGCGGTTGCATTGATTCCAGGTTCGTCAAGATCGGGTACAACAATAACAGGTGGATTATTTCTTGGATTAAAGCGTGATGTTGCCGCAAGATTTTCATTTCTGTTAAGTGTGCCGGCAGTTCTTGCAAGCGGAATGCTTCAGTTAAAAGAATCTTTGGCATATATAAATTACGATATGGCGGTTAGTATGATTGTTGCAACAATTGTATCCGGAATAAGCGGTTATCTGGCAATTGATTTTCTACTGAAGTTTTTAAAGAAGAATACCACTTTTGCGTTTATCTATTATAGAATTGCACTTGGAATTTTAATTTTAGTTTTACTTTATTCAAACATCATAAATCCATAAGGAGGTTAAATGAAAAAACTACTTTTTGCTGCGGCAATAATAGGTTTAATTTTATCATCAAATATTTTTTCACAACAAAAGGAAACAAAAGTAATGAGTGACAGCACAACGGTTGCGGTTATTAAAACCAATATGGGTACAATAGAAATTGAATTATTCGAAAAACAAACTCCTAAAACTGTAGAAAATTTTGTTGGGCTTGCTAACAAAAATTATTACGATGGAGTAATTTTTCATAGAGTAATAGATGGCTTTATGATTCAAGGTGGTGATCCAACAGGAACAGGACGCGGCGGCGAAAGTTTCTGGGGCAAAAAGTTCAATGATGAAATTGTTAAAGATCTCGTGTTTGATAGCGAAGGAATTCTTGCAATGGCAAATGCAGGTCCAAACACGAATGGAAGCCAGTTCTTTATAACATTAGCACCAACAAAATGGTTAAATGGTAATCACACAATTTTTGGAAAAGTAATTAATGGTATGGATGTAGTTAAGGCAATCGGCAAGGTTGAAAAAGGACCACAAGATCGTCCTTTAAAAGATGTAGTTATGGAAAAAGTTACTATAGAAAAAAGATAGATAGATTATTTAGAATTATTTAAAAGATGACATCTTTTTGAAAGATGTCATCTTTAATTTTAAAATTTAACAATGGCAAAAAGCAAAGCACCCGCAATACAGGATATTGAAAAGCAACTAAAACAAAAAAAACTTTTGCCTGTTTATTATCTTTTTGGGGAGGACACCTACAGCGTTGATATTACTTTTGCCGAAATAGAAAAAATAGTTCAGCCATTTATAACCTCAGATTTTGATAAAGAAGTTTTGTATGGTGAAAATCAAAACTTTACAAACATTATTGGATTAGCCTCAACTTTTCCGTTTGGTTCAGAAAAAAAGCTTATCATTGTTAAGCAAGCTGAAAAACTAAAAGATAAAAAAGAAAAAAAAGAGATACTCAATTATTTCGAATCTCCTGCTGAATTTACAGTTCTTGTTTTTCTTCACGAAGGAACAATTACAAATCCAACATCTGAACCTTACAAAACTCTTGCAAGTCAAGGATATCTTTTTGAAGCTAAGGAATTAAAAGGCAAGAGTTTAATCGATTGGTTAATCTCGACTGTAGAAAAAAACGGAAAAACTATTTCTTACGATAACGCACAGTTGCTTACAGATATTTCGGGTGAAAACAGAAATACTTTGGAATCACAACTTGAAAAAATATTTATTTATGTTGGTGATAATAAAGAAATAACTATAGACAGCATTCGCGGCTTATCAACATCCTTAAAACAATACACCATTTTTGATTTGCAAAATGCAATTGGTAAAAAAAATAAATCTGCAGCGCTAAAGGTTGTTTTCAATCTTCTTAAAAACGGAATGGAACCGATTCAGATAATTGCAATGCTTAATAAATATTTTACAAGTATTGCAAGATTAAATGAGCTAACCACAGCTAATACAAACGAGTTCCAGGTAGCAAGAATTATGAGCACTCATCCATTCTATCTTAAAGATTATCATAGCGCCCGGAGAATGTATTCTGATAAACACTTAACTGCTGCATTTTCTGCGCTGTTAAAAGCTGATTTATCGATTAAAACCACATCACTTGATGATTATACTCTAATAAGTGTGCTAATTGCAGAAATAATTCCTGACTAAATAAGCGCAAAAATTCATAAAGGCTTTATAAACTTTTTTGTAAATTTTGTAAAGAAATTGAAACAAACATCCAACTAACAAAGTATAAAAACCGTTGAAGGATAGAAATCTTAACGAATTTACGGATGAAGAACTGATTCTTGAATTTCAGCAAGAGCGGCAATGAAAAAGCTTTTGAAATTTTAGTTCAGAGATTCAAAAATCCTTTAACAAATTATGTTTATAGATTTCTTGGGGATTATGATTCTTGTGTTGATGTTGTGCAGGATACTTTTGTAAAAGTTTATCGATATAAAGATAATTATAGTTCGTTGGCAAAGTTTTCAACGTGGATATACACAATTGCCGGTAATCTTGCACGGACAGAATATCAGAGAAAACGCAGAAGAAATTTTTTCTCGATAAGCAGTTTTGGCGATGAAGAAAAGTCTTTTGATATTCCTGATAATTCTAATCGTCCAGACGTTGCAGCGGATATGAGTTTGAAAAATGAAATAATTCAGAAAGCGTTATTAAAAGTACGTGATTCTTATCGTGAAGCTGTGATACTTAGAGATGTTCAGGAATTATCTTACGAAGAAATTGCAGATATAATGAAGATTGAAGTTGGGACTGTAAAATCAAGGATCAATCGTGGCAGGGCAGAGTTGCAGAAATATCTAAAAGATATTTATAATGATTAAGGTTAAAAAGTCATGAAGCTGTGTTATAAGTCAAGCTTTAAGTGTCATTCCCGTGAAAACGGGAATCCAAAACTCTATCTCTGACTTATGAGACAGCGTCGAACGAAACAATGATTATAGGTATAATGAAATGAATGAAGAAGAAAAAACATATAAAAAATTATTAGATGATTTAAAAAATCTTCCCAAGATAGATGCGCCCAAAAATTTTGAAACAGAACTTTTAAGAAAGATCAATTCATCTGAACCAGAAAAGAAAGAAAGTTTTTGGGATAAACTACTTTCACCCGGCAAACTGGCACCTGCTGCTGTTGCAATAGCTTCCGCTGCAATTATCTTTTTTGTTGTTGATATTAATTCAGAAGAAATGGAAGATCCGCTTAACATCGCACCAAGATTACGGGAAGACGTAGTTGTTATTGAATCAATTGAAGAAATACCAGATGCTCCTTTAAAAAAATCAGCAAGAGTTAAAGAAGAATCAAAACCGCTGAACGAAGGAATGATTGAGACAAAAGAAATTGAAACTCAAGTTCAACCTAAAGTTGGATTAGAAGAACAATCTGATATAAAATCTAAAGGTGTTGAACAATCGATAACAGACGAGCTCGTATCCAAAAAATCTGAATCTGATAACTTTAAATCTGAGGAGCCAAGAACTTTGGGCGGAAGTGCTGCACCTTCAGCTTCAACAATTGCATCTGAAATAAGTGAAGTCGATAGTTTTGAAAGAGAAATGAAAAGAGAACGAGATGAAATTCATAATCTTCCGGTTTTACGAAGCAACTCAGATAATGTAAATAAAGACAATATCAACTTTATGCAGAGAAATCTTTCAACCGAAGAGAAAAAGGAAGTGCAAGAGTTAAAAATGAAAGTGCAAGCTGAAAAAAGTGAGAAAACCGAGCAAAAATCCAATTAATTGCCGTAAAAGTTATATTGGATAATACTTCCGAAACGTCTATATTTACAGCCACGATTTTAGAAAAAAAATATTTAGGATAGATATGAAACCAGGAATTCACCCAGAATATAAACCAGTTGTATTTCAAGATACATCTTGTGATTTTGCAATTTTAACTCGCTCTACGATTAGAACTACTGAAACAATTAAATGGACAGATGGAAACACTTATCCGTTAGTTAAGTTAGAAATTTCAAGTGGTTCACATCCATTCTTTACCGGAAAACAAAAATTACTTGATACTGCCGGTAGAGTTGAAAAATTCAACAAGAAATACAGCAAAAAGCAGTAATCTTTTTTTGGAGTTTAAATTTAATTTTAGCCTCGATTATTCGGGGCTTTTTTATTTTGGATTTAAGAAACTAAGTGTTTGATTAGGTTGTTTTAATATTATGAATAAAAACATAAAAAAAATAGTAATAGGTATAATAATTCTGGTTGTTATTGCAATTGCATTACTTCCAAAAATATTATCGTCTTCAGAAAGCGGAAGCAATACAATGTCTGGCGGCAGACCTGATATGGTTATTCCGGTTAAAGCTCATGTTGTTACTTTAGAAACATTAGGTAACAGTGTTTTTACAACGGGAACAATATTAGCAAATGAAGAGGTTGAGCTTAGAAGCGAAATTTCAGGTAAGATTATAAAAATACTTTTTAAAGAAGGATCTTTTGTAAATAAAGGCGATCTTTTAATAAAAATAAACGACGCTGATTTACAAGCCCAATTACGAAGAGCAGAATCAAAAGTAAAATTATCAGAAGAGAAAGAAACCAGGCAAAGACAATTGCGCGATGGCAACTTGATTAGTCAGGAAGAATATGATAATACAGTTAGTGAGTTGAATGTTAATCAGGCTGATTATGATTTAATAAAAGCTCAAATAGATAAAACAGAAATAAGAGCTCCATTTGGCGGAATAGTTGGATTACGATCAGTAAGTGAGGGGAGTTACGTAACCACTTCTACAGTAATGGCGCGATTGCAAAACTTTAACAGCATTAAGGTTGATTTTTCAATTCCAGAAAGATATTCCGCTTCTGTTAAAACAGGGGATGAACTTGAATTTAAAATCAGCGGAAGCAATAAAATATTTAAAGCAAAAGTCTATGCAATAGAACCAAAAATTGATCCCGGAACAAGAACATTACAAATCAGAGCAATTTGTAGTTCAGGGTACAAAGAATTAATCCCGGGTGCTTTTGCAAATGTTGAGTTAAGTTTAAAACAAACCAGTGACGCTATACTAATTCCAACTGTTTCTATAGTACCCGAATTAAAGGGACAAAAAGTTTACCTTTATAAAAACGGTGTTGTCATTCCGCAAGATGTTGGACTTGGTGTAAGAGAAGAAACTCGTGTTCAGGTAAAATCTGGTTTAAGCTTGGGTGATACTGTAATTACTTCTGGTATTTTACAGATCAGACCAAATTCTAAAGTAAAAATTTCAGAATTTAATTAGTTGTGAATTCCTAAATGAGTCTATCATCAATAAGTATTCAAAGACCTGTTCTTGCAATTGTTATGTCAATTGTAATTATTGTGTTTGGTATTCTTGGTTATACTTATTTAGGCGTACGGGAATTTCCTTCCGTTGATCCACCAATAATTACTGTCTCCACAAATTACGTTGGTGCAAATGCAGATGTAATTGAAAGCCAGATTACAGAACCGCTTGAAGAATCAATTAATGGTATTGCAGGAATAAAATCACTTACTTCGGTTAGCCGCGATGGAAGAAGTACAATTACAGTTGAGTTTGATATTGAAGTTGATCTTGAAGCAGCGGCAAATGATGTACGTGATAGAGTTTCCAGATCACTTTCTAACCTGCCGCCTGATATTGATATTCCAATTGTAGCTAAGGCTGATGCGGATGCAACACCAATTGTGTTTTTAGCTGTACAAAGCGATACAAGAAATTTGCTTGAACTTTCTGAAATGGCTAACAATGTTTTTAAAGAACGATTTCAAACAATTAGTGGGGTTAGCAGTGTGCAGATTTGGGGAGAAAAAAAATATGCAATGCGCTTGTGGTTAGATCCTGCTAAACTTGCTTCATTTCAATTGTCTCCAGTCGATGTTAGAAATGCACTCAATCGGGAAAATGTTGAATTACCTTCAGGCAGAATTGAAGGTGATGATACGGAGCTTTCAATAAGAACCATTGGCAGACTCCAAACTGAAGAAGAGTTTAATAATCTAATAATTAAAGAATCTGAAGGAAGCATAGTTAGGGTAAGGGATGTTGGCAGGGCAGAGTTAGGTGCTGAAAATGAACGTTCAATTTTAAAGCTCGATGGAATTCCAATGGTTGGTGTTGTATTGATTGCTCAAGCCGGCGCAAATAACATCGCTATAGCAGATGAGTTTTATAAAAGATTGGAGCAGTTGAAGAAAACCATTCCAGCGGATATTAAAACGGCAATTGGATTTGATGTAACCGTTTATATCCGTGAATCTATAAAAGAAGTTGAACAGACTATTATAGTTGCATTTTTACTTGTTATTTTAATTATATTTTTATTCCTGCGTGATTGGCGAACAACTCTTATCCCAATGTTGGTAATTCCTATTTCTCTTATTGGTTCTTTCTTCATTATGTATGTTGCGGGTTTTTCCATCAATGTTTTAACACTGTTGGGTATAGTACTTGCGATAGGAATGGTAGTGGATGATGCAATAATTGTGTTAGAAAATATCTACACAAAAATTGAAAACAAGATGGATCCTATTGAAGCAGGCAAAAAGGGTTCTGCTGAAATATTTTTTGCTGTTATTTCTACAACAGTTGCACTTGCATCTGTTTTTATGCCTGTTATTTTCTTGCAGGGATTAACTGGAAGACTTTTTAGAGAGTTTGGAATTGTAGTAGCCGGTGCGGTAATAATCTCATCTTTTGTTGCGCTTACTTTAACACCAATGCTAAGTGCAAAAATTCTTAAAGCGAAGAGAACATCATAATTGGTTTTACAATATAACCGAACCATTTTTTGTCGCTATGAATGCGATATATAAAAAACATTTAACATATTTTATATCACATAGATGGTTAGCTTTTCCTGCAACGGCTGCGGCAATAATTCTTATTTATATTTTATTCGCGGTTATTCCAACGGAACTTGCACCGCTTGAAGACAGAAGTCGTTTATCAATTAATGCAACTGCACCTGAAGGTGCAACGTTTGAGTATATGGATAGATATATTGATGAGGCGGTTGATGTTTTAAGTGAAAAAGTTCCGGAAAAAGAAGCGATAATTGCAGTCACTTCACCGGGGTTTGGTGCTTCAAGTTCTGTTAATTCAGGATTTATAAATTTGATTTTAAAACAGCCGCAATTTAGAAATAAAAGCCAGCAGCAAATAGCGGATGAAATTACACCTATAGTTAATTCACTTAGCGGGGCAAGAGCTTTTATAACTCAGCAGCAAACTATTGGCGGTGGCAGACGCGGCGGTTTACCTGTTCAGTTTGTTTTGCAGGCTCCAAACTTTCAATTACTTGAAGAATATCTTCCAAAGTTTATTGATGAAACAAGAAACTATCCCGAGTTTACGATTGTGGATGTTAATCTAAAATTTAATAAACCAGAACTTAAACTCTCCATTGATAGACAAAAAGCAAGAGCACTTGGAGTTTCTACAATTGATATTGCACAAACTATTCAATCTGCTTTTAGCGGACAGCGATTTGGTTACTTTATAAAGGATGGAAAACAATATCAGGTTATAGGACAGTTTTCAAGAGAGAACAGAGATGCACCGATTGATCTTAAATCCACTTATGTGAAAAATTCTAAAGGCGAACTTATACAATTAGATAACGTGGTTTTTGTAGATGAACAAAGCGCTCCACCTCAGTTATACAGATTTAATCGTTATGTATCCGCGACGGTTTCTGCTGGATTAGCACCGGGAGTTTCTCTGGGTGAAGGCATTGATGCTATGTATGAAATTGCTGATAAAGTACTGGATGAAAAGTTTGCTGTTGCTTTAGATGGACCATCAAAAGATTTTAAAGAAAGTTCTTCGAGTCTTCTTTTTGCATTTCTATTGGCGCTGGGATTAATCTATCTCGTACTTGCCGCACAGTTTGAAAGTTTTCGCGATCCATTTATAATTTTGTTTACAGTACCGCTTGCACTTGCGGGTGCATTATTTTCACTTTGGTACTTCAATCAAACTTTAAACATTTTTAGTGAGATTGGTATTATAATGTTGATAGGTCTTGTAACTAAAAACGGAATATTAATTGTTGAGTTTGCTAACCAAAGAAAAGCAACAGGACTTCCAAAAAATGAGGCTGTAATTAGCGCAGCTGCTTCCAGATTACGACCAATATTAATGACAAGCCTTTCTACAGTGCTTGGAATTTTACCAATTGCACTGGCTCTTGGCGCAGGTTCTGAAAGCAGAGTATCTATGGGTATTGCAGTTGTTGGCGGATTGATACTTTCTACATTTTTAACCCTTTTTATTGTTCCTGCCATTTATTCCTTCTTCTCAAGAAAAACTGCTTCAGTTACTAATGTAACTGAGTAGAATTTCAACTTATTCGGTTAGAGAATCTTACCTCAAAAAATGTTAAATTCTGTAGTACTTTTTGAAAAAGGATATAAAACTATATGCAAATCTGCATTTTTGAAGATATAAACTACTCAAACTTTGAGCCCATGGTTTTTTCACGTCCAGTGTATGATTTGTTATGCGGTATTGATTCACTAAAAGAAAAAATCATTCGCAGTTATGGTGATGTAAAAGTCTCGCTTCATTGCCGTCCTTATCTTGCAGAAATCGTTCAGCACCAAAACCCAGATTGCTTAGTTAATAAAATTGATGATACCGAGTGTCTGTTTATTAACGGAAGATTAATTGCTGCTGAAAATTTATCAGAACTTCTTCCGCTAATGCCAGCCGAGGATAAAGTTTTTGTGAATGAAGAAACAGTTATTGCCGCATACTTATCCGGGGCTCATCTGCAGAATAAAATAAATTATCTTAAAGATCTTTTTTCCGTTAGCTGATTTTAACGGACTGCCGATAAAAATACTCGATATTAAATGCGCAAACTATTTATGGGATTTGATTAACCATAACGGAAAACAAATAACTGAGGATTTTAATTATCTGAAAAATAGTTCTAAAGAAAATTTTTCAGATAAGATTGATTCAACAGTTCACATGCTTAACAAGCAAATGTTTTTATTGGTAAAGATGTTACAATAAAACCAGGAGTTGTTTTAGATGCTTCCGGCGGACCAATAATTATTAGTGATAATGTGTTTATTTATCCCAACGCTGTTATTGAGGGACCTTGTTTTATCGGCGAATCATCCAGAGATAAAAAGCGGTGCCGCTATTTATGAAAATGTTTCGATAGGAAAAGTTTGTAAAGTCGGTGGAGAAGTAGAGCAATCTATTTTTATGGATTACTCAAACAAACAGCACGCTGGATTTATAGGACATTCATACATCGGAAGCTGGGTAAATCTTGGTGCAGATACAAACAACAGCGATCTAAAGAATAATTATTCTAAAATAAAAATTAAACTAAGCAATAAAGAAGTTGATAGCCGGTTCACAGTTTCTCGGTTTGATGATTGGTGATCATTCCAAAAGCGCAATAAATACAATGTTTAACACGGGTACTGTAGTTGGATTTTCTTGTAATATATTTGCATCGGGTTTTCCTGAAAAATATGTTCCATCTTTTACCTGGGGCGGAGATGATTCATCGACAGTTTATGATATTAAAAAGGCAATTGAAACGGCAAAGATTGTAACGAGCAGAAGAAAAATTGATTTTGAGAAAAAAGATGAGTTGATGTTTAATGCAATATTTGAATTAACAAAAAATGACAGAGAAAAAAGAGGTTATTAATTGGAAGATAATTTAGATCAAAATTTAGAACAAAAAATAAATGATGTTAGTGAACAGGAATCTTCTACTAAAGATTCAGGGCATCTTGAAGAGCATAAAGTTATAGATTTGTATCAAGGCGTTCGCGGACTTGCTGTTAAAATTCTTAATCGTGTTGAAAGAACAGATGCATATCTTGAAAAACTTTTAGATAATGAATTGAGAAATGCAGAACTGAACGGACCTGATAAAGCGCTTCTTTATGAAATAGTACACGGCGTTACGAGATGGATGGGAAGGTTGGATTGGATTCTTAATGGATTTTATAAAGGTCAGTTTTCTAAAGCTATTCCCAATCTTAAAAACGGATTACGTGTTGCTCTATATCAGATATTATTTTTAGATAGAATTCCAGATCACGCAGCAGTTAATGAAGCAGTTGAGTTTGTAAAAAAACTACAAGGACAAAAACCTGCCGATCTTACAAATGCAATTCTTAGAAATATTATAAGAAGTAAAAACTCTATCAGATATCCTGATCCTAATGAAGATATAATTGGATATTTAACCGCATATTATTCCCATCCCGCTTGGATGGTTAAACGATATCTTGAAAGATTTGGCAGAGAAGAAACAGAAAAATTGCTGGCTGCCAATAACGAAAAACCATATCTAACATTAAGAGTAAATGCAATTAAAACAACGCCAGAAGAATTTAAAACTCTTTTGGGACAGGTAAATCTCAAATATCGTCCGGGAAAATTTCTTGGTGAATTTGTTCAACTTCTAAACCTCACTAATATTACCGCGTGGGATTATTATATAAAAGGATATTTCAACATTCAGGATGAAAGCGCAGGCTTAGCGGTAAGATTGCTGGATGTTGCACCAGGAATGAATGTGCTTGATATTTGTTCGGCACCGGGTGGTAAAACCGCATATCTTGGTTCCTTAATGAAGAACACCGGTAAAATTACAGCGCTGGATCGTTATGACGGCAGATTAAATCTTGTGCGAAAAAATAATGAGCGTCTTGGGTTAACTTGCGTTACAACAATCGAAACCGATGCATTGGAATTTGAATCTGAACCATTTGATCGGGTGCTTGCAGATGTACCTTGCAGCGGCACTGGAACGCTATCAAAAAAACCGGATATAAAATGGAAAAAAGATATTTTTGATTTAAGAAGAATGACGGAAATGCAGCTTAAATTAATCAGTAAAGCTGCAACCCTGGTTAAAGTTGGCGGAGCTTTAGTTTACAGCACTTGTTCAATCGAACCGGAAGAAAATTTTGAAGTGGTAAAAAAGTTTTTAGATTCACATCCAAATTTTAAATTTGAATCCGCAAAAGGAAAAGTTGCAGATAATCTTGTTGATGAAAACGGATGCATTCAAACTCTTCCGCAAAGGCATCAGATGGATGGAGCATTTGCTGCTAAGTTAATTAGAATTGAATAACAATAAATAAAAAATATTATGCTTGATAAATTTGCAGATGAATTAAGACAACAAAGAGAAAAAAGCGGCTTAACTCTTCAACAAATGGCTACCAAAACAAGAATTGATCTTAAATTTCTTGAAGCCATTGATCAGGGAAATTTTTCTTTTCTTGCCTGATCTTTATGTAAAAGCATTTGTTAAACAGTATGCTAAAACAATTGGTCTTGATGAAGATATTACACTGAAAAAGTTTGAAGCTGCAAGAGAAGGAAAAGAGTTTGATCCAAATCCGCCTGCACCGATTGAAGAAGTAAAACAACCGGATGTTCCCAAAGTTGAAGCACCCAAAATAGAAACTACAAAACCAATTGAAAAATCAACATCACAAGTAAAATCTTATGTTGATGATCATAAACAAAAATCAGATGAAGATGAAGGTAAAGCTAACAGCCAGCTTATGATCTTTGGGCTGGGTGGAGTTGGTATTAATTATTATTGCTGCCTTGGTTTACTTTTTTGTTTTTAATAAAAGTGATAAAATAATTGTTGAAGAAACACCGATTGAAGAAGTTATTGAGCAAGGTAATCAAAGATACGTTGAAGAGGAAACAGCAGAGACAATAACAAGTGATAGTTCAATCGTGGCTGCTTCATCCGATAGTCTCATACTTACTTTTTATGCAAAAGAAACTTCATGGGTTTTTGTTGTGCTGGATAATAATCGTACGCAGGAATTTACTCTTGCTCCTAACTCAAAATTCAGCATTAGCTGCCTCAAGAGAATTTAAAGCAACAGTAGGTAATTCCGGCGGTGTGACTTTACAGTTAAATAACCAGCCTGTTGATTTTACAGGACGTGTTGGCTCGGTTCGGCATTTTAAATTAGATAAAACCGGAATTGTTTATTTAAATGCACCTCCAAAATTAGAACAATAGTAAATGTCATCTTCTATTGAAAAGAAAATTACAGAACTGCGTGAGCAAATACTAAAACATGATTATAATTATTATGTTTTAGCGGAGCCTGTTATTAGTGATGAAAATTATGACAAGCTTTTTAAAGAATTAGAAAAACTTGAAACTGAAAATCCGCATTTAATTACTCCTGATTCTCCAACGCAAAGAGTTGGTAAAGATCTTACAAAAGAATTCAATCCTGTAAAACATAAAATCCCAATGTTAAGTCTTGCAAACTCTTACGATGAGCAGGATTTAATTGATTTTGATAGACGAGTTAAGGAAAGTTTACCGGAATCTGAAAAAGTTGAATACGTTGTTGAGTTAAAAATTGATGGTGCTTCTATAAGCATTAATTATGCAGATGGATTATTAAAAACAGCGGCTACAAGAGGTGATGGAACTGTCGGTGAAGAAGTAACAAATAATATTAAAACAATCCGTTCAGTTCCTTTAAAAATTGATCTAAGTAAAGAAAAAAAATATAAGCTTAAGAATTTTGAAGTGCGTGGTGAAGTTTATATGCGCATCTCTGATTTTGATAAGCTAAACAAAGAGCGTGAAGCTAATAGTGAAAAACTATTTGCAAATCCACGTAACTCTGCTGCAGGTACTTTAAAATTGCAGGATCCTAAAATAGTTTCTGCAAGAAAACTAAATGTTTTTCTCTATTCACTTATAAGTGTTGATGAAGAATTTGAATCACAGGAAGAAAATTTAAAGTTATTAAGTAAACTTGGATTTACAGTTAATCCGCATTACAAAGTTTGTAAAAACATAGATGAAGTATTAAAAGTATGTAATAAGTTTGAAGAGATACGAGATACTCTTGAATACGAAATTGATGGTGCTGTTATAAAAGTAAATTCAATGCGACAGCAAAAATTGTTGGGCAGTATTGCAAAATCACCACGCTGGGCAGTTGCATATAAGTTTAAGGCAAAGCAGGCATTTACAAAATTGAATGAAATTACCTGGCAGGTTGGAAGAACCGGTGCAATTACTCCTGTTGCCGAATTAGATCCAGTTAAGCTTGCAGGGTCAACAATAAGTCGTGCAACACTCCATAATTTTGATGAAATACAGCGCAAGGATATTAGAGTTGGTGATACTGTTGTTATTGAAAAAGGCGGAGATGTAATTCCCAAAATTGTTTCTGTAGTTTTAGGTGAGAGATCAAAAAAAAGTCAGCCAACACTTCCGCCGGAAAAATGTCCAGTATGTAATTCTAAATTATTTAAGCCTGAAGGTGAAGTGGCATTCTATTGTGAAAATCCGGAATGCTCTGCTCAAATTAAAGGACGACTAATACACTTTGCATCTCGCGGTGCGATGGATATTGAAGGACTTGGTGATGCGCTGATTGATTTATTTGTGGATAAAGGATTTATAACTCACTTTTCAGATATTTATAAGTTAAAAGATAAGCGTGAAGAATTGGTTCAGATAGAACGATTAGGTGAAAAAAGTATCGATAATCTTTTAAAGTCGATTGAAAAAAGTAAATCACAGCCATTTGCAAAAGTTCTTTACGCAATTGGAATAAGATATGTCGGTGCTGGTGCGGCACAAAAAATTACCGATCATTTTAATTCAATTGATGATATTATTGCAGCAAGCGAAGAGGAAATTTCTGGTATTTATGAAATTGGTCCAAGCATAAGTAAAAGCATTAAGCAGTTCTTCTCAGATAAAAAAAATGTTAAGTTAATTGAAGAATTACGTAAATCGGGTTTAACTTTTGTATCAGAAAAAAAAGAAATTGTGCAATCAGCCTTAACAGGAAAAACTTTTGTGTTAACAGGAACTCTTTCTTCGCTTTCGCGTGATGATGCAGGTGCAAAAATAATTGCGCTGGGCGGTAAAGTAACATCAAGTGTTAGCAAGAATACGGATTTTGTCATTGCCGGTGAAAAAGCAGGATCAAAATTATCTAAAGCTGAATCGCTTGGTGTAAAGGTGTTGGATGAAAATACATTTCTAAAAATGCTTGAAGAAAACAAATAATTATGATTGATCTAATTAAAGAAAATATCTCGCGATTATTAATTTCAAGAAGATTAAAAAATGTTGTTCTTAATGAACAGGATTTTTCTGAATCACTAAAAAGATCCGGTTCTTTTTTAGTCTTGATGCCGGAAGATGAAAAAGATTTTAGAGCAAGTTATCTTGTAATAGAGCATCTGGAACATTTGAATAAATCGATAAAAATATTAACAAGAGATTATCGAATAAGTTTGCTGCCGGCTAAGTTTAGAAATAAAGCGATGGAGTTTGGCGTTGCTGATTTAAATAAACTCGATCTTCCCGCTCATAAACTCATTGAAAAATTATCCGACATGAAATTTGATGGGGTGATAGATCTAAACCGGAAAGATGATTTATTTTATAGTTATGTTTCAAATCTTGTTAAAGCAAAAATAAGAATTGGGTTTGCAAAAAAAGGTGCAGATAAGTTTTATAATTTTCAGATTTCCAACAATGATGTTGAAGCTGAAAAATCATACAATAATTTCTTAAATTGTTTAAAAATGTTTTAAGGTAATATTATGAACTTCGAAACAAAACGTGTTGGCGATATTACAGTTTTTAAGTTGAACGAGAAACGATTGGATACAAGTATCTCAGGTCTCCTCAAAGGTGAGTTTACGATGATTCTAAAAGTAGAAGGCGTAAATAAACTTATTGTTGATCTTAGCGAAGTCGAAAGCTGTGACAGCTCCGGCTTAAGTGCAATACTTGTTGCAAACCGAATTATATCTGCAAACGAAGGACAGATTAGACTTGCTGCTCCTTCAGAAAAAGTGCATACACTAATTAAAATTACTCAATTAGACAGAGTGCTTCCTGTTACAGATACTGTTGAGCATGCATTAGCAGAGCTGGGAAAATAATATTTGCAAGTTTCCACATTAGATTATGCAATAATTATTTTTTATTTGATTGGCATTACTGCGTTTGGAAAAATTATTGGTGGAAAACAAAAAACAGTTAAAGATTATTTTGTTGGTAAAAAAGAAGTTCCCTGGTGGGTAATTAGTTTTTCAATTGTTGCTGCAGAAACAAGCACATTAACTTTTATTTCAATTCCCGGACTTGCATATCTTACAAACCTAAATTTTCTTCAATTAACTTTTGGATATTTAATTGGAAGAGTAATTGTAGCGCAAGTGTTTTTGCCAGCTTATTATAAAGGCGAACTCTCAACTGCATATTCTTATCTTCAAAACAGATTTGGAAATAAAACACGCTCATTAGCTTCTGTAACATTTTTATTTACAAGAACAGCGGCAGATGGTGTAAGACTTTTTGCAACCGCTATTCCACTTTATTTGATGCTGGATATTTCTCCAATGGTTGCGATAATAATAATTGCAATCGTTGCACTGCTTTATACTTTTACTGGTGGATTAAAAGGTGTAATCTGGGTTGATGCTATTCAAATGTTTATTTATATCGGGGGTGCAATTATTGCAGGTATCTATCTGATAAATAATATCCCCGGAAACTTCGGAGAGATTTTCTCATCAGCAGAAATAACTTCTAAATTAAGTGTTTTTAATTTTGGATTTGATAATGGGATTGCAGGATTCTTTTCAGAGCCATATACATTGTTAAGCGGATTGATTGGTGGCGCATTTCTTTCAATGTCATCTCACGGAACTGATCAGCTTATTGTGCAAAGGTTATTGGCAGCAAAAGATCTTGGAGAAAGCAAGAAGGCTCTTGTAACCACAGGCGTAATAATAATCTTTCAGTTTGCTTTGTTTTTAATTGTTGGTGTTTTACTGTATGCTTATTACGGATTAATTGATGTCAAATCTGATGAAATATTTCCCAAAATTTATTATTGAAGTTTTACCATCCGGCGTTAAAGGAATTATTATAGCAGGATTATTCGCCGCTGCGCTTTCAACACTTGCAGGGTCTATAACATCACTTTCATCTTCCGTAATGTTAGATCTTTATATCCCATTCAAAAAAAATATTGATGAAAAAAAGAATTTATTGTATTCGAAACTGCTCACAATATTTTGGGCAGTTATGCTGATTTTTTCTGCATTCATTTTTATGGAAAGCTCTAAAGCAGTTGTTGAGATTGCATTGAGTATCGCTTCTTTTACTTACGGCGGATTACTTGGTACATTTTTGCTGGGATTATCAAACAAAAAAATTAAGCAAAATCATGCTATTGCAGGATTTATTTCTGCTATTGTGATTATGAGTTTCATAATAGTGTTTAAAGTTGTAGCCTGGACGTGGTTTATTCTGATTGGAGTTTGTGTTACTCTATTAGTCGGTAATTTATTCGAACTGCTAACAAGAAAACGAGAATAAATTTATTCTTGAAATTATTTAAATCATTATTTGTAAAAACATTTAATATTAATTTCCACAACTCATCAGTGTATCCAACCAAAAATTAAACTGCTTTAACTTATCCTTAATAATAAATGTTTAAGTTTGAGTATCCATTTTCGCAACTAAACCTTATATTTATCATCGTAAAAAAACATTTCCTGCTCAGCAGATAATAGAGACAAAAGAGGTAAATGTGGAATTAGTAGATTATATAATCGTTATTGCATACTTCATTTTTTCAGTTTCAATCGCCTTAATTTATTCCAAAAGAGCAGGTAAAAGTACAAACGATTTTTTCCTATCCGGCAGAAATCTTCCCTGGTATTTAGCTGGTATATCAATGGTTGCAACTACATTTGCAGCAGATACTCCGCTTGGCAGTTACTGAACTTGTCGCTAAAAATGGAATTTCAGGAAACTGGATTTGGTGGAATTTTGCTTTTGGCGGCATGCTTACTGTCTTTTTCTTCGCAAGGTTATGGCGCCGTGCAGGAATAATGACCGAAGCCGAGTTTGCCGAAATTAGATATTCCGGAAAACCTGCAAGATTTTTAAGAGGCTTTCGCGCATTGTATCTTGGTTTGTTTATGAATGTTATCATAATCGGTTGGGTAAACAAAGCAATGTCATCAATCCTGCAAGGGATGTTTGGAATAGATGAATCAGCAGTTATGTTTTATGTTTTTGGTTGTATGATTTTAGTGGCAGTGTATTCTGCAATTTCAGGTTTGTGGGGAGTTGTAATTACAGATGCATTTCAATTTTTTATTGCAATGCTTGGATGTATTGTACTTGCAATCATTGTTGTTAACTCACCACAAGTCGGTGGAATTGCTGGACTAAAACAAAATCTACCTGATTATGCCTTTGAATTTTTTCCAACAATATCAGATGTTCCTTCGGCAGCAGGAATGCTTTCGATGTCTGTATTTTCATTTCTTGCTTACATAGGAATTATTTGGTGGGCATCGTGGTATCCCGGAGCAGAACCTGGCGGCGGCGGATATGTTGCACAACGAATGATGTCTGCAAAGGACGAAAAGCATTCTTTATTTGCTACTTTGTTTTTTCAGATTGCACATTATGCAATAAGACCCTGGCCGTGGATTTTAGTCGGATTAGCATCACTCGTACTTTATCCGGAACTTAGCGATGCACAAAAAGGTATGGGCTTTATTTATGCAATGCGTGATTTTCTTCCTGCCGGATTAAAAGGTTTATTAGTTGCAGCATTTTTTGCAGCTTATATGAGCACAATTGCAACGCAATTAAATTGGGGAACTTCGTATATCATCAATGATTTTTACAAACGATTTGTAAATGAGGGCAAAGAAGAATCCCATTATGTTTTCTCTTCTAGAATTGCCACAATTATTTTAATGCTTGTTTCTTTAGTTGTTACACTGTTCATAAATAAAATATCCGGTGCGTGGGCATTTATTATTGAATGCGGTGCGGGTGTTGGTTTAGTTTTAATTTTACGGTGGTTCTGGTGGAGAATTAATGCATGGTCAGAAATTTCTGCAATGATAACACCATTTATAATTTTTCCAATATTAAAAAGTGTTGGAATACTTTTTCCTTATAGTTTATTCATAATCGTACCGGGCACAACATTGGTTTGGTTAGTTGTTACATTTTTAACAAAACCAACAAGTGAAGAAGTGCTTTTTTCATTTTACAGAAAAATCCATCCCGGCGGATTAATGTGGAAAAAAATTTCATCCAAACTGCCTGATGTTGAAAGTGATTCCGGATTTTTTAGATTGTTTATTAACTGGTTAATTGGAGTTATTTTAGTCTATTCAATTTTATTTGGTACGGGAAAACTAATATTGGGTGAGATTACAGCATTTATAGTTTACTTAATTGTTGCAGCAATTTCCGTTTCAATTATTTATATCAATCTTTCAAAAATCGGTTGGAAAACTGTTGTAAAATAAAATGTTTGATTTAGAAAAGTTAAAAAAGATAGAACTAGTAGTTTTTGATGTTGATGGAACCCTGGTAAATGACGAAGGTGAAATTGGGGATAGAACAAGACAACTGATAATTAGTCTAAAAAAATGCGGTGTGTTATTTTCATTTGCATCCGGGCGATTGCATTCTGCATTATTACCTTTAGCAGAAGATTTAAAAATATACTCGCCGTTAATTTCTCTGGATGGATCTGCTATCAAAAGTGTTAGCGGTAAATATTTTGTTTATAGATCTTTTCTTAAACAGAGCCAGGTTAAAAAAGCGATTGAATATTCTGAAAAGTATCTTTTAAACATTGCGCTTTGTCATACAGAAGCGATTTATTTTACTGAGCAAAATTCTGTAATACCTAAATTAATGGATAAGTTTGGTGCTGTATATGAAGAAGTTAATTCGTATGATGATCTTACAACCAAAACATTAGAAATTGTTTTTGCCGGGGATAATAGACGGGCAGTTGAGTTTGTAAGGGATAAATTAAGTTTTCCATTAACATTTGGAACTTCGGTTTCATTTTTCAGATCCCAAACTCACGAAGGAATTTATTATCTTGAAGTGCGAAGATCAGGATCATCTAAAGGAAAAGCAATGCAGCGTTTACTTAAATATTTAAAAATAAAGGAAAGTAGAACAGCTGTTTTAGGTGATTGGTATAATGATCTCAGCTTATTTAAAACTAAAGGGATTAAAAATTGCCGTTAGTAATGCGATTCCTGAATTAAAAAAAGATGCAGACTATGTTCTTACAAAATCAAATAACGAAGAAGGTGTTGTCGAATTTCTGGAAGCCTTATATAACGCTAAAAGTCCAAAACTATGAGTGAAGAAATAAATACTGTAAAGCAAACAGGAATTAAAAGAAAAATAATAATCGGGTTAATTACCGTTATCCTGATTGTTATGATGTTTCCTAAAGGTGAGTCCATTGAATCGGAAGTTACTGAAGGAGCCATATGGACAAACGATGATTTGATTGCCCCTTTTAGTTTCCCTATCATAAAAGAAAAACAGACGTATCAAAAAGAAGTTAAAGATGCTGAAAGATCTGTGTATCCGGTTTTCAACAGCATCACCTCACAAAACAATGATTCTTTAAAAGCTTTTGCAGCGTATATAATTAGTGTAATAGATGAAAATCTTGACAAACAATCTGATCCATATTTAAACCCTACATTCTTGAGTTCAAAAGCCTTCACGCAGTTTTTAACTTTACGAAAACAGCAGCGAGATTCAAACCGCGGAAGGGACAGAACCCTAGATAATTTGTTTACGAGCGCGGGAAACATTGCTGATGCTATTAACAAGCGCGGAATTTTAAATCTTGAAAGTGATGCTGAGTTTAGGGACAGCATTGCAGTTAGGGTTGGAAACGTGGATAGGATTGAACCAATAAGTAAATTTTATTTTTATGATCAGGCCAGAAGAGAAACTAGAAATAAAATAAGAGAGCTAAACTATTCTGAAGAAATTAAGGAAGCTCTAATTGAGTTTACAATTCATTTCGTTTATCCAAACATTGTATATAATGAGGAGGCAACTAATTTAGAAATTGAGCAGGCTAAAAATAATGTTTCTAAGTATGCGGGTATTGTTAATGAGAATGAAAGAGTTATAGCAAAACATGATCGCATAACTAAGCAGGTTAAATTAAAAATTGAATCTTATAAAGAAGCAAAAGGGGAGTCGATCGGGTCTGAAGGAATTATTTTGCAGCTTATTGGAAAATTTTTACACATAGCATTTTTCATAACTATTCTTGCTATTTATTTATATCTGTTCAGAAAAAAGATTTTTTATGATAACACCAAAATTGTATTAATTTCTATCCTGGTAGTATTCGTATCGTTTGTAACTTATCTTATAAATCACATAGCAATAAAAGCACCGATACACTTTTTAATTTTTGTTCCTGCTGCATCAATGATCTTTACAATTGTTTTTGATTCCAGGGTTGGATTTTATTTAACAGTTATTCTTTCTTTGATTGTTGGTGCATTAAGAGGCAACGATTATAGTTTTATGGCAATGAATTTTATTGCTGGCGGATTGTCTGTTTATACTGTGCGGGATATAAAAAATCGCACACAGATTTTCCGTTCATTCCTTTTTATTTTAATCGGCTATACAGCATCTATATTAGCATTTGGATTAGAAAGATTTGCTCCTGCAGAAACTATGTTAATTGAGTTTGCATTTGCCGCCTCTAATGCTTTGATAAGTCCTGTGCTTACTTATGGACTATTAATTTTCTTTGAGAGACTTTTTAATATAACTACAGATTTAACTTTATTAGAACTTTCTAATTTTGATAGACCATTGCTGCGTGAACTTGCAAGAAAAGCTCCCGGTACGTTTAATCATTCGATGACTATGGGGACAATCGCAGAAGCAGCAGCAGAGAAAATTGGTGCAAACTCATTACTTGCCAGAGTTGGTGCATATTATCATGATATTGGCAAGACAGTTGAACCGCAAGGGTTTGTAGAAAACCAGATGAACAGCCAAAATTTGCATGAGAGTCTTTCGCCTGAAGAAAGCGCACATATGATTCTTAAACATGTTAATGAGGGAATTGAGTTAGCCAGGCAGCATAAATTACCGCAGGAGTTGATTGATTTTATTCCCATGCATCACGGTACAACAGTAAGTACATTCTTTTATGAAAAAGCTAAAACGTTGTATGGCGAAGACAAAGTAAAAGTTGATGATTATAAATATCCAGGACCCAAACCAAATTCCAAAGAAACTGCAATTGTAATGCTTGCAGATGGATGTGAATCTGCTGTTAGATCTATAACTGAACCGGATGCGAGCAAAGTTGAAAATATGATTAACAATATTTTTAATTCAAGATTAAAAGAAGGTCAGCTTGATGATGCACCTATTACATTTAGTGATATTTCAAAAATGAAAGAAGCATTTCTTTCTATTCTTATTAGTCAGCATCACAGAAGAATTAAGTATCCCAAGCAAGAAGATGCGGAACAAGGAATAAGTTCGGAAAAAGAAAACTAATGGAGATGTTTTTAAAAGAATATCTTGCTCACATCAAACTGGAAAAAAATCTCTCAAAAAATACTGTCTCTTCATACAAAAATGATATTACTGCCTTCATTTCTTATCAAAAAAATAAAGGGAAAGAAGATCCATCAATTATTTCATCAAATGATATTGGCGGATTCTTTAAAACATTAAACGAACTCGGACTATCCGGTTCATCGTCCGCAAGATATTTCTCTTCATTAAAAGGATTCTTTTTATATCTATTGAAGAACAAATACATTTTAAAAAATCCAATTGAAAAAATAACAGCACCCAAAATTGCAAAAAGATTACCCGGTGTTTTGGATATAAATGAAATTGATAAAATATTATCAGCCCCAGATGTTAATGATAAATTGGGGCTGCGAGATAAAGCTATGCTGGAATTATTTTATGCATGCGGAACAAGAGTATCTGAATTAATTGATCTAAAAGTAAATGATCTTTTTTTTGATGATGAAATAATTAGAGTATTTGGAAAAGGCTCTAAGGAAAGACTTATTCCCATCGGCTCGAGTGCTATTAAATGGGTGGGTGAGTATCTTAAAAAAAGCAGACCATTATTGATGAAAAAATCTAAAAGTGAAAATAATTTATTTCTTAATTCCCGCGGCTCAAAACTTTCCAGGATGGGTGTGTGGAAAATTATTGATCGCTATGTAAAGGAAGCGGGAATAGAAAAAGATGTACATCCACATACTTTCAGACATTCATTTGCAACTCATTTGCTTGAAGGAGGAGCAGACCTGAGAGCTGTGCAGGAAATGCTAGGTCATGCTGATATCTCTACTACTCAAATTTATACACATGTTGATCGTGATTACATTAAGCAAATTCATAAACAATATCATCCAAGGGGCTAGTAATGATGATTAAATTATTTATGAAATATTTTATGATGTTTAATTTTTGCTTTAATATTATTTTCTTCCTGCAGTGATGATAACCAAAACGATGTTGATGAAGATAATCTTAATAAAGAAATTGAAAATGCAAAGCTTTCAGAATTTTCTGGTTTTTATTTTGTCGGAAATTATGCAGGCAGACCTTCTATTTATAGATATGATTACGAAACCGATAAGTACAAAGTATTCTGGCATTCTGATGATGAGCGCGTAATTGATCTTTTAATTTCACCTGATAACAAATCGGGTTATTTTATTACAAAAAGAAAACAGCGATTAAAATCATCACAGCCTGCAATTGAAAAAGGCAGATTATACCGCATTGATTTTGAAGTAAAAAAAGTTGAATCAATTACACAATTAGAAGATGGTATTCAGATAATTCCTTTTTGGATGGATAATGATAGATTTACTTTAGTTATAAATTCAATTGATAAAACAATAGCATCCTACGTAAATAAAAACATACAGGTTTACAATCGTTTTGGTAAGCTGCTTTCAGACAATACAGAAGTTTATGATTTAACAAAGGATGGTTATCCAATTACAAAACTGCCGGCTATAAATTATTACATCACCTAACGAATTATTTACAGTAGTTGAAAAAAATGATTCAATATTTATACGTCAGCAGAAATCTCAAAAAGAAATTAAGACCGGATTTTTATCAACAAAAATTCAACAGTTAGCCTGGGCTGAAAATAATAAACAACTTATCATGCTTCTTGCATCTAAAAGAAAAACAATCTACTGACTATACGGGTAAATCTATTTTAACAATCTTTGATCTTCAAAAGAAAAAAACTGTTAAAATGTTTGAAACAGTTGGCAGCAATCGCTTTGTGCTGATTGGTGATTTTCTGATATTTGATAACGGGATTGGTAAAGATTCACATATTGAAATATTTAAACTTGACTCTTTATCAAATTACAAAACAATTAAAATTAACGGCGGCTGTGGTCTTCGTAATATTTAACAACACAAAGAAATAATTTGAATTCATACTACAGAATACTTACCTACACAAAACCTTATTGGCGACACATTCTACTAACGTTTGTGTTCACAATCTTATTTGCAATATTAAATGGTGTGTCAGTTTATCTTACAATCCCTTTGCTTGATACTCTATTTCAGGAATCAGCCTCAAAACAACCTACGGTTCAATCAAGTAGTATTGAAAACACATCAAGCATACTTCCAGATTGGATAAATAATGCTAAAGAAGATCTTGTTCAATCATTTAATGATTTTGTTTTTAGTGGTGATAAACCCGAAGTGCTTATTAAAATTTGCTTTTTAATACTTATTGCATTTTTATTAAAAAATATTTTTGGTTACCTGCAGGGATACTTTATGGCTTTTGTTGAATATGCATCTATGAAGGATTTACGTGATGATACTTATAAACATCTGCACAAATTGCCAATGGGATACTTTAAATCAGAAAGAGTTGGAAATATTATTTCAAGATTTACAAATGATGTTAATGTTATTCAGCTAAGTATATCCACAACATTTTCAAATCTTATTAAAGAACCGCTTACAATAATTGTGTTTCTCGGTATTGCAATCAGCATAAGCTGGCAGCTTTCGCTTGTTTGCTTTTATAATTGTTCCAATTGCAAGCTTAATAATTGCCTGGATCGGAAATAAGCTTAAAAAGCAAACCATAATTCTTCAAACTAAACTTGCAGATATAACAAGCATACTTCAGGAAACAATTTCCGGAGTAAAGATTGTTAAAGCATTTGGAATGGAGCACTTTGAAAATCAAAGGTTTATGAATGAAACAAAAAGTTATTTTAAATTAGTTCTTAAGACAGTTAGAATAAGAAATCTTTCCTCTCCTATAACAGAAATTTTAAGTGTAATAATTGGCGCAGTAATTATTTATTACGGCGGAATACTTGTTCTTGTTGATAGAACTCTTAATGCAAGTGAGTTTTTAGGATTTCTGTTTGCAATCTTTCAGATGATGCCTCCGATTAAGGAGCTTGGAAGTGTTAATAATAGAATTCAGGAAGCAAGTGCAGCCGCTGATAGAATTTTTGAAATTACAGATATTGAACCTCACATAAAAAATATTCCGAATGCAATCCAATTAAAGGACTTTAAAAATGAAATAGTGTTTAAAAATGTTTCTTTTAAGTATGAAGATTCTGATGTGAAGGTTTTAGATAATTTAAACTTTAGTGTTAAGCGCGGAGAAATTATTGCATTAGTCGGTCCAAGCGGCGGAGGCAAATCCACAATCGCAGATTTGATTCCACGATTTTACGATCCAACCGAAGGACAGATTCTGCTTGATGGAAATAATATAAAAGATGTTACTATTGAATCATTACGTTCAAAAATGGGAATCGTAACACAGGAAACATTTTTATTTAATACAAACATTGCTGAAAATATTGCTTATGGTTTAACCAATTATCCTATAGAAAAAATTATTGAAGCCGCAAAAACCGCAAACGCTCATAACTTCATAAGCGAGATGCCGCAAGGATATGATACAATAATTGGTGAAAGAGGAATTAAACTTTCCGGCGGACAAAGACAACGGCTCACAATTGCCCGTGCATTACTTAAAAATCCCGAAATAATGATTTTCGATGAAGCTACATCAGCATTGGATAATGAATCTGAAATTCTGGTTCAGGAAGCAATTGAAAGATTGATGCTGAACAGAACTACTTTTGTTATTGCTCATAGATTAAGTACAATAAGAAACGCAACAAATATTTTAGTGCTGGATAGAGGACGGATAATTCAGCAAGGCACACACGATAAATTAATAGCTGAAGAAAAAGGACTTTATAAAAAACTTTACGAAATGCAATTTAGGGAAAATGATGTCTGAAGACCAGATGTTAAAAAGTCGTTTTAACTCTCGGATAATTCTTTCACTGCTAATAGTTCTTTCCATAAGTTTTGTTCTATCTCTTTTTGTTATGCAGTTGGCGGCTGGGATATTATTTGTACTTTGGTTATTCGAAAAACATGAGCAGCGTAAAAAATCGTTTGATATTATTTTAAAGTTCATTGTTGTTTTTGGATTGGTTCGACTCATCTCAATCTTTCTATCAGAATATCCTCAAAACAGCTACGAATCATTTTACAAAGAAGGATTATTTTACACTTCAGCCGCGGCAATTCCATTTTATCTTAAAACTCTTGATAAGAAATCCATACTAACCTTAATGTTAGCTTTTATAATTGGTGCCGCTGTTATGTCTTTAGTTGGAAGCACAAGATATTTTTTGAATCAAGTTGAGAGGGCTCAGGCTTTTACATCAAGCTATGCGGTTTTTTCCAGCTATCTGCTTGCCGCATTTTCAGTAGCATTGTTTTATCCCAAAAAGATAAAAAGTAACTTCCACATTTTATTATGGTCTGCTGTTTATATAATTATTTTGATTGGCATTGTAACATCATTAGGCAGAGCGAATATTGCAATTGCATTATTGATTTTATTATCTGCTATTTTATTCAAACAAATTCCTTTAAAGCAAATTATTGTTTTAGGAATATTTTTTCTGATCGGTGCTTTGATATACATTTATAATCCGCCCGCTTCTATGGAACAAAGAGTTGAAAACATTACTCAACTTTCTGATAGAGATATAATCTGGCAGGGAGCTAAAGAAATTAGTTTGAATCATCCATTATTGGGATACGGACCAAGAACATTTCATGAGGTTTTTCCATTCAAAGAAAGATTCGCTGATAAAGGTATCGGCGGATGGCATAATGATTTTTTGCAGATATATTTTGAAAGTGGAATTGCCGGAGTGATTTCTTTTATTGTACTGCTATTCGTGATTATAAAAAATTCTTTCAATCAGCTTAAAAACAAAAAAACAGATGCAGAATTAAAATCAATTTCTGCATCTGTTCTTGCTGCCGTTACGACACTTTTATTATCTGCCTTGTTTGCGGGATTTATAACTTCAGTTGTATTATCAATAGTTTTTGTATTCCTAATTTCATTTCTATCAAGAATAGATTTTAAAATGTCTATTGAACAGAATACTTTTAATTAAAAAAATATCTTACGCCCACACCGCCATTAACTGCAAAATCTGTTTCAGGAATAATATCCAATAAAGGGGCAACCTCAATAAATACATCAATTGGAGTATTTCGGGGAATCCAAACTAATCCAACATCAAATCTAAATCCCAATCTTGTCGTGGCATCTTCCACAAATCTTAATCGTGCACCAGGACCGTAGTACAATGAAATATTTTCTGATGTCTTAAATATATTTTTTGAATGGAACAAATAATCTGCGTGTAAGTTTAGATAACTATTTTTTTCAAAAGAGTATCCAACTCCAAAATCAAAAGCTGTGCTGCCGGAAGTCCAATATTTTCCGCTTATTGCTGTTGGTTCTCCAAGAATAACTCCTAATCCAAATCCATTTGATTGGGCAAACGAGACTCCTGAAAAAATTACTATAACCAGAATTATTTTAGCTAAATTGTTGTTCATTAACTTTCCTTTTTATTATTAAAAATGCAGGCAAATTTAATAATTACAGTTAAACAATAAAATGCAAAGGTTTGGAATAGGAAAAGCCTTTAATTAATTTTTAATCAATAATTTCATCAATTAAAAAGTTAATCAAGAAAATAATATGAGCAATAATATCAGTACAGAAATTTATTCTAAGGCTAAAGAATTCTCCACAAAATTCAATTCTTCAACTGAAGTTGCAATAATTCTTGCCGCCGGTCATGGCAAAAGAATTAAATCACAAACATCAAAAATGCTTCATAAAATTTGGGAGATTCCTACCGTAGAAAGGGTTTACAATGCCTGCAGATTGGGGATTGAGAACATTAACACAGTTGTTGTTGTGGGAATAAAAGCACTTGATGTAATTGATGTTATCGGTAAACGTGAATCAAATAAATTTGCATTCCAGGAAAAACAAAATGGTACTGGACATGCGGTTCAGGTTGGTCTAAAAGAAATTGAAAATGATTTTAAAGATGGAATTGTTTATGTTCTTCCGGGCGATATGGGTTTATTAGATGATTCCTCAATGGTAAAATTTAGAGAAGATTTTATTTCATCTGGTGATGATATGATGGTGCTTACCGGAATTTATGACGGCGACCCATTTCTAAATTCTTATGGAAGAATTATTAGAGTTAAAAGTAAAGATAATAACGGAACTAGCTCAGGCAAAGATGAAGGCAATGTAATCCAGATTATGGAATTCAAAGACATTTTAGCACTCCCTGATGATAAGCCCTACCAGGTTACTTACAGAAATAAAACTTATTCTTATACAAAAAAAGAATTAATTGAAACTAACGAGTTTAACTCAGGTGTGTATGCTTTTAATTATAAAAAGCTTATAGAATTAATAAATAATCTTTCAAGTAACAACGCACAAAATGAAATTTATATTACAGATCTTATATCTCTGTTCAATCAAAAAGGATATTCAGTCGGGGCCGTAAGTCCAACAAACCAATACGTTGTTATGGGATTTAATGATAAATCCGTTCTTAAAGAGATGGATGAAATTGCGCGTAAGAATGTTTATGAAAAGTTAAAAAATATTATTGAGATTGATGATCCATATGATTTTTTTATTCACGATTCTGTTGTTAATGATTTAATTGAGATGGATAAAAAAGGAATTCCGCTTGATATTAAAATTGGTAAAGGCGCATATATTGGTAATGGGGTAAAACTAAATTACAATGTTGAGATTGGACGAGCCGCTTACATTAATGGAAATGTTGTGTTCGGTAAGAATATAAAAATCTGGCGCATCGTTCATCTATCAACTTTCCAAAATCAAACTTTAACTATTGAAGATAACGTAAAAATACTTTGGGGAGATATTATAAAAGGAAACATTGTAATTGGTGAAAACTCAACAATCGAATCCAGTGTTAATATGACGGGCAGTGATGAGTTTCCATTACGAATCGGAAAAAATGTTTTGATAAAAGGATCAAGCTATCTTTTCGGTTCAGTTGTTGAAGATGGTGTTTCAATTGAACATAGTGTGTTGATAAAGAAAAAAATAAAAGCTGAAAAAGATGCAAACGGAAAAATTAAACCTGTTAGATTTTTTATTCCTGAAACAGAGGGCAAAGAATTGTTGAGTGAGATTTAAAAGTTTTTAAACTAAAAAAGCTCTTCAAAACGAAGAGCTTTTTTGATAAACATAAAATCTAAAAAACTATTTTGCAGCTGTAACTTTATTTAAATGCTTTGTTAACTTTGATTTTTTTCTGGCTGCATTATTTTTATGTAATCTGCCTTTTGAGGTTCCTTTATCCAAAATAGCGATAGCTTCTTTATACAATACTTCAAGTTCTTCTTTTTTATCCGTAGCCAAAGTTTTCTTAATAACAGTTTTAATTTTAGAATCTGTCATTTTGTTAACTGCTTTTTTTCTCTCAGATGAACGTATTCTCTTTTTTGCCGATTTATGATGAGCCATTTACAAAAAACCTTATAATTAGTTAAAAAATGTGAGCCAAATATAGGCATTGCCTCGTTTGATGTCAAACTTAGCTTTAGTAACTTTGCTCACAATTTATTTAGAAAACGAGTAAAAATCGCACTTTTTATGCTTAAGGTTAATGAGATATACTTATTCTGTTCAGGGTGAAAGCACCGCAGCCGGTCTTCCTTGTGTATTCGTTCGTTTAACTTACTGCAACCTAAGATGCACATATTGCGATACGGAATATGCTTTTTATGAAGGAAAAGATTTTTCAATTCCTGAGATAATTTCAGAAGTAAAAAAGTATGATTGTAAACTTGTCGAGATAACCGGTGGCGAACCATTAGTCCAGATGGATGAATGTTTAGATTTGATGAAACAACTTGGTGATGAAGGATTTGCAGTTTTAATTGAAACGGGCGGTAGTCTTTCCATAAAAGATATTGATCCGCGGGTTAAGATTATTATGGATTTAAAATGTCCATCAAGCGGAATGGAAAAGAAAAATCTTTATGAAAATATTGATTACTTAAAACCAACTGATGAGTTAAAGTTTGTTATCGGAAACAGGGAAGATTATGACTGGACAAAAGAAATCATCTCAAAATATTCTTTGGATAAAAAATGTGAGATACTTTTTTCAGTGGTCTTTGGAAAACTTGAACCTGTTCAATTAGTTAATTGGATTTTAGAAGATAAATTAAATGTTAGATTTCAACTTCAGATGCATAAGTTTATCTGGCATCCTGAAACAAAAGGTGTATAATGAAAATAGCTAAAGAATTTCGATGGGAAATGGGACACAGACTTCCCGAACATTTTGGTTTGTGTAAAAATATTCACGGTCACTCATATAAAATGATAGTTGAGTTTGAAGGTGAATTAGATAAAAATCAAATGGTAATTGATTATTATGATGTAGAGAAGATTATCAATCCGGTAATAGAAAAACTTGATCATGCTTTTATGGTAAACATAGACGACAAGATTGTTATTGAGTTTTTGGAGAAGATGAATTCAAAGAAAGTTGTTGTGGGTTTTAATTCAACCGCAGAAAATATTTGCAATTATCTTTTGTCCGAAATAAAAAAGATGTTCATTGCCATCAAACATTTCCTCCGTAAAAGTTAGGGTTTATGAAACTCAATTTGATTATGCAGAAGAAACTGCGAGACTAAATTGAGAGGCAAGAAGTTTTATTCAAAGGATAAGTTTAAAGGTAAATCCGAAAGCCAATTTAAAAGCAAACCATTTACAGCGGATAAACGTAAAATATCAAATCAGAATTATTCGCGTTTTAAACTTTTTATTGAATATGAAGGAACTCGTTATTCGGGTTGGCAGAAACAAGAAAATGCAAAGACAATTCAGGGATCAATTTTAAAAGCAGCAGAAGAAGTTTTTGGAGATTCATTCATTGATATTCAAGGCTCAGGTAGAACTGATAGCGGAGTACATGCACTTTGCCAGGTTGCGCATTTTGATGTGAAAACAGTTTTAGCTCCTGAAATTATAAGAATGAAATTAAATGACATGCTTCCACACGATATCACAATTCTGGAAGTTGAAAAGACAAACAAAGAATTTCATGCAAGACACGATGCAACATCACGCAGTTATGTTTATCAGATATCAAGAAGACGAACAGCTTTTGGTAAAAACTTTGTCTGGTGGATAAAAGATGATCTTGATTTTAAGAAAATGGAATCAGCATCAAAATTATTTTTAGGAATGAATAATTATTCTTCCTTTTCAGATGATGATCCTACAGAAAAATCCACCAAAGTTTTAATTGATGATATTCAAATCAAAGAAGATGGAGATTTAATTCTCATACGAATTATCGGTTCACATTTTATCTGGAAAATGGTAAGACGAATTGTTGGAATTTTAGCTGAAGTTGGGAGAGGAAGAAAAACTGATAAAGATATTTTGTTTTATCTAAGTAATAAAACTAATGAACCAGCTAAATTTACAGCACCGCCCTCAGGATTGTTTTTAGAAAAAGTAACCTATAAAGGGGAATCTATTCCTGAAGAACTTTTCTCATTAATTAAAATTTAGAAAGTCATGCTGTTCGCCGCGGCGAATTGTTTCAGCATCTTTTAAATTATTATGAGGACCCTGAAACAAGTTCAGGGCGACAGATAATTAATTTGCAAACTGTGGACTGAAGACTGAGAACTCTTTTATCCTATCATCTTTTTAAGTTTGTGAATTTCATCTCGCAGGTTTGCTGCTTTTTCAAACTCAAGATCTTTTGCAGCTTTGTGCATTTCTTCTGTTAACTGATCTACCAAATCTTCTTTCTGCGCTTTATCCATATACTTTAGAATAGGTTCAGCAACTTTTGAAAAACCGTAACTTTCTTTTTCATCTTTCTTTCTTATATCTGCAATTGAAGTTGCTGACATGATATCTTCCATTGATTTGTAAATCGTTGCAGGCACAATCCCATTTTTATCGTTATACTCTTTTTGAAGTTTACGTCTTCGATTCGTTTCAGTAATTGTTTTACGCATAGAATCGGTAATTTTATCCGCATACATAATTACTTTGCCGTTAACGTTACGAGCTGTTCTTCCGGCAGTTTGCATTAGCGATCTTTCACTCCGCAAAAATCCTTCTTTATCTGCATCGATAATAGCAACAAGAGAAACCTCAGGTAAATCTAATCCTTCTCTTAAAAGATTTACACCAACTAAAACATCAAACTCACCCAAACGAAGATCCCGAAGTATTTCAACACGTTCTAAAGAATCAATATCGCTGTGGATGTAGCGGACTTTTATTCCAATCTTATCAAGATAGTCAGAAAGATCTTCTGCCATTTTTTTTGTTAAAGTTGTAACAAGAGTTCTTTCTCTTAATGCAGTTTTATTTCTTATCTCGGCAATCAGATCATCAATCTGTCCTTTTATCGGTCGCACTTCAATTTCGGGATCAAGCAATCCAGTTGGACGAATTATTTGTTCAACAATAACTCCACCGCTCATTTCCAATTCATAATCTGCGGGAGTAGCACTTACAAAAATTACCTGATCAATCATTTCCATAAACTCATCATACTTCATAGGACGATTATCAAGTGCAGATGGAAGTCGAAAACCATAATCAACAAGAGTTTGTTTACGGCTTCTGTCACCAAGGTACATTCCGCGTATTTGCGGAACACTAACATGTGATTCATCAATTATCAAAAGAAAATCATCGGGAAAATAATCGAAAAGATTGAATGGACGCGAATTAGATTCTCTTCCATCCATATGCCGGGAATAGTTTTCAATTCCTGAGCAATAACCAATCTCCTTCATCATTTCGATATCAAACCTGGTTCTTTGTTCAAGTCTTTGTGCTTCTAAATATTTTTCTTCTTTACGTAACACATTTAATTGTTCAGAGAGTTCCTGCTCAATGTTGTAAATAGCCTTTTGCATTTTACTTCGATCAGTAACAAAATATTTAGCAGGATAGATTGGAACAGATTCAACTTCACGAATAATTTTGCCAGTTACTGCATCTATGATAGAAATTTTTTCTACATCGTTATCCCAGAATTCAATTCTAACAGCTTCTTCATATTGATAAGCAGGAATTATTTCAATAACATCACCGCGAGCACGAAAAGTACCGCGATTAAATTCCACATCATTTCTAGTAAAATAAATATCAATCAACTCACGCATAAACTTTTTACGATCTAGCTTATCACCTTTTTTTATAAAGATGATTTGTTTTGCGTATTCATCCGGAGCACCAATACCATAAATACAACTTACACTTGCAATTACAATTACATCTCTGCGACCTTCAATTAAAGCTGTTGTTGCTTTTAATCTTAGCCGATCAATCTCTTCATTTACAGAAAAATCTTTTTCGATAAAAACATCACGGGAAACAACATAAGCTTCAGGTTGATAGTAATCGTAGTAGCTGATAAAAAATTCAACGGCATTATTTGGGAAAAAAGATTTAAACTCAGAGTAAAGCTGTGCTGCAAGAGTTTTATTATGTGAGATTATTAATGTTGGTTTATTAGTCTGAACAATTACATTTGAGATTGTAAAAGTTTTTCCACTGCCGGTTACACCAAGTAAAGTTTGAAACTTGTCTCCTCTATTAACACCTTCAACCAATTGTTTAATTGCCTCCGGCTGATCTCCGGAAGGTTTGTAACTGGAAACAAGCTCAAAATTCTTCATAAATAATTAATCGAGTAAAACTTCGTGCGTGTGAAAACTATTCCCGCTTAAATGACCTTTTAGAATGATTATTTCTGCTTTATCAAATCCCGCTGGTAAACTAACGTGTCCGTTTACCATCATAATTTTTCCATTTTTATCTGCTGCATAAAACACAACATCTTCACCTTGTTGCGTAATTCCACGATCCGCAACAAGCTGAACTCGAATTTCTTTTACGGCAGTATTGTTTGGATCAAAATCATCAAATGATCCAAGTCCACTTTTAGCGAAGTAAAAATTGTAAATAATAAATACTACCAGTATCAAAAGTATGGGTAAAATCAGTTTTTGTAATATCTTCATTTCTTTTCTTTGTTGTGATTAAATTGTGGGCAAAGTTAATAAAATTTATTTTTACTATTCAATACAATTCAGGGTTAGAAATTTATGAACGATAAAAAATTATGGATTATTATTTCGGCTATTTCCGGATTTACCGCTGTAGCAATTGGAGCTTTTGGCGCACACGGATTGAGAGAAATCCTATCGCCGCAAATGTTGGAAGTATATAAAACGGGAGTGCTTTACCAGCTTATTCATTCTGTCGTTTTACTAGCTCTTTCTCTAAACACACTTATTAAAGCAAAGCTGCCATCAATTTTTTTCTTATTGGGAATAATCCTTTTTTCTTTTTCACTATATCTCTATTCAACATCAGGAATTAAATTCTTTGCGATGATAACTCCTGTTGGTGGTTTTTGTTTTCTGATCGGCTGGCTGCTGATTATTTATGAAGCGATAAAATTGAAGCAAATGTAATTTACCACTTATACACTTAGAGCACTAATTAGAATATTTATTTAATTGCTCTTAATTTAAAGTAAACCTCTTCGGGTGAAAAAATTCCGGATAAAAATCTTTCATACATAACGGGCTCTATGTTAACCAGAAAATCCATCCACTTTAGAACAGCAAAGTGTGATGTTATAAATTTCTTTTCCAGCACTTCAAACTGAGCTCCGGTTTCATAATTAGTGCGATGATTCAGTTTCCACTTTTCATAAAACTTTAGTTTGCGATTTCCAATGTATTCATAATTATCAAATGTGCGGATTGAAAAAGGAATTTTATGATCTGGATCGCCAAAGTATTTTGTGTTTAAGAAAAATGGAGCGTAAACAATCATAATTCCATTTGGCTTTAGAATTCTATATAACTCTGTGATTGTTTTGTTAAAGTTATCAATATGCTCAAGCACATGTGAAGCATAAATCTCATCAAAGTGATTTTCAGGGAAAGGATAAGGAAATTTATTTATATCGTGAATCTGATTTCCGCCATAATCAACTATATCAAGATTTATATATCCCTCTTTGATATCTTTTCCGCAGCCCAAGTTTAATTTTATCATATCAAATTTAATTTTAGTTAATGCACAAAGTTAAAACATATAAACAAATAATTTTGCTTTAAAATAAAAAAAGCGGCACAAAAGTACCGCCTTGAAAAATATTAATTGATTAGTCAATAATTTCTATGAGAGCACTTGCAACAGTTTTATCTCGGTCATCAAGCAAGAAAACTCTATAGAAACCAGGGTCCTCAAACTTTAGATCGCTTTCATCATTTTTTGCGAAGAAAATATATTTCATATCTGGTTCTACTACATAGTCAAACTTTTTGTAGTACTCAAACTTTTTTGATCTTGGATTGTAAAGATCAAACTGAATTGAACAATCTTCCAGATCAAGTGCATAATCGCATTTAACCATAACGGTTAAATATCCGGTTGTGAATCTATCGCTAACACCAACCTCACCGTCATTACCATACTTTTCGCAAAAGTAAAGAACGGGTTCATTTTGTGCGAAAATATTTTGGTTTATCCCAAGAACAAGTGCAAAGAGAACAGCAAAAAGAACGAACGATTTTTTCATATATAGCTCCTTATTGGATTGATTTGGGTATAATCGCATAAATTATTATGCCATTAAATTATTTAGAATTCTTTAAAATATTATACACAGTCAGTAAAAATTATTCATTTAAGACTTTTGTTGAGAAAATATTATTGTCTGTTAAAATAATTTGAGATTTATATATATGCTCAGCTTACCGAAAAACTGAATGTTTTTCTCAGCGAGAAAATTGTATTTTTCAAAATAAAAACAAAGTGGTTTTATAAATATATTTAATCTCTTAATCGTACATTATTGACTCTGTGAAAGAATTGAATAAAATATTAACTAAGAAGAAATGGAATAACTTGAAACAAAAACCGATTATTAAACATTGCTGTTTTGATCTTGACGGAACCTTGGTAGATTCAAATAAAACAATATATAATGCCACTGCTTACTCTTTAGCGAAACTTGGAATTGATTTTAATGTAAATGAGGATCTTTTTGCTTTAACAATTGGGAAGCACTTTGTAGATATTTTTGATGCTTTTAATATTGATGTGCCGGACTTTGAAAAGTTTATTACGATTTATAAGATCAACTACTTTGAGCAAATGGAATACTCTAAAGTTTATGCTGGAGTTGAAGAAACACTGGCATCTCTTAAAGATCGAAACATAAAAGTTTCATTGCTTACAACAAAAATTCAGGATCAGGCTGATAGAATAATTGATCATTTTAATCTAAGAAAATATTTTGATCTTGTGATGGGACAGACGAGATGGTATTGCACACAAACCATCTCCAGAACCATTATTAAAAATTTGTGATGATCTTGCTGTAGATGTTAAAAACACTTTAATGGTTGGTGATACAGAACTTGATATTCAATGCGGTAAAAATGCTGGTATCTATACTTGTGGAGTTTTATATGGTTATAGAACAAAAGAATTATTGGAAATCGAAAAACCAGATTTTATTATCGGTGATATCAGAGAAATTTTAGAAGTAGTTTAATAAAATCTCCCCCTTTACAAAAGGGGGAGATAAAGAGGGGTTTTACTTAAGCAATTGTTATCTCTTTTTCAGCATAAACATCCTGAATAAGATTTAATAACTTAACACCATCTGCCATGGGACGCTGGAAAGCTTTACGACCGGAAATTAATCCCATACCGCCAGCACGTTTGTTTATTACTGCTGTTTTAGCTGCTTCAGCAAAATCATTTTCACCGGAAGCACCGCCGCTGTTTATCAATCCGGCACGACCCATATAATTATTAATTACCTGATAACGAGTAAGATCAATTGGATGATCTGTTGTTAAATCAGTATAAACTTTTTTATGAGTTTTGCCATATCCTTTTAACGAATTATAACCGCCGTTATTTTCAGGAAGTTTTTGTTTGATTATATCAGCCTGAATAGTAACACCAAGATGATTTGCCTGTCCTGTTAAATCTGCAGAAACGTGGTAATCTTTATCTGATTTAAATGCTGGATTTCTTAAGTAACACCATAATATTGTTGCCATTCCAAGTTCATGTGCATATTGGAATGCTTCGCTCACTTCTATAATTTGTCTTGCGCTTTCATCAGAACCAAAATAGATTGTGGCTCCAACTGCTGCAGCTCCCATATCATAAGCCTGCTCAACACTTGCAAACATAATCTGATCAAACTTATTTGGATAAGTAAGCAGTTCGTTATGATTGATTTTTACAATGTATGGAATTTTATGAGCATATTTTCTTGCTGTCATTCCAAGAACACCAAGTGTAGAAGCAACAGCGTTACATCCGCCTTCAATTGCAAGTTTTACAATATTTTCAGGATCAAAGTAAACTGGATTTGGTGCAAATGATGCACCCGCACTGTGTTCAATTCCCTGATCAACTGGAAGAATTGAAACATAACCAGTTCCTGCAAGTCTGCCGGTTTGAAAAATCCACTGAAGATTCTTTAACACATTAATATTTCTATCGGTTTGTGCAAAGACTCTGTCCACAAAATCTGGTCCCGGTAAATTTAATTGTTCTTTTGGAAATTTAGCTTTGTAGGATAACAGAGAATCAGCTTCACTGCCCAGCATTTCTTTTATTTTACTTAACATTATCGCTCCGTTTATTAAATGATTTATATTAGTTGTTCATATTTGCTATGCTAAAATAAGCTAAGCAGCAAAGTAATTCAATTTAAATTTGGGTTAAGAAATAATTATCTGTTTAAAAATGAAAAACCCGGTTAATTCCGGGTTTAAATGTTAGATATGATGAATATTTTTAGTTCATCATCTGATTGTCTAATCCAGCAATTTTAATTTCCTCAACCTTAAGCTTAGCAACACCCTTTCGAACCATTCCAAGTTCTGAAGCTGCAGCTTTTGAAAGATCAAGATCTCTTCCGTGAATATAAGGACCTCTGTCATTTATCCTTATAACTACAGATTTATTGTTTTTTAGATTAGTAATCTTTAATAAAGTGCCAAATTTTAACGATTTATGAGCCGCGGTAAAGGAATTCTGATCATAAACCTCACCGTTTGCAGTTTTTCTGCCATGAAAACCTGGTCCATACCAGGAGGCTTTCATGTTTCCTTTATCTACAAACTCGACTAAGGAACGATCCGCGCTTATTGTTTCTTCCTCAACCGTAACCATATTTTCAGTTACAACCGGTTCGGTGATCTTATCTTCGTTTACCACTAAAGTAAAACCAACCAGTGCAACTAAAACAAGAGTAAATAATACCTTTGCTAATGACCTCAATAGTACCTCTAATTAATTAAACATATCGGATTGCTGATGCAAATTTAACCCGAGACAGCAGACCATCCAAGACTTTATTTGCTGGGAGAGGTATCATATCACAAACAGCCACATATTCGACTATAATGGTATTAAAGTCGAAATTCTAAAGAAGATGGGGGGTGTGGCTCTAAAATATCTTTCCAAATCTTCAGCAATGTCTCTAAGACATTGGCACTTTTATTATTTAAGTTTGTATAAGACTCTAAATTCTGGAGAAAAATATGAAATCGATTCAAAAAAGAGGAATAATTTTCCTAACTGCAGTTTTCATTACAACTTTTTTTATTGGTGGATCAACCCGTCTGCCATTGATTGATGAGAATGATAACTTCTATCTTTCAAACTACACGACATTTGCGCCGGGAGATATTGCTAAGCTAAATCTCTACTCTTATTCCCAGAGCACTAAAAAAGTTTAGCCTAAAGTTATTAAAGATAAATGACCCGGTTAGGTTTTTTTCTCTTCTGGATCAGAATAATAGCCGATACGCCTTTGATATCTGGGGGAAAGACAAAGCGCTTCTCCTGAAATATACCAGCTTAGTTAAGGAATGGGATTACAAACCCATCAGTAAAAAATAATTATCAATCAGGTGAGATTAGCATTGGCAAAATTGATGAGCCGGGAATTTATATTGTTCAGGCAATACGAAATGATAAAGTTGGTTACTGCGCAATTGTGGTTACAAACTATGCAATGGTTTATAAGAATAATCAAAAAGAAGTTTTGGCTTTTATTGCCGATGCAAAGACTGGAGAGTTTGCCAGCAAAGCTAGATTTGATTTTTATCAGGATGGAAAGCAGATAGGTAGCAAAGTTACTGACAAAGAAGGGTTATTGTTTGCCAAACTGTCGGATTTTGAAGGAATAAAAAATTCAAACATCCAGCTTTATGGATATTCTGGAGATGAAATCATTTTAAGTGATCCATATTTTTACTTCAATCAAAACCAATCTGAATATCTAACAGCATACATTTATACCCAACAACCTGTTTACAGACCGGGACAAGAAGTAAACTTTAAAGCAATCTTTCAGAAATAAAAAAGGAAATGAAATCCTGAATGCACCGGATATAAAGTTTTATGTTTCAGTAAAATCACCAAAGAACAAAGAAGTTTATACAGGACAAGCAGAAACAAATGAGTTTGGGTCATCTTTCTGCAAACTTTTTGTTGGATGAAGAAGCTGATTTAGGTTACTACTCAATTATCTTAACAAAAGATGGAATGAGTTACTACGGTTCTTTTACAGTTGAAGAATACAAGAAACCAGAATACAAAGTAAATGTTAGTACAGATCGAAATCAGTATGCAAATGGAGATAAGATTGCTGCCACAGTTTCTGCGGATTACTATTTTGGTTCTCCTGTTAAAGAAGCCTCGGTTCAAATAAGTATTTACAGACAAAACTACTGGCGCCCGTGGTGGTATTGGAGTGAATGGTCCTGGTTCTACAAAGGATTTAGAAATGATCGTTACTTTGGCGGACAACAGGAATTGATTCACCAGGAATCCGGTGTGTTGAGTGAAAATGGAAAGTTTGAGTTTAGTTACAAGGTGGATTCAGATAAGAATTATGATTATCAATATATTATCTCCGCTCAGGTAACTGATGCTTCACGAAGAGCAATTACTGGTTCAACTCAGACTTTTGTTACACGCGGATCTTTTACAATTTCAACTTCGCCGGACAAATGGTTTTTTCAGCAAGGTAAAGATGTAAAGTTAAAAGTAAATGCTTCAGATTTTTCTGATAAACCGGTACAAACAGATTTTAGAGTTATCATCAATTATCCTGATGATCCTAAAAGTATGCGAATGAAATCGCAAAGCGATACGATTTTTGCTAAAACAAACGAAGCTGGTTCTGCGGTTGTAACTTTTAATCCAAAGAATGATAGAGTTGGATATTATAATTACCGCGTTATCGCTTTTGATGAAAAGGAAAGAGAAATAGAGGCAGCCAGTTCATTCTACATCGGAGATTATAACGATTACTATTATCAGCGAACAAGTGCAGGACTTGAAATCATTACAGATAAAGATTCTTATGAAAAAGGTGATTCGCTAATTGCTTATGTATTTCTTCCAGATCCAAACCAGGAACTGCTTCTTACTTATGAAACGGATAAAATTTTATACTACAAAAAACTTAAACCTGAAAATAATAGTTTTGAAATCCGTGAAAAGTTAACGGATAAGTTTTCACCGAGCTTTAATATTTCGATCAGTTTTATAAAAGATAGGACAGCTTTATCAAACAACAAAGCTTGTTGGAGTTTTGGCTAAAGATAAATTCTTAAACATCACATTAAATCCATCTAAAGAAATTTACAAACCCGGCGAACAAGCCGAGTATGAAGTTGTTGTAAAAGATTATCTCGGTAATCCGGTTAAGAACACAGAAGTATCTTTTGGAATTATTGATGAAAGCATTTACGCAATAAAAGAAGATGAGACTCAGCCGATAGAAACATTTTTCTATTCGCCGCAATATTCTTATATGCCGACATACAATTCATTGCAATCAGGTTATTTTAGTTCTTACAGCAGACCAGCAACATATATCGATAAAAATTATTTTTCATACAAAGAAGATGATGCAAAACATAAAGGCAAACTTTACGGTAAGATTACAATTGAGAATGAAGAATCAATTCCGGAAGGTTTGTTTGTAATCTTAACGGGAGAAAGATATTACTACACTGCAAAAGTTGATTCACTAGGAAACTACAAGATTGAAAATGTAGCAAAAGGAAATTATCAATTGTTTATTTCTGCGGGAATGGGCGGAATGGTTTTGATAAGTGATATTAAAGTTTCTGGTGAAAAGAAATATAACTTCACAATCAAGGAAGCCCAGAAAAAGCAAATAGAAGATATGATTGCCCAAGGAGTTGGTGGAATGGGAGAAGGTGATGTAAGAGGAAATAATATTGCAAGAGAGGAACTAGCTCCAAGTACAAATGCTTCTCGTATAGTTGGATTAGATATGGCAGACGGCAAGATGATGAAGGAATCAAAAGATAAATCAGCTTATGTGCAGGCAGATGTTCGCACTAACTTTGTAGATGCTTTGATCTGGAAAGCCCACGTTGTTACTGATGAAAACGGCAAAGCAAAAGTTGAGTTTAAGATTCCCGATAACTTAACAACCTGGCGAACAACTGTTCGTGGAATTACAAAGGACACGGATGTTGGACAAAAAGTAAACAAGTTTATCAGCAGAAAAGATTTGCTTGTGCGAATGGAAACTCCGCGCTTCTTTAGGCAGGATGATGAAGTTGTAATTTCTACAATCGTGCATAATTATCTTACTAAAAAGAAGATAACTAAAATCCATTTTGAAGGTAAAAACTTAAAACTAATTTCATCATTAGTTAATTCAAAGGAAGTGATTAATAAGACAGGTGGGGAAGCAAAAGACACTTATGAAATTAGTATTCCATCTCAAACAGAATTAAGAATTGATTGGAAAGTAAGGATAACAAACCCAACTGGTGAAGCGACCTTAAACGTATCTGCGCTGACCGATGAAGAATCAGATGCAATGGAAGTTAAGGTTCCAATTATTCCGAATGGAATTAAAGTTACTAATCCGGTTGTATTGCATTATCCACAAGAAAATGTTAACGAGACAATTGAAATCTCATTTCCTGAGAACATTGATATCAGAACTGCCACTTTATCATTTACTGCAGATCCATCATTAGCGGGAACGATGTTAAAAGCTCTTGATGATCTTGCAGGTTATCCTTATGGATGTGTTGAACAGACAATGAGCAGATTTCTTCCCACGATAATTGTTGCAAAGACTTTTAAAGAAATTAATGTGCCTCTAAAATCTCAAACAATTGAAGAACTACCCAAGTATGTTGATGCAGGATTAAAACGTCTTTATGATCATCAGCATTCTGATGGCGGCTGGGGCTGGTGGACAAATGATCAAACTCATCCTTATATGACCGCTTATGTTATTTATGGATTGAGTTTAGCTCGCGAAGCTGGTTATGATATTAATGAAAATGTTTTTTATAATGGATTAAACAATCTTAAAAACCAGATTACAAATGCTAAATCTGATATTGATGAAACAACTTTATCGTATATGATTTATTCTTTAAGCACTGCAATGAAAAATCAAAGTTATGACAAAGACAATTATGTTGAGATCATTAATATTCTTCTTCGTAAGGATTTGAAATCTTATCCGCTTTCTTTGCTTGCAATTTCTTTGAAGAATATGAATGAAACTCAAAAGGCAATAGATGTTGTTGCAAGATTAAAGAAACAGGTTAGTGAAGAAAAATCATTTGCGTTCTGGGGCGGAGAGGAATGGCATTACAGATGGCAGAATGATAACGTGCAGGGTACCGCCTTCGCAGTTAAAGCAATCTTAAATGTAGAAGGTAATTCTGATTTAATCGCTAAAGCTGTCAGGTGGCTGCTTCTTAAAAGACAGGGGTATTCGTGGAGATCAACCCAAGAAACTTCTGTTGTTCTGTTTGCATTAACTGATTATCTGAAAATCACAAAAGAACTGGATCCTGATTTTTCAGTTAAGATTTTCTTAAACGATAAAGAAGTATTCAAAAAAAGTTTTGATAAGTCTGATGTTTTCAAACAATCTGAAACTTTAAAGTTTAGCGGAAGTGAATTGAATACTTTGAAGAAAGGAAATAATAAACTAAGAATAGAAAAATCAGGCAAGGGAATTTTATATCTCTCGGGTTTAAGTGAGTTTTTCACTGAAGATATAAAATCGATTGAGAATAATAATGGGTTTAAAGTGCGACGTGAATATTATATTCTTGAAACCGGCGAGAAAGACGGACACATCATTTACTTTAAGAAAAAGTTTGATGGAACAGTAACAAGTGGACAGGATATTTTTGTAAAGACTTTTGTTGAATCAAAATCAGAAAACCTTGATTACTTTATTCTTGAAGATATGCTGCCTTCGGGATTTGAAGTTGTAAAGGATATGGATAAATATTTTATTGATGGCGAAAATAATTACCAGACTTACTACGATTACTATTATGATTATATGCCGTGGCGCTGGCATTATGCGGATAGAGAATATCGTGATGAAAAAGTTGCATTCTTTGTAACAAGCTGCCAGAGTAAAATGGAGTTTTCATACATTATTAAAGCGCAAATTCCCGGCGAGTATAAAATTATGCCTGCACAAGGTTACTTAATGTACTATCCTGAGCTCAATGGTTTTAGTGATGTTGTGAATATAAAAGTTGAGGATGTGAAATAGTTTCTTTGCGTTCTTGGCGAAAAATCTTTGTGTCCTTTGTGGTTAAAAACTTTAACCACAAAGAGCACGAAGGAGACACAAAGCTCGCAAAGTTATTTTAAAAGAATCATCTTCTTAGTTTCAACAAAGTCCCCGGCCTGAAGTTTGTAAAAGTAAATACCAGAACTTAATTGTACATTGTTCATTGTAAATTGTGCATTGTACGAGCCTGCAGTTTTCTCCTCATTAACAAGAGTTGCAACTTCTCTCCCGAGCAAATCATAAACTTTAAGTGTAACAAATTGCGTACTGCTTATTGCATACTGAATACTGGTGCTTGGATTAAATGGGTTTGGGTAGTTTTGTTGTAATAAAAATTCTTTTGGTTGAGTAAAATTATTTTCTTCATCTTCAATAAAAGTAACACCACCGTTGGTTGTGTGGAGAATAGAACCACCCTGTACCAACAATCCAGCCATTATTCTCGTCAATGCAATTAACTGAATAAAGAGATTTATTGTTTCATTTGTTAATTGTGTATTCCAATTTTCACCCTCATTTGTTGATTTCAAGAACTAGACCATCCATGTCCAACAACCCAACCACATTATTATCTAAAATTAACCTCGAGTAAAGAACTACTTGTGTTCCACTCACTTTAGATATCCAATTATATTCCACCGTTGGTTGTTTTTACAATAGTACCAGTCATTTCCAACAGCCGATACCAACTATTTTCATCTATAAAGGTACCGAGCATAAAGCCATTCATATTGAGTTCCACTGGTTTGTGTAATCCAATTAATTCCACCATTTGTTGTTTTGAGAATTAGTCCAGCATAACCAACCGCCAATCCAGCTTCATTATTAACAAAATAGATTGACTCCAAATAATGACAATGTTGTTCCAAATAATTGTGAACCCAGTTTATACCACCATCAGTTGTATTCAAAGTAATTGCTTCCATAAGATAACCACCAGCAACCCAGCCGTATTTTGCATTGATAAAAAAAACAGAACTTAAGAATCATATTTGTTCCACTTGTTTGTGATCCCCAATTTTGTCCACCATTAGTTGTTTTAAGTATTAGTACCATTTTCTCCAACAATCCATCCATATTAGCTATCAATAAAAAATACAGAATCAAATAACGACTCAGTTAAACTTACTTGAAGGTATCCCATGTTTGTCCGCCATTAGTAGTTTTTAAGATTGTTCCATTTCGCCCACATCGCCCATCCTAGTGTAGCATCTAGTAACGCAATTGAATTCAAGATTATTTGTTGTTCCAAGAGATTGTGAAGACCACTCAGTTCCACCATTCGTTGTATTTAAGTATTACTCCATTCAAACCTGCAATCCAACTGCTATTTATGATCTCAACAATGACAATATCAATAAGAGTTACCTGTCCGTACCTGATGGTTGATTAATCCCAAGTTGCTCCCGCCGTTTGTGCTTTTAAGAATTTAATCCATATTGACCCAACAATCCAGCCTAATGTCATTGGTCAAAGAAATGACATTGAAGAAAACCAAGCATTAGTGTCAGTTGATTGAATCCCAGTTTTCACCGCCATCCGATGTTTTAAGGAGTGTACCATAAGAACCAACAGACCACCCAATATTTTCGTCTATAAAAAATAGCGACCGCAAGCCAGTTGTTAATCCCTATTGGTTTAACTGACCAGTTTTCCCCACCATCATTAGTTTTTAAAATTGTTCCATTGGTCTCCAACAGATCCACCCCAATATTACTATTTATAAAAAAAACATCTGAAAGATCATTATTAGTTGTTCCACTTATTCACTTCCCAAGTATGTTCCACCATCTGCAGTTTTTAAGATTTCTCCGTTATCGCCAACAGCCCAACCTTCATAATTATTTCGGAAATAAACTGAATATAATCCATTCAGTTGTTTCACTTATTTGTTTAATCCAGTTTACGCCCCCATCCGAAGTATTTAAGAATTGTACCATAAGCCCCTACACACCAGCCATTATTCACATCTGCAAAACAAACATCATTAATTTGGTCATTAATACTACTCGTTTGTATCAGTCCAACTGATACCACCATCTGTTGTATTTAGAATTGTACCAGCATTTCCAACAGCCCAGCCAATATTTGCATTAATAAAACACACTGTAGTAAAGATCATTTCCCTGCGGCAAAGGATTTTGCCAAAACCACTGTGCATTTACTTGAAATGAAATTGAGAAGAAAAGAACGAAACTAAAAACTAACCCGATCTTTTTCATAAAAGTCTCTGTAATGAAAAATGATTAAGAATTCTACTTCAAAAAAGGGAAAATAATCTTGTAATGTCAAGCTTAAGATTTCTTGAATCAGAGAAATGATTTTTTGAACTTGGTATTACTACACAATTGTGAAATAATATTCATCATAAAAACAAACATATCAATCATTAAAGCAGTTTTATTCTATGGAACATTTTTTGAATCTAAGCTTTTTCAGGGAAGTGGTATGAGGTGTATAAGTATTCGATTGTCAAGCTGAACTCGTTTCAGCTTCTCTTAAAGAAAGAATTGGATTCCGAAACAAGTTGGAATGACAAATTTAGCATCTTATATCAAGTTTAGTATTCGTAGAAAGTCTAATTCATTATGGCAGTTGATTCAAGCCGTCCGCATATAGCCGTTGTTGGAAGAAGAAATGTTGGCAAGTCTTTGCTTGTAAATTCCTTACTCGAGCAAACCGTATCCAGGGTTTCCGAAATCGCAGGAACAACAACGGATGCAATAAAAACCAAATACGAACTTTTACCTTACGGTCCGGTTGTAATTGTAGATACTTCAGGTATCGATGATGAAGGTGAGCTTGGAAGACAGCGCATTACCGAAACTATAAAAATTTTATCATCCTCAGACTTTGCCTTGGTTGTTCTTGATGCCCGAGAAATTTTGCAAAGCAAGGAACTTGAGTTGTTTGCATACCTCGATAAACTTCAGATTAATTATATAATTGTTGTAAATAAAATTGAGTTTGGTGTTAATCCTGTTTTGCTTGAAGAACTTAAAGAACTTAGGATGACACACTTTGAAGTATCCTGTAAAGAGAAAGCAGGAATTGAAGATCTAAAACGAAGTATGATCCGTCACCTTCCGCAGGATGATGAACCGCCGTTAGTAAAAGATATTGTAAAGCAGGGCGATGTTGTTTTAATGGTTATTCCCACAGATTACACTTTGCCGAAAAGAAAACTAATTCTTTCGCAAGTGCATATGATTCGTGAAGCACTTGATGAGAATGCGGTTGTTACTGTTTGTCGTGAGAAAGAACTTGTTTCAACTCTAAATAATTTTAAATCATATCCTGATCTTGTAATCGTTGATAGTAATTCTGTAACTCGAATTGCAGAAGATATTCCTGCCAAAATTAAGTTTACTACTTTTTCACTTATAATTGCCCGGCACAGAGGTGATCTTCCGCTATTTATTAAAGGATTAAAAAAAATAGACGGACTTAAAAACGGCGATAAAGTTTTAATTGCTGAAGTCTGTTCACATCACACACAGGAAGATGATATTGGAACAGTAAAGATTCCTAAGTGGCTGCGTAGTTACACAAAAAAAGAATTGCAGATAGATATTATTCATAATAGCGAGCTGCCGGATAATTTATCAGATTACAAACTTGTTGTTCATTGCGGCGGATGTTTGTTAACGCATCGTGCAATGCAAACAAGAATTAACGAAGCAAAACTTATGGATGTTCCTGTTGTAACATATGGAGTAATTACATCTTTTATGCATGGCGCAATACCACGCGCACTTGTTCCTTTTGCAGATGCTTTTGCTGAGTGGGGAAAAGTTAAATCGAAGTAGTAGCCATAGACAAATGAAAGAATTAGTCGTTACTATTTTATCAATTTCCATTTTGTTAATCACAGGTTGTTCAACGCAAACCATAATGGTTGATAGCGAAACAGAACTTAGTGATTCATACAAAGTAGAATGGTTAATAACAAAAACTGATTCGATTATTGATTTTAGAAAAAGCAATCAAGGATTTGCCTCGGTTAAAAACAACGAGATATATTTTAGTTCAATCGAAGATTCTTTCAAAACATTACAACTAGATGAATTAAAAACTATTTATGTAAAAGAAGATGCAACGATTGCAAGTTATATTATTGGAGGTGTGGTTATTGCATATATATTGTTTTCAGTTTGGATGGGCGCTAGTGCTGGAACTTAATTAAAAAAATGCTTTCGCCTATTCTGTGGTTTTGCTTGATAATAAATATTATTTCTCTCCGCTTATAAACACCTTAACTTTGCTCTATCTCACAAATGCTTTCCATTTTTCAATAAATCACTTCTCAAAAGCAAGAAAAGTTAATTGCTAATTATTATTTATTGTCTTGAATTTATTACTTAAAAGCGCTTTTTATTTAAAGTAATCTGGCATTTTGCATGCACAAGTGATGCGACTATATCGAATTACTTGAGGAAAAAATGCACAATAAAATATTTGAAAATTACCAACCGAATGACAGAAGCACATTAATTCCCCTTCTTCAGGAAGTACAAACCATTTACGGTTATCTACCGGAAAATGCTTTAAGAGATATTTCTAATTTTGTAAAAGTTCCGCTTAGCCGTGTTTACGGAGTGGCAACTTTTTATAATCAATTTCGTTTAATGCCGCTTGGTGAAAATATAATTCGTGTTTGCCGCGGAACAGCTTGCCACGTTAAAAATTCTGCAAATATACTTTTTGCATTAGAAGCGGAATTAGGAGTGATGGCAGGACACACAACACGCGATAAAAAATTTACTCTTGAAGTTGTTAACTGTATCGGAGCTTGTTCAATCGCTCCGGTTATTTTGGTTAACGATGATTATCACGGAAGAATAACTGTAAAAGATATTCCAAAGATTTTGAAAAAATATCAGACAGTAAAAAAAACTGAGACTGCTGAGGCAACCAAATGAAAGATTTTAATCAACTGTGCTGCGAAAAATGCTGGCACACAACAGATAAACCTTGCGAACATTTTATTCAATGCTGTACAGAAGGTCCGCTTTGCCATCACGATGATAAATGCGAACACGAAATATCTTCACTTCGCAAGCGTTTAAAATATGAAGAGCATGATCTTCCAATTATAATTATTGGAATGGGAACTTGCGGACTTGCATCAGGTGCAGCAAAAGTTAAAGAAGCTATTGAAGCTGAACTTAAAAAATTAAACATCGAAGCGATTATTGAAGGAACAGGATGTATCGGTTATTGCGCTGTTGAGCCAATCGTTGATATAAAACTTCCGGGCAAAGACAGAATATCTTACCAGGAAATTACAGTAAAAGATGTTTCGAGATTTATCAAAACAACTCTTGTTGATAAAGAAGTTTATAAAGAAAAAATTCTTGGCAGTCACGGAAAATCAAACGGAGTAATAAGTTTAAAACAAGTTCCGTTCTTTGAACATCAGCAAAAAATTGTTCTTGCAAATTGCGGAGTTGTTAATCCTACTTCTATTGATGCATATTTAGCGCACGGCGGATTTAAAGCTTTTGATAAAGTTTTACGATTGATGAAACCCGAAGAAGTTATCAAAGAAGTTTTAGATGCCGGATTAAGAGGTCGCGGCGGCGGCGGATTTCCTACAGGAAAAAAATGGGAACTTGCACTCAAACAGCAATCAGAACAAAAATATTTAATATGTAATGCTGATGAAGGTGATCCCGGTGCATTTATGGATCGATCACTTTTAGAAAGCGATCCTTATAGAGTTATTGAAGGAATGATGATTGCTGCGTATGCAATCGGTGCAAGTGTAGCATACATTTATTGCCGTGCAGAATATCCTCTTGCAATTGAAAGACTTCAAAACTCAATTAAAAAATGCGAAGAGTATGGAATTCTTGGTGATAATATTCTTAAGAGCGGATTTTCACTTCACATAAAAATTAAAAAAGGTGCAGGTGCATTTGTTTGCGGTGAAGAAACTGCACTCATCGGTTCGATTGAAGGTAAACGCGGAATGCCAAAACCACGTCCGCCTTATCCAGCAATTGCAGGATTATTTGGCAAACCAACAGTTATTAATAATGTTGAAACTTTTGCAAATGTTCCGCCTGTAATTATGATGGGCGCACAAAAGTTTTCTTCAGTAGGAACTGCAAAATCAAAAGGCACAAAAGTTTTTGCATTAAGCGGTAATGTTAAGAACACAGGATTAGTTGAAGTTCCGATGGGAACAACTTTACGTGATATTGTTTTTAAAATCGGCGGCGGAATTCCTGATAAAAAAGAATTTAAAGCTGTTCAGATCGGCGGACCATCAGGCGGATGTTTACCTGAAAGTGTGATTGATACTCCTGTTGATTATGAATCGTTAAAAGAAGTTGGCGCAATGATGGGCTCAGGCGGATTTGTTGTGATGGATGAGGAAACCTGTATGGTTGATGTTGCAAAATATTTCTTAACATTCATCCAGGAAGAAAGCTGCGGTAAATGCGTTCCTTGTCGTGAAGGAACAAAGCGAATGCTAGAAATAATTGAACGCATTCCAAAACGTTACGGCAATGATGGAAACAAACTTGATCAGTTACAAAGATTTAAAGGAATGATTCACTTACAAAGATTAGCTGATGTAATTAAAGATACTTCGCTTTGCGGATTAGGACAATCAGCACCAAATCCTGTTTTATCAGGATTAAGATATTTCCGCCACGAATACGAAGAGCATTTATATGATAGAAAATGTTCAGCAGGTGTTTGCAAAGAGTTATTAACATTTACAATTGATAATGAAATTTGTACAGGCTGCGGATTGTGTGTTAAGAAATGTGCTGTTGATGCAATCGTTGGTGAAAAAGGACAAGCACATTACATATTGGATAACAAATGTGTTAAGTGCGGAATGTGTTATGAAATCTGTCGCTTTGAAGCGATAAATATTAATTAAAGTTTGTCTGGAGAAAGAAATGGTTCAGTTAACAATAAATGGAATAAAAGTAAACGCAGAAGCAGGAATGACAATTCTTGATGCTGCTAAATCAGTAGGAATATCAATACCAACACTTTGTCATCTAAAAAATTTAGATCCAACAGGTGCTTGCAGAATTTGCGCTGTTGAGGTTGAAGGATTCAGAGGATTAACACCATCGTGTGCTTATCCTGTTTCTGAAGGATTGGTTGTTACAACAGATTCACCAAGAGTACGCAAAGCAAGAAAAACAATTGTAGAACTTCTTGTAGAAAATCATCCTCAGGATTGTTTGATTTGCGTGCGTAATAAAAATTGCGAGCTTCAGGATTTATCAGACCAATATGGAATCCGTGAACATCGTTATGTTGGTGAAACAAAATCTCACGCAATTGATATTTCAAGTGCATCAATGGAACGCGATCCTGCAAAATGTATTCTTTGCGGCAGATGTGTTCGTGTTTGCCACGAAGTACAAAAAGTTGGTGCAATAGATTTTACAAAACGCGGATTCACTTCAATCGTAACTACACCTTATAATAAAGGTTTAAATGTAAGCGATTGTATTTTATGCGGACAATGTATTCTTGTTTGTCCAACTGCAGCTTTGCGTGAAAAGAGTGCAGTTAAAGAAGTTGCAAATGCAATTTACAATAGAAAAAAATATTGTATCGTTCAGGTTGCTCCTGCAGTACGCGCTTCACTTGGTGAAGAATATAATATGCCTCTTGGAACAGATGTAACCGGATTGTTAGTTACAGGTTTGAGAAGATTAGGATTCAAAAAAGTATTCGATACAAACTTTGCTGCTGATCTTACAATTATGGAAGAAGCAACTGAGTTGATTAACAGAGTTCAAAATGGCGGAAGCTTGCCAATGTTTACAAGCTGCTGTCCTGGCTGGGTTAAATATGTTGAGATGAACAGACCGGAAGTATTGGAACATGTTTCAACTTGTAAATCTCCACACGAAATGGAAGGTGCAGTTCTTAAAAACTTATTACGCAAAGAAAATGGGAATTGATCCAAGTGATATTTATGTTGTTTCAATTATGCCCTGTACAGTTAAAAAGTATGAATCAAATCGTGCAGAACTTTCAGAACATTCAATGGCGGATGTTGATGCAGTTTTAACTACAAGAGAACTTGTAAGATTTTTCAAGATGGCAGGAATTGATTTTAATGATTTACCGGAAAGTGAATTTGATAATCCGCTTGGTGAATCAACAGGTGCGGCCGCAATATTTGGAACAAGCGGCGGAGTAATGGAAGCTGCTTTACGTACAGCATACTTTAAAATGACAGGAAAAGATCTTGAAAATGTTGAATTTGATGAGATTCGAGGAATGGCTGGAGTTAAGGAAGCAACAATTAAAATTGGTGATCTTGATGTTAACATTGCAGTTGTGAACGGAATCGGAAATGTTGACCGATTCTTGATCAGGTGCAGAATGGAACTTCTAAACATCATTTTATTGAAGTAATGGCTTGTCCCGGCGGCTGTATAAATGGCGGGGCGGTCAACCTATTCATCAAAAACCTGAAAAAGTTGTGAAGCGAATTAAAGCTCTTTACAAGATTGATGAAAATGCAAAGACCAGAAGATCTCACGAAAATGAATCTGTAAAGACTTTATATAAAGAATTTTTCGGTGAGCCAAATTCACATAAAGCTCATGAGATTCTTCATACAGAGTATTTTGATAAGAAGAAG
>CAWEUT010000023.1:0-13799 GCA_963812305.1 uncultured Ignavibacteriaceae bacterium
ACTTGCAGTATCAGTGTTAGCAATCTCTCAAACAGATCCTGCTTAATAGAAAGATCCGCAGAATAAGATTCTTCCCAAGTTCCTTGGGATGAAACAGTTGGGCTGTTATAGTGAAAATTAAATTGAAATTGCGTACTTGGACTGAGCTTAAACATATTATTTAATCTAGCATTCCAGCTAAAACTATTTCTCGAAAATGGTTCATCATACAAAACACCTTCAATTCTGTAATCATACAAGTTTGCCATAAAATTAACATTCCAGAATTCAAACGGATCAAGTAAAAGCATCAATTCAGTACCGGTTGAAAAATCCTTACCAACATTTGCTACGGTATGAAGGTTAATATTTTCTTCATAAACTGAACGTATATCTTCAATTTTATTATTTGTAACTCTATGATACACTTCTGCAGATAAACTTACATCACCAATAAATGTTTGTATGCCGGCTTCATAAGAATCAATCAATTCAGGCAAAAGATCGGGGTTCCCCACTCTAACATTATTAGCATCCATCCAGGTAATAAATGGTTCAAGTTCTCCACCGTGCGGCCTTTGTATTCTGCGAGAATAACTTGCCATTAACTGTGTGCCTTCGGAAAACTTATATGATGTATGCAGAGTAGGGAAATAATCCCAGCGGTCAATTATAAAGTCTTCTTGCTGATCAAGAAGACTGATGTTTCTATATGTGTATTCAGGTCTTAATCCTACCTGAAAGCCAAGATCGCCGAACTGATCTGAATACATTAAATAAAATGCTTGATAATTATCATAGTAATTAGTTGAGTGGCTGTATATTGACTGATACTCATATGTAAGTGTCTCAAGATTGTAAACAAATAATTCATTGTTCTCATCGGAGTTTTCAATTTCACCATCATAACCAGCTTCAAATTTTCTTGTTTCAGATAACGGGAGTGTATATTCAATTTTGGCTTCTAGCTCTCTTGAAGGTCCAAACTCAGTTGTCTTTTTTCCATCAGATAATAAATCATTGCTTATTGTTTCTGTGGAGGAAGAGTCTTTGCCCTCATTGTAGCCAAAATTAAATTCACCTTTTATCTCGTGCCCCTTACCTTCAAATTTATGGGTATATGTGAAATTAGCCCCAGCAAATTGACCATCTCTAATGCTATTATTTAAATTAGTAGAAGTTGAAACATCGGTTTGGTCGGATGTCCAATTACTTAATTGTTGAGTGCTTTTCCTATCACCTTCACGTGTCCCATATCTGGCAACAACATTAAAGAAATCTTTTTCACTAAAATTGAATTCAATACCACCTCTTATTCCAAAACCAATTCTTCCCCATTTAGTAGTACCATCGTAGTTATAATATGAAACAGAGTTATCCTGGTAATATGTATTTTCCTGAATACTTGTATCCGGGAAAATATCTTTTATTATAATCCATACCCAACGTATAAATCAAATCATTTGTTTTGTACTGAAAAAGAAAATCGCCACCATATTTTTCATTTAAACCAATGTTGCCATTAATTACACCGCTTAGATCCAAGGTTCTGATTTTTCTTTAAAATAATATTAATTATTCCTGCTGTTCCTTCAGGATCATATTTTGCAGAAGGATTTGTAATAATCTCTATTGATTCAATTGAGCTGGCAGGTATCTGCTGAAGTGCATCTTGTGAACTGATAATAGATGGTCTCCCATCAATCAGAACTGTAAAGTTAACGCTACCACGCAAACTAACATTACCTTCTATATCGACTGTAACCGAAGGGACATTCTGAAGTACATCTGCGGCATTACCGGACATAACGGTTTGAATTTTATCTACATCAATTACTTTTTTATCTATCTGATAGGATACTGGCGATCTGTCGCCTTTAACAACAACATCATTAATCGTCAATGCGACAGGTTCAATTAATATATCTCCGAGATTCAAAAGAGGTTTTTCTGGAGAAGTAAAAATTTTAAATCTTAGAGTATTAAAACCTATAAATCTTACTTCCAACAGATAATCATTAAAACTTATATTATCTAAAATAAAGAATCCATTTTTATCAGAAACAGTACCAGTTATTACTGATGAATCTTGTACAGATAATAAAACAATATTAGCGTATTCAATTAAAGCACTGGTACTTTTATCTAGAATGCGACCTGTTACACTACCATTACTAGTTTGAGGAAAGATTTCTGGGATTAAGCAAAGAGTTATAATAATAATTAGAAAAAATATTTTTTGCATATTTACTATCTACGGCTATTCATAATTTCTTTTAATTTCAGTTATGAGTTTCACTATGAATCTCATTGTGTATCTCAAGAGGTTCTAAATGTGTAATAACATTAACATTAGCATTAAGGTCAGTTTTAAGTTTCATTTCAATTTCAGTTGCAATTTTATGGGAATCTTCAAGCAGAGTATTTTTTGGAAAGAGCAAATGAAATTCGAGCCACAAAACATTTCCACTTTCCCTATATCTTAACTGGTGGTATTCCAATCCCAGACGATTTGTTTCCTGATTAAGAATATTTTTAATAGACTCAGCCGTTTTTTTATCTCCTTCATCCATTAAACCGCCAACAGATTGCCTTACTAATTTGCCGCCTGACCATAAAATATTTAAAGCCGCTGCAATAGCTACAATGGGATCGAAAGGAAGCCAGCCGGTTATCCAGGTAAGAAGCAAACCTCCAACAACTCCAAAGCTTGTCCAGGAATCAGTAAGTACGTGTTTTCCATTTGCAATAAGAATAATTGATTTACTTTTCTTACCTCTCCAAACCAGGTAACCGCCTAGAATAAGGTTTATTACTGATGCAGCAAAAGTAAAATAAGTACCTTGATCTAGATTTGATATTTCAATTCCAAATATTAATCGTTTAACAGAAATAAAAATTATAAAGATTGCCGCAAGTATAATTAATGCACCTTCAAATCCCGCTGAGAAGTAACTAATTTTGTGATGACCATAAGTGTGCCCTTCATCCGCAGGTTGAAAACTATACCACAAGCTGAATACTGCAAAACCTACACCAATTATATGTATAATTGATTCAGCAGCATCGGATAAAATAGCGGTTGAACCTGTTAGGTAGTATGCATACCACTTAATGGCTAACATTATAATCCCAAATGCAAACGACAGTCTGATTGCAAACATTTGGGCTGATTTTTCGGTATTCATAGTAACCTTTTAGGAAATTTAAAAAAGAGTTCTGTTTAATTTAATCTTCTTCACCTTCACTGCCTCTATTAACTCTATCCACCTTACCGTTTGCTTCTTCTTCATCACCAGATCGATGACATTTAACACAATTGTTAAATTCTCTTATCCCTTCTTCCAGATGTTTTTCAGAAATTCGTGCTGGTTGATGCTCATGGCAATTATAACAAGTGTATGATTTATAGTTATCCTTAGCGTTATGGCACTTCGTACAATCAGAGGGATGGTTGTTATCAAATCTAAAATACTTTGTATGCTCAAAAGTAGAAGGTTTCCATTCATTTGTATTGTGACATTGTATACATTGAATAGAAATTCCTAATCCTTTATGTAATCCGTCATTTGGAATTTTATTTGAATGGCAGCTTCTGCAATCGTTTTGATTCGAACCAAGTAATTGGTGCTTAAACTCAGCGCGTTCCCATTCTTTTGTAGTATGACAATTGGAACAGTCTGATGAAACATTATTATGAACTTTATTCTCTGGTTTTTTATCTGAATGACAATCTGCACAACTACTCAACATCTGTTTTGGTAACACTGAATGTGCGAAATTTAAAGTAGCATTTTCCTTTGATAAACCATTGTGCTCGGTGTGACAATCAAAACATCTTATATCTGTTATGGATTTATGAAGAAGATTTGTTTTACTGTTTTGACCAGTGAGTGATAGACCTTCAACATTAACTTTTCCAATATTGGCAAGATTATGACATGCAATACATTTTTCAGTTGGCGCACCGCTTCCTATTGAATGACAAGCAAAACAATCGTTTTGCAAATTTGAATGGCCTTTTACAAGTACACCAGGATTAATTGAATAGTATGGAAATAATATTATAACAGATAGACCTATAATAATTGTTAGTGAAAAAAATAGTAGTGTTCTTTTCATCACCACCGCCACAAAAGTAAAGTGATGATAATATGAAGTAAAGCAAAAGCAGCAAATATCATAGTAAGCGGCATATGCACCTTGCGCCACTTCTGCATAGTATCAATAATCAGAGAATTGTAAAGAAGTTCTTTTTCGATTTCTTCAGTAGAAAGATTTTTTGCTTTTAGTTCAGATTCTTTCTCTTTCAAATTTTCTTTGGCTTGCTTAAGAAGATATTTCCCGGTAAGTCCGCTTGCTACAACTACCACCATTGAAAACAGTGCAAGCCACGGAATGATTGCATTAAAATGTATTCCGCCGTGAACTAAAATCATTAATGAACCAGACCAACCAAATAGTTCGTGATTTTGTAGTAATCTCTTTGGAGAGCCTACCGAAATTATTTTTCTTTTTCTAAGCGAGTAAACAAAGGAAGATATGATTATTAAAGTTCCAGCAACTCCCAAATATCGTCCTATCCAAACCAACCCTGATAAATGAAAGACGTAATCAATAAATATTGTTAAAACAATAAGAGATGTGAACAGGACTATCGAAGGAAATATTTTAGAAAATATAAATCTACCAGGCATAATTATTTTCTACTGACTTTATAAAATTGATAAATTTAAGTTCATCCATAACAAATTATAAATACTTCATTAAACTAAGATTTAACTAACTACAGGATAGCCTGCATTTTGTTTAGCAATAAGATCAGAATTAGAAGATTCAATATTTTTAATCTGAGCAATTCGTTTAATAGTATCTTCAAGCGGCTTAAGAGAAACATCTTCGCCGGAATTATTTTCATAGTATCCAAATGGATTGTCCAGATCCATAATTAGCATTAAAAGATAAATCATCAAATATGATATCACACCGACAAAAAACAGTGATTCATAAAAGGGTTCTATTTTTGCTAAAATTAGACCAGTACAAAGTAATATTGTAATTAGATCTGCAAGCAAATAACCGGAAGAAACAAATGATGTTTCGCGAATAGTGTGAATACGTATAAGTGTGCGGCGGAGATTGCTCTGCTCTTGTTTCAATCGAGCTACTAATGTTGCTTGAGTCCATTGTTCCATCAAAGCAAATTGAGGTGTTAGTTCATTGATGTGTTCCAACAATTCTCCAGTTCGATGTTTTTTATGAAACCAGCTTAAAATATCCTGACTCAATTCAGATAGTAAAATGATGCAAGTGACTATTTTTGCTTCAGGTTTTGCAAGTTTTATCCCACGCACTTCCTGAGTAAGATTTTCTAAACAAGCACTTAACTCACCGGGCAGCCGTTCACTTTCTTTGAAGTCTGATAATACACCATTTAATAAAAATCCCATTAGAAAGACGTTTGCAGCAATAATTCCAGAGAATAACGGGTTAATTGAGAGAATCTCCCAGCCAAGAAAATGTACAATGAATTTTGCTCCAACCACTATGGCAACAATGACACTTACACGCAACAAAAGATAATTTCTATTATTTATTTTCATTATAATTTTTAACGATGCTGCTATGAATGAATATAAAATTAAATAAACCTGGTTGAGGAATTAGTTAGTTAATTTTGGTAACTTTTTTTTAAAAATTTTATCCCTTTTTTCATTACTTAATTTGTTTAATACAATAGCTGTAAACCATCCAATACCAAGCATACCAAGACCGAATAGGGAATAAGATAATTGCCAGGGTATTCCACCAGTCATCATACTGTACTCCGACATTCCCCCGATACTAGCTATTAAATTTAGAGGCAGAAATATTACGTTTATAACTGTTAATCGTTTCAAAAGAATATTCATATTATTGTTGACCAGATTACCTCTTGCATCCATTAATCCGCCAAGGACAGTTGAATATATTTCAGCCTGCTTATAACATTGATTATTTTCAATGCTCAAATCTTCAATAAACTCAATCTCTTCAGCCGTGAAGCCCATTTTTTCTGCATTGTTACGAAGTTTTATCAATACAGTATTATTCATACTTATAGCATTTAGATAGTATACAAGGCTTTCACTTAAGTTAAACATCTGGATCAAATATTTATTTTCAAGTGAGGAACTTATTTTATTTTCGAGTTCGCGAGACATCTGCCTGATTGCTTTTATATGTTCAGTATAATGTCGAATAGTATAGAATAATATTTTAAGCAAATAATCATTTAAAGAATTTACTTTATTAAATTCTCTTCTATCATATAGTGTATAATCATCGGTAAGTATAAGGACGATTTTTTTTCTCGTTAGAACAATACCCAGCGATGAAACATTAAACTGGAGTTGATTTTCAAAGGAGTAATTATTGGGGTGCTTCCATAGAATAAAGGTATAACCGGGTTCAAACTCAATACGTGATACTTCATCTGCATCAAGGGCTGAGGATAAAGTGTGTTCATCAAAATCCAGACTTTTTAAAATATTTTGCTTTTCAGCATCATCCGGATTTAAATAAAAATCTATTGTATTGTCTTCACTATTGCTTAGAACAATGGATTTATCGACTATATCAAACCGCTTGTGCATTCCTTAAAATCCTTTCTAAAGGATATTGGAAATAAATCAGATAATTGATTAGCATATAATTATTTCCAGTTTTACTACATAATAATCTAAAAGCAACAAAGTAAAATTACAGAAAACATTTACCCATTTTTAATTGATTTAGAAGAATTATTTTTTCTAAATAAAAAAACCCGCTCCTGGAAAAATCCTGAAGCGAGTTTTTATGGAGGGCAATTATTTTATTGATAAAAAGCGATCCTTTGAAGTCATTGAAATTCCGCATCTATTTGGTGCCTGACCAGCATAAGTATTACCGCAGGTTGGACACACATAATAATTTGATGCAAGTGTACTTTCTTTTTTGTTATTCAATTTTTCAAGAGCATCTTTATAAAGTTCATTATGTTTCTTTTCAGTTTGATAAGCATAGTTAAATGATATTACTGCAAGATTTGCATTGCCTTCATTTGCAGTTTTAATAAAACCGGGATACATAGTTAGAAACTTCATATGATTCACCGTTTATCGCGTCTTGAAGATTTTCTTTAGTAGACTTAACCTCATACTTAGGATTAACTTTATCCATAGTAATGCCCATTTGTTCAAGGACTGCTCTGTGGTTATTTGCGTGGATACCTTCTGATTTTGATGCTGCTTCAAAGAGAAGAGCTATTTTTGTATAGACCTTCTTCTTTTGCTTTTTTAGAATACGCAAGATACTTTGCACTTGCAGTAGTTTCACCAGTAATTGCATCTTTAAGATTATCAACAGTTTTAGAATTAACTTTACCAGTAAATGTGAAGTTAAAGCTTATTGCCGCAACAATAAGAATTATAAGAGTTCCAAAGATTTTTGCTTTCATTTTATCTCCTTTATGTTTTAAATAATTTAATTTGTTGATTCAAAACTACAATTGAAGACTAAAATGAATCTTAACTGATTCTTAAAATATGCTTAAAATTAATGACGGGTATTTAAAGTTTATTTGTTTATTTGAAGATAAAAAGCAGTGCCTGATCCAACTTTACTTTCAACAGTTAGTTTAATGTCCTGTATTTCACAAAGTTTCTTTACAATTGAAAGACCTAAACCAAAACCGCCAACTTCAGAATTTCTGGAATTGTCGTTCCTGTAGAATCTATCAAATATTTTTTTTACCTGTTCTTCAGTCATCCCAAAACCCTGATCTTTAATAGAACAAATAAGAAAATCAGAATTATTTTTAATTTCAATATCAATTCTCTTATTGCTATCGGAATATTTTATAGAATTGGTTATAAGATTTTCAAAAACTATTTCCAGCATTGAAGGATCAACATTTGCCACAGTATCTCTATCAAGGTTTAGACGTAAAGAAATATTTTTGTCAACAATCAGAGGGTTTAATCTGCTAATGGTATCGGATATAATTGGTTCAATATTAATTTTAATTTTATTTGGCAGTACATTTCCTGAGTCATATCGTGCTAGAAACATTAATTGATCTATAAGCTTTGTTATCCTATCAGTTTCTTTAATGCAATAGTTTATCTTTTCTTCGTACTGATGAACTTCGCGAGGTTTTCTTATTAACACTTCCAGAGTTCCTTTGATGACCGAAAGGGGGGTTCTTAATTCGTGAGAAGCATCCGAAGTAAACTGTTTTTCACGCAATAGATTATCTTCAAGACGGTTTAATAATTCATTTATGGTCGAGATTAGTAAATGGATCTCGTCTTTATTTTCTGGCAGCGAAATTCTTTCTTTTAAGTTTTCACGGGTTATTCTATTGGCAGTTGTAATTACATCATTTATGGGTGCAATAGATTTTCCAGCAATGTATCTGGCTGTAAAAAATAATATAATCAGAATAATTGGGAATGAAACTATAAGAGCTTTTTGTAAATTTTCTAAAACTATTTCTGATTCCTGCAATGGAATAGCAACGAGGATGTAAGCAAGAATTTTATTTTTACCATTTACGATTGGATATTGAACCTGATATACCGAAGAATTTGAAAGATGAGTATTACTATAAAATTTAGATTGAATGTTTTTATTAATGATAAGACTGTCATTCAAAAGATTTGATGTTTTCTTTAACGTATAACCAAATTTATCCGATACCTGTATAAAAGTCGGATTGACTTCTATCTGCTTATGTTCACCTTCTTCCCATTCAAAAGGATTAGCAAACACTAGTGCACTATCATTATACATAACAATACTGCTGTTTAATTCTTTTAATTCGGAATCCAGATCATCCTTTAGATGAGAAAAGACAGTTTTATGGACAATTAAATAAATGACAATAAAAATAAGAGCTATCATCATAGCTGTAGCAAAAAGATAATATGCAGAAATTCTATTTCGAAATGAGAGATTCAATTATTCATCCTTAGCGATATATCCGATACCTCTTAATGTATATATAAATTCCTTTGGCCCAATACCAAGTTTTTTTCTGATAAAATTTATATAAACATCAATAACAGAAGTATCAGCATTAAAATGAATATCCCAAACGTGTTCAATGATTCTAGATCTAGTGCATACCCTACCTTTGTTCCTCATAAGATATTCAAGCAAAGAAAATTCTTTCTGCGTTAAGGTGACCTCAATATCATCTTTAAATACCTGATGTGTGTCCGAAGATAATTTGATGGGTCCCAAAACAAGATAACCTGATTCAGTAGTTTTAGTCCTTAGCTGAACTTTAATACGAGCAAGAAGTTCAGAAAACTGAAATGGTTTTTTAATATAATCGTTCGCTCCGCTTTCTAATCCAAATATTGTATCGTCAACGGTATCTCTGGCAGTGAGAAAAATTACGGGTATAGTAGGATTATTTTTTCTTATTTCTCTAACGATTTCAATTCCACTTAAACCGGGCAGCATCCAATCCACCAAAAGTAAATCATATTCATTGGAAAGCGCCATTTGCAAACCATTTTTCCCATCATAGGCTGTATCAACAGCAAAATATTCTTCTGTAAGGCCATCCTTTAAAAAGTTTGCAATTCCTTTCTCATCTTCAATAACTAGTAATCGCATCAGAAAATTTCCTAATCTTCATTATTAACAGAATTCTCAGAGTTTGATGAATCTAAATTACCAAAACCTAAATCAAATTGAACACCAGCAGCGTGTTTGTACACCAGCTCACCGCCATAAAATCCTGTTCTTGCAATTGATAGTACGCCTAAAAAGAAAATTATAAAAGCTACCCATCGATAAACACCAATGTACTTTTTTAGTACTACCATACCAATTCTAACCAATGCAGCTCCAATCATTAACCAGAGTGTTAAGATAGCTGCACTTTCGTGTGTTTCAAGAGCCTGTTTTAGGGCACCAGCCTCTGTTACACCTTCACCTGCATAATTGCCTGACAAATATGCTGCAACTACACCAAGTGTACCCAGAATCAATAAATAAAAACCCGCTTTGTTAAAAAAGTCTTTTTTAAATATTAATCCAACAACATCAGCTAAAAATCCAACTATTAAAAGTGCTATTGGAAAATGAACGATCATTGGATGTAAGTGAGTTAGATCTAACATAATTTCTCCTTTTTTTAACTCTCAACTTACTTTCTGCTCCCTTAAAATACTCTAAGAATTTTCTTAAAATTTGATTAAAAATAAATTGATTAGTTTTTATTACTTTAGTTCTTAAATAGCTGCGGAACTTATCAGGTAACTTGGAATGGAAAGAACAATCTGTGCCAGCAGGTTGCAAGTTGGACTTACGTTTACCCAGTAAATGTTGGTAGTCTTTTATTCTGAAAAAAACGGGAATGCTTAAAAAATGATATATATTTAATCACTAATCTTCAATTATGGAGATTCAATCGCGTCAACTATTTTGTTTAATCAAAAAGTAAGAATTACTAATCAAACTTATTTTTCGCCTCATTTGTTATAATGTATTCATTTTTACCTCTAAAGTGATAGATTCTTTTTATAGTATAAGGCACAAAATTTGCTAAATAAAAATTATTAATAATTAGGACATAATATGAAAGTAACAATTTTTCTAATAGCTGTTTTAGCATCGCTCTTTTTAATAACCTTTACAAATTCACAACCAGATTTTAATGGTACTTCACCCGGTTGTGGTGGATCAGGATGTCATACTTCTGAAGCAGGAATAGTAACTGCAGAAGTACTTAGACAATTTTCAGGTTAGAATAACTTTAACCGGTACTACAAGTAATGTGGCAGGAGAACTTGTTGATGCAGGTGGAAATGTTGTAGCAGTTAATAATAAAACTTCAAGAATCCATTTATCTTAACGGCACCATCAGCCGGTACATATACTGTGAATGCCGGGTTTAAAAGCCCATCCAGAAAATGGGGAAGCACATCTGCTGTTATTAATGTAACAGGAATAGATGAAGAATTAGTTGGATTAAGACCAGAGACTTTTGCACTTTATGCTAATTATCCAAACCCATTTAATCCTTCAACAAAAATAAGATATGCGATTTCACAGACTGCGTTCACCTCACTGAAAGTTTATTCGATTCTTGGTGAAGAAGTTGCAGCATTAATTAATGAAGAAAAGACTCCCGGAGTTTATGAGATTAATTTTGATGCATCAAATCTTACAAGTGGGACATATCTCTACAAATTACAGGCAGGAGATTATGTGCAGACGAGGAAGATGATACTTTTGAAGTAAAACGAGAGACGAGAAACGAAAGACGAAAAAGAAATTAATTTAAGACCCTGCAGCTTCGGTTGCAGGGTTATTTATTATGCTCTCGGCGGCAATCTTCTGCCGCAAACACCATACTAGCATACATCGGTAATTTATTTAAAAAAAGATGAGTACTTATTGTAAGTTGATTTTATAAGGTTTTAATTTTAATTTATAACATAGCTTTGCTATCGAAAATTCATAAACAGGATTGATTTTTTAGGTTTAGCAGGCATTAGAATTATTGTTTAGAAAAATCCGGCACTTATGTCTTTTTATTTTTTAATAACCATATGATCCATTATAGATATATGAAGAAATAATTTTTAAGGAGAAAAGACGATGAAATATTTAAATTATCTATTATTAATCATTCTTTTAGTTTTTTATGCGTGTGAAGATGATTTAGAGATTAATACTTCAAAGGATATTTATCACGACGATATTTCAGATATTACATTTATAAATGATCATTTTTATACCACAAACTATGACTTATCTGGAAATGCAGGTTCCCAAATAGATTTGCTAAAATTCTCACCTGACGGTAAAAACATTGATGATGCATTTGATTTAGGTATGAATGGTCAAGGTTATTTAGCAATAACAAATGACGGAACAGATGTTTATCTTACAATCAATACAAACTTCATCTATTATTAAATGTTCACTTATTGGTGAACGAATTTATATGCAATGGGATGGTCTGTCTGAACCCGAATGGCAAGGAAGCGGGTTATGTTATAAGAAGTTAGATGACTCTTTGTTAGTGCTCTATAGAAATTTAAAAAATCCAATTGAATACCGAGCTATAACGGTATCAAAACAGAATCCATATAATACAGGAAGTGACATAAAATTTAGTTTAGGCAGTGTTGATTCTACAAATTGCAGAATTTATGCTGTAGACTATAAGGATAGTTCTTTTTATATGCTTGGCGTAAACAGTTCTGATAAAGATATTCTAATAATAACTGATAATTATTTTAATGTTAATTCGGTAGAAGAAATTCCAGATAGTACAGTTACTGGTTTATGTTTTAACGAAAACGATTTATATTTAAGCTATAGGGACAGAATAATAAAAAAATGGAATAGTTATTAATAACTTGATTTGAATTAAGTAATTCTGTTTCACTTTCATTGCGAAATGATTTTCATTTACTAGAGTCTCCACGAAATGGAGACTTTTTAATTTATAGAAGTTTGTGGATTTTTTTAATTGTCAGCGGTGCGCTGCCTTCATAGTGATTATTTACGTTAACGTAAGTATCAACTTTTTTATTTTTCAAGTAATAAATTATTTCTGCTACTTTATCTAATTCTTCATCTTTTGGCTCAACGATCTGATTCCAGATGCTGCCTGTTTTCTTTTCTATTCCCTGATCTATCCGGACCGTGTAATCTTATTACTGCTGTGGATTTTATTTGATCTTTGTATTCGTTGAACACTTCCCAGATTGGAGGCATATAATATCCCTGCAGAAATACCATTGCTAATTTGTTTCGTTCAAGAAATTCAAAGAATGGTTTCTTTAGAAAATTTGGATTACGGATTTCTACTCCATAAGTATATTTCTTATCAATTGATTCAATGAATGATTCAAACCTATCCAGGAATTCTGTTAAGTCCGCTTATCTTTTGTTTGTTCAGATATTCAAACTGAAACATCAGCACACCAATATTTTTCTTCATTGGTTTAAGAGTTTCAAGAAATTTTTCAAACAGATCAGTCTTTAAGAAAAATGGATTTGGTTTTAGTTCTGCTGTCTTATCTTTATTATAGAAATGAGTGAGTGTAATGCTGTTTGGAATCTTTAATTGTAAATTTAAAATTATCTGGAACAGATTTAGCATATGATTTTACATCGCTGTCTTTTGGAAGGACAGCTTTCTTTGGTTCAAACAATGACCAGAACCATTGATCGACTTCTACTGTATTAAAATGTTTTGAGTATTCAGAAAGGAAATTAAATTCTTCTTTATCAGGATAAACTAATTCCTTTCCAGGAATCGTACTTCCAGCTGCAGGTTCCAATTCTAATCATATCATCCAATTAAGTTTATTGGAAATTAAACATATAGCAGAATCAATTCAATATCCTGATTATTGAATTAGTCTTTATTTTGCGGAAGCACTGAAGCTGACCTCAAGCGAGTTAAAAACTCTTTGTACTTCTCCAGATCGGTTATACATTTGAAGCAGGTGCATTTGCGGAATTCTAAATCATAAATTCTGAATATAGTTTCACCGTGGACTATTGCCCAGTAATCCGGTTCACAAACCTCTATTTTTCTTCGAAATAATTGAGAATGAAATGCTTTCTTTTCCATACTATACAAATGTATGGTAATAAAATTAAAAGTAAAAATTCAAAAGTTAAAAATTAAAAAATCTAAAATTGATTGACTTTAAAAATAGTATTAAATACATTTGATAGGAGTTACGTCAGGTTTTCAGCGTAGCTTGCTTGTAGATTGATTAGTATCCCCGATGCCTCCCCTCATCGGGGATTTTTTT
>CAWEUT010000024.1:0-13993 GCA_963812305.1 uncultured Ignavibacteriaceae bacterium
GCTTCCTGCATATGATATCCTGAGATTGAAATGCTGTTAAACTTTGGCATGTGCTTGGCTGTAAACATAAAAATATCAGCAATGATTCTCATCGAAACTTCTGGCGGATAAATGTAAGTGTTGCGAACCATGTATTCTTTTAGAATATCATTCTGAATTGTTCCGGTAAGCTGTTCGTGTTTTACGCCTTGTTCTTCAGCAGCTACAATATAAAATGCAAGCACAGGAAGAACTGCTCCATTCATCGTCATCGATACAGACATTTTATCAAGTGGAATCTGATCAAAAAGAATTTTCATATCTGCGATTGAATCAATTGCAACTCCTGCTTTTCCAACATCACCAACAACTCTTGGATGATCTGAATCGTAGCCGCGATGTGTTGCAAGATCGAATGCAACAGATAATCCCATTTGTCCTGAGCAAGATTTCTGCGATAAAAAGCATTACTTTCTTCAGCAGTAGAAAATCCTGCGTATTGTCTTACTGTCCATGGACGTTGAACATACATCGTTGAATAAGGTCCTCTTAAGAAAGGAGGAATTCCAGATAGGTAATCAACGTGATCAAGATTTTGTATATCATCTTTTGTGTAAAGTGGTTTAACAGGAATCTTTTCCATCGTTTCCCAGATAAAATCTTCAACAGATTTTCCTGTTTCCTGTTTAAACTTTTCTTCCCACTCTTTTTGGGAAACACTTTTTGATGTTAGATTTAATTCTATGTCTTTAAAATTTGGTTTCATAAACTTCTCAATAATTAAACTCGATGTCATCCTGAGCGAAGACGAAGGATGACGCGTATTCTATTTTTTATAAATAGGTCACACTTCGACTTCGCTCAGTGTGACAAAGGTTTTTAATTCAATGTGATAATTTTATTTAATAAAGTTGAAAGAACTTTATAAGCATCTGCTCCGAGATAAATAAAATCATCAACTCCGGATTTTTTATGTTCTTCAATTTGATCTTTTGGATAACCAGCAAGTATAACTGATACATCTTTTGATTTTTCTTTTATTCCTTTTACAATTGGAGGAACAAGTTCTGGATAAGTGTCATCAGTTGAGCAAATAACCACAGCTTGAGCTTTTGAATCGATTGCTGATTTGACTGCTTCATCTGTTTTTGCAAAACCATTTGGGTAAACAATTTCAAATCCACCAACTTCAAAAAAAGCACGGGAGAAATCTGCTCTGCCTTTAAATTGTTTTAGCGGACCCATTGTTGCAAGAAACACTTTTGGTTTACTTCCGGTTTTCTTTTTATAGTTTTCTGAAGCGATACGTAATTCTTCAAAAATTTCCGATAAGCGAAATTGTTTGAGAGCTGCAACTGAAATTCCTTTTTCAGCAGAAGCACGAATTGATTTTGATATTTCTCCAAGTGAAGCACCTTCAAGAAAAGCATCAACAGCATTATCAATTAAATCATAAGATTTTGTATCAGCAATATTCTGTAGTTTTTCAAGTACACTTGAATGTTTTTTGTTATCGCCGTTAACTCTGTATTTCTGAATATATTCAACACGTTTTTTATAGATTGCATTTAGATCAGGTTTGCGATCTCCATCATTTCTTCTTTTGGATTAGCATACATATTTGTTCCAACTAAAACTAATTTACGTTTTGCAAGGTCTTTTTTCTTTGCATCGGCAACTTTAGCAATTTCATCCTGTACAAAACCAGACTGAATTGCTTTTAACATTCCACCTTTTTCTTCGATCGTTTGAAACAATTTCCATGAAGCTTTTGCAATATCATCAGTTAGCTTTTCTACAAAGTAAGATCCGCCTGCTGGATCAATCACCTGATCGAGATGCGATTCTTCTTTTAATATAATTTGAGTATTACGCGCAAGTCGTCTCGAAAAATCATCTGGAATATTAAAAGATTCATCGTAAGAATTTGTGTGAAGTGAATCCACACCACCAACAATCGCAGAAAATGCTTCTGTTGTTGTGCGTAGCGAATTTGCAAATGGATCAAAAAATGTTTGATTGAATTGAGATGTTTTACCATGAATAAATATTTTACGATTTTCTCCTTTCACTTCATAGGTTTCAAGTATTTTACTCCACAATAATCTTGCGGCACGAAGTTTCGCAACTTCCATAAAGTAAAATGAACCAATTCCAAAAGTGAATTTAATTCTTTTAGCAACATCATCAGCTTTTAATCCGCGAGAAATCATTTCATTCAGATATTCAACTGCGGTTACAAGAGTAAAGGCTAATTCTTGAACAGCGCTTGCACCAGAATTATTAAAAGATAAACCGCTAACTCCAATTGTTTTTATCGCAGAGTTTGATTTGATCATCAACTCAGTAGATAATTTCATTTCATCAAAAATTTGATTTAATGAAATTGGTAGTTCGCCTTTAGTTAATAAATATTCATACGGATCAGATGTGATAGAACCTTTTATATTCATCAAACTAGTTCTTGTTTCATTTGCGTATGCTGTAAAAAGAAGTGTTATTGGCAAAGCAGAAAAACCACAAGAAATGTTAATTGGCTGATTTGTCAAATCAATATCTTTAAACAACACTTGCATTTTTCTAACACCGGAAATTGATAAACCATCTTTACCAACTTCTCCGGCTTTAGATTGATCAGCATCAATTCCTAGTTTAGTTGGATTATCCAGCACAATATTAATAGAATTTAGTCCGCGCTTAAGATCTGAACATAAAGCTTCATTTAAATCTTCAGGTAGAGCTTGATTATACTCTTGTGCAATTTCCCAACTTCTGAAACTATATCCGGAAACATTACCTCCACGGAGATAGTTATCAAATCCTGGAAAATTATTTATTTGCGGTAGATCTTTTATATCGTTTGATGTGTAAAGCGGTTGAAGATTTATTTCTTCATAAGTTTTTGTGGTAAGTTTTTTATCGAATGATTCACCTTTAAGATCTTTTTCAACTTGTTGTTTCCAGTCATCAAAGGATGGAACCGGGAAGTCTTTTTTTAGATCAGGTTTATCACCAAGTTTAATTTCATTAGTCATAAATGAGCTCCAGAATTCGTAAAATTATCTCATCAAAATTACAAAAATATAATTGAATTCTGTGAGGTTTTATAAATCTAAATTCACCTTTCAGATAATTATGAATCATCGAAGCCTTTCAAAATGGTATTTTTCTAAAAAAATATTTTGTCTTTTTATATGGAAGTTTTATTTTCCAATAACTAATCCTAATCATATAATATCTCTTTAAAAAAATGAAGGGACAACTTTATTTAAATATTTTGTTAAACTTGATTATCCTTTTTTTGCATCTGGATTTCACTTTTCCGCAGATTAAAGATTTTCGTGTTTCCACTTTAAACATTGATGATGGACTATCTCAAAACCAGGTGCTTTGTATTTACGAAGACAGCAAGGGATTATTGTGGATTGGTACACAGGATGGATTAAACCTTTACGATGGTTACAAATTCAAAGTGTTTAGACACGAGCCGGGAAATAAAAACAGTCTGCTTGATTATGCAGTAAACACAGTTTGCGAAACAGATACCGGAATATTTTGGATTGGAACACGAGCAGGTCTCAGCAGATATGATCTGCGATCAGGTAAATTCGTTCATTATATTCAAAATCCAGATTCATCCAATTCGTTAGTTGATAATTATGTGTGGGCGATTTTAAAAGATAGTGAAGGCAATTTGTGGATAGGTACAAGGAATGGTTTAAGCCATTTCAATTCTTCAACAAAATCCTTCACAAACTATAAACACAATTCTTCAACATCAAATTCAATTAGCCACAATTTTATTCTTTCACTTGTGGAAGATAAAAATAAAAATATTTGGATTGGAAGCAGAGGCGGATTAGATAGATATGATTTAAGACAGAAAAAAATATTTAACTATAAATTATTTCCTGAAAAGCCAAATGATATTTCATTGAATGGAATAATGAGTCTTTGTATTAAGAATGAAGTTTTGTGGATCGGTTCATATTCGGGTATGTATTCTGTAAATCTTAGGGACTTTAAAGAAGAAAAAATCTTCATAAAAAAACATATGCTTGGTGGAGATGTAAATCAGACTGTACAAAGTACAAAAGATAAGCATACGCAGCATTCGGTTCGCAGTATTTTTGCAGCTAATGACAACACAATATGGGCAGGCACTTATGGAACAGGACTTTTACGTTATCAACCTGACACCGGGAAAATAAAATTTTATACAAGAAGTAACAATTCTGAAAGCATTAGTGAAGATTATATAGTTTCAGTTTTTGAGGATAAGCAGGGAGTTTTGTGGATTGGAACATCATCTTCAGGATTGAATAAATTCAACCGATCTTCAGAAATATTTCAGACTATTTTCATTCCTGATATTGATGCAAATAAAAAATCCGGCATCAGTTCATTGTTAGAAGATCGATCAGGAAATCTCTGGGTGGGAACTCTTTCAGGCAATATTGTGAAGGTAACAAATCAGTTTTCCGAAAATGCCGTCTTGAGATATTATAATACGGACAGAAATCTTAAAACATATTTTAGCCCGATAGAAATAAGGACATTCTACGAAGACAAAAGTGGCAATATCTGGATTGGCTCATTTGGAAAAGGAATTTATCTGATTGATCCGGCAACAGATAAAATTAAAAGGATCATTTACTGATCGCAATAACCCTAAATCAATTGCCAGTGATTTCATACATTGTATTTTTGAATCTGCTGATGGCACTATTTGGATAGGAACCGGCGCTGGTGGTCTTAACAAATTTAATCCTGTTGAGAATTCATTCATACATTATACGACATTATCCAACAAATAATAAATCAATTTCATCTAATGAGGTAACTGCTGTTTGTGAAGATAAGCAGGGCTTTATATGGGCAGGCACTTCTGTTGGAGGATTAAACAGATTTGATCGGAACACCAGAGAGTTTGAGCACTTTATCCATGATGTTGCAGATAAAAAATCTATAAGCGGTAACAGGATTATTTGTTTGTATGTTGATAAAAAATCAAATCTCTGGATCGGAACTTTTGGCGGCGGATTAAACAGATGGATTCCGGAACATAATTCCTTTGAGCAATATTCTGTTAAGGAAGGATTACCAAGCAATATTATTAATTATATAACTGAAGATGTATCCGGTAATTTATGGATAACTACGGATAAAGGATTATGTGTCTTTAATGTTGAGTCAAAATCATTTAAAAATTATGATGTCAATGATGGGCTGCAAGGTAACGAATTTCTTCATGGTGCCGGTTATGTAAGTAAGGTTAGCCGTAGCATTTATATTGGCGGAGTTAATGGATTGAATATTTTCAATCCGGATGATCTTAGTGTACAGAGTCGATTATCAAATATTGTATTTACGGATTTTAAATTATTTAATAAATCAGTTTACCCCGGTAAAGAATCATCATTAAAAACAAACATCATGTATGCCGATGAAATTACATTATCACATAATGAAAACTTTTTAACATTTGAATTTGCCTCGCTTGATTTTAATAATCCCTATAAGAACCAGTATGCTTACAAAATGGATGGGTTTAACAAAGACTGGATTAATTCCGGCAACCAAAATTTTGCCACATATACAAATCTTGATCCCGGTGAATATATTTTTAATGTAAAGGCAACTAACAGTGATGGAGTTTGGAATGAACAAGGTATATCAATTCGCGTAATTCTTCTCCCACCATGGTGGCAAACGTGGTGGGCTTATCTTCTATATGCTGTTTTCATTATCTCAATTTTGTATTCGCTTCGCCAGTATGAGATGAAAAGAGTACACATGCGCAATGAACTTCAACTAAAGGATTTTGAGGCAAAGAAGCTGCAGGAAGTTGATCATTTAAAATCGCACTTCTTTGCTAACATCTCACACGAATTTAGAACACCATTAACACTCATTCTTGGTCTGCTTGATAAGTTTGAGAAAAAAACCTTAGATAAAAGAGAACTTGAAGATTATGGTGTGATGAAAAGAAACGCTGTTCGTCTTCTTCAACTTATAAATCAACTGCTTGAGCTTTCAAAAATTGAATCTGGAAAAGCTAAGCTTGCTGCTTTCGAAAATGACATTGTGAGTTTTGTGAAACGCATTTTTGTTTCGTTTGCCTCCTATGCAGAACAGAAGCAAATCCGACTTCTTTTTAATGCGGCAGATATTAATGAGGACGCTAATGAAATAATAAACCTGTTCTTCGATAAAGAGAAGATGGAGAAGATTATTTCAAATCTTATTTCTAATGCTGTAAAATACACGCCAAACGGAAACGAAATAGAGGTTAAGGTTTCCTCACAAAATAATTTTGCTGAAATAAAAGTTATAAACACAGGAGTATCAATTTCAAAAGCAGACTTATCACATTTATTTGAAAGATATTATAAAGTACACAGAGCAGAAAGTGAACTGTTTGAGGGAACGGGTATTGGTCTTGCACTTGTTAAAGAACTGGTTGAAATGCATAGGGGTACAATCTCTGCTTCAAGCGATTATGATGTAACTGAATTTACTTTGAGGATCCCTATAGGGAAAGATCATCTAAAAGAAGATGAAATTGTTAAAAACATTAATGAAGACGATGTAACTAAAAGATATGAAACAATCAGTGATTTCGAAGTAATAAAAGAAATTCCTGCAGTAGTAGAAAATTTGTCCATAAAAAATGAAAAGGATATTATTCTTATTGTTGAAGATCATGGCGATTTAAGAAAATATATTCGAGAGAACCTGTCTGACAATTATCAAGTTATCGAAGCACCAAATGGAAAAGAAGGTTTAAATAAAGCAATCGAAGTGATTCCTGATTTGATAATCAGCGATGTAATGATGCCGGAAATGGATGGCTACAAGTTCTGCAAAAAAATAAAGACCAATGAAAAAACCAACCACATCCCCATAATTCTTTTGACTGCAAAAGCTTCCACAGAAGATAAGCTGGAGGGTCTTGAGCTTGGCGCTGATGATTATCTTATCAAACCATTTAATCCTGAAGAACTAAAACTACGCGTAAGAAATCTTATAAAAATACGGGAAGAACTGCGAAGAAAATTCAGCTCTCAAATGGTTCTTAAACCTGCGGAAGTAATTGTTCCTTCTTCACAGGTTCAGTTTATGGAAAAATTAAAAGACATAATCGAAAGTAATCTTGAAGATGAAAATTTTGGGGTTGATAAATTGTCAGATGAAATGGGCATGAGCCGTTCACAATTGCACAGAAAACTTAAAGCAATAACTAATCAATCATCAACCGAATTTATTAGAAATTTCCGTTTACAACGTGCCGCACAATTAATTTTGCAGGATGCAGGTTCAATGTCTGAAATAGCATACAAAGTTGGATTTAATAGTCAGGCATATTTTAATAAATCATTTCAGGAATTATTTGGATGCTCACCATCACAATACAAAAAGGATGGCAAAGGAAAACTATAATCAGGAAGTAATAAAACATTTTAAAAATTAATGAAATAAAAGAGAGAACTAATGAATAACACTAATAAGTACGAAACACTTGATCCTGAGAACTGGGACAAACTTAAAACACTTGCACATCAGATGATAGAAGACTCGTTTAATTATATCCAAACAATTGAGGAAAGACCAGTCTGGCAACAGTTTCCTACCGAAGTAAGAAACCATTTTAGCTCTAAAGCACCATTGGAACCGGATAGCATTGAAAATGCATATAAAGAATTTGTTGATAAAATTCTTCCGTATCCAATGGGGAATATTCATCCAAGATTTTGGGCATGGTATATGGGTAATGGAACTGTACAGGGTGCTCTGGCTGAATTTCTTGCTTCAATAATGAACTCAAATCTTGGCGGTGGTAATCACGTTGCTGTTCTTGTTGAAGAACAGGTAATTAATTGGATGAAGGAAATTATTGGGTTACCATCGGATTCAAGTGGTTTACTTGTTAGTGGTGCATCAATGGCTAATCTTGTTGGACTAACTGTTGCAAGAAATACAAAAGCAGGATTTAATATTAGAGAAGAAGGTTTACAAAATGCTCCACATAAATTGACTGTTTATTCTTCAACAGAAGTTCACAGTTCAAATCAAAAGGCTATTGAACTGCTTGGATTGGGTAAGAATTCATTCAGACTAATACCTGTAAATCAGGATTACACAATTAATATTAACGCACTATCGCAGGCTATTGAAGAAGATCGCAGAGAAGGATATAAACCGATTTGTGTAATTGGAAATGCAGGCACAATAAATACCGGGGCAATAGATGATTTAAATGCAATCGCTGATTTATGTGAAAAAGAAAATTTATGGTTTCATGTAGATGGAGCAATCGGGGCTATCGCAATGTTATCAGAAAAAGTTAGACCGCTTTTATCAGGAATTGAAAGAGCGGATTCAGTTGCATTAGATCTTCACAAGTGGATGCATGTTCCATTTGAAGCTGGTTGCATTCTTGTGAAAAATAATGAAGACCATCGTAATACCTTTTCATTGACGCCTGAATATCTTGCACATGAAACAAGAGGATTGCCCGGGGGTCACCTATGGTTTTCTGATTATGGCATTCAATTATCGCGTGAGTTTCGTGCACTTAAAGTTTGGATGTCTGTTAAAGAACATGGATTAAAACGATTTGGAAGAATGATTGAGCGCAACATCGAACAGGCAAATTATTTTGCTGATCTTGTAAAGAAGGATTCGGAAATGGAATTAGTTGCACCAGTTGGATTAGATATTGTTTGTTTTCGGTTTAATCCGGGAGGACTTAATGACGAAGCCTTGAATAAATTAAATAAAGAAATTCTGATGCAATTGCATGAAAGAGGAATTGCTGTGCCATCATATACAACTTTGAATGGACACTATTGTTTGCGAATTGCAATTGCAAACCACAGAAGTAAATTTGAAGATTTTGATTTACTTGCAAAGGAAGTAGTAAATATCGGTAAAGAATTTGAACCGCAGTATAAATAATTAACTATTAACTAAATCAATAATATCTCTTTAAAAAATTTCAGAGGAGAATAATGCATAGGCTTGAAAATAAAATTGCACTGATCACCGGTGCTGCAAGAGGAATTGGCAAAGCAATAGCCGAACTATTTCATAAAGAAGGTGCAATAGTTATAATTACAGATATCAGAGATGATGAAGGAAAGGATGTTGCAAAATCAATGACTGATCGGAGTGAATATTTTCATCTAGACGTAAAATATGAAGATGAGTGGAAACAGGCAGAGGAATATTTACTTAAAAAGTACGGAAGATTAGATATATTAATTAATAATGCTGGTATAACAGGATTCCTTGAAACAAAGGGACCTTTTGACGCAGAAAATTCTGATCTTGAAGCGTGGGAAGAAGTTCACAAAGTCAATTCGACCGGAGTAATGCTCGGTTGTAAATATGGAATTAAACTTATGAAGGAAAAAGGCGGCAGCATTGTTAATATTTCATCGAGAAGTGGGATTGTTGGAATACCGGGCGCTGTTGCATATGCTGCAAGTAAAGCCGCAGTAAGAAATCATACAAAAAGTGTTGCTCTTTTCTGTGCAGAAAAAAAATATAAAATAAGATGCAACAGCATCCATCCTGCAGCAATCATGACTCCCATGTGGGATGCTATGCTTGGGGAAGGAGAGCAAAGAAAGCAATTTATTAAGTTCATTGAATCAGGAATTCCATTAGGACATTTTGGTGATCCGTTAGATGTTGCATACGGCGCATTATATCTTGCGAGTGATGAATCAAAGTATGTTACCGGAATTGAACTGAATATTGATGGTGGAATACTAGCAGGCAGTGAAGCAAAACCACAATAGATTTAGTGTGGATCTTAAGTAATACTTTTTAATTATTTTGCTGCCTCAACAATCAATCGTTTTGCATTTGCATGGAAGATTCCATTTTTATCAGCCGGAAAATTTTCAGCAAAAACATTAAAAGCCTCTTCGATAAAATTTTCCCTCTGTTCGTCAGGAACTTTTTGTGTGTACGGCAACCAGGTAGTGCGTATCCATCCTTTAAGGGCTTCCTTTCCTTTATGCTGCATATCTTTTTCTTCAACATAAATTTTGTGCTCTTTAAATCCTGATTGTAAAATTAGACTGGTGTATTCCTCTTCATTAAAGAAGTAATAGGGAAATCCCATCCCTGTAAAGTAACCGGACCATTTAGGTTTTGAGATAACTTTCTCTACAGAAAAAAAAGCTTCAGGAACATTTCCTTTTGCACCCATTTGTAAAATAATTCTTCCAGCATTTTTCAATGAATTGTACATCCCCTTCAGAACTTTAAGATGATCATCTACCCAATGAAGCGCCGCATTTGAAAGTATTACATCAAACTCTTCGTTAAAATTCAATTCCTTGGCATCAAGTACTTTAAAAGAAAGATTGGGGTATTTTGATTGGGGGAATTTCTCTTTAGCTAGATTTATCATTGCTTCGGAATTATCCACACCAAGAACTTTTCCCTCGCTAACTAATTCCGCTATTTCAACTGTAACTTTTCCATCACCACAACCAACATCAAGCACATGCTCATTTGATTTTATTTTAGCTTTATTTATTGATTCCCTTGCCCATTTTTGTTGAGCAGATGAAAACTGAAAATATTGATCAGCATCCCATTGATATTTTTTCATTTTTTGCCTCCTTAACAATCAACAGTCGGGTGAAAAAATAATATAAATTTTTACTTCTACAAATAACTAAATCAATTAAAATTTCCCTGAATTTTTGAAAAATGACAGGGAGGCAACAATAGTTAAAACATTTGCGACAATTGTTAAAACAGCCAAAAAAAGTGCGATTACCTCTGCAACAATTCTTAAAAACATTGCCACAATTCTGAAATCTTTCGCATCCCATAAAAATTAAGTTTGCTACCGAAAATTTTCTGAGTTTGTATCGCTAAGAGTGAGCAGCCTTCAGAATATTACAACAAATAATCATCAACAATCATAAAGGAGGACGCAATGAAACGTCATCTAGTTTTCTTATATGGAGTGATAAGCTACTTCATATTCTTTGGGGTGTTCTTATATCTGCCCGGATTTATGGGCAACTTTTTAGTTCCTAAAAGTATTGATTCACCTGCAGCAGGACCTTTTGGTGAAGCATTATTAATTAATGCAGGACTTCTTGCACTGTTTGCAATTCAGCATAGTGTAATGGCAAGAAAAGGATTTAAGGAAAAAATAACTAAAATTATTCCACAAGCTGCCGAAAGAAGTACTTATGTTCTCTTCTCAAGCATTGCAGTTATCTTGCTCTATGCGCTTTGGAAACCGATGGGTGTTGCAGTATGGAATGTTCAGGGTTCTTTAGCCGAGCCAATATTGAATGGTTTAATGATAACCGGTTGGTTGATAGTACTTGTTACAACTTTCTTAATCAATCACTTCGATCTTTTTGGGTTAAGACAAGTCTGGATGTACTGGAGAAAGCAGGAATACAAACCATTGGGATTTGTTACTCCAGGTCCATACAAGGTTGTGCGTCATCCGCTTTACTTTGGCTGGCTGCTTATGTTCTGGTCGACCCCAGTTATGACAATAGCACATTTAGTATTTGCGATTGCAACAACCGGTTACATATTTATTGCAATAGTTCTGGAAGAAAAAGACCTGGTAAGAGAACACGGAAAGAAATACATCAACTACCGCAGAAGTGTTCCTATGATCTTTCCATTTAGTAAGAAATCAAAAACATCTCAGCCTGCTTTTAGTGAGATTGAATAGTACAATCAAAAAACTCACCCCTTCTCTTATTAAGAGAAGGGGATGGGGGATGAGTTAAAAATTTAATTAAAAAGGAAAAATAAATGAAAACATTGGAAGCAACATTAGAAAGATTATCAGCAAAAAATATTCTGATAAGATTTTACAAGTATTACATAATCGATAGTATTCTTATTGTTAAACGAGAAGGCTTTAAAGCCTTGATTAAAAAAAAAGGATGGAAAGTATTTGCAGTCGTTATCGGATATTACACTGTTAGAGATACGATTCTTTACATAATTGTTCCATTTGTAATTGCACAGGGAATATTTAAGTAATTAAAAAGGTTTTAAAAAATGATACCAACAATTTCAAATATGACAAGAAAAATAAAAATGACGGAAGGAAATATTTATAGCAACGAAGATCTTTTTCAGATTAAAGATTTTTTGCTTGTTCAAAGAGTAATTAAAAGAATTAATTCTATTCTTGATTTAAATAGATTATTGGAACAAATAATAAAAGATGCATCAAGCACACTGGGATTTACAAAATGCGGAGTACTTCTTTATGACGAAAATGTGAACCAATTACAACTTGCTGCGGTTACTGGTTGGGAGGATAAATTACATAAAGTGGGTGACAGATTTGATTTGGGAGTAGGAATTGTTTGGAGAGCCTTTATATCAAAAAAAGTAATGTACTATCCGGATATATATGAGTTCCCGGAAGAAATTCATTGTGATTTTACAAGCCAGTCCCATGTTGATATTCCACTAATATCTAAGGGTAAGGCGATTGGTATTCTTAATGCCCAGCACCAAGATAAGAATGGTTTTTCTAAACATAACATTAGAGTTCTAAAAACTCTTGCAGCCCATGTTTCTATAGCAATTCAAAATGCCAAGCTTTTTCAATTGGAAAAAAAGGAAAAGGAAATAATGCATAGAGATCTGCAGGAGGCGAGGGCGATACAACAAAGGTTATTCCCTAGCGATTTTCCGAGCACTGAAAACTTTCAGATAACTGGTTTATGCGAACCCTGTTATGAAGTTGGTGGTGACTGGTACGATTATATAAAACTTCCATCTGGAAAAATTGGAGTTGTACTTGCCGATGTTTCAGGCAAAGGTTTAGCTGCGGCTTTTCTAATGTCTTCGGCGAGAACTGTAATAAGGCTGCTAGGAATGGAAGAAGAATCACCCGCTAAATTACTTTCAAAGGTAAATGGGATTTTTACAGCTGAATTGCCCGGTTCAAGATTTATCACACTTATTTATGCAGTAATTGATCCCAAAACAGGAAACATAACTATCGCTAACGCGGGTCACACTCAACCGATAATATGTTCCGATGCAGGTTCTCGTTACTTAGCTATAAAATCCGGCATACCGCTTGGTATTAAAGAATATGAATATTACGAGAACAGATTCACAATGAAAAAAGGAGATAAGCTTTTTCTGTATTCAGATGGTGTTACTGAAGCGATGAACTCAAAACAGGAATTTTTTGACAACGATAGATTGATTATGAGTCTTAGTAAACCCGGGGCAGATATTAAATCATTAAATCAAGATGTCAAAAAATTTATTTATGGTCATGAGCAAAGCGATGATTTAACTATCGTGATGATAGAATCAGTATAAATAATAAAGCCACAATCAATATCATTTAACAATCTTTAATTATAGAAGGGAATAAAATGCCCTTAAGAACAACAGCCAATAAACTTCAACGGAAATTTTTTGAAGATTTATCTTTAATAAATGAATTAGTATTTACAACCAAGCACAAAGAATTCTGTTCAATGAATGCCCAGGGTTCATTTGAATTGTTTGATAAGTACTGGGATGGCGCAGAATATCCCAAGAACGAAACCATGATTGCATTGAAGGAAAATGCTCCGATGAGAATTTTAAGTGAGCCTCCAGTACATTTACATATAGATTGGAATGAAGTCAGATATGTAGCTATTCGCCAGCGACATCTGGAATTAATAAATGTAGATTATGAAATAGTGTTTTGCAGAGAACCTGATCTTAACTCCAGAATATTTTGGTTTTACATTAGAAATGGAGCTGATCTAAGCTGGCTTGTTGCTAAGTGGGGGAGTAACTGGAATAAGCTTTCAGAAAAATTAAATACAAATCATTACAATGTGGAAATTGATGAGCATGAATATTCATTATCTCAAAGCAATTTTCAACGGAGTTAAGATTTAAAAACAGATAATGTACCGATCAAAAAATCAATCAATTACATAAAATAATTACCTGTTATCAGTTTATAATTATTATGCCGGTG
>CAWEUT010000025.1:0-87679 GCA_963812305.1 uncultured Ignavibacteriaceae bacterium
CTGACTTTATACCAGGATAAAAATACCGGTGAAAAAGTAACTTCAAATAATATTAAGGCAAGTGAGATAAAGCAGGAAATTAAAAATTATGTTGAAAAACAATAATTAATTTCAATGCAAACAATTTCCCATTACAAACTAAATCAAAAATTAAATTGAGATAAAAATGAAAATTTTAAATACTATAAAAATTAGTTTCATTGCTTTAATATTGTTACTAATCAGTTACAATTATTCTTATGCAACAAATACAAACAAATCATTTATTTTTAATGGATCAACAAGTTCACTAAAAATATTAGATGGTGCACCTGTAACCAGCGATGCAAATCAATCTGCATTTAAATATTTTAATAGTACTACTTCATCATCAAATAAAAAAATAACAATTGATACCTGGGTTTATCTTATTGGAGATAATCCAGGCGTTCAAATGCCAGTTATAACTAGATCAGTATCCGGGCGGCAGTTCATTTAGAATGTATGTTAAAGATGGAACTGCTTTTTTTTCTGTCGGTAATTGTGTGCCGGTAAGTACAGCTAATGCTTTCCCCTCATTCCCAGCATTTCGTTGGGTTAGATTAACCGGGACTTATGATGGAACAACTTTAAAGATTTATTACAATGGAATTTTGGCTGAAAGCAGGTCTCAAAGTCTTGGCCCGGTTTACACAGCGGGAGAAGGATTATTCATAGGAAAATATGGAGATAATTCATTCAATGGTTTGATTGATGAGGTTAGAATTTTTAACTCCGCATTAACTGCTAGTCAAATAAATAGTTGTAATGGCGGTGGTGATCCATCTTCATCAATTCCATCGTCACTTTCTTCATATTTAGTCGGTAGATGGTCTTTTACTGAAAAGACTACTTACAACGGAACAATCACTTTAAAAGACTTAACTTCCAAAAAAAATCATTTAAGAATAACTGATATCACTGAGATAGTAAAAAGTAATCAACTACCATTCTTTGTTGTTAACTCTACAGGAGATGGCGGAGATATTTGTTTGGGCGATGCAATTGCTGATGCTGGAAACGGTTTGGTTACTTTAAGATCTGCAATTCAAGAAGCTAACGCTATTCCTGATTTACAAAAAATATATTTCTACATTCCAGAAATTCAATCGTTTGTCATTCAACCTTTATCGGCTTTACCAATAATATCAAGTTCTGTTCTTTTGGATGGAACACTACAGCGAGGATATAGCGGCTTACCATTAGTTCAAGTAAATGGGGAGTTTGCTGGTTTAGCAGTAGATGGTGGTGGAAGTACGTTGAAGGGATTAAATATAAACAATTCAGCAGGTTATGGAATTACAATTTCTTCAGGCGGGCAATAATGAAATTAAATCAAATACTATCTCAGGTATTTTGATTAGTTCATCAGGAAATAATATTAATGCGAATACTATATCAAACTTAAATGGTGATGGTATTTCAATCCTTAGCGGTGGATTAAATAATCAGATAGGTGTTGTTGAAGGAAACAATATTTCTGGAAACTCCGGAAACGGAATTTCAATTCTAAGTGCTGATGGGAATCTAATTTCTAATAATATTCTTTCTGCAAATGGTTTAGATGGTTTACTGATAGAGAACGGAAACAGCAATCAAATAAATAGCAACTCGATTTTTAATAACAGTTTATCAGGTATTTCAATAAAATCTGGAACGTTCAATTCTATTTTATCAAATTCAATATATTCAAATGCAGAAATTGGAATTGATTTATGGAGCAGCATTCCACCTGAAAACGGAATAACTGATAATGATCAATCGGATATAGATGAAGGAGGCAACAAACTTCAGAATTATCCTGTGATAACCAAATTTTATTCAGCAAGCAGCGGAACAAGTATTGCAGGATATCTTGAAAGTTCACCCAATAAGATTTTCAACCTTCAGTTCTTCTCAAATTCATCTCCAAATTCTATTAGTGAGCGGAATGGAGAAGTATTTCTTGGAGAAAAAACTTTTACAAGTGATGCAGAAGGAAGAGTAGATTTTCAGGCAAATTTCCCAAATGTAGAAGTTGATATTGCAGGAAATCATTCAGTAAGTGTTACCGCAACAGATGACAATGGAAACACATCTGAATTTTCACCAGCGGTTACTACTGTTGTAGATGATGGTAATCACTATATTCTAAATAAAACATTGAGCGGCATTCCATTACATTGGAAAAATGGTGATGCAAGTTATACGATAGCTTCATCGTTTAATTCTGCTTATGCATCCGAAGTTGAAACTGCATTTCAAACTTACAGCGATTTAGAAGAATTAGATTATACAAGAAGATACTTAGCACCAGATTCAACAAACGAAAACTGGGGAGGCGATCCTGATGGCATTAACAACCTTGTTTGGATGACACCCGAACAATGGGAACTAACTGAAGTTCCAGAAAATGTGCTTGCAGCAACCAGAGTTAGATATAATGCAATTACTGGAGAAATGATAGATGTTGATATTGCTTTCAATGGTGTGCCGCATTCTATAACTCTTAATCTGGATTTTGAATGGTCTGTTTCAGGTTCAATTAATGAGGGAAAATTAGATGTTCAAAACACAGCCGCACATGAAATAACACACTTTACAGGATTAGCAGATTTATATAATCCTGGTGATAATGCATATGTTTTTGATAAAGGAATGGGTGCATATAATGAAGATCAAACTGCTTATGGAAGGATAAATATAAATGAAATTAAAAAACGAACTCTTTATGATGATGGTTCTGCGCCTCAATTAAAGGGTGATATTGCAGGTATCAAGGCTATTTATGAAGCGGTTGATAATTCTTTGATTGATATGGTTTTAGTTTTTGATGGCTCAAATAATTTTACTGCTCAAAATTCATACAACGGATTTTATGCTTCAGTAAATAGTGCACTTGAACTTGTGACAAAATTACGAGATGGAGATAGAGTTGCAATTGTAAACTCGGCTTCCACTGATTTTCCATTAACCGGATTTACAAAACAGGCTGCCATAAATTTCCTTTCAACGATGCAGCCCGGCGGTATTGGAAATTTAGCACAAAGAATTTCTCAAGCTCAAAATGAATTAAACTCAAATGGAATTTTGGAGAGACAAAAATCTATAATTTTGTTTAGTGCTGGAGAAGATAATTCAACACCATCTATACTTGATCAGGACTATATTCTTCCGACTGCTCCTGTAAATACTTTTGGATATGAATCCAGTACATCCGGGCAGGATTTAATGGGATGGCTTGCAAACGAAACAGGCGGTGATTACTTCGAAATTCCCAACTCATCTGAAATATCAAATGCTGTAAATGTTATCTGGTACAGACTTTTAGGAATTCAAGTTACATATGTTTCTGATCCAATAAGCAGTACAACAATAGCAAATGCCGGGGCAAATGGATTATATTATCAAGGCGGTTTGTATTATCAGGGCGGTCTTTACTATCAAGGCGGATTATATTATCAAGGTGGCTTGTACTATCAGGGCGGCTTATACTATCAAGGAGGAACTTTAGAACTCGGTGTTAATTGGGAAGGCAGCGAATACGAATTAATTTTAGTTCCGCCGGGAAAAGATTCAACTGATGTTGATTCCTGGATTACGGAATCAAATTATAATAATCCTAATTTCCTTATTGATGGAATTCCTGTTACATCATTTGGAATAGAGTTGGTTGATGGATACAACACTCTTGGTTCACCTTTCAAAATATTCCGTATAAAATATCCTATCATCGGAAGCTGGTCCGGATTTGTAAAAGAAGTTACTGGTCCATTGCCTGGTGAAGTTGAAAATGTTAGGGTGTATATGGCACAGGAATCTGATAGATTTATGAATGTTAATTCCGATAAAGAACGTTATTTACTTGGTGAGCCTGTTGTACTTACAGCAAAAGTTTATGAAGGCGGTGAAGGCGGATCCGGTTCAGATCATCAATTCAGCACCGGTAATCCCATTAATAATGCTTTTGTTGTTGCTTTCTTAACTAAACCAAATGATCCAACACCATTAGCTGATTCAGCTTTTGTATTTAGCAGAGTGGGTGATGGCATCTACCAATACGTTTATAATGGATCAACTGAAATTGGAAGTTATGATTTCACAATCTTTGCGATGGATTCAACTAATGGATTTAACGGAAGTGAATTCATTAATTCCAAGTATCAAATCAGAACTCAGCATTCTGTTTTTGTTGCTGAAACTGAGATTCCTCAAATAATTTCTGGCAGAGGTGACGTAGAGGAAGCATTAGCGTTAATCAGAACTTTATTGGATTTCAATTTATCAGACCAGCAAAGAAATAAAGTTAACTATGCTATCACCTCGGTTGAAGCAGCATTAAAAGACCGAAACTTTATTGACGATAATAATCTTTCTGAATATGGTATAAGATTTTATTTAGGAGTTTCAGCAGCAGCAATCTTAATTAAAAATTTATCTTCAGATCCTCAAATAAATAGTGTAGTTATAAATTCAATAAATTTACTTTACAGCGGATCAAGAATACTAACTACTGAAGCAATTGAATTAGCTGAACAGAATTGTGAAGCACCCTGTAATTGCGAACTGCTTTTGCAAATTGCTCATTCGCAATTAGATAATGCAGATCAAAAATTTGCTGAAAATAATTATGCACTTGCTTTTACTCATTTGAGTCTTTCCTGGACTTCAGCACAAACCGCCTTGGGAACCCAATTGAGGAAAGAAGAAAGCGCTGGTAATCTACCAATTGATACTCCTACAGAATATTTAGTTGAGCAGAATTACCCTAATCCATTCAATCCAAGTACAGAGATACGATACCAGATTCCAGAAAATGGTCATGTTAAATTGGAAATATTTGACATACTTGGAAATCTTGTTACGACATTGGTTGATCAGGAATTAAATGCCGGTTATCATTCTTACACATGGAATGCAAGCGGATTTTCAAGCGGGATGTACCTTTACAGAATAACCAGCGGCAAATTTGTGGCTACAAAAAAACTTATGTTGATGAAATAGTAATTATAAATCCTTGATCCCATAATTGGGATCAAGGACTATTTTTTATTTTCTAAATATTGCCAGGAGAGAGTGCGTGAACTTAGTCAGTAGAATTTTGCTTTTCATTTTTATTTTTTTAATCCAACCTATTACTCCGCAAAGTAATATTAGGTTTAATCATCTTACTACTGAAGATGGATTATCCCAAAGTGCTGTTACTGTAATATTTCAGGATAAGCATGGGTTTATGTGGTTTGGTACACAGGATGGGCTAAATAGATATGATGGTTACAACTTTAAGATATTTAAAAACATTCCTTCCGATTCAACAAGCCTGACTGACAATTTTATCTTTTCTATTTATGAAGATAAAACAGGCACGCTGATTATTGAAACGCAAACAGGTAATTTTAATAAGTACCATCCTAAAACAGAATCATTTTCTTTAATAAAAAAAGAGGACATCGATTTAGTAAATAAAAAAGGTAGTTCGTTGGGTGCTCTTTATGTTGAATCAAATGGAACTCAATGGACTGGTGGTCTTTCTCGTCCGGTTGGATTAACACGGACTAATATTAAAACTGGCGAGTCAATAACATTTAAGCATAATCCTTCAGATCCGGCAAGTTTAATTAATGATAAAGTTTATTCAATCTATAGAGATAGTAAAGGGAATCTTTGGGTTTGTACATTTGATGGTCTTGATAAACTTGATGAAAAAACCGGAAAATTTATTCACTACCGCTATGATCCAAACAACTCAAATAGTTTACCTGATAATTGGGTTTGGCCTATTTACGAAGACTCGCATGGAAATTTATGGATTGGAACTGTTCGCGGCGGAGTATCTAAGTTTGATAAAACAAATAACACATTTGTAAATTTTAGTAATGATCCTGATAATCCAACAAGCATAAATGATAATTTTATTTTTTCAATTTATGAGGATAGAAGCGGTGTAATTTGGTTTGGTACTAATACAGGCGGAGTTAATTACTTTCATCCCTCCACGCAGGTATTTGAACGATTTATTAATTCTCCAAATAATAAAAACAGTCTTAGTGATAACGCTGTACTAGCAATGCATACAGATAAGGCAGGCAATTATTGGATCGGCACAAGAGAAGGTGGATTAGATAAATTTGACTATACTAAAAAAACATTTACTAACTTATCTCATAATCCTGCTAATCCTAATACTCTCATAAATAATTCAGTACTTGCTATAACTGAAGATAAAACCGGGGTTTTATGGCTCGGCACTTTTAGCAGCGGAATGAATTCTTTCGATCCGAAAACAAATATATTTAAAGCATACGTTAACAATCCTTCTGATGCAAACTCACTATCGGATAATCGTGTTTATGATATACTTGAAGACAGAGATGGAATTATTTGGATAGGTACTTATGGTGGTGGTTTAAATAAATTGGATAAAAGCTCAGGAAAGTTTACAGTATATAAACACGATGAAAAAAATAGTTCTTCAATAAGTTCAAACAGTGTTTGGTCAATTGCTGAAGACAATGAAGGAAAGCTTTGGTTAGGAACATTTGGTGGTGGGGTAAATGTTTTTGATAAATCAAACCAAACATTTACCAACTTTATAAATAATCCGGATGATCCTTCCAGTTTAGGTGATGATAATATCATTCGTGTTTTTAAAGACAGTAAAAACAATATGTGGTTCGGTACAACAAAAGGTTTATGCCGTTATTATCGTGATTCAAAAAAGTTTAAAACTTATAGAGAGAAGGATGGATTAGCCAACGATTTTGTTTACGGAATTGTTGAAGATAATAATGGTAATCTTTGGTTAAGTACAAATAATGGACTTTCAAAGTTTGATCCCAAAAATGAATCTTTTAAAAATTATTATGCTGAAGATGGTTTGCTGGGAAATGAATTTAATCAAAATGCCTTTGCTAAAGATTTTAAAACAGGAAGACTTCTTTTTGGCGGACCGAATGGACTTAATATTTTTAATCCCGATGATCTAAAAGAAAATGATTATTTACCTCCAATTGTGTTCACAAATTATCTTCGATACAATACTGATGATGAAGAAGGTAAGCCGATTATTGAAAAAGGTATTTCTGAAAGAGACAGCATAGTATTAACGTATAAGGATAATATAGTAACAATAGATTTTGCCGCACTAAGTTTTTACAATAATTACAAAAATCAATATAGATATATGCTGGAAGGATTTAATGAAAACTGGATACAACTCGGAAACAATCATACAATAACTTTTACAAATCTTTCTCCCGGTGATTATAAACTTCGTGTTATCGGATCTAATAACGATGGGATTTGGAATGAGCAGGGAACAACATTATTTATTCAGGTTCAGCCGCCGTGGTGGAGAACTAATATTGCTTATGGAATTTATTTTATAACGTTCTTTGGATTATTATTTGGTGTGAGACGGGTTGAAATTAATAGAAGAGAACAGAAAGCCCAGATTAGAGAATCAGCTTTACGAATAAAAGCTACTGAAGCAGAAAAGCGTGCATTAGAAATTGAGAATGAAAGAAAGACAAAAGAACTTGAAGAGGCGAGACAGCTTCAGCTTTCAATGCTTCCAAAAGAATTACCGCAACTTCCTAATTTGGAGATTGCAGCTTTTATGCGAACTGCCACAGAAGTTGGTGGAGATTATTATGATTTTATGGTTAATGAAAATGGAATTGTGAATGTTGCTTTTGGAGATGCAACCGGACATGGACTGCAGGCAGGAACAATGGTAACATTAATGAAAGGTTTCTTTACTGCTGATTCATCAAAGCTTGGAATAGAAGAATTCATGTCTCATTGCAGTCGTGTAATCAAGGATATTAAACTCGGCAGAATATTAATGTCATTCAGTTATTTGAAGATTGAGAAAAATAATCTTCAGGTTACAAGTGCGGGTATGCCTCCAATTTATTATCATCATAAAGACACTAATCAAGTTGAGGAATTAATAATTCAGGGTATGCCTCTTGGCGCTATGAGAAACGCTTCATACAAAATTGTTGAAAAAGAAATAAAGACCGGCGATACAATTTTGCTGCTTACTGACGGGTTGCCTGAACAGATGAATGGCAGTGAAGAAATGTTTGATTACTCGAGGGTAAAAAATAGTTTTAATGAAATAGTAGAAAACTCTCCCAACACGATTATCGAAAAACTTGTTGAAGCGGGCGATAAATGGATGAACGGAAGAGTTCAGGATGATGATATAACTTTTGTTGTTATACGCATTAAATAAATTTTGTGTAAACATATGAAATTATATTATATTCCACTGGTTCTAATCCGCTTTAATTAATAATTATAAAATTAGTAAGAAAGAATTTTCATGAAGGAAAATGTAAAATTAGAAATCAAACTGCCCAACATCCCAGATGTTGAACTTGTTGCTATCGAAAGTTTGCAAATTATGGGCAGGCACTTTGGTATTTCTGAAGATAAGATCGGTGAAGCGAAAATAATTGTAACCGAAGCAATTATAAATGCTCTTGAACATTCCGGAGATATTAAACCTTATGTTAATATTGAATGCGATATGGGCAAAGAAAAGTTAATTATCCTTGTAACTGATTATGGATCCGGTTTTGAACCAGATAAAGTTGAAGATCCGCAAATCGCAGATAAAATTCATAGTCCACACAAACGCGGATGGGGACTTAAACTAATGAAATCTATGTCCGATGATCTGATCATTGAATCAGGTCCTAACGGAACAAGAATTACAATTATTAAAAAATTAATATAATCGGAGATATTTAATGAGCACAGAATTTAATTTAATTTCAGAACTACACGATAAAACTCTTGTAATTAAAACTGAAGGATATATAAATAATATCGGGGGCGAAAAAATTGTTCAGGAAATTGCAAAGTATTCAGGTGTTAATAAACTTATACTTAATCTGGAAAATTCAAAAGTTGTTAACTCTATTGGTATTTCGCATTTGATAGAAGTTATTGAACAACTTAATCAGGGCAATGGTAAATTAGTTTTTACTAACCTTGATCCAACAATTGAAAAAACATTTTCTATTATGGGATTGTTTCAGTTTGCCGATAAAGCCGATACTGTAGAGGCTGCTTTAAGTGCTTGATTATCATAGCGACTACAGATAAATATTTGTCTTCGTTTTTTGGATAATTTTATTTCTGTCATTTCGATCCCGATTCATCGGGAGAGAAATCTGATGAATATTGTCAAGCAGATTTCTCAGTCTGGCAGAGCCATTCTTCAAAATGACAATCTGGTAACTTGTCTTTAGACAGCATCATTAAAATTGTGTGATCAACAAATTCATCTTGCTTTTGATTTGAGCATCAAAAGTTAATATCCATTCATAAACAAAGATATATTTTGGAAAATAATAACCTTGTTGAAAAACTTGCTTTGCAGGTTGAGTCATTCCAGGAAGGATTTGAAGTTCTCTCCAAATCCTTCAGTTTAGTTGAGATGGTAAAAAACTTTCTCCATATCATTCGCGGAAATTTTATAGTAACAGAAATCTATGCTTTTCATAAAATAAAAGACATCCCTAATTGGAAAAATATTTCGCTGCAAAAAATTCCTGACGAATCATATTTAACTTACCTTTATGATTCTAATAATCCTTCAATAAAATATTTTGAGAATCAACAAATTGAAGTTTCAATTCTGCTTCCGCTTGTAGATCAATCCTATCTCGGAATTCTGATAGGTCCAAAGCTGGATAAATCCCGATTCACAGAACTTGATAAAATTACATTACAGATATTAATTCAAGTGTTTGATAGTGCCCATAAATCATTCATAAATCAAAAAAAAGAAAAGTCATTAATATTTGGATTAAATGAAAAAGTAGTACAATTGAATAATCTAATCGACACTGTAATCGAAGCCTCGCGATACGATAAAAGAAGCGTGCTATTTGAATTGTCTCTTGAGAGGATTACATCTCTGACAAATGCTTCTTCTGCGTTATTGCAAATCAGCAAAGAAGATAAAATTGAGCAGCACTATTCCTTTCCTGGAAATATTGATAAAAATAAGATTCTAAATTCAAAGTTTAAATTAGAATCCTCATTCACCTATAACAATTTATCGTATCATTTTACACTTGCAGAAAAAGAAACACGTCACGGAGTTACTAACTTTAATGAACTTGACAAACTACTCTTAGATGCTATTGCCCGTCAGGTACAGGCTTCAATCGAAAATCAATTTCTTAATAGTCAGGCTATTGAAAAAGAAAAAATGGAGCAGGAGTTAAATGTTGCCGCTTCAATTCAGCAAAGAATTCTTCCAACAGCATTACCAAAAATAGAAGGATTCGATCTTGCAGGAATTAATATTCCATCAAAAGAAGTTGGCGGAGATTATTATAATTGCATTGATCTTGGAAACGGTAAGTTTGCTTTAATTATTGCTGATGTTGCAGGAAAAGGAATTGGAGCAGCATTGCTTGTTAGCACTTTAGATGCATCATTATATTCATATTTACAATTCGATATTCCTCTCACGGAAATGGCAGATAGATTAAATAAATTAATTTATAAATCTTCTCCTGCGGATAAATACATAACATTTTTTATTGCCGTATTGGAATCAAAAACAGGTGAGTTGGATGTTGTTAATGCAGGACATAATCCGATTTTCCTATTAAGAGAAAACGGTACAATGGAAAAACTTGATGCTGGTGGTGTGGGACTTGGAATGTTTGACTTTGGAATCCCATTCGCCGGACAAAAATCAATTATGAATCCGGGTGATAAACTTTTCCTTTACACAGATGGCATCCCTGAAGCGATGAATGAAAAAGAAGAAGAATACTCAGATGAAAAAATGATTAAGTTTTTTACAGATAATTCAAACGCACCCTCCAAAGAATTTATTGATTCATTAGTAAAAGATGTTAAAGGATATTCAGGAACAGCTCCGCAAAGCGATGATATAACAGCAATGATTCTTAAAAGAAATTGAATCTTTCATAAACAGTTCACCTCATTTATTTAAATTTTATTTGGATTTACTATGCGACTAATTAATAATACTTTCTTAATAATAGTTTTTCTGATATTGAATTATGCGGAAATTCATTCGCAGGAAATTCATGTAGAAAAAATCTCAATACCGGAAGGTCTCTCCAATACAACTGTCAAAAGATTATTCCAGGATAGTTACGGACTTATCTGGATACCCACAGAAGATGGTCTTAATGTTTATGATGGATATAAAATAAAAATTTATAAAAATATTCCTGGTAACCCCAAAAGTATTGTAGATAATAGTGTTTGGTGTGTTTCTGAAGATAAAGACAGAAATATCTGGATCGCTACGGAAGCAGGTGTTTCAAAATATATTCCTTCAGAAAATACATTTGTCAACTATGAAACTAAAGATATGGTTGCAAATATAAATGTCGGTTTAGCAAGAATTAATTTTATTTATGTTGATTCAAAAAATAATGTCTGGGCTTCAACCAATTCGGTTGGAATAGTTAAGTACGATCGCAAATCTGATAAATGGGAACAAATAAAAGTAATTGTATCAGATTCAATTTCTTATTATGCACCAAGTAGTGAAAGCAGTTATCCTATTACTGAAGACAATGATGGCAAGATTTGGGCTGGCAATTTTGGTTATGGGTTACTCTATTATGATTCAGATAAAAACGTTTTTAGACAGGCAGAAATAAAACGAAATTCTAAAACTCCAAATTTTGCACAAACGGGCAAAGAGATAACAGAACTTTATTTCGATCAGAATAATGTTTTATGGTTAACTAACAGAAGTGGTGTTTATAAATACTATCCAAAGTCCTGCGAGTTAAAAACGATTGAAGAATATTCTGATTACCAGTTAACATTTTTTGCTTATTATAATGGCATCACGCAGGACAAAGACGGAAATATCTGGATAGCAAATAATTTTCGCGGCTTATTAAAGTTTGATGGTATTTCTGATAGTTATAAACGAATCCAAATTGAAGGAATTGGCTCTTTTTCAGATGGAAGATCAGAGATATTATTATCTGATGTTATGTTAGATAATACCGGACTTCTATGGTTTGGTACAACGCTTGGCCGGTGTATTTAAATACAATCCGGATGCAGAACCCTTTATTCATTATAAAAATGATCCCAAAAATAAGTCCAGCATAAATAGCAGCCAGATATTTAGTATTGTCGAATCAAAAAAATATCCCGGTAAAATTTATGTTGGAACAAGGGGCGGAGGATTAAACTCATTTAATCCTGTAACAAAATCATTTACGAATATTCCTTACAAAGTTATAAAGGATGTTTTTGGCGGATCGGTCCGGGCTATTTTAGAAGAACCTGATGGTTCATTATGGCTCGGTACCTGGGGTGACGGACTTCTCAAAATGAATTCCAATTATGAGGTTGTTGAAAGATATACCCGCGATTCAACTAATACTAACAGTCTTTCTGACGATAATATAAGAGTGATAAAGAAAGATAATAATGGAAATTATTGGTTAGGTGGTGCTGACCAAAGTTTAAATTTTATGGACGGAAAAACTAAAAAGATATCAAGAATCAATGAAGGAATATCTAATTATCCACAGGAATTAATTAATCTTCTAAAACAAAAGAACAAAGAAAAAAAATATTTAGCAGAGATAAAAGAAATTGGTGATGCACAAGATCTAACACAAAAATTCTCCATATCTCAAAGTGGTGAATATCTTATTGTATCCGCAGGAGAAGGTGTAATTAGCAGAGATTCATCGATGGCTGATTATGGATGGTTAGAAGACAGTAAAGGAAAAAAAATCTGGACATCTGTCGACATTTTAAAATCATATCATCTGGGCGGTGCGCCTAAAAATAGAATTTATGCGGAGTTAATAAAACTTACGCCCGGTCAATATTCTTTACGATATGTTTCTGATAACAGCCATTCTTATAATCGATGGAATGCTGTTTCTCCTTATAACAAAGAATTTTGGGGTATAAGAATTTATCAAATGAGTGATGATGCTGAAGTTCAGACAATTCGCAATTATATAAAAGAAGCTGAAGGAAACAGATTTGCAAAAGGCGGAAACATAAGATCAATTAATGTTTCCGGGGATATTGTTTGGATTGGCAGTGATGATAATGGATTAACTAAATACAATATCAAAACAAAGGAAGCAAAAAATTATTATTATCAGTTAAACAATCCCAATTCAATTAGTAACAACAGCGTTCAATTTATTTATGTAGATCCGAATGGCATTTTATGGTTAGCAACTAACGGTGGACTAAATAAGTTTGATCCAAAAACTGAAAAGTTCACTATCTATACAGAAGAAGACGGACTGCCTACAAATTATATTGCTTCAATTTTACCCGGCAATAATGATGATCTTTGGCTGGCAACACGAAGCGGTATTTCTAAAATGATAAAGAATAAAATTACGGGTAAAGTTACATTTGTAAATTATGATACCGAAGATGGATTAGGCGGAACAGACTTTGTAGCATTGGTTGCTCTTAAATCCAGCAGCGGCAAATATTATTTTGGCGGAGAGCATGGCTTGAATGAATTTGGTGATGTTACAGTAAATCAAACTCCTCCAGCACTGATATTTTCAGATTTAAAAATATCCAACAAATCTGTTTTTATAATGGGTGATGATTCACCTTTAACAACATCGATTTATGATTTAGAAAGTTTAACTCTAACTCATACTCAAAATGATTTAAGTTTTGAATATGCAGCTTTGCATTATGCCAAACCATCAAAAAACCAATATGCTCATATGCTAAAGGGCTACGATGAAGATTGGATTTATGATAATAAAAGATTTGCAACCTACACAAATTTAGATCCCGGTGAATATGTGTTTATGATTAAAGGGTCAAACAGAGATGGAGTTTGGAATGAGAAGGGCAAATCTATTAACATTACAATACTTCCTCCGTGGTGGCTTACAACCTGGGCATACATCGGTTATGGGTTTTTATTCTTAGGATTTGTTTTTGTTGTGGATAGAGTTCAAAGAATAAGATTACTTACTAAAGAAAAAGAAAAACAAAAGTTAATTGAAGCCGAACATCGTATTGAAGCTGCAGAACTTAAAGCTAAAGCAACAGAAGCAGAAAGAAAAGTTCTGCAAGTTGAATTTGATATGAAGAAAAAAGAACTTGAAGAAGCTCGCGAACTTCAATTATCCATGCTTCCAAAAGAACTGCCTAATCTGCCACATCTTGATATTGCTGTTTATATGAAAACAGCTACTGAAGTAGGTGGGGATTATTATGATTTTCACGTTGGTATGGATGGAACTTTAACTGTTGTTATCGGCGATGCTACAGGACACGGAATGAAAGCCGGAACTATGGTTACTGCAACTAAAAGTTTATTCAGTTCACATGCCGGCAATCCGGATATACTTTTTACATTTCAGGAAATTACTCGCTGCATAAAACATATGAATATGCACCTGGTTTCTATGTGTCTTTCAATTTTAAAAATACAGGGAAATAAAATACAGCTATCTGCAGCGGGTATGCCTCCTGCACTTTTATATAGAAGCAAAACTAAATCAGTTGAAGAAATTGTTTTAAAAGGTATGCCTCTCGGAGCCTATCAGGATTTTCCTTATGAATTACGAGAGATGGAAATATTTTCAGGAGATACAATCTTTCTAATGAGTGACGGATTGCCTGAATTATTCAACAGAAAAAAAGAAATGTTTGGATATGAAAGAATACTGGAACTGTATAAAAACTCTGCTGTCAAAAATCCGGAAGAGATAATTCAAGTACTCAAAACTGCTGGTTCAGACTGGACAAATAATGACGCACCTGATGATGACATTACGTTTGTTGTGATTAAAGTAAAATAAAAATTTTAATAGCCCCAGACCTTTAGGTCGGGGTAAGTAAGTATAATCTCAATGATTGCGGGCTTTAGCCCAATATTGAATTACAATTTGGCTAAAGCCAATTCCTAGATTTTGATTTAGTCCCCGACCTAAAGGTCGGGGCAATCTAAAGAATTAATTAGTTTGCTTCGCCCACAAAGTGGGATTCGCAACGACAAAAAAATAATAAATAATATGTTATTAATTAAAGAAAGGAATTGTTTATGAAAATTATGGTAGTTGATGATGAACAAGATATGAAACTCCTCTTTGAGCAAAGATTTAGAAAAGAGATTAAGACCGGTCAGGTTGCTTTTCTCTTTGCTTTTTCTGGTGAAGAGGCTCGTGATTATCTTAAATCAAATGGAACGGAAAACGTTAACAAGATATTATCGGATATAAATATGCCCGGAATGAATGGATTAGAATTACTTAAGTGGATAAAAGAAAATTATCCAGAACTAAAGGTTGCGATGATAACCGCATATGGTGATCAAAATAATTATAATCAAGCAATAGAATATGGATGTGACGACTATATGACTAAACCAATCGATTTTGATCAATTAAAAGAAAAAGTTTTTAAGTAATCTTTTTTAAGCAATAAAAATATTAATTAAAAATAATTGTGGATCTGGAATGAAAACAATCAAAACTGAAACTATTAATCCTAAAAAAGAAAATGAATTATTAAAAAAACAGCTTGCTCAGAAAGAAGCTGAACTTGCAATTATTAATAGTGTTGGCGAAGCGATGTCCAAAGAGTTGGATATAAACACTGTTACAAAAATTGTTGGAGATAAGGTAAGAGAAATATTTAATACTGAAGTAACAGAGATTCTATTACTGGATCATGAAAAAATGATGATTGAAATTCCTTATTCATATTATAATGGATATCAGACTTTTGAAGCTTTTCCTCTGGGTGGTGGGTTGACTTCAAAAGTTATTAATTCCAGAAAACCACTGTTATTACATACGCTTGAAGATCAAATTAAAAATGGTGCAATAATTCAAAGCGATGAAGACAAGACAGAGTCCTACATGGGAGTACCTATTTTGTTTAATGATAGGGTGTTGGGAGTAGTTAGCGTACAGAGTTATAAGAAAAATGTATATGATGAAAACAATGTTCGGCTTCTTTCAACTCTATCAACAAATATGGGTGTAGCTCTTCAAAATGCCAAACTGTTTGATAAAACAAAAAAATTACTAAATGAAACTGAGCAGCGCACGGCAGAACTAGTCAGTAATTAACAGCGTACAGGAAGGTCTTGCACGTGAACTTGAAATAAACGGGATATATGTAATGTGGTAGGCGAAAAACTACGAGAAATATTTAATGCTCAGGTCATAGACTATAGGCACTATGATAAGTATGACGATAACCAGATATGCAGACATTAGCTTTGTTTGTACGAAAAAGGTGAACAGCCTTAACATTCCACCTCGGCCACCAAGAGCCTTCAGGGATGTAATGGAAACAATGTAATCGAAACATGACAGCCATTAATGCTTAATAAAGATGTCAGATAAGGAAATGACTAAAATATGGTAACGTTCAGTTGCAATTGGTGAAATACCAGGAAATCTAATATTTTTGTTCCAATGATAGTTGGCGATGAACGTGTACACGGAGTAATAAGTTTACAAGAATCTCGAAAACGAAAATGCATTTAATGATTCGGATGTAAGCCTGCTTACCACTCTAGCAAATCGTAATGAGCATTGCTCTGGAAAATGCAAGACTATTTGATGAAACAAATAAACTTTTGGAAAAAACAAAACAACAAGCTATTGAATTGGGTATAATCAATAGTGTTGGCGAGGGCTTAGCTAAACAATTGGACTTTCAATCTATCGTTGATTTGGTGGGAGACAAAATTAGAGAAGTATTTAATGCAGAAGTAGTTTCAATTTCAACATACGATGCAAGTAATGAAAAAATTCATCACAGGTATGTTGTTGAAAAAGATGAAAGGTTTTACTTTGACACACCAATTGAAATCGATCCCGATAGAAAAGAAATAATCGAAACAAAACTCCCATTAATTTTTGGATCAAGTCAGGAAATTATTGAACACAGTGGTGAACAAGTTCTCGATGGCGAAATGCCGGAATCATTTTTGGGCGTACCAATCATTCATAATCAAATGGCTACCGGTGTAATTACTATTCAGGATTTAGATCGAAAAAATCTATATACAGAAAAGGATGGACAGTTACTTCTTACACTTGCATCTAATATGGGTGTTGCGCTTGAGAACGCTAGATTATTCGAAGAAACAAAAAGATTATTAAATGAAACTCAGCAAAGAAATGTTGAACTTGCTATATTAAACGCTATACAGGAAGGGCTAGTAATGGAGATGGATTTTCACTCCATAATTAATCTTGTTGGTGACAAATTCAGAGAAGCTTTGGGATTTCTTGATCTTGGAATTAGAATTTATGATAAAGAAAAAAATATTCTTCATTTCCCTTACGAATATGAGCATGGAGAAAAACTAGATCTTCCTTCAGGCGAACCAACTGTATTTTCCAAATATGTTTTGGAAAAAGGTGAGACACTTCTGTTAAATGAGAATACAGATGAAGAAGCCGCAAAACTGGGAATCACCGGTAACTTGACTATACCTGGAACCGACAGAAGCAAATGTCTTATAATGGTTCCGATTATGCTCGGCAACATTGCCAAGGGATTAATTCTGATTGAGAATTATGAACGAGAAAATGCATTTACGGAATCAGAAATTCGGTTACTTACAACAATCGCCAACAGCATGAGTGTTGCTTTAGAAAATGCACGATTATTTGATGAGACAAACCGATTATTAAAAGAAACTGAGCAACGTACTGCGGAATTATCTGTAATAAATAGTGTGCAGGAAGGATTAGCAAAAGAACTAGATACAATGGGAATTTATAATCTAGTTGGTGACAGGCTCTGCAGTTTATTTCCCGATTCTCAAACTCTGGTTATCCGAACATTTAATCATGATACTGGTCTTGAAGAGTGGCAGTTATGCCGTGGAAAAGGGAATTCGATTAGAAGTTGAACCACGTCCATTCATTTGGGCAAATAAACAACTTATAGAAACTAAGAAACACCTTGATATACGTGAAAATTATGTAGAGACAGCAAAAAAATATGGCGGTACGGGAGTTTCAAAAGGTCAGCCTCCTAAATCTGCGGTCTTTGTTCCAATGATAGCAGGAGATGTAGTTATTGGTTCAATTAGTCTCCAAAATATTGATAAAGAAAATGCGTTTAGTGAATCCGATGTTAGATTGCTGACCACAGTGGCAAATAGTATGAGTGTTGCTCTGGAGAATGCACGTTTATTTGATGAAACATTAAGACTTCTTGATGAAAGTAAAAAGCGCGCAGCAGAATTAGGTACTGTTAATAGTATTAGTCAGGCTATAGCAGGACACCTTGAAATTGACAAACTTATTCACCTAGTTGGTGAAAAGGTTCGAACATTATTCAATGCAAATATCGTTTACCTGGCATTGCTGGATAAGGAAAAAGAAATTATTGAGTTCCCGTATGGTTACGGAGATGATTATCCACCGCTAAAATTAGGTGAGGGATTAACATCGAAAATAATTTTGAAGAAAGAACCCCTCCTTATAAATCATGAAGTTGATAAAAAAACTGAACAACTTGGTGTACAAAGAATAGGAACTCGTTCTGCATCTTATCTTGGTGTTCCAATTCCTGTCGGTGAAGAGATAATTGGAGTATTAAGTGTTCAAAGTACTGAAAATGAAAATGTTTTTTCTGATGATGATATGAGGCTTCTTGGAACCATTGCTGCTCATGTAGGTATAGCAATTAATAATGCCAATGCTTATGAAGAGTTAACTAAGACTTTACAAAATCTTGAAGCTACGCAAGTACAGCTTATCGCTCAGGAAAAACTTGCCTCACTCGGTCAGTTAACTGCAGGTATTGCTCATGAAATAAAAAATCCTTTGAACTTTGTTAACAATTTTTCTGAGCTCTCGGTTAATTTAGTTGATGAGCTAAGAGAAGAGTTTGAAAAACTTAAAGGCAAAGTTGACGCAACCGTACTGGAAGAATTGGAAGATATTCTAAAAACATTAAAACAGAATTCTGAAAAAATTAAAGAGCACGGAAAGAGAGCTGATAGTATTGTTCATAGCATGCTGCAGCATTCAAGAGGTAAGACAAGTGACAAACAGTTGACAGATATTAATTCAATGCTTGACGAAGATCTAAATCTTGTGTATCACGGTATGCGCGCACAGGATAGCACCTTTAATATTAAGATTGAAAGGGAATACGATAAAACCATAAGTAAGATAAATGTAATACCGCAGGATATAAGTCGTGTGTTTTTAAATATACTTACTAATGGATGTTATGAAGCCCATAGGAAAAAGTTAGAATTAAAAACAGAAGACCCTGCAAAGATAAAAGTTAGAACTTCTGAAACTGATAAGTTTATTGAAGTACGAATCAGAGATAACGGCAGCGGTATTCCTGAAAAAATCAGAGGCGATCTTTTTACACCTTTCTTTACAACCAAACCAACAGGAAAAGGTACCGGTCTTGGTTTATCGATAAGCTATGACATAGTAGCAAGAGAACATCATGGTGAACTTCTATTTGAAACTGAAATAGACAAGTACACTGAATTTATTATCCGATTACCTAAAAATCTTAAAAACTAAATGAACATGAATACTATACCACCAAAAATACTAGTAGTTGATGACGAGCCTGATCTGGAATTACTTATTAACCAGAAATTCAGGAGAGAGATTAAAGAAAATAAATACAATTTCATTTTCGCAAACAATGGTGTTGATGCTCTCAATAAATTAAATGACGACCCTGAAATTGAGTTAGTCCTGACAGATATCAATATGCCTGAGATGGATGGTCTAACTCTACTAACTAAAATTAAAGAGTTAAAAAATCCTCTGATGCATTCCGTTATAGTATCTGCTTACGGTGATATTCTGAACATAAGAACTGCTATGAATGGCGGAGCATTTGATTTTATTGTAAAACCAATCGACCTTACCGATCTGGAAATCACTATTAAAAAAGCAGTGGATAATCTTGCTACTTTTAAAAATGCACTGAAATCAAGAGATGAATTGATGGTTGTTCGTAAAGAACTGGAAGAAGCCAGAACACTTCAGCTTTCAATGCTTCCAAATTCTACTCCTCAAATCAGCGAACTTGAATTTGCCGTGTTTATGAATACCGCAAGCGAAGTTGGTGGAGATTATTATGATTTTTCATTTAAAGTAGATGGCTCATTAAATATTGCTGTCGGAGATGCAACAGGACACGGTATGAGAGCCGGTATTATGGTTGCAATAATGAAAGCTCTTTTTATTTCTGATTCAGCAGAATTGGACCTAGTTGATTTCTTTAGCAACTCCAATAAAACTATAAAAGCTTTGAATCTCGGACGAATGATGATGGCATTTACAGTATTGAACATAAAAAACAATCAGGTTCAGTTTGTTAATGCAGGAATGCCTCCAATCTTTATTTATAAAAAATCAGACAACACCGTTACTGAATTTGAAACACAAGGCATGCCGCTTGGTGCTATTTCAGAATCCACTTTTAAGATAAATAAGTTTGATGTTGAAACCGGCGATGCAATATTAATTCTAAGTGATGGATTACCTGAGTTGAAGAATGAGAAGCATGAACAATATGATTATGCAAAAGTGAAAGATGAATTTAAGTCTGTTGCAGATAGGACCCCGAATGATGTAGTTGAATATTTAAAATCCTCTGCATCTGAATGGGCAAATGGTGTAGAGCCTGATGATGATGTTACGTTTGTGGTAATAAAAGTAAAATAAACTGGATAAAATTTATGAAGAAAATTAATACCCTACAGAGAGCACTTAAATATGTAGTATGCATACTGATATTGATGGCTTTTTATTCAAACACTTTTGCACAGAAAAAGCCGGTTAAGTTTAATCGTCTAACATCCAGCAATGGCTTATCCCAAAATAGAGTCAGCTCAATAGTGCAAGATCACGATGGATTTATTTGGATTGGCACTGAAGATGGTTTGAACAAATATGATGGATATAATTTTGAAATATTTAAAAGAAATCCAGGTGATAGTCTTTCATTAAACGATAATCAAGCCCTTGCTATGCATGTAGCCAAAGATGGAGCACTTTGGATTGGCGGCTCGCTAACCGGATTAAGCAGATACAATTCAGCAACAAAAACTTTTACCAGATACAATAACAATCATTCCGACCCAAACTCTTTGGCTGAGGATATAATTATTTCTTTTAGTGAAGACACCAAAGGTAACTTATGGATTGTTACTCAGAATAAAGGTTTTGATTACATGATTGTGAGCGATGGAAAATTTATCCACATGGCAAACATGCTTCCACCCGATTATAAAATTCCGGAAGATAGAATCTATTTTATTCATCAGGACAAACAAAATAATTTATGGATCGGTGCAGATGGAAAGGTACATTATTTCAAAATAAGTTATAGTGAAACCGGTGTTCCGAAATTGCAGCCAATAAAAATTGAAAATCAAATTCTTAAGACAGCGGCTACTTCTATTGAAGAAGATAATGATGGTAATATTTGGATTGGCACTCCTGGTGAAGGTCTTTTAAGATTTGATTATAAAGATAAAGTCATCAGAAAATTTGAACCAATCGATAATAGTGACTTTATACATTCGCTAATAATCATAGCAATGGAAACTGATGAAACCGGTAATCTCTGGATTGGTGGAATTCCGATAGAAGAAAATCCTAATCCTAGAAACGACGAAACTGCGAATCCTACAATCGAAACAGTGCCTGGTTTATTAAAACTAAATATTCAGTCAAGAAAACTGCAGGGTTTTTTATCCGATCCCAAAGATGGAAATAGTGTTAGCAGTAATGGCATCATTTCATTATTAGTGGATAAAACTGGTGTGCTCTGGGTTGGAACTTTTCTTTCGGGACTTAATGTGTATGATAAATCAGTTATTAAATTTTCTTTAGTTAATACTGGTCAGGAAGACTTCAATGCTATCAGAGGACCGATCAGAGGATTTTATATTGATGAGAACAAAATTTTGTGGATTGCCTCCCAAGGCAGCGGTTTAGTTTCTTATGATAGAAGTAAAGATAAATATGAGTTTTTTACATACCGGGAAAATGATCCCTCATCTATCAGCAGTGATATTGTTCGCTGTAGTTACGATGATGGAAAATACATGTGGATTGGAACCGAGGAGGGGTTAAACAGATTTGATAAAAAAACTAAAACATTTAAAAGATTTTATATCGACCCTTCAAATCCAAAATTTAATGTTAACGGAATTAATTATAATATAATCGAAATAGATAATATGCCCGGCTATTTATGGTTCGGTACAAACGGAAGCGGGTTGGTTCGGTTTGATAAAGAGAAGGAAACATTTAAAAAGTATACTTATGATCCGGAAGATGCAGCCAGCTTAAGCAGTAGAGCTAACTTTGTTAGAACTGTTTGGTATTCAAAATCCCGACCGGATGAGCTATGGGCAGGAACCACAAATGGAATTAATATTCTGAACCTTAAGACAGAGACGTTTCGATATTATAATTATGACCCAAAAGATTCTTCCAGTTTGAGTCACCCGAATGTGATGCATTTCTACGAGGATAAATCCGGATTTGTTTGGGTAGCAACTTATGGAGGCGGATTAAATCGGTTTGATCCTAAAACACAAAAATTTTTACGCTTTACACAAGAGAACAGTGATCTTCCAAACAACGGAGTTTATGGAATATTAGCAGATGAAAATGGAAATCTCTGGATATCAACTAATAGTGGAATAACTAAATTTAATCCGAGCACATTTCATTTTAGAAATTATACTGTAGATGATGGATTACAGAGCGAAGAGTTCAACGGAGGAGCATATTATAAATCACCGGATGGTGAAATGTTTTTCGGCGGTATTAAGGGATACAATTCATTTTATCCTTCTGAGGTTACGGACAATAAATTTATTCCAGCTATTGTTTTAACAGATATAAAAATATTTAATGAATCCATAAAAGTTGGAGAAGATTCACCTCTAAAAAAACAAGTTTCAAAAACTGATGAAATAGTTTTATCATATTGGCAGAATGATATTTCATTCGAGTATGTAGCATTGCATTATTCAAATCCATCAAAAAATAAATATGCTTTTAAGCTGGAGAATTATGAAGATGAATGGCGCTATGTAGGTAATGTAAGAATAGCTACATACACAAATCTTGATCCCGGTGAATATGTATTTAGAGTTAAAGGATCAAACAATGATGGATTGTGGAATGAAGAAGGTAAGTCAATCCGGCTTATAATTAAACCTCCGTGGTGGAAAACAAATTGGGCTTATGCTTCGTACTTTGTACTCTTTTTGGTTGGCGGATTTTCATTCGACAGATATCAGAGATCCAGGATAAAAGGTATTGAACAAAGAAGAGCACAGTTAGCATTACTCCGTGCTGAAAATCAGCGCAAGACACAAGAGCTTGAAGAAGCACGTCAGCTTCAGCTATCAATGCTTCCGAAAGTGCTGCCGCAATTACCGCATCTTGATATTGCTGTTTATATGAAAACCGCAACGGAAGTTGGCGGTGATTATTATGATTTTCATGTTGGTATGGATGGAACTTTAACAGTTGTTATTGGTGATGCAACCGGACACGGAATGAGAGCAGGAACTATGGTAACAACCACAAAAAGTTTATTCAGTTCACACGCATCAAATCCTGATATACTTTTTACATTCCAGGAAATTACCAGATGCATAAAAACTATGAATATGCATATGCTTTCAATGTGTCTTTCAATATTGAAGATTCAGGGAAATAAGATGCAGATATCCGCAGCGGGTATGCCTCCTGCTTTATTATACCGAAGCAAAACAAAATCAGTTGAAGAGATTGTTCTAAAAGGAATGCCGCTTGGAGCAGTGCAGGATTTCCCTTATGAATTAAGAGTAACAGAAATTTCTACAGGTGATACAATCTTTCTAATGAGTGATGGATTACCTGAATTATTCAATAAAGAGAAAGAAATGTTTGGATACGAAAGAGTAATGGATATTTACAAAAACTCTGCAAGTAAAAATCCTGAAGAGATAATTGAAGAGCTTAAGAATGCAGGAAATAGTTGGACAAACGATGAAGCACCAGATGATGATGTAACTTTTGTTGTAATAAAAGTTAAGTAAAAAAAATAATAGCCCCGAACTTTTAGGGTCTGTTGCAGAAGTCAACTGAGTGTCATTTCGACCCCGATTCATCGGGGGAGAAATCCTTTATACTATACAGTAGAAAGATTTCTCAGTCGAAGACTCCTTCGAAATGACCTGAAAAAGTTATGCAACAGACTCTAAAGGACGAAGCAAACTAAAGAATTATCTGAGATTGCTTTATTCTGCAAAACCAGGATTCGTAATGACAAACAATTGTGAATAAATTTTAAAAGAAAGATCAATGAAAAGGAATCCAATGTTTAGAATAAAAGTTTTATCACAACTATTTTTTGCGATATTATGTTTGATTTTAGCAACTTCAAACTACGCACAACGAAACTACCTATTTGAAAATATCTCGGTGCCCGAAGGACTCTCGAATTCTACAGTCAATTATATCTTTCAGGACAGCAATGGATTTCTCTGGATTTCTACAGCAGACGGACTAAACAGATACGATGGAAATAGTATAAAAGTATTTAAAAACGATCCAAATGATTCTACTACGATTCCAACTAATGATTGTTCTGCCATTGCAGAAGATGCGGATGGATTTATCTGGGTCGGTGTTTCCAGGAATGCCATTACAAGATACGATCCGAAAAATGAAACCTTTCAAAGTTATCGCATAGAAACCGCCGGTGTAACTAACCCATCATACTTTTATTCTGCTCTTTTTGATTCTAAAGGAAATTTGTGGTTTGGGTCCACGAATCATGGAATACAAAAATTCAACAAATCAAAAAATAAATTTGAACAGGTACGTCTTGAAGTTTCTAATAATAATGCTCAATGGGGTAATATTTTTAGTATAGTTGAATTAAAGAATGGAAATATTATAGTTGCTGATTATGGTAACGGCATTAAAACATACAATGAAAAACTGAATGTATTTCAGCCCTATTACTTAAATACAAATTTTAGTCCGAATGAAATTCAGGTTATTTACGAGGATGCATCCGGATATATTTGGCTTGGCGGCAGAAATCAATTAATAAAATATTCGCCATCATTTTACACACTCGATAATTACGATTTATCCGGCTTAATCAAAAATCCCACTAATTACGATAACGTTACCGGAATAGCGCAGGATGATGAGGGATATATATGGGCTGGGGTCTATTCACAAGGACTTTATAGAATTGAACCGAAGACAAAAAATATTCAGCAATTTGATTACAATATTTATGAATTAAACAACTTTGGTCGCAATATTATTTCTAATATTTATAAAGACAGATACGGAGTAATCTGGATTGGCATTTGGGGAAAAGGAGTTACAAAATTCGACCCGCTTAGAGAACCTTTTAATTTCCATAAGTTTATCACCAATGACATTGCAAATTCTAATGCAAATTTTTCAACCGTAATTTCGGGTTCACATCAGAGTAAGGAAATAGTAGTTGGAACTTCTGAGAAGGGTTTATTTACTTACAATCTCGAAAATCAAAAGTCCGATAAATTGAATTTCACTCCTGGCAAATCTAATGTTTCAGATGAGAAGATAAACATTCAGGCTCTTGCTATTGACAATGCGGGGAATAAATGGTTCGCATATAATAATCTCGGTCTGCACAAAATTGATAAGAATAATTTACTAAGCACTATTCAATCACCTCATAAAAATAAAACTTCAATTTATTATATAAATTCAATTAAAATAGATTTATCGGGTAATATCTTGATGGCATCAAGACAGGGATTTGAGAAATATAATCCTGTCCAAAATCAATACACACTCTTACCTACTATTATGAATAAACCAATGAGTGAAAATCTTAAAAATAAAATTCATAAAATATCAGAATCCGGTGAGCCAATAGCTTCAATATTAAAAGTTGGTGAAGCATCTAATTTAGAAAAAACATTTTCTTTGAATCAGGATAAAAAAGTTTTGATAATTTGTGTTGGTGAAGGTGAAATGAATAATGCCGGCATAGGTCTTTCAGATGCCGGATCACTTTTAACTGAAGATGGCAAAACGATCTGGTCAATGAATGATTTATTCAAAACATTTAATGATGGTGGAGCATTTAAAAACCGTATTGCACTTGGATGTTTGAATCTAAAGAAAGGTGATTATAAAATTTCATACGCAACGGATGTTGGGCATTCTTACGGAACCTGGAATGCAATTGCACCACCAGATTCAATGTGGTATGGGATTCAGGTTTTGAGTTTAAATGAGTCTGATTATAACAACATTAATGAAATGAATGAAAAAGAAATCAACTCCGATAAATTTATGCCGATGGAAGTAGGAACCTGTATTGAATTTAGTAAGCGGTTCAACAATGTTCTCTGGTTAGGCTCAAGTGCAAGTGGGTTTTTTAAGTATGATCTGGAAGCAGGAAATTTTAAGCAATACAATTTTGATAATAAAAGTGTTAATTCTCTAAACAATTATATTAATTACATTTTTGAGGATAGTAAAGGAATAGTCTGGATTGCCACAGCAAACAGTTTATTAAGATTTGATCCGACTTCAGAAAAAATTGATAAGTATGATCAAAAAGATGGTCTGCCTTCAAATCAAATAAATTCTATTGTTGAAGATCTTGATGGAAATCTCTGGATAAACACATCTGCCGGGTTGTCCAAACTAAATAAAAATATTTCTAGGGATAAGTGGAACTTTGTAAATTTTAATGCTCAAGATGGTCTTCAGGGTTTTACCTCCAGCAAGGCAAACTGGATAGGTAAAGATGGCGAGATATTTTTAGGAGGCATAGATGGCTTTACTTATTTCTATCCGGGAAAAATAAATGAGACAAAACCTGATATAGTAATTGAAGATATAAAAGTTTCTGATATATCTCTTAAATCAGATTCGGCTGTTGTGAAGCTGGAAAAAAGTATAATGAAAACTGATGAGCTGGCTCTTTCTTATACACAAAATAACATCTCATTTGAATTTGCATCCATACATTTTTCAAGACCAGAAAAAAATAAAATTATTTATATGCTGGAAGGATTTAATGATCATTGGATAGCTGCTGATAGAAATTTTGCTTCTTACACAAATTTAAATCCCGGCGAATATACCTTTAGAGTAAAAGGATCAAATGGTGATGGAATCTGGAATGATGAAGGAAAATCAATTCGAATAATTATAGCACCGCCATGGTGGAGAACTACTTCAGCTTATGTTGGATATTTCTTCTTATTTGCCGGAGTAGTGTTTGGAATAGATAGGATTCAACGAAGAAGAATTGTAAACAAAGAACGTAATGCCGCCGCAATTAAAGAAGCTAACCTGCGTGCACAGCTTGCAGAAACTGAAAACGAACGTAAGTCAAAAGAATTGGAAGAAGCTCGGCAACTCCAGCTTTCTATGCTTCCAAAAGTTTTGCCGCAATTATCGCATCTTGATATTGCAGTTTATATGAAAACAGCAACAGAAGTCGGCGGCGATTATTATGATTTTAATGTTGGCATGGATGGAACTTTAACAGTTGTACTTGGTGATGCAACGGGACACGGAATGAGAGCAGGAACGATGGTTACTTCTGCTAAATCTTTGTTCAACAGTTACGCTGCAAATCCGGATATAATTTTTACTTTCAGAGAAATGACGCGATGTATAAAACAAATGCAATTCCAATCTCTTGCAATGAGTATGATGATGTTAAAAATTAAGAACAACAAACTACTGATGTCCTCTGCAGGAATGCCTCCTGCTTATCTATTCCGAAACAAGCATAAAATAATTGAAGAATATTTAATTGAAGGAATGCCATTGGGAACAATGGATAATTTTCCTTATGAATTAAAAGAAATGGAATTGTTTTCCGGTGATACAATATTATTAATGAGCGACGGTTTTCCAGAACTAAACAATCAGCATAATGAAATGTTTGGCTACAGACGTGCCAGAAATTCATTTGAAGAAGTAGCAGAAAAAGATCCTGAAAAAATTATTACTTATCTAAAAGAAGATGGTAATCGCTGGTCTGAAAATAAAGAGCCTGATGATGATGTTACGTTTGTGGTAATAAAAGTTAAGTAAAATAGATCATGAGTATATCTTATATCCCGAACCGGAGATTAATTATATCTCAATATTTGAAAATTATTATAAAGGATTCATTTAGTGAAAAAAAATATGGGCTTCATATTTCTGTATTTGCTGACTTTTACCGCAATTAGTTATTCCCAAAATAAAGATACGCTCTACATAACAGCTGATAGTCTTGCTAGTACTGAGTATTACTTAGGTAGGTGGGATAAAGCTGATTGGTATTATAAATCTGGAGATGATCCTTCGTGGGCGCTTCCAGAGTATAACCACAGTGATTGGGATACGGTTAACTCGTTTTTGCAAATTGGGAAATTTGATCAAAGTGAATGGAAAGGTGTTGCATGGTTAAGAATAGTATTTGAAATTGATTCTTCGCTTAAAGGTAAAACGGTTGGTCTTAAGAATGCACCACGACGGAGCTTCGGAAATTTATTTAAATGGTAAAAAAGTATTAACCTTTGGCGAAATCGGTAAAAATGCTGATGAAGAAAAGCCTTATGATCCCAATTTTTTTCCTACAACAATAAGTCTCGATACCAGTTCTGTTTACACACTAGCAGTAAGAATTTCAAATCAGGAAGCAGTAAAGCACGAATATCTTTATAATAAATTTATTGGTCACATAGGGGTTAGTATTAATCTGTTCGATAATAATACTCAGAGTAAAAAGATATTAGAAAGTCATTATAAAGGATTTTCTTTTGATTGGGGTATCAAGGGATTTAGTTTAGCCTTCGCTGTTATATTTATTTTACTATACTTTTTCTATTCAAAACAGAAAGAAAATCTTTTTTTCTCATTATTTGTTTTCGGTATATTTTTAATTTTTACAGCGGCAACAATTGAGTATATATTTAAAAATTCTTTTTATGTTGTCGTATTTGCACGCTTTCTAGGTTTTATTTCGTTTACTATCATCTTTATCAACTTATTACTTTTCTTATATCAAATCGTTTACAAAAAAACAATCAAGTTATTTTGGTTTTTTCTAATCGTCTTTCTCATTATTAATTTTATAATATTCTTTAGCTTTGACCAACTAACTTCAAATAGCCTTCCCATGTTAATTGGGGTAGCAATTCTTGGAATAGAGACTGTGAGAGTAATTGTCATCGGTATTAGAAAAAAAATTCCGAACATTAAAATAATAGCCGGCGGAATAGGTGTTTCTCTAACACTGATTTTTTTCTTTGTTACTTTGTTTTTGAGTGAACTTTATTTTGAATGGCTTGAGACATCATTTGACTATTTGTTTCCAATACTTATCTGTTCAATTCCTCTTTCTATGGCTATTTATCTCGCTAAAACTTTTGCTAAAACAAATAAAGATCTCGGGGAACAAATAATAACAATTCAGGAAATGTCTGAGAGACAAATTGAACAGGAAAGGAAAAACGCCGAGCTACAATTAGAAGCTGAACGGGAACGTGTTGAGAATGAACGTAAATCAGAAGAATTAGAAGCGGCTAGACAGATTCAGATTTCAATGCTGCCTACAGAACTGCCAAATCTTCCGAGCCTTGATATTGCAGTTTATATGAAAACCGCAACAGAAGTTGGCGGAGACTACTATGATTTTCGTGTTGGTCAGGATGGAATATTAAATATCGCTCTTGGTGATGCTACTGGCCACGGCTTGCAGGCAGGAACTCTTGTAACAATTATGAAAGGCATATTTACTCTCGAATCAGAAAACAACGACGTACTCTCTTTCTTTGAAAAATCAGTGAAAGCGCTAAAAGAAATTAAACTAGGCAGATTGATGATGGCGTTTGCTTTCCTGAAAATTAAAGGGAACCAGTTATCGCTTTCGAATGCTGGAGTCCCTCCGGTTTACATTTACAGACATAACAATAAGGAAGTGGAAGAAATTGATAACAAGGGAATGCCTCTCGGAGCTATGAATAATTATCCATACAAAGAAACAAAAACCGAATTAAACTCTGGAGATGTAATATTCTTGTTGAGCGATGGTTTTCCTGAATTGAAAAGTAAAGAGAAAGAACCTTTCGGTTACGAAAGAGTTATAAAAACATTTAAGGAAACCGGAGAAAGATCAGCGGAAGCAATAATTGAGCACTTAAGGAACACGGTAAAAGAGTGGTCAGGTGTAAATGTGCCAGACGATGATGTTACGTTTGTGGTGATAAAGGTTAAGTAGGACATTTATAAAAATTATAAAAACATATTATATGATATGAAAAAATTAAAACACATTTCTCTATTACTAGCTTTTTTTACAATTAGTTTAGCTGCCCAGATGGATGATATTGAATTTCGACGATATACCACATCTGATGGGCTATCAACCAACTGGAATATAAATGCAATTGCTCAAGATAAAGATGGTTACATATGGATTGCTACTTCAGAGGGATTGAACAGATTCGATGGATATGATTTTAAAGTTTTCCGATATGATCCGCTTAATAGTAACTCATTGAGAACAAATAATGTTACTTCTTTATTGATAGATAGCAAAAATAGATTTTGGCTTGCCTCTTTCGGAGCACCAAACGGGGGAATTAGTCAATGGAATCCGAAAACGGAAACCTTCATTAATTATGTGCCGGAAAATAGTGATACGAATTATTTATTTCCCTGGGCTCTTACAAAATTATATGAAGATAGATCGGGAAATATATGGGTTGGTACGGTGGCAGGATTAGATATTTTTAACCCGGAAACAGGTAAGTACTTACATTATACTGACAAGAAATCAGGATTCTCTTCTTTAGTGCATAATTATATAACTGCAATAATTGAAGATTCAAGGGGAAATTTGTGGATTGGTACTTTGGATAGCGGACTAGTAAAATATAATCCTGCAACTAAAGAATTTCAGCGATTTAAATATGAAAAGAGTAATATAAAAAGCTTATTGTCAAATCATATTAATTCAATATATGAGGATCCGGATGGTACGCTATTCATTGGAACTAATCTTGGCGGATTACATACTTATAATTACTCCTATAATTCAATAGTTCGACTGCCGGATAATTCGACCGACTTTCAAAATTTAAGAGCCCCAGTTAGTAAAGGACCGGTGTTCGGACAAAATGGTGGAATTGCTATTATCAAACGAACTGGGGACGGAAGCTTGTGGCTTGGAACTTCGAACGGTGGAATAAAGGTTTATGATAATAATTTTTCAAGATTTAATTTGTTCATAAATGATCCATTAGATAATACAAGCTTAAGTGACGACTATGTAACAACAATATTTGAAGATAATCAAAATAATATTTGGCTTGGAACGATTTCGCGTGGATTAATGAAAGTTGTGCCATCTCAATCTTTATTTAAACCAAATGGAAATAATCTAGATTTATTAAACACATTAAAGGAGAAACAAATTCGTGCGATATATGAAAGCAACAATGGAAATTTATGGATCGGAACAATAGATGGGCTACTACTTGAGTATGATCCGCAAAAAAAAATAATTAAAGAATTTAAATCCGACCTTACCACTGGTTCAAAGCATAAACTAAGCGGTCCTGACATCGATGCAATTTATGAAGACAAGGAAGGAATTATCTGGATCGGCACGTTCAGTGGTATAGATAAATATGATCCTAAAAAAGGTACAGTAAATCATATTCAAGTTAAATATCAGAATGATATAAATGATTTTAATTTAGATATTGAAGCTATTATTGATGCAGATAATGAAAATCTTTGGATTGCCGTTTGGGATGCAGGTATATTTAAATTTAATAAGAAGACAACTGTAATTGAATATTATGGTTGGAAGGATTTTGATTCAACAAGTTTATCCAATAACCAGGTATTTACTCTTTTCAAATCAAATAAGAGAGATTTGTGGGTGGGTACTTCCGATGGACTAAATTTATTTGATAACTCATCTAAAATTTTTAAACATTTTTTAATGGGCACAACTGTCAGTTCCATTCAAGAAGATAAAAAAGGAAATATATGGGCTGGAACAAACAATGGACTTTTTAAGCTTGATCTTATATCTAATATTATTACTCACTATACAAAAGAAAACGGATTGCCTAGCAATTTAATAGGTGGAATTTTAACTGATAAGGAAGATTATCTTTGGATTGGCACGTCTGCCGGACTAGTTCGATTTAATCCCAGAGACAAAACATTTCTAAAGTATGATGAATCTGACGGCGCTCAATCAGATCTCTATGAAACCGGTAATTCATACTTCAAAACAAAAGAGGGACTTTTATTATTTGGAAGTTTCGATGGTATAACTGTATTCGATCCTGCTAAAATAAGACATAGTACTGACCGCCCAAAGTTTAATAACAGGTAGTTAACATTTTTAATAGCGGGAGTAATTCAGATGTCTTCAGCGCCAAATTATTGGAGAAACCATATTTCAAATTCCTTAACGCTAAACCATACCGAAAACGAATTAGTATTTGACTATTTGGGCATTCACTTTACTCATTCTAAACGGAACACTTACCAATATAAGCTTGAGCCATATGACCAGAACTGGCAACCAATTACCTATCAGAGATCAGCAAGATATACAAATTTAGCCCCGGGGGATTATACTTTTAAAGTTAAAGCTTCAAACAGTGACGGTATTTGGAGTGAAAAATATGCTTCAATAAACATTACTGTACTTCCCCCGTGGTGGCAAACCTGGTGGGCTTATGCTCTTTATCTTTTGGGATTCGTGAGTTTACTTGGTGGAGTAAGAAAAGTTGAATTAGATAGAAGAAGAGAAAAAGAAAATAAAAAGCTTCTGCAGCTTGAGAATGATAGAAAAACAAAAGAGCTTGAGGAAGCACGACAGCTTCAGCTATCTATGCTTCCAAAAGAACTTCCCAAACTTCCTAATCTTGATATTGCAGTGTATATGAAAACTGCAACAGAAGTTGGCGGCGATTACTATGATTTTATTGTAGGTCTTGATGGGACGCTTATTGTCGCAATTGGTGATGCAACGGGACACGGAATGAAGGCAGGTACAATTGTCTCAATGGTAAAAGCACTCTTTGCTTCCGGCGGTTCAAGACTGGAGATGAAAACATATTTTAATCAAAGCAGTGATGCACTTAAAGGAATTGAGTTAGGCAGATTAATGATGGCATTTATGATGCTAAAAGTAAAATCAAACAAAATTGAGATTGCCAATGCCGGTATGCCTCCATTATTTATTTACAGACAAAAAACAAAATCAGTTGAAGAAATAATGTTAAAAGGAATGCCATTAGGAGCAATTAAAAATTTTCCGTATGAGATAAAAGAAACAGAAATCTCTACCGGTGATACGTTGCTATTGCTGAGCGATGGATTACCCGAATTGCAGAACGCACATAAAGAACAGTATGGTTATCCCGAATAAAAGATTCATTTGAAAAAGTTGCAGAAAAAAAATCGGAAGAAATTATTAATTACTATAAGAATGAATCTTCAAAATGGGCAAGTGGTAATGACCCGGATGATGATATTACGTTTGTAGTTATAAAAGTTAAGTAATAAAAATAATGGCATCGACGGTTAGAGGTTGGACTAAACTGATTAGTCTAACGCAGGAACTCAACTCCAACCTCTTCTCTTACAAAGAGAAGGGGAATTTTGATTCTGGTTTAAAAGTCCCTCTCTTTTTAAGAGAGGGATTTAGGGTGAGTTAAATAATTTAAAATAAATTTTAATAGTTTCCATAATATAGGATAGGCTGATTGTTTATCAATTTCAAAATCAAGTTAACAAGGAAAGTTTTATGAAAGTAACATATTTAAAAAATCTAATTCTACTTATGATTTTTGTTTTTTCATCGCTGCTTATAGCACAGCAAAAACTAAAAACTGAAGCCAATGCAGATATTGTTGAATACACTAACAGAGAAGGTTTGCCTACGACAAACATTACAAATGGAATTCAAACTAAAGATGGTTTTATTTGGATTTCCAGTGTTGAAGGAACATACAGGTTTAATGGATATGAGTTTGAAGAAGTAGGAACAGATATTGGATTACCCACAATGCAGAATATGTATTACGATTCAACAAAAAATGTAATGTACTTCGCTTCGCCTGCAAAATTTATAACATTCGATGGAAAAGAATTTAAAGTATATACTGAAAATGAAGGATATAAAATAAATGGATTATCAGGTCAGTTAATAACTTTTGTTAGAGCTGATAGCAAAGGCAGTATATGGATTGGTTCTTCAACACCATTCGTAGATAAAAATAATAACGGCGGTCTTACAAAATTTGAAAACGGAAAATTTACAGTTTATGATTCTAAAAATTTCCCTCTTGATAATGCAACAAACTTCATTGAAACTCCTTATGGTGATCTAATTTTTAATTCAGCCGGTCGTAATACTCAAACGCGCGAAGGATCGTATGTGGCTTTATTTAAAAATGGGGTCTTCAAAAGAATTGATGAATCTGCTGGAATAACTTTGCAGAACGCAAGTATGTACCCGGAAGAAAACGTAACAGCAATCGATAAAGAAGGAAATACCTGGCTGCCTTGTTCTGGTGTTATAAGTGGGTCAGAGGGATCTGAAAAATATTCCGGAGTTTTGATGTATGATGGTAATAAATTTTATCAATTCACGGAATTCAAGAATCAACTTAAAAGAGATCAATTTCCAATTCAAGTATACTTTAGTTCAAAAATGAATAAGCTGTTCATGACAACTTTAACCAGAGGTGGTGAAATTTTTAATGGAAAAAATAATAGTGTTTTTGAATTTGAAAATGGTAAATGGAAGGTTTCAAATATTTTACAGGAAATTAATGAAATCAGAGATCTGAAAACAGATAGAGTTATTAATGATTTTAATTATCAGAGCGTTTTTTTTCTGAAATCGACTAAATATTTTCCGGAGCGGCTTATATTTCAAGTCACAGCCCAAAATCAAAGTTCAAAATATCCGAATCAATTATTTTCATTTACGGATAACAAATGGAAAAAATTTGATTCATTTGAATCAGCTCCAGGTATAGTGTTAAGTGATGGAGTTGCAATGAAAACTTCAAAAGGCATCGCAATTTATTATCCCAACTATTCCAGAATGCTTACCTCAAAAGATGGCTTGCTGGTTACTCAATCTGGAATTGTAACACCTTATACAGATTATAGTGGGTTGGTCTGGTTTTCATATTCATATACTGATTTACCGGCTTACGCCTTAACTGCCAATGTTGGAATTAATGTTTGGGATGGAAAAAAATTAAGAACAATTACAGAAAAAGAAGGGCTTGCAAGTAATATAACATTCAAAACGTTTCAAGATAGTAAAAAAAGAGTTTGGATTACCACCTCAAAAGGTTTGACGATGATTCGGGAAATTAAAAACAGCGAGGGTGAACAAATATTTAAAATGAATTCAATTTTAAGTGAAGAAGGAAAATCTTATAATACTTCTAGTATACTCGAATCAAAAAGTGGTGATATTTATGCATGGCAAAATTATGTTAGACCCGAATCAGAGGATCTTATAGAAGCCGATTACTACCTGGGACGATTAGAAGGAGAGAAGTTCGTTAAAATAAATTCACCTTTTAGTGATGTTGATAATGGTAAAAAATATCAGCTGTTTGATCTTAAGGAAGATAATAAAGGAAGGCTATGGCTCTTTGGATTATTCTCTGATAATATTAAGGATATAACATCTGTCCAGTCAAAAATAATGTTGTACGATGGTAAATCATGGTCAAAGCCTCCGGAAAACTGGAACGTTCCAACTGATCAATTGCACTTTGTAGGTAAGTTAAAAAACGGAATGTACTTTTTAACGGTTGGTGGCTTTTATGTTTTTAACGGAAACGGTTTTGTGAATTTAATTGATAGTGTAAATGCCACTGCTGATTTTAGAATTTTGAAAGGTGCAAGTGTTATTGGAACAAAAACAGACATACAGGCAGGAGATAATTTATATATACGGCTGAGAGGCAGAGGACTTGCAATCTTTGATGGTACAAACTTAAATTATTTCACAAAAAAGAATGGGCTTCTATCTACTAATCTTTCAAATCCTATTGTCGATGAAATTAGAGACGCAGTTTATTTTTCGTCTCCTTCAGGTGCATTAAAAATAAGCGGGAATAAATTTCAAACGTTCTATCATGATGAAAGTGTTGCCAGCGGCGGTCCCTATATTTCCGCGATGGATGGATTCGGAAATATGATTGAGTTTTATAACGGAGTGGGTCTTTACATTAATAAGAGTGAAGAAAAAAATTATCCATTATTAATTTCGTCTGTATCCATCAGCGGCCAATCTCATTACTACAATTTTCCAGATGAATTACCATATTCTCAAAATTCTTTTATATTCAATTATGCTGCGTTGAATTTCAAAGATCCGAAACAAACAACCTATGAACATTTTCTTGAAGGCTTCGATAAAGGCTGGTCAAAAGCAAGCAATCTTCCTTTTGCAGAGTACCAAAATCTTCCTTTTGGTAAATACACATTCAAAGTACGTGGTATTACTTCAAATGGCGCAAAAACAAATGAAGCTTCTTATTCGTTTCAGGTAAATCCACCAATCTGGCGGACCTGGTGGGCATACTTGTGCTATGTTATTGCTTTTGGATTGGCTTTAGTTGGAATAAGAAAGTTTGAGTTAGAGAGAAGAAAAGAAAACGAAAATAAAAAATTCCTTCAGCTTGAGAATGATAGAAAGACAAAAGAACTTGATGAAGCCAAACAGCTTCAGCTTTCAATGCTTCCTAAACAGCTTCCATCCGTTCCTCACTTGGATATTGCAGTATTTATGAAAACAGCAACAGAAGTCGGCGGTGATTATTATGATTTTCATGTTCATATGGATGGAACATTAACCGTAATACTTGGAGATGCAACAGGACATGGTATGATGTCCGGAATGATGGTTTCAATTATGAAATCTCTATTTATGTCAGACAGAACAAACAAAGAACTTAAACCATTCTTTGAAAATGCGAATGAAGCGATAAAGGATATGCAGCTTGGCAGACTAATGATGGCTCTTACTTGTGTGCAAATCAGCAATAATAAAATTATAACCACAAATGCCGGTATGCCGCCGTTATTTATTTACAGAAATAATTCACAAACAATTGAAGAAGTTGTAATTAACAATTTGCCTCTTGGTGCGATGAAGGGAATCATATATGATATTAAAGAAATCAAGATAGAAAGGGGAGATACACTATTATTAATGAGTGATGGTTTTGCAGAACTAAAAAATCAAAATCAGGAGATGTACGGCTACAAGAGAGCAAGAAATAGTTTTGAGGAATCTGCAAAGAGAGAACCGGAAGAGATTATCACATTTTTAAGAGCAGAAGCCAGATGCTGGACAAATGATAAAGAACCCGATGATGATGTGACGTTTGTAGTGATCAAGATTAAATAAAAATGTATTCATAATAGAAACTGAGAAATGAAAAAAATAAATATTCTAATCCATACAATATTATTTTCAATTTTTATCTTAAATAGCAGCGTTGCTCAACAGAGATATAAATCTGAAGCCAATGCTGATTTAGTTAAATATACTATAAAAGATGGTTTGCCAATCACCAACATTGCCAGTGTTTCGCAAACGGCGGATGGTTACGTTTGGATATCCGGTTTAGAAGGAACGGTACGCTTTAATGGATACGAATTTCAGGAACCCGGTAAAGAATTCGGATTGCCGGATATGCAGTCTAACTATTATGACTCCACTACTAATACAATGTATTTTGCTTCGCCAAATAAATTTCTAATTCTAAAAGAAAATAAATTTCAATCATTCACTAAAGAAGATGGTTACAAAACATCTGGGTTGCCGGGCAGATCTGTTTCATTTATAAAAAAGGACAGCAAAAACAGAGTCTGGATTGGCACAACAACATTATATATAGATTCTAAAAACAATGGTAGTTTAACACTTTTTGAAAACGGAAAATTTACCTTATTTGATTCTACAACATTTCCGTTACATAACTGTACTGATATGTTTGAAACACCCTACGGAGATTTAATTTTTCTTTCTGATGGCAAAAATACTTCGACTCAAACCGAGGCTTACATAGCACTTTATAAGAATGATAAATTCAAAAAAATAGATAAAACCAAAGGTGTAATGTATTATGGAACTAAATATTCGTACGAGAAAGTTTTGCCGGTTACTGATGATAAAGGCAATATGTGGATCCCGTTTATCGGCAGTGGAATACTTAATGAATTAACAAGTGGTACTTCCGGGGTTTTAATGTATGATGGGAAAGATTTTCATACATACCCTGGTCTCGAAAAATATCTCGTTGGAAATACCAGGGTAACATCTGTTTTATATTTAGAAAAAGATAATGGCATCTATGCAACTATAGCTGATATTAATGGGACTGTCTATTCAAAAAATTCCAACATTCTCTTTAAACTGGTTAATAATAAATGGGAAAAGGTTGATTTATATAAGGACACAGGTCCTATAACAGATTTATCAACAGAAGATAAAATACCGGATTATAAATTTTCTTATGCAAAACTCATTCCCGGTAACAATATATTTCCTGATTTACTTTTAGTGGGCGTTCTTGAAGAGACGATAACTGCAGAGCACAATGATCAATATTTTTATTTTGATGGCAGATGGAAAAAGTATGATGGTTTTAAAGGATTCCCATTGTCTCCAATAAATGATGCAGAAGTTATTCTTAACCCGCTTGGATTTAGTTTTTACTTTCCGAATAAATCTATTTTTCTAAAAGGGAGTGATGGCTTAAGCGGAATCAAAACTCAATATCCATACATGTATTCCGATAAAAATGGAATTATATGGATATATTTTTCTTGGATAGAAAATCCTCCGGATGTTCTTTTTGGTAATGATGGACTAAATGTATGGGATGGTACTAAACTTCATAAAATTACCACAAATGAAGGATTAAGCAGTAATACTGTACTTAGGGTATTTGAGGATTCGAAAGGTAGAATTTGGCTGACTACAGATAAAGGATTGGATTTAGCAAAAGCAATTTCAACAAGAAAAGACCAATGGGTTATAAAAATAAATCCTATTAAAAAGAATGATGGTAAAATTTATGTCTCCTCTTATATCCTTGAAACCAAATCGGGTGATATTTTTACCTGGCAGAATTATGTTCGAACCGCTTACGGTAATGTACCTCAAGCAGATTTTTTCTTAGGAAAATTAGTTGACGATAAAATTGTTGAAATACCAAACCCGCTGCCTGATAATTTAAAAAAAATAAAATATCAGGAACATAATCTTTATGAATTGCCTAACGGAAATTTATTGCTGGCAAGCAGTTATTCCGAATCTGCTTCGAATTTGGAATCAAGTAAATCAAATTTGTTAATTTATGATTTTAAAAAATGGTCAGAACCACCATCGAGTTGGAATGTTCCCGAGGAAATCTTGAACTATGTTGGAACAGTCAACAACAAAATGTATTTCTTAAGTCCGGGACATTTTTACAGTTTCGATGGGGCTAAATTCATCGATCTTTCCGATAGTGTAAATAGTAATGCTGATTTCCGAATTCTTAAAGAGGCAAACACTGCGGGTACAACTACGAATATTCAGGCAGGGAATTATTTATATATTCGTCTCCGCCTTAAGGGTATGGCAATTTTTGATGGGACAAAGCTGGACTTTTATACTACAAAAAATGGATTGCCAACGGCGAATATTTATAACCCGCTTACTGATCTGAAAGGGAATGTATATTTCATTCATAATTTAGGCGGATTGATTATAAATGGCGAAAGGTTTAATACATATTATAATGATAATTCTTCTTTTGCAGGTCAAAGTGCAATAACTCAGGATCGTAACGGCAGCATTTTAACATGGTATAATAATTTTGGTGTATATGTTGATAGAGAAAACAAATCACAAGGAAGTATTAATTTATCTTCTATAAAAGTTAATTCATCTCAATATTTCTACAATAAACCATCTGAATATACATATTCTGATAACTCATTTATTTTTAATTACTCAACTCTAAATTACAAAGATCCCAAATCTGCAATCTACCAGCACAAATTGGAAGGATATGATTTGGATTGGTCAAAATCCAGCAACTTACAATTTTCCGAATATCAGAATGTACCGCCGGGTGACTATGTGTTTAAGGTTATAGCAATAGATAAAGCAGGTTCAAAAGCTAATCAGGTTACCTACGCTTTTACAATATCACCTCCATTCTGGAAAACCTGGTGGGCATATGCATTTTATGCTTTTCTTTTCGGTGGATTTCTGTTCTCAGTTAGAAAGTTTGAATTAAACAGACAACGAAAGAATACCGCTATCAGAGAAAGTCAGTTGCGGGCAGAAGCAGCTGAACTCCAGGCTAAAGCCGCAGAGGCACAGTCAAAAGTAATTCAAGCTGAGAATGATAGAAAATCCATTGAGCTTGAAGAAGCCAGACAATTACAATTATCTATGCTTCCTAAAGAACTTCCGCAATTACCAAATCTTGAAATTGCAGTTTATATGAAAACTGCAACAGAAGTTGGAGGTGATTATTATGACTTCTCAACAAAGAATGACGGATCGTTAAATATTGTATTAGGTGATGCAACCGGACATGGAATGAAAGCAGGCACTCTTGTTTCAATGATGAAATCACTTTTCACTGCAAATTCAATAGACAAAAGTCTGGAAGATTTTTTTAACACATCTAATGAAGCGTTAAAAAATTCAAGACTGGATAAAATGATGATGGCTTTTGCAATGATAAATATTAATTCCAATAAACTAAAAATTGCAAATGCAGGAATACCTCCAGTTTATATTTATAGAAAAAAGAAAAATGATGTTGAAGAAATAAACCTTTACGGGCTGCCGCTTGGGGCAATGTATAATTCTAAATATGATATTTATGAAAGTGATCTTGCAGGAGGCGATACAATTTTATTGTTAAGTGATGGATTACCCGAATTGAAGAATGAAAAAGACGAGCAGTATAATTACGTAAGAGTAAAGGATGAATTCAAATCAGCAGCACAAAAAAGTCCACATGAAATTGTTGAGCATTTAAACAACTCAGCATCTCAGTGGATTAACGGAGTAGAACCAGATGACGATGTAACGTTTGTTGTAATAAAAGTAAAATGATATTCATAAAATTATTAATGGAACAAATATGAAAGCAAAATCAATAAAAGGTAAATCACCGGAAGAAATTAAAAATGAATTAGCAAAAAGTATTGCTGATGGATTTACACCGACATTGGCGATTATTTTTTTATCTGTAAATCTGGATCGAGATTCTATCTGCAAAATATTTGATGAGAAAGGGATTACAATCTTTGGATCAACTGCTGCAGGAGAATTTATTAATGGAGAATTGGAAAAAGAATCGGCCGCAATTCTTTTACTTAATATGGACAAGAATAATTTTTTTGTGCACATTGAAGAAAGAAGTGGAAAAAGTAAATTGAGAACTGCTGCAGAAATCAGTAAAAAGGGTTTAGATAGATTTTCAAATCCTGCTTATCTTGTTGCAACAGGAGGTTCAATCATTGATGGCGAAACAATTATCAGCGGAATAAATAGTACTTCAGGAAAAAACTCAATTGTATATGGAGGTATAGCCGGTGACGAGTTGCGTGGAACTGAAACACATTTATTTACAAATAAAAAATCCACCCAGGATGGAATAATTGCATTAATTGTAGATCATGATAAAATACAATTGACCGGTTTAGCATCACATGGCTGGAAACCAATTGGAACAATAAGAACGATTACAGATTGTGAAGATTGTAAAGTTTATACGATCGATGATGAACCTGCACTTGATATTATGACAAAATTCCTTGGTATTTCTTTAGAAGATTATCCAGGAGATGAATTAATAAATAATGTAGGAAATCTGGATCCCATACAGTTGATGAGGGATGATGGAACCACAATAACCAGGGCTATCAGAAATCTTAATAAAATAGAAAGATCAATACTACTTGCGGGACCAGTAACGCGCGGAACAAAAATCAGGTTTTCTTTACCTCCGGATAATAATAATATACAGCAGGTTACCGAGGAGTGTAGATATTTAAAGGAAATATTTCAACCTCAAGCAGAGGCAATGATAATGTTTTCCTGCATTGGACGATATTATTCTTTGGGTCCATTAGTGTCATCTGAGATTGAAGAAGTTAAAGATGTTTGGGATTCTCCAATGGCGGGGTTCTTCTGTTATGGCGAAATCGGAAATTCTTTAAAAGGCAAGCAGGAATTTCATAATAATACTTGCTGCATCGTAGTGATGAAAGAAAGATAATGTCATCCTGATTATTATGAAAATAAAATTAGTAAATGTAATTAAACTATGATAAAATTCTTCCGTAACATCCGAAAAAAACTTTCAGCTGAAAACAAAGCAGCAAGCTATCTCCGTTATGCTATCGGTGAAATTGTTCTTGTAGTTATTGGAATACTCATTGCTTTGCAGATTAATAATTGGAATGAAGCGAGAAAAGAAAGAAACAATGAAATAAAATATCTTAAAAATCTAAAACTAGATTTAAAAACTGATTTAGTTAATTTGGATTCAATGATAGTTGATCGGCGTAATAAAATGTTGTCAGCGAACACATTATTAACGCTTCAACCACCAAAAACAATAGACCAATTAAAATCGTTTGATAGACTATTATGGAAAGTTTATGGCTGGACAAGTTTTACACCGCGAACAATTACGTTAGATGAATTGATTAGCTCCGGAAGTTTAAACATTATTAAAAATGATTCTATTAAGTTCTATTTGTTAAGTATTAAAGAAAAAAATGAAACGATAGTAATTTATCGTGAGCATATGAGACATGAATACGATAACTACTTATATGATCGCACTTGGCCTATTCTTGAAATCAGACCCTTTTTGGATTTTGAAAAAACAATAACGCAAAAAACAAGAATTGATATTGAAATATCAGAGGATAAAAGAAAACAACTTGCGTCTCAAGCAGCAATCTTCTTAAATGATATGACTATCAGAAATGGTCTCAGATTAGCGGCAATGAATAACTTTGGTATTCTTAATTTATATGAATCACTTTATGCAGAAATACAAAAACTAATTAAATTTATTGATGAAGACATAGATGAAGAGCCATTAAAAAATTCATAAGAAAGTACAACCTGCAGTTGGGTGGCATTAAAAGAAAAATGATCTAATAGAAGGACTGTTGTAAATGAAAGCAAAATCAATTAAAGGAAAATCACCGGAAGAAATTAAAACCGCTTTGGCTGAAAGTATGTCAGATGCCCACCTGCCGGATGGGCAGGGATTCAAGCCCACACTAGCCATCATCATTTTAAGCCACAATGAAGATACTGAACAACTCCAATCAATTTTTGAGGCAAAAGGTATTGCGATTTTCGGAATTACAGCACCCCAAAAATTTACCGAACAAGGTATGGAAACTGATGATATTGTAGCATTGCTAATGGATATGAAACCGGAATATTTCAGAATTGTACTAAACGATTACGGGGAGTCGTCTGCGTATGAGGCCGGACACCAGGCGGGAATAACCGGAAAGAACTTATTTGCGAATCCCGGCTTCATCATTTCACCAATAGATTTCAAAATGTCTGGCGATGAATTGATTAGGGGATTAACGGATGCGGCAGGCCAGGGTGTCACCATTATGGGCGGTGTGGCTGGTAACCCAGATGATTTCTCAGGTATTTTATTCACAAATACCTTATCCAGTAAAGGGGGTTTACTTGCACTCATTATTGATCAGGACAAAATTTTGATAAATGGATTGGCAGTTTCAGGATGGAAACCGGTTGGGACAACAAAAAAAATCACAAAAAGTGAAGGCTCCTGGGTTTTTACGATTGATAATGAACCGGCAATGAATGTCATTCAGCGGTTTTTGGGAGATGAAATAATAATTTCTACCAACCAGGCGAGCGGGCTGCTTCCTACTGACCTTGGCTATCCTTTACAATTTGAGAGAGCATCAGGAAATGTAATAATGAAGCCAGCTTTATTTTTCAACACTGCTAATCAATCAGTAATGATAGGAGGTGAAGTGAAGGAAGGTGACCTTTTTCGTTTTTCCCTGCCACCGGATTTTGATGTGATTGATAAAGTGGTGGAAAGTACAAAGACCATCAAAGAAAAGGATATGCCAGAGGCAGATGCCATGCTCATTTTTTCCTGCGTTGGCAGGCTGGGCACATTTGGGCCCATGATTACAACAGAAATAGAAGGTCTGGCAGCAACGTGGAATAAGCCTATGCTGGGCTTTTTTTCATTGGGTGAATTTGGAAAACTGGATGAGGGCCGCTGTGAATTTCACGGAACAACGGTAAGCTGGGTTGCATTAAAAGAAAAATGATTTAACAGAAAGAATGTAGTAAATGAAAGCGAAAACAATCAAAGGAAAATCTACAGAAGAAATCAGTTCTGCATTAACTGAAAGCATGTCCGACGGATACAAGCCAACTTTAGCTGTTGTGTTCTTATCTGTAAAACAGGACAGAGAAGCTATTTCCAAATTACTCGACGATAAAGGAATTCAGATCTTTGGTGCTACCACTGCTGGCGAATTTATTGATGACGAAATTGAAGAAGGCAGTATTGTCATGATGTTGCTCAACATGAATCCCGCTTATTTTAAAATAGAATTTCTTGAAACAAGCCAGAAGTCCGCCTTCGAAGACGCAGCCAAACTAGGCATTATCGGAAAAGAAACCTTCACTAACCCTGCGTTTATAATTGCAAACAGTGGAGTGTCCTTAGACGGGGAACCATTTGTTGAAGGTATCCTACAAGGGTTTGGAAAACCTTCCTCGTCGGAAGACAGTGAAGTAACCATATTCGGAGGTAAGGCTGGAGATGATTTGGCACTTGAAGCAACATTTGTTTTTACCTACGGAAAAAGTAGCGACTGCGCACTTGTAGCACTCATTATTGATGAAGATAAAATAGATGTTAAAGGTATAGCAACTTGTGGCTGGAAGGCTATTGGCACCACAAAAACAGTTACTAAAAGCGAAGGTAATATTGTTTATACCATCGACGATAAACCAGCATTGGATGTGTTACTAAATTACCTTGGCGTTGAGATAAAGCTGGATGGCAACAAGGAAATCGTGACATTCCTAAACTCCTGGTATTATCCATTACAAGTGGAACGTGAAAATACAGATCCTGTAATACGTACAGCTATGTTTGCCAATAGTGAGGACCGATCACTTATTTGTTCCGGAAAAGTACCGCAAGGGTCAAAAATTAAATTTTCGCTGCCGCCAGATTTTGATTCTATCGATACCGTAGTTGCAGAGTGTAAAAGCATTAAAGACAATGCACAGCAGCGAGCTGATGCATTGATTATGTTTTCCTGCGTGAGCAGATATTTATCTTTTGGGATGGTAATAAAAGAGGAGTTAGAACAAGTACAAAAAATTTGGGATGCACCTATGGCAGGTTTTTTTTCCTATGGCGAATATGGAAAATCCTTGTCTAGCGTAAAGGTTGGAAAGGCCGTTAAAAATGATTATCATAATAATACTTGCTGCGTAGTGGCATTAAAAGAAAAATGATTTAACAGAAAGATTGTAGTAAATGAAAGCAAAATCAATAAAAGGAAAATCCCCAGAAGAAATTAAAACAGCACTGGAACAAAGCATTGCTGATGGTTTTAAACCGACGCTTGCCGTTGTTTTTCTTTCTGTAAAACAGGACAGAACGGCCATCAGTAAATTGTTGGATTCGCATGGTATAGCCATTTTTGGAGCTACCACGAGCGGTGAGTTCATTGATGAAGTGACGGAAAAAGGAACAGTTGTGATGTTACTGCTTGATATCAAAAGGGACCACTTCCAGATTTATCTCGATGATTTTCATGAAAAAAACTTCCGCGAAAGTGCATCGGGCATAGCTAAAAAAGCGAAGGGAATATTCCCGAAACCTGCATTCCTTATTTCCGGCTCTCACCTTGAAACGGATGCTGAGCAGTTGCTTTTTGGATTTGAAGATGTTGTGGGTAAAGATGTGAATGTTTATGGCGGCATGGCTTCCGATGATTACACATTCACAGAGCAGTTTGTTTTTACCAATGGTAAGGAAAGCAATCAGGGCATCGTTGCCCTGGCTCTTGATGAAGATAAAATCCTCATCAAAGGAAAAGCAACCTGTGGCTGGAAAGCTGTAGGAACAGAGAAAACAGTAACAAAAAGTGAAGGGAACCATGTTTATACGGTAGATGATATTCCTGTATTGGATCTTACTGTAAAATATGGCGGGTTGAAAAATGTATCCCCTGACAATACCGGATTGATGCTTGAGATTGCTGCAAATCTGCCCTTGCAACTGCAGCGTGAAAAAGGTGATCCGGTCATGCGTCCCGGTCTCCTTGTTGACTGGAGCGACCGTTCTTTCTTTTGCAGCGGATCAGTCCCCCAAGGTTCGAAAATCAGATTCTCACTTCCTCCAGATTTTGATGTGATGGAAACCGTAATTAAGGGTGCCGAAGAATTGAAAAATACAGAAATGCCTGAAGCTGATACAATAATTGTATTTAGCTGTGCAGGCAGAATTCTCGTTTTTGGACCAATGATGAATATGGAGATTGAAGGGCTAAAAAAAATCTGGAATGTCCCAATGGTGGGGATGTTCAGTAACGCAGAATTGGCAAGAGCAACCGGTGGTGATTTAGAAATGCACAACCTGACAACTTGTTGTGTTGTATTAAAAGAAAAGTAAATTATAAAATGAATCAAAAGCTTCAAAACATATTAAAAATTCTTGAGCAAAATCAAAACCTTTCTGCTGAGGAGAAGGAATCAGCATTAAAGGCTTTAAAGGATGCTGACAAAGAATTTGAAATAACAGCCTTTAAACTTGAACGTACAGAGAAAGTAAAAAAAACGACAGCGATTTTGCTTGAAGAAACAATTGAGGAACTTGAACAAAAGCGAAAAGCTGTTGAAGAACAAACTAAAATAATTCACGCAGAGAACGACAGGAAATCCAAAGAGCTTGAGGATGCAAGACAATTACAATTGGCAATGCTTCCTCGTGAACTTCCAAGAGTTGCTAATCTTGATATTGCTGTGCATATGAGAACAGCAACAGAAGTTGGTGGTGATTATTATGATTTTCATGTCCAGCCCGATGGTACTTTGACTGTTCTTGTCGGTGATGCGACGGGTCATGGAATGATGTCGGGAATGATGGTATCAATTATGAAATCGTTTTTCATTTCTAATCGATCGAATCTGGAATTGAAACAATTTTTTGAAAACTGTAACAACTCTATTAAAGATATGCACCTTGGACAGATTAATGATGGCTACAATGGGTGTTCAAATTACTTCTGAAAAAGTTATTGCTACTAATGCTGGAATGCCATCACTGCTTTACTTTAGAAATAAATCTAAGAAAGCCGGAGAGTTTGTTAGCAATAATTTGCCCTTGGGTGGAATGAAGAATACAAATTATTCACTAAAAGAGATCAGATATGAAAAAGGCGATACATTGTTACTTATGAGTGATGGATTTGCTGAATTAATGAATGAGAAAAATGAACAATATGGATATGAAAGAGTGAAGAAGGAATTTATGTCTGTTGCACAAAAAAGTCCTAATGAAATAGTTGAACATCTTAAAAACTCAGCATCTCAATGGATTAACGGAATAGAGCCCGATGATGATGTAACGTTTGTGGTAATAAAAATTAAATAAATAATCACCCCGACTTTAGGTATTGTGTTAAAATATGTATGACGTCACACCGAGCGAAGTCGAGGTGTGAAATGATCTTAAAATGTCAGTCTTCGACGGAGTTTATCCCGATTTATCGGGGCTCAGACTGACGAATTGTATTTTTCACCCAGCCTCTAAAGAGCGTGGCTATTAAGAGGAAAAAAACATTGTTGCAGCAAACCCATGAGCCTTTATAACCTGTAGTCAGGTTCGGGTTAAGACTAGTTGGATATTTTAAGAACTCAATCAATAAAAGATTTGTGAACTATGAACGATAAAAAAGAAAAATTATTAAACGATACATACCAGAAATGGATTCATACAAGTTTGTATGATTTACCATTGGATGCAATAAATGATTTTGTTGATCCTAAGATAATGGGATACGGTACTGCTGTTGATGAAAAAGTTCTTTCCATAACTGACTATCGTAAATTGTTAAATACACAAAGAAAACAGGCTGTTGGTCTTGATATGAGTTTTGAAATTACTCCTGTTTTCAGAAGTATATCAAACAAAGAAGATTCTGCAATTTTTGTTGATGAAATCACTGTTTCAATAATTGTAAATAAAAATAAACAGGGACTCTTTTTAAGACTCACCACTATTTTAGATTACATTGATAGTAAATGGATAGTGGTCCATTGGCATGGTTCTATACCGACTGAAACAACTGCTGAATCCGATACCTGGCTTGTAAATGAATGGAAAAGAAAAAATGAAGAACTTCAAAAACTTGTTGATGAAAAAACTTCAGAGCTATTGAATAAAAACCGTGAGCTTGAAATTGAAGCCTCATTGGAAAAAGTTCGCACAATTGCAATGGGGATGAGGAAACCAGATGATATGCTGGATGTGTGCAAGACAATTTCACTTCAACTCCATTCATTGGGTGTAAAGGAAATTCGTAATGTGCAAACAGCTATCTTTTATGAGCAACTCGGCACTTATATGAATTATGAATATTATGCAAAGCACGACAAGACCTTTATTACAGAAACTTCATATACAAACCATGAAATGCATAAAGAATTTGCGGCAAAAATGCTGAGGGGCAAGGGAGAAACCTTTATCACACATATAAAAGGCGATGACGTAAAAGACTGGATTGATTATCAAAAAACGACAAATGTTTTTATTGACAAGTATCTGGAAACTGCTTCTTCAGTTAACTATTATTGGTTTTCTCTCGGTCCAGTTGCACTTGGAATTTCAACATACCGCCCTTTAACAGAAGAAGGTATAAATCTATTCAAACGATTTGTAAAAGTGTTTGAATTGGCATATCAAAGGCACCTGGATATTGAAAAAGCTGAAGCTCAGGCAAGGGAAGCGAAGATAGAAACTTCGCTTGAAAGAGTGCGCGCAAGAACAATGGCGATGCAAAAAAGTGAAGAACTGAATGATGTAGTAATGACATTATTCGGTCAAATGAAAGACCTGGGAATTGATATTGATGGAATTAATATCAATATATTGATTGATGACCTAACCGGTTTTGAGTCCTGGTTTACAGCCCCTGGTTATACAAAAGCCGTTTGCCTGTATACTCCTTATTTCAACACCCCTGTAATGAATGATATTTTTAATGCGGTTAAAAGCAAACAGGATCTTCTCAGTAAGATTTACCCGAAAGAAGAAAAAGACGCCTACTTCTCTTACCTATATGAACATACTGATTATAAAAACCTGCCGGATGAAAGAAAAAAAATGATCCTTGACGCTGAAGGCTGGTGCCTGTCTGTAGGACTTGCAAATAATATAGGCATCAGTATACATAGCTACACTGATAGAACATTTTCTGAAAAGGAACATGATATTTTAAAACGGTTTGCCAAAGTATTTGAACAAACCTACACCCGTTTTCTCGATCTAAAAAAAGCAGAAGCACAAGCAAGAGAAGCTAAGATAGAAGCTGCTTTGGAAAGAGTTCGTGCTGTTGCTATGAGCATGCACAAATCTGATGATATTATTAGTATTTGCGAAGTGTCATTCAAAGAGTTTCAAAAGTTGGGCTTTGATAACCTCCGGAATGCTATCATCCATATTCCAAATGACGAACAAAAATATTTCATGGATTATGACTATTCAGAATTTACCGGTGGCGCAATAACGAAAATTAAATATGGTTCACATCCCATTGTAGATGAATATCTGGAAAAAATCAGAATAGCCGAAGATGCCTATTTTGAAGTAGTCATAAATGAAAACCAGCTGGCAGGATGGAAAGACTTCAGAAAAGAATCCGGACAGCTGGATGATCCACGATTAGATGATGCAAGAGCACTTTATTACTATCTCTTTTCCATCGGAATCGGTGATATCGGTATATCTACGTTTAGACCGATTGAGGACTCCCAAATTAAAATTCTTAAACGATTCAGAAATGTGTTCGATCTTGCATACCGAAGGTATAATGATATTTCACTTGCAGAAGCACAGACAAGAGAAGCTCAGATTGAAAGCGCGCTTGAAAAAATTCGTTCCCGATCTCTTGCAATGCAAAAAAGTGATGAGTTGAAGGAAGTGATAACAGTGGTTATTATGAAACTGCAGGAGCTGGGTATGGCAATGGAAGGTCGTGTAGCTGGAATCTACACTTTTGAAGATGATTCAAAAGATCATATTCAGTGGGTAGCTTCACCTCAATTTACTTCTACATTGAGCATCCATGTTCCTTATTTTGTTCATCCCATTATTGACGAATTCATTGAGTTCCACGAAAAGAGAGGTATACTCAATAAAATATATTCTCGTGAATTAAAAGATAGTGCATTCCGGATTATGTATCAGCTTCCAGAATTGAGAGACAATCCAGAAAGTGAAAAGGAATGGGTTTTTGGAGCAAAGGATTATTCGTTGAGTGTTGCATTTGAAGACTATTCCGCAGTTGGTATTGCCAGCTTCCCCGCAAAATTATTTACTGAAAATGAGATAGCAATTCTGAAAAGATTTGCCAAAGTTTTTGAACAAGCATATATCCGTTTTCTCGATCTCCAAAAAGCCGAAGCACAAGCCAAGGAGGCTCATATAGAAGCAGCATTGGAAAGAGTGAGAAGCAGAACAATGGGTATGCAAAAAAGCGAAGAACTGAAAGAGGTAATTCGGGTTGTTTATGAACAGTTCGTACACTTAAAGATCAGTGTTGACCATGCAGGTTTTGTAGTTGATTATAAACCAAAAGGCGATTGGCATTTTTGGATCGCTGATGAGCAGGACATTCCTTCTAAAATAACTCATCCATATTTTGAGTCTGTTTGGGCAAATCAATTTAATGAAGCAAAAGAAAAAGGTGCAGACTTCTTTGCCACCAATTTAAATTTTGAAGAAAAGAACAAATTTTACAATGAACTTTTATCACACGTTAACGGGTTACCGGAAGCATCAAAAGATTTTTATTTGAGCTGCCCCGGCCTTGCAATATCAACAGTGTTGTTAGAGAACGTTAGTCTGTACATCGAGAATTTTTCGGGTATTCCTTACTCAGATGAAGAGAATAACACGCTTATGCGATTTGGAAAAGTATTCCAGCAAACCTATACACGTTTCCTTGATTTACAAAGGGCAGAAGAACAGAATAGAATTATACAAGCAGATAATGACCGTAAAACAAAAGAGCTTGAAGATGCACGTCAGCTACAACTATCTATGCTTCCAAAAGAACTTCCTCAACTTACCTCATCTGGATATTGCTGTTTATATGAAAACTGCAACAGAAGTTGGCGGAGATTATTATGATTTTAATGTTGATGCTTATGGCACTTTAACTATTCTTGTTGGTGATGCTACAGGACACGGAATGATGTCGGGAATGATGGTTTCGATTATGAAATCGTTTTTCATTTCTAATAGAAACAATATTGAGTTAAAACAATTTTTTGAGGATGCAAACAATTCAATAAAAGATATGCACCTTGGAAGATTAATGATGGCTACAATGGGTGTTCAAATTACATCCCAAAAATTAATCGCTACAAATGCCGGAATGCCATCTTTACTTTATTTTAGAAATAAATCGCAAAAGGCTGGTGAGTTTGTTAGTCATAATTTTCCATTAGGAGCAATGAAAGAAACAAAATATTTGTTGAAAGAAATTAACTATGAGAAAGGTGATACACTATTGCTGATGAGTGATGGATTTGCAGAGTTAAAAAATGATAAGAATGAGCAATACGGTTATGACAGAGTAAAAAAAGAATTTCTGTCTGTTGCACAAAAAAGTCCGAATGAAATAGTTGAACATTTAAAAAACTCAGCATCCGAATGGATTATTGGAGTAGAACCTGATGACGATGTTACATTTGTTGTAATAAAAGTAAAGTAAAAAGAATAACCCCAATTTTTAAAAATTATGTGAAAATTATGTTTGTCACTTCGAGCAAGGGAGAAGTCTTTTGATTTGTATAGTTTTTTATAAAGAATAATTGATGAATATTATTATTGCATTTTTATTAAACAAATATTTTTTGTAATTATAATATGTAATAAATACAAACTTGAAAGGATAGAGATGGAAATAAATGTTGACGCCCGCGAAGACTTCACGATTATAAAGTTTAACAAAAGTAAACTATTAGGCACAGAGGCAGTAGAGTTTCAAGATTCTGTTCTTAATACATTAGACAAAGGCATACACTCTATTGTTGTTGATCTTTCTACTGTAGAGTATGTTACAAGTTGGGCAATAGGAATGCTCGTGCACGCCTTTACAACCTCAAGTAACCGTAATGCACAACTTAGTTTGGTCGGAGTAACTCAGAGGGTTAAGGATATTTTAGCAAAGGTTAAACTGGATACAATATTTTTGATTCGAGAATCCATTTAAATTTTATAATAATTAAAAATAAATAATCGCATTAAGAGAAGGGGACTTGTTATGCGGGGGAGACTCTGTTTCAAGAGTTGCTGCTCAATTCCTAATTTATTACCAACGATCTGCTAAAAAATCCTTACTGTATAAAACACAATCTTAAAAAGAAAATTGGATAGGTAGAAATAAAAAAAGGGTGTCTCGAAAGACACCCTTAAATCTAATTCTAGATCAGAATTATTTTGTTCTTGTGAACTCAATTCTTCTGTTCTTTTGTTTTCCTTCTTTTGTCTTGTTATCAGCAATTGGTTTGTCTTCACCATAGCCAACTAGTCGATATTCTATTAGCATCGATACCTTTCGTAACTAACCAATCTTTAACAGATTCAGCTCTTGCTTCAGAAAGTTTTTGATTGCTCTTTGCACTACCATCACTATCAGTATGTCCGCTTATTTCAACAGAAATATCTGAATAGGTCTGTAATGTTTTTAGGAGCTTTTTTTAACTTATCTTCTGATTCAGGTTTAATTGTTGCTTTGTTAACATCGAAGTAAATATCTTCCAGTACATATACGAACACCAATTTTAACAACATCATCTTCAGCATTTAATGGATCTGTACCGCGTTTAACTTCTGTACCATCATCAACTGTACCATGCATCAGTATCTACCTTTAAAGGATTGGTTTTGTGGGTAAGAACTTCTTCAGAATCACTTAATCCATCACCATCTGTATCAGCTTTTAGTGGATTGGTTTTGTATTTTAGAACTTCGTCACCATCAGTTAAACCGTCACCATCTGTATCAGCTTTTAATGGATTTGTTTATACTGGTAATAACTTCATATCCATCATTTAATCCGTCTTTATCTGTATCAGCAACTAATGGATCAGTTTTGTACTTGTTTACTTCTTCACCATCATTCAAACCGTCAGCGTCTGTATCAGCAATTAAAGGATTGGTACCTGTTGATTTAACTTCATCATAATCTGTTAAACCGTCTAAATCAGTATCAACCTTTAAAGGATTTGTTTTGTAGGTTAGATATTCTTCACCGTCTAATAATCCATCACCATCCGTATCAGCAACTTCAGGATTTGTTCCGATTTTTCCTTCATCACATTTACCTAAACCGTCCATATCTTTATCGGCTTTACAGTTTTCACCAACAAAGGTTAGACCTAATGAAGCATTTAGATAAGAATCCCAAATATCTTCTGATAGCACCTCTGTATGAATCAAGATCATAAGTTGAAGACATTGCACCACCAAGAGCAAAATCTAACCATACTCTTTCACTAAGGGCAAATTCAGCACCAATACCAGCAGGAATAATTGCAACCCAGCCATCTTCTTCAACTGAGCCTGGAGAAACAAGATCAGGTTTTGTATCAACGCTAAAATTCATAACTCCGCCGCCAACATAAAAGTAAGGATTCCATCCCTTTAAATCCCAAGGACTAACTTTAAAACGTAAGGAGATTGGAATTATTGTGGTTTCATATTCACCAAAATCACTTCCTTCTTCCTGCATAGCAACACCGGCATATTTACCGTAACCGCCGTTTATTGATAATTCTAATGCTTTTGATAATTCGAAACCGAAGAAAGCTTCACCTAAATATGATGTTTTGAACCAGTCGAATGATGTATTATCATTTCCACTGAATCCTAAATTTGCAAATTCGTTTTCCGGGAATAATATACTTCCACGAATACCGAATTTTGTTCCCCAATCCTTAAACTGAGCGTAGTTTTGTTGACTCATTGCAACTAAACCGAGCACTACAAACAAGTAAATTAGTTTTTTCATTTTTTTCCTCATTTTGTGAATGAATATACGTACTTTAGATTTTTTACGTTATATATCGAAATACTTTAAGATATACCGTCAAAAGATAAAATTATTCTAACAAAAGACAAAACAAACAGAATAAATATTTTACTCTGTTAAGTAATCTGCATCACAAGGAATTTCAGGCTTAACCAGTAGAACTTCCTCTTTAAGCAAGGACACCTGACCTGCAGGTTGTGATTTACGCTTAACAACGTATTTTTTAAGAGTGTAAGAAACCGGAACAATTCCAGCAGTTTTTGCTTTGCTGTGGTATGCAGCGAGAGAAGCTACTTTTTTGAGAATGCTTTTAGGCACAACTTCTTTTGTATTATCAATTCTTAAGACTACATGCGATCCGGACACTGATCTTGCATGAAACCAGAAATCATTTTGCTTTGCAAATCTTGTTGTTAATAAATCATTATTTACAGAATCTTTACCAACAAATACGTGATACTTCTTTTCGATTAAATAATGCTTGAATTTTGAACTTATATCTTCGGTGTAATTTTGTTTTTCTTCGTCTTTTATTTTCAATTCTTTCATAATCTTGTTTATATCCTCTAAAGTTGGATTTTTATCTATTTGCTCTTGATATGATTGTAATTTTTCATACTCCTTTTTGGTGCTTAGAATATAGCTTACTCGATTTTTCAAAATTGATTTTGCTGTCACGGGATTTTTCAAAATATCTATCAATATTTTTTTTAGGGGATAACTTAGCATCCAATTTAATTTTAACTTTTGAATCAGGGGAATAAATATCATCAACTTCAATTTCTGAAAGTCCGGGATGTATTTTATTTAAGTTTATTAAAAGCAGATTTGCAATTTTATTTAATTGTTCTTCCTGCGATCCTTTCTCAATAACAACAAGCAGATTATTTAATCGGGAAGAAATTTTCTTTAACTCTCTATCTAAAAATGATATTATTTTCTTTAGTTTGTTGTTTTTTTCTTCGTACTGATATTTCTTAATTAAAAATTGATTGAAGGCTTCAATCATTGTGTCAAATAAATGTTTCTCAAATGTTGAATATATTTTTAATGAATTAAATCCGATATGCACTTCGCCTGAATTATCATCAACATAAACTGCGGGAGCTTCCGTAAAAATATCCTGAAGAACATTTAATAATATTTCAGAATCACTCTCATTACTTTGTTTTCTGGCATTTACTTCGTTTTCAATCTCTCGTCCGATGAATTTATATCTATTCCTGATTTCATCTATACTTTTCCCTTCAATAAAATCAGATTCAGGAATATTGAAACTTTTGTGAAAAAATTTATTTTCAAATTCCTGCTTGAACGAAATTAAATTTTCTTCACTTTCATTTTTAAATGAGATAAGATTTTTTGAATTGAAAAATAGATTAGTGTATTTACCGCGTATTGCAAAAATTAAATCACCCTCATCTGTAGTGATTTTTATTATTCGATCATCCGAAGCTATCAAAACTTCTTTGATGGTTTTGCTTATAAGTTCATTAAAGAATTCTATCGTATTTTTTTTTGCACGTGAATATTTGGTCCTGATGTTAATGAAAGGTTCGGAATGATTAACCGAGAATTCAATAAATAATTCTTCGGCTCCATCTAACTGTACAATCAAACGATCTTTATCCTGGGAAAAAATACTTACAATTTTTTTTCCAGCTAGAACAGAATTTAGCTCGAGTGTTAATCTGTTTAGATAATAATAGCTTTTGTACATAAATTAAATCTCATTACTAGTTGCAATCTAATTATTTTAAGAATAAAAGATAGATTAATGGTTGCAAATGTAGTTTGTTAAAAATTTGCACTATCGATATATTTGAATCAATGAAAAAGCTTCTCCAATATCCAATAGTAAAAAAGTTTCTTATTGCCTTAGGAATACTAATCGCACTAATATCTTGTATTCGATTTTATTTTGTTACCGTTATATGTAAGCGGTTCAGAAATTAATGTTCCCAATGTTGTGGGAATGACTACAGAAGAAGCTTTTCAAACTTTGGAAGATGATGATTTTAATCCTTCAATTGCTGATACGTCATTCGGTGTTTCTCTGCCGCCCGGCAGAATATTTTTACAAAAACCTGAATCGGGAAAGCTTGTTAAAGAGGGGAGAACTGTTTATTTATTTGTTAGCGGCGGTGAGCAAGTGATATCAGTTCCTTTACTAAAAGGTAAATCCGTGAGAGATGCAAGATTATCTTTAGAAAGAATTGGATTAAAACTTGGGTCAATTGAAGAAGTAGCCTCAACTCATCCTAAGGATATGGTTTTTGATCAGCAATTTGCCGAAGGTACAAACATTAGAAAAGGACAGAGTGTTGGTATATCTGTTAGCATTGGTAAAGGAGATGGAGAAATTGAAGTACCGGATTTGATTGGAAAATCTTTAACTGAAGCTAGAAAAATTCTTTCAGACAGTACGCTTACTGTTGGAAAAGTTAACTATCAAATTTCCAGCACACTGCTTCCAAATACTGTCCTTGATCAATATCCTGCACCAGGAAACAAATTAAATTCCGGTAATACTGTTGATCTATTTATTACAAAAGAAGGAACGATACAGGAAAGACCAGAATTTCCTCAGGAGAATTAAATGAAAATTTTAGCCCCATCAATATTGTCTGCCGATCTTTCTAATCTTGCTCAGCAAATAAGAATGGTTGAGATAGGCGGCGCGGATTGGATTCATTGCGACATAATGGATGGACATTTTGTTCCGAATATTACTTTTGGTCCTGTTGTGGTTAAAGCCGCAAGAAAATGTACTAAGCTTCCGCTTGATGTTCACTTGATGATTAAAAATCCCGATAATTATTTGGAAGATTTTCGTAACGCTGGTGCCGATATTATTTCTGTTCATTTTGAAGAAGTTGTTCATCTAAATAGAACAGTAAATAGAATTAAGGAATTAGGTGCAAAGGCTGGAGTTGTGATAAATCCATCCACTCCGGTTTCATCTTTAAAAGATATTGCAGAGTATATTGATTTACTTTTAATTATGACTGTTAATCCCGGGTTTGGCGGACAAAGTTTTATTTCAAATTCTGAAAGAAGAATTAGTGAAGCCGTTGAACTAAGAAAATCTTTGAATGCAAAATTTTTAATTGAAGTAGATGGTGGGATTAGTAACAAGACAATCAAACCCGCTTTAAAGGCTGGTTGTGATGCGTTTGTAGCGGGTTCATCGATATTTCATAATGATAATATTTCTGCTGCCACCGCTGAATTAAAAAATTTAATTTCATCTTAATATTTTATTTGTATTTTAATTTCAACAAAGCGGCTTATAACCGCTTTTTTTATTTAGTTTTATTTAAGTTTAACCTAAGAATTTTTAATACCATAAATGAATAACATTCAATACAATTTTAACGATAAGATTTTAAGTTTCAACACTCCAAAAATAATGGGGATTGTTAATGTTACACCAGATTCATTTTCTGACGGCGGAAAATATTTTTCCGTTGATGATGCAGTTAATCACGCATTAAAACTTATTGATGAAGGTGCAGATATTATTGATATCGGAGGCGAATCAACTCGTCCTGGTTCTGATCCTGTATCACTTGAAGAAGAATTGCGGAGAACTATTCCTGTAGTAAAAAATATTCATCAGCAAAGAAAAGATGTAATCATATCAATCGATACAACAAAAAGTGAAGTAGCAAAACAGGCTTTGGATTCCGGTGCTCAAATAATAAATGATATAAGTGGTTTAACTTTTGATGAAAAAATGATTGATATAGCTAAGGAATATAATTCTGGGGTTGTGATAATGCACATCAAAGGTAATCCAAAAACAATGCAAGAAAATCCCGAATATAGTGATGTTGTAAAAGAAGTATATGATTTTTTACTTGTTCAAAGTATAAAAGCAAAACAGAATGATATTGATAAAATAATTGTTGATCCCGGAATAGGTTTCGGAAAGCGAATTGAAGATAATTTTACCCTTATTAAAAATTTGGATTACTTTCAATCACTTGGTTATCCTGTAATGATTGGACTATCCAAAAAATCTTTTATCGGTAAAACTTTAAATCTTGATAACGATCAAAGAGAAATTGGTACGATAATCTTAGAGACGATTTCTGTAATAAAATCAGCAAGAATTATTCGCACACACAATGTAAAATATTGCAATCAATTAGTTAAATTAGCTTCACACATTCTCTAATTATATAATGATAGATCTTTTCAAAATAGGTTTTTTAACAATAACACTATCCGATGTAATTGATATTGCGATTGTATCGTTCATCTTTTACAAACTTTATACGACGCTACGCGGAACAATTGCAGCACAAATATTTATCGGACTGCTAATAATTATTTTAGTTTCATTTATAGCTCAGGTATTAAATTTTAGAGCAGTAAGCTGGCTGTTAAGATTGATAACAGATATTTGGGTAATCGCATTTGTAATATTGTTTCAACCTGAAATAAGAAGATTATTAGTTTTATTAGCACGTAATCCTTTCTTCAAAGTATTTGCTAAGGCGGAATCACACGAAGTTTCTGATGTTATTGCCGAGGCAGCTTTCCGGTTATCTCAGAATCAACACGGTGCATTAATCGTTCTCATAAAATCCTCCGGCATAAGAGGATTTGCAGAGACAGGCGAAATATTAAACGCACGATTGAGTGCTTCACTTTTAACATCTATCTTTTATCCAAGATCGCCATTACACGATGGGGCAGTGATTGTAAATAAAAATTTTATTGAAGCCGCCAGATGTACTTTACCGCTTTCACAACAGACTTCAGTAAAAGGTGTAAGCTTAGGTATGCGGCATCGTGCCGGATTAGGAATTTCGGAGCAAGCAGATGTTATTAGTGTTATAGTTTCTGAAGAAACCGGCAGCATTTCGATTGCTGAAAATGGTGAACTTACAAAAGGTCTTTCTAAAGATGCACTAAAACGACGATTGAATTCTTTGTTGAAAGGTCCTGAAAAAAAAGGCTGGAAAGGTTTTTTTGAACAACTTAAATCAAAAAGCTAAAGTTTGTGCAGTCATTCCTTTTTATAATGAAATAGATTTTTTATTTGATGTTGTTTCTGAAACTCTAAATTTTGTAGATAAAGTAATAGCTGTAAATGATGGTTCTACTGATGGTTCAGAAAAAACTATTGATAATATGGAGCGGGTGCAGGTAATTTCGTTAGATCGTAATTATGGCAAGGGATACGCTCTTCAAATTGGATTTAATGAAAGTATTAATACAAAGCTTTGATACTATAATTACTCTCGATGCTGATAAACAGCATAACCCTGCATTCATTCCTCAATTTATTTCTCAACTTAATTATTTTGATATTGTAATTGGCAACAGATTAAATGATACTAAAGATATGCCGATTCAGAGAATTCTGAGCAATAGAATTACATCTTCTTTATTATCAATAAAGACCGGACAGAAGATTTCGGATAGCCAATGCGGATATCGTGGTTATAAAGCTGCTGTATTAAAAAATGTAAAATCATATTCTTCTGGATATGAGGCAGAAAGTGAAATGATAATATATGCTGCTCGTGCTGGTTTTAAGATCGGCTTTGTAAATATTCCAACTATTTACGGTAATGAAAAAAGTAAAATGAATCCTGTTGAGGCAATACTTGGTTTTATAAAAATATTATTCAAGTAAGATATTATGAATCGCAAATGGGAAATTGAAAAGTTAAAAAGCACAAAACAGTTTAAGAAATCCGCAGATCTGATTTTAAGAAACCGAATTGAAAGTCTTTTATCTTATATTGAAAAATACTTTAGAGATCTATCTGTGGAGAGTTTACACGATGTTAGAATTGCTTTAAGAAGAGTTCGATATTCTATGGAGTTATTCATCGTTTGTTATGATAAGAAAATATTCATAAAGTTTTATAATAAAGTTCAGTTGCTTCAGGATCTTTCCGGCAATGTTCGAGATGTTGATATTTCTTTAGAAAATATTAATTATTTAGTTACAGATAATCATATTAAAATAGATGATGAAATAATCTCTAAAGCAAAGGAAAAGAAAATTTTATTAGAGGAAAAATTTAAATTAGAATTAATGAAATTTACTTTAAGTAAGGCTCTAAAAGATTTTTTAAAACTGATTAACTAACAGAGGAGAATAATTTATGAAACTTAGATATTTTGGTCATTCAGCTTTTCAAATTACAACTATACAACGGTATAAAGATTTTAATTGATCCATTTTTGGATGATAATCCTGTTAGTCCTGTAAAATCTAAAGATGTTGATGCAGAATTTATTATTCTAACACACGGACATGGAGATCATGTTGGTGATGGTTTGAAAATAGGGAAGCGTTGTAACTCGTTATTTATTTGTGTTAATGAATTGGCTGAATGGGTTAAATCTAAAGGACTTAACGCCCATAATATGCATATTGGTGGAGCACATAATTTTGATTTTGGAAGAGTTAAATTTACGATTGCACATCACGGATCGCTTTCTCCCGATAATCAATATACTGGTGAGGCATCAGGAGTTTTAGTTACAATTGAAGGAAAAACTATTTATCATACCGGCGACACTGGGCTATTTTATGATATGAAATTAATCGGTGAAATGAATCCAATTGATTATATGCTTCTTCCAATCGGTGATAATTTTACAATGGGAATTAAAGATGCAGTAAAAGCGGTGGAATTGGCAAATCCCAAAACAGCAATTCCAATTCATTATAATACTTTTCCTGTAATCAATTCTGATCCATTAGAATTTAAAGCGCTTGTTGAAGCTAGTGGCAAAAAATGTAGAGTTTTATCTTTTGGTGAAGAGATAGAATTATAACTTTAGATGTTTATATATAACTTTCATTGGATTATCTTTGAACTCAATTTTTTAACAATTCTATTTAGATGGCAAAAATAATTTCTATAGCAAATCAGAAGGGTGGAGTAGGAAAGACAACTACTACCATAAATTTATCTTCATTGCTGGCTGCTGCCGAAAAGCGAACTTTACTTGTAGATATTGATCCACAATCGAATTCATCTTCAGGATTAAGCGTAACCAATCAAACTCCATCGGTTTATGAAGTATTAGTTGGTACCAGAAATATTAACGAAGTAATCATTAATACCTTTATGCCGTTTCTTGATATGCTTCCATCAAACATAAATCTTGTTGGAGCAGAAATAGAAATGGTTGATATGGAAAATCGCGAAACTCTTTTACGAACCGCTCTTGCAGAAGTAAATGATCGGTATGATTATATCCTGATTGATTGTCCGCCGTCTTTAGGTTTGCTAACACTTAACTCTCTAACGGCTTCAAATTCTGTACTTATTCCTGTTCAATGTGAGTACTTTGCATTAGAAGGATTAGGACAATTACTTAATACAATCAACATAGTTAAAAAGCATTTTAATAAAGATCTAGCGATTGAAGGTGTATTGCTTACAATGTTTGATACAAGATTAAGATTATCACATCAGGTGGCTGAAGAAGTTAGAAAGTATTTTGGTGATAAAGTATATAACACTGTAATCAATAGAAATGTTAGGATTTCAGAAGCACCAAGTTATGGTAAACCAATAATTCTTTATGATGCTATCTCAAGCGGAGCACAAAATTATATGGCATTAGCCTCCGAATTTCTGGAAAATAATTCAGCTATTTTAGATAACTAATGATATGAGCAAAATGAAATCAAGTTTAGGAAGAGGATTGGATGCGTTAATCAATCCAAACAGATTTAATGAAAATGAGGAACAAAAGAATCCAGACTATTCTAACATTAAGTTTGATGATGGAAAACAAGTTGATGTTCTAGCAAAAATCGCAGTTGATTTCATCTCTCCAAATCCTTTCCAGCCAAGAATGAATTTTGATCCTGTTACTCTTGAGGAATTAAAGAAATCAATTATAGCCAATGGATTAATTCAGCCAATTACTGTTAGGCGCATTGCCGGAAATCAATATCAACTAGTCTCAGGCGAAAGGCGTTTGCGTGCTTACACCGATATTGGATACAAGGAAATTCCCGCTTACATAATCAAGGTAGATTCTGACGAAATAATGTTAGCTCTTGCGTTGATCGAGAATATTCAAAGGGAAACATTAAATCCAATTGAAGTAAGCAGGGCTTATAAAAGATTGATGGACGAGTGTCATTTAACGCAGGAACAAATTGCAGATAAAGTTGGTAAAGATAGAACCACAATTGCAAACTCAATAAGATTATTAAAACTTCCGGATAAAATTCAGGAATGTCTGGTTGATGAAAGCATATCAGCAGGACACGCAAGAGCATTGATAAATTTACCCGGTGAAGATCTTCAACTATACGCCCTTGAAAGAATTTTAGCTGATAATTTATCTGTTAGAAAAGTAGAATATCTTACAAAAAAACTTATCGCTGAGGGGATTCCGAATAAAAAATCATTTACCATCAAAACAAAAAAAACGGTTAATTCTAACTTAAATGATGTTGAAGATAAATTAAGAAAAATTTTCGGTACTAAAGTTCAGTGTAAACAGAATAAAACTGGCGGCGGCGAAATTATTATCGAATATTTCTCCCACGATGAATTAGAAAGATTGTTTGAACTTTTTGAAATCATTGACAGCAAATACAATTAAGATACTTTCACTTATCATCCTTCTTAATTTAAGTTTATTCTCGCAGCAGGATACAACTGAAATTCAGGATACCACAACAATCAGTTCCGATGTTTTTGTTATGCAGAAGTCCCCCTGGGGTGCGGTCGGACGAAGTGCGATTTTACCCGGGTGGGGACAAATCTACAATGAATCTTATTGGAAAGCTCCTGTTATATGGGGTGTGATGGGATGGTTTATATATGGCTGGATTGATAACAACAACAATTATAAAGACTACAAAAATCTCTACACACAAACTGGAGATGAAACTTATATTAATTACCGTGATTTTTATCATGATCAGAGAGATGAATTTGCAATTTATTTGGTGCTAACATATTTCTTAAATCTTGTGGATGCTTATGTTGATGCACATCTTTTTGATTTTAGTGTTGATGAAAATTATATGACCGGAACCAAAATGTTAAATGTTAGAGTGAATTTTTAAGAGAAATATAAATATGCTTTTTGAACACACAACATGTAAAAAGTGCAATCATATTAATCCGCCTTATAAAAATATCTGCTCGGAATGTAAATCGTACCTTAGAGAGAGAATTGTAAATATTGATTTATGGGATACGATTCGATTAGTAATCGAAGAGCCAGCAAAGGCGTTTAGAAATATCATTTTTGCTGAACACAAGAATTTTATAATATTTATAACATTTTTTATTGCAATCAAGAATTTGATAATCGCTCGATTCTTATCAGTGCCAGAATTGGGAATGAATGGAGTAGTAACATCTTTTGTTTTAAGCTTAGTGTTAATATTAATTGTAACTTCACTTTTGATTGTATCATTCAGTTTAATACAGAAAAATATTTACAGTAAAAAAGAAGTTAAACTAAGATTTAAAGATATCTATGCGGTTAATACATACTCATTTACTCCTTATCTATTTGGATTAGTTTTTATTTTCCCTGTTGAGTTAGTTGTTTTGGGGGGCGATATTTTCTCGAACAATCCATATTCATTTGAGATTAAACCATTAATTACATACATCTTAATGGGATTTGAACTCATTACCATTTCGTGGTCATTCTATTTGATTTATAAAAATATAATGACAATAAGTTTGAACAAAAATTACTCCATCTTTTTCACCGTTTTATATTTCCTCACTTGGTTTGCCGCACTTTATTTTTCATCAAAAATTATTTTTACTTTATAATACTCTTTTTAATTATCGTTAATTAAGTATTTTACTTTATACTTTAATTAAAAATAATTGGAATTAAAATGTCATTTAAAACAGATGTACTCATAATAGGAAGTGGGATTGCAGGATTATTTGCTGCACTAAAAATATCTGAATATGCTGATGTAATTCTTGTTACTAAGAAAAATAAAGCGGAATCAAATACTAATTACGCTCAGGGTGGGATTGCTACGGTTATTGATCCTAATGACTCTTTTGAAAAGCATGTTGAAGATACATTAATCGCAGGTGCAGGATTATGTGATCGAACAGTTGTTGAATCGATGGTGAAGGAAGGACCCGACCGAATTACAGATCTTATTGATATCGGAACGATGTTCACAAAAAAAGGCAATGATTTTGATCTTGCAAAAGAAGGAGGGCATTCGATGTCGAGAATTCTTCACGCAAAAGATTTGACAGGACAGGAGATTGAACGTGCACTTATTCATGCGGTGGAAGAGAAACCGAATATAACAATCTATGAAAATGCAATTGCAATTGATTTATTAACGGAACACAATATCTCTGGCAAATCGGAGTCATTGAGTGAAAATAAGAATTGTTGGGGAGCTTATATATTAGATTCAACAAAAAATGAAGTTATAAAAATTACCTCAAAGGCTACTGTATTAGCAACAGGTGGATTGGGACAAGTTTATCTTCATACAACTAATCCACTAATTGCTACAGGTGATGGATTTGCAATGGCTTACCGTGCTGGAGTTGAACTAGGAAATATGGAATTTATTCAATTTCATCCAACTTCTTTTTATAGCATAAAAGCTAGTTCCGATTTTGACGGACACTCATTTTTAATATCAGAAGCAGTTAGGGGATTTGGTGGATTACTCCGGACAAAAGATGGCAATCTGTTTATGGAGCATTACGATCCAAGAAAGGAATTAGCTCCAAGAGATATTGTTGCACGCGCAATTGATAATGAGCTAAAAAAACGAGGGGATGATTTTGTCTATCTTGATTTGACCCATAAAAACGCTAACAATATAATTGAACACTTTCCCAATATTTATTCAACTTGCTTGAAGAATGGAATTGATATCACAAAAGAATTTATTCCTGTTGTACCTGCTGCACATTATGCGTGTGGTGGAATTGTAGTTGATCTAAATGGACATACTTCTTTAACTGGGTTATATGCTGCTGGAGAAGTTACAATGACAGGTGTTCACGGAGCTAATAGGCTTGCCAGCAACTCTCTATTAGAAGCACTTGTTTATGCTTACAGATGTTCAAATTCAATAAAAGAATTTTTTAATAGTACTGATGTTACAATACCTAAATTATTAGATTGGGATGATTCCGGCACATTATCTGCAGATGAAAAAGTTTTAATTACTCATAGCGTAAATGAAGTGAAGCAAACTATGTGGGACTATGTTGGGATCGTTCGTTCAGATTTAAGATTGGAAAGAGCTGCTAGAAGAATTCATAATCTCTATTTAGAAACTGAGAAGTTATATAAAAGGACAAATGTCTTTCAGGAAATATTAGAATTAAGAAACCTCATAACTTGCTCCCATACAATTATTAAATCTGCTCAACAAAGGAAAGAAAGCAGGGGATTGCACTTTACGATTGACTATCCAAATTCGTTCCCTTCTGACAAAATCAGGAATACTATTTTAAAGAACAGAAAAATATAGAGCTATTAACTATATTATATAAATATGTATAAACTATATATAATTATTATATTAAAAGATATATTAATTTAGTTAATAGCACTATATTTTAATGAATTTTAATTATTTTACTGACATATTTCACTTAAGTCTCAAAGAATATTTAATAGCACATGCTGCTTTATTCATCATAGTAACTTGCTCCCTATCAATGCCTATTTTTTATTAAGAAAATCCTAAACAATATTGTGTACTCAAATTCTATACTTAACAGATTTATTTTAATCTGAAATTAGTAAGTGTTTCAAAAAAGTATCAACTATTTTATTTATTTTCGCTATAACTTAATGAGTAAACTATGAAGAATATTTCAATATTATCTAAAATATTTGCGGTGCTTGCTTTAATCTCAGCAGCAATTTGGGTTGGCTCATATCTTATCAAGATTATTTTTAGTATATCAATTATTTGAAGGACCCGATTTAGTATTAAGAAATTATATTAACCAAGAAAATATTAATGGAATATTATTCTCCATGTTCCCATCATTCGTAGTTCACTTTGCTGCGTTTATTATAATGTTTATTTCTACTATTCTGTTCTATTTAACTTCTAAAATTAATCTGAGGTTTAACGGATGGTTATTTATTATTCTTATTGCGGTGCTTATAACCACTCCCTTCGAAATTTATCTTAATGATAATAGATTACAAAGTTATCACGATGCTTTACAGCAATTCATTTGATCCAAACACAGTTATAAATTTACTAAGGGACAGAATTAAAGATCTAAGCAGTTATTCTATTGTGGCAATATTAACATATCTTTCATTTTATTATTTTATTGTATTTCAACCGCTTTCAAAAAAGGATTAGATTTTTATAAAGATGAAATTAAAAGAAAAAGAATTTGAAGAAATAATCCAGGATTTAAGATCTGTTGCAGACCAGCTTGGTGCTTCAGTAAGATTTGAGAAAGGTGACTTTAAAGGTGGTTACTGTCTTTTGAAAGAGAGCAAAGTTATTGTGATCAATAAAAACGCTAATCTACAACGCAAAGCTATGATACTATCTGTTGCCTTAAAAGAACTCGGTGTTGATGAAATTTATCTTAATCCTAAACTACGAGAACTTATTGAGGAAATGGGAGACATTAAATGAAAATCCTAGTAATCAATGGTCCAAATTTGAATATGCTCTCCAGAAGAGATGAAACAAAGTACTCATCATTAAATCTTGAACAAATAATTGAGTTGCTCAAACAAGAATTTCCAACGATAGAATTTTCATCATTCCAATCAAATCTTGAAGGTGAACTCGTTTCTTTAATTCAATCAGCCGGTGAGAATTATGACGGTATTATAATTAATCCTGGTGGATATTCTCATACTTCTATTGCCATTATGGATGCTCTTGAGATATGTAAAATTCCAAAAATTGAGGTTCATCTATCGCATCTAGCTAACAGAGAAGAATACAGACAGAACCTACTAACTGCTAAGAATACAAACGGTTACATCTCGGGATTCAAAGAAAATAGTTACCTTGCTGCTGCATATATTCTGACAAAATTGATTAAATAAATTTTCAATATTTGCTTAAATCACTTTAGCCGCCAATGAATGATAACCACTCATTTCATACAGGTTAGTTAGATCCACTAATAATAAAATTAAATAAGTCCATAAAGTTGATATTAATAAGAGGATTAGTTATTTTCGATTAAACAATTTTAAGAAGCCTATGAAGGATTTGTCAATAAAGAAACTTTACTATTCAATAAGTGAAGTAAGTAAAATTACAAACATAGAGCAGTATGTTCTCAGATACTGGGAAACAGAGTTTGAACAGTTAAAACCTCAAAAGAACAGAGCTGGGAATAGGATTTACACAAATAAAGATATTCAGCTTATACTTCACATAAAAACTTTGTTAAGAGAACGCAAATACACTATTGAAGGTGCAAAAAAGATATTGGAAAATTATGCACCAGAAAAAGTTTTGCAATCCAGTGAAGTTGAAAAAGAGGTTATTGAGAATGAAGAACCTCAAAGTTTTAAGAGAGAAAAGTCATCACTTCAAAATGATCTTGAAGAAGTAAAAAGTTTATTAGAACTGTTAGTGTCTAAATTATAAAATTCGGAACGTGGCGCAGTCCGGTAGCGTACTTGAATGGGGTTCAAGGGGTCGCGGGTTCAAATCCCGCCGTTCCGACGAAAAAACAAACATTTCAAAGATAAAACCTATCCGAATTCACCCCTTTTCATCCCATTTTGGGCACGATTTAAAATCCAAAAAATTTAATTTAAAAAAAATTATTACGCTGTATATGCGAAGGCGTTATTTTTGTTTTAGCTGTGGAAGATAGGAGGGAAGCGACCCTGCACACAGCCACAAAAAGAATGACTGAGCAGGATTAACTGATAAGGTTACGTGCCGAGTTTACATAAGCCAATATTATGAGACTTTAGTTGCATAATATTTCTTATCCCGATGAATATCGGGACAAGTTGTAAGCTGGATGAGGATAAAAGAAGAAGGTGAGTCCTTCCGAAGTTGAATTTAGATTGCAAAGAAGAAAGAATTGCTTTGTGTGCTAATTGCTCTTCTGTTAAACCTACCTGACGCTAAGCAAATTTATCTGATCCAACACTTTTTATGTTTTGAGTGCAGCGACCCGCTGGGACAAGCCAAGCCCGGCGAGTGGGAGTGAGGACGACGACTGTGAGGAATCGAGCATAAGGACGAACCTGCCTGTCCGGTAGGCAGGGCGAGCGAGCAGGGGAATAATCATTTCTTCGTTATCGTGTTTGCAGCGAAGGCTGGGAATTTGAAAACCGATGTTAGTAAAATTTCTTTTACTGAATCTTAAATAAGTTAATTGTATAATCAAGTAATTTTTTGTTTCCATATTCTCCGTGTCCCAGGAACAATAATTTTCACATTTGGATATTCTTTTTTAACTCTTTCAACTGTACCTGACCAATCTGCAACATTAGCATCGCCTAAATAACCTTTACTTGCATCTAATTCTTTTATTAAACAACCTCCAAACATTACGTTTTCACTTGGGAAATATCCAACTACATTATCTTTTGTATGTCCTTCTCCGAAAAACTTTACAATAATATTTTCATCGCCAACTTTTAAAATAAGTGAATCCCTGAAGCTATTTTTAGGAACAACAAAATTATTTTCTTTTGCAAGTTCAATTGTTTTGAAATATGCATAAGAAGGGATATCATTTTCATCAAATGCTTTTAGACCTCCTAAACAATCATCGTGGAAATGTGTTGGAATAATTGCGTCTATTTTGCATTGAAGCGTTTCTTTGATCCAATTGATTAACTCTTCTGAATTTTTGTCGTTGGTCGGTGTATCAAAAACAATTACTTCATTATTATTTCTAACGATCAGTCCGTTACAAGGGACATTCCCAAAATCATTAGTTTGTTTAAAGGAAGTATGTACAAAAGAATTTTCGGCAATTTGTGTTATAATTAAATCATTGGATTTGTAAATCTCTTCAGGTTTAAATGCTTCCAGTTTTTGAGAACTACAATTTAAAATTGTTATTGAGATTACAATTATTGATAAAGTATTTATGATGATTTTCATTTTATTTTGCTGTTTTTTTTTATTTCCGCTAATGGTTCTCGGCTTTGCATAGTGGGGCATTAGACGCACTACTCAAAACCGATGTTAGCGGTTCGGACTTTTTATCCGTTAAATATTTTTTCTATTGCAGGCAAAACAATATTGTCCCATCCACCCGCAATGTGGTCTAATCTTTTTGGGTCTCCGTTAAAATTTTCAACAGTTGTTGTCAATTCCGTTTTTCCTCCAATATCTTTTAGGTTATATGAGATATGTAGATAATTTTCGGGTTTGATTTCAATTCCAAAATTTGGGTCAATCGAAGAGTATTTTAAATGTTTATTTTTTTCGATTTCCAAAATTTTTCCTCGCTCTCCACTTTCATATCCCTGATAGTTTCCTTTCCATTTAATATCGCTTCCCACGTTCCAATCCGAGGATACTTCACAATTGAACATATATTTTTTTGTTTCGGAAGGAGTTGTCAATGTTAACCACACTTTTTCAGGAGTAGCATTCAAAATTATTTTTCTTGTTATTTTATTGGTGTCCATATAAAAATGTTGTTTTTGATTTATTTAATTTTAATTGAATTTTCATTTAGTTTCCTTTAGCGCTTCCTTGATATTGTCTGTCCACTGTGTAATTCAGTTCAGTTACACCGTGGCAATTTAAAATCAATGATGTGCGCTTTTTAATAAGAATAAATATTAAAACGATAAAAAATTTCATCATCATCATTTAATACTTCTGAGATAACTATTCCATAGTCATCAGTTTCAAACCTGAAACCTTCTGTTCCATCATCATTTTCCCAATAATCAGCAGGTTCAAGTCCAGCATCTGCAAGAACTGATGCTATATATAAAGTTCTCTCTTCTTCGTATGAAAATTCTATTACAATATAATTGTCTTCATCTGAATCAGCATCTACGCGCACATAACACTGATTACCGGGCCATTTTTTATGATAAGTTATCATATAATGAGTTGTATCATCCTCCTCATCATCTTCATCTATTATATACTCAAAATTATCAAAAGAAAATCCTTTGGACTGCAGGAATTTTTCTACTTCTGTTCTTTCACTATCTTCTGCTATTTCAAGCAACTTTATAAAATCATCCAGGTACAGGTATTGTGCATTTGAATTACCAAGTCCCAATAGGAATACGAAAAGGAAAACATAATTCTTTATCATAGTGATTTCTCCCTTGAAATAATTGATGAGATTTTTAGAGATGACTTCATTGATTATCTATTCTGCAAAAGTAATATATAGATAGAAAAAACATTCTTTAGACTAATGAAAAATAAATTATAATTTCACTATTATCAAAATGAAGACGAATAAGTTTATCAGCGAAGGCGGTCCGCCACGGCAGATTGAGCAGATAAGATGCTGAGAACGGTTGCGTGCTTTGCATTCGGGCGGGTTTCGAAACACAAAGCTTCAATTTAATACCAAAGTTTCATATTAGCATAAAACTTAAAATTGTACGTTAGCTCACTAACACAAAATCCCTGATTGCGGTAGTCCTAATTTACGGATTGTATCCACTCATTGGTAATATATCTTTTATTGAGGTTGTAAAAATATCTTTCCAACTGTCTTCACCATTTTTCTTAACATAGGATTCGCAAATTCGGTAACCCAAAAAGTATCCAATGGCACCAGGGCCATCTTTAAATACCTTTTGACCACGGTCAGCAAGTGCCATTGCGTGTTCTGAATTATTTGTGAAAAGAAATGGTTTTAACTTATTAAAAATAGTGGATTCATTATTAAGACAATAATTTAATTCTTGTTCTGAATATTGAAGGTAGTCTTTCAGATTATATTTTGGACCAAGCAATTTTTCATTCATATAAACTGCCAAGCCTTCATTGATAATTCGATAGAGTCCTTTTGCGGTGGTATCTTCTTTGTTTTCAAAATCAAAAATCTGATGGGTCATTTCGTGAGGAAGTATGAATTTTGTATAATCTAATGATGTCTTGTAATGCGTTAAGTCAAGCACCATTACTCCACCTCCAAACCCACCCAAATCTGTTACACCGCTTCCAAAGGCAAGATACCATTCTCCTTTTGGGAAGTATCCTGTTGTTTTTTGCATTTTGTCTGCTAAACTTTCAAAATAAATGTCTATGTGTCCATTAGCAAAAAGCACTGCTTTATTTTCAAGAAGTTTTATGCTGTCTTTCAAAAGTGGCGTAATAATTTCATCAAAATAAGTAATGCTGTCACCAACATAACCAGACCAAAACTTTCTGAATGGAATATATGTTTTTTCTAGAATCACTTTTCTAAAAGCATCATTTGGCTTGTCTTGATTCTCATAAACCGTCTTTATTTGTATCTTAAAAATATTATAGAGTTTCAGGTTGCCGTCATTAATAGAAATACTGTCAGCAAGTTTTAATACTGTCTCATAAGTGGAGTTTGAAATCTTTGTTTGTCCAAATGATTGTACAAAAAAGTAAAGAAGTGATATTAACAAGAGTGATTTTATTTTCATAATTATCAGATTTATTTAAATGGTTACAGCTAGCATAATTCTTTACGCATAGTAATAACTGAAATTTAAATATGATTCAAGCAATATTAAAGACTAGTTACAAATTTTAATAATTCATTATTTCTTTAAATAAATTTAATAAAGAATTTTTTGACTTCAAGAATTATATTAAACGATCTTTAATTGTTTTCAGCAAAGGCTGAGTTTTTGAGCGGAGAAGTTATTGAACTTGAATCGAAGGGAGGCAAGGGTAGCGGAACATAGTGAGCACAACCGCATCCTCCCTCTGGTAGGTAAACTGAGCGAGTAAAGGAAATAAAGTACCTTGCCTCTCGGTAGGCAGGCAAAAATAAAAATTATCCCAAAGTGATGTCTATGCAAAACTGCAAGCATTTACAGGAACGGAACAGGTTTATTTTTTATCCTAATATTATTTATTTTTGATATGTACTTAGGAAAGGGTTCCCCCAGCTCTGATACTAAGGCAAGGCCCTGAGGCTTCGGTTTCAGGGTTCTTTATATTTTCGTTTTGAATTTAAGTCATTATGCAAAAATTAGCCCATCAATAATTTATTATTACCTCTTATCATTATGCATCAAATAGACTAATAATTATTTAGAATATTATATCCATTAAAAACCTGAAATATTTAAATCTTATAAACAAAATAAGGAAAAATTAAAATGTGTATAAAAAAAGTATTTCTATCTATCGTCGCACTCATCATTTTACTCACCCCAATTTCTAATTCACAAACCAAGACAGAAAAAATTGATAATCTTATCAATCGATACCTGGAATATCGTCTTTTCAACGGAAGTGCTTTGGTAGCGGAAAATGGTGAAGTGATATTCAAAAAAGGTTATGGATTGGCAAATATGGAATGGGATATTCCTAACTCCTATGATACTAAATTTCGTCTAGGTTCGATAACTAAACAATTTACTTCAATGCTGATAATGCAGCTTGTTGAAAAAAATAAGATAAAACTGAAAGATAAAATAACAGATTATCTGCCATACTACAGGAAAGATATCGGCGATAAAGTTACGATTGAGATGTTACTGACTCACACCTCCGGAATTCCAAGTTATACTGGTAATCCTGATTTTTTTGAGAAAACAAGCAAACAATATTATGCTCCCGATGATTTTATAAAAGAATACTGCAGCGGTGATCTAGAGTTTGAACCCGGAACTAAATTTAATTATAATAATTCCGGATACTTTATTCTCGGAGCGATTATAGAGCATATAACCGGGAAATCATATGAAGAAAATATAGTAGAAAATATTTGCAAACCACTTGGATTGAACAATACCGGATACGATAATTTTGAAAAGATTATGAGTAAACGTGCAGCAGGGTATGAGAAAACAGGAAGCGGATATAGTATAGCACCATATCTGGATATGGCCTTGCCGTACGCTGCCGGATCTCTTTATTCAACAGTTGAAGATTTATATAAATGGGATCTTGCTTTACTAAATAATAAAATTTTACCAAAAAAATATATGGATGAGATATTTAAGGGAAGAGTTGATGCAAGGAATAGCCAATATGGTTTTGGGTGGTTTATCGATACGATTTCAATTGATGAACAAAAGCTTGTGGTTTATAACCACGGTGGCGGAATAAATGGATTTAATACAATCAATTACATAGTTCCTCAAAAAAGTCAAGTAGTAATTTTATTTTCCAATGCTGGCGGTGCGCCACTCAACGATATGACAGATGCTATTATTAATATTCTAAATGGAAAAGATTATAAATTGCCTGCCAAACCGCTGGTAGATCTTTTAGATCAGACAATTAAAAAAGAAGGTATAACAGAAGCCATTAATCAATTTAATGAGCTTAAAAGCGATAAGGACTTATACAGTTATAACGAGAGAGAATTAAATCAATTGGGCTATGATTTGTTGCGTGGTGATAAAGTTGAAGAGGCAATTGCAATCTTTGAGCTAAATGTTAAAGAATATCCGAAATCCTGGAATGTTTATGATAGTTATGCTGAAGCATTAATGATTAAAGGTGAAAAAGATGGCGCAATTAAAAACTATAAAAAGTCAATAGAACTTAATCCTAATAACACAGGTGGGGTTGAACAACTGAAAAAGTTAGGTGTTGATTATAAAGTTGCTGAAGTAGTAGTAGAAAATTCAACACTGATTAAATATGCTGGAGAATATCAATTATTCCCGGAGTTTATTATAACAATTAGAGTAGATGGTAATAGAATATTTGCACGAGCAACAGGTCAATCCGAGCTTGAATTATTTCCTCTGACTGCAACCAGATTTTACGATAAGGTAGTAAATGCACAGATGGAATTTTTTGCAAATGAAAAAGACGAGATCAGCAAAATGGTTCTTTATCAAAACGGCCGTGAAATGCCAGGTGAGAAAATAAAGTAAGAAGCGAGACGTGAAAAGGTAAACGAAAAAAGATTTTGTTTAAGACCCTGAGGCTCTAGCTGCGGCTCAGCAGGTCGGTTTCAGGGTTTTTTTTATACATTTTTTGGCTTTGTGTTTATTTAAACGAATTTCAAAAGAAAAAGTTTTTGGTGAAGTGTAGCAGGTATTTTTTGAATAGACGGAAAAGACTTATCGATATGACAGAATAATTTACTAAGTGATAATTAGATTATGTTATATCTAAGACACCATTTTTACCAAGTACAAGTTCTAATACATTCAAATTAGGTCTTGAAACTTCTTCTGCTGGGAAATGCGCTAATACAGATTTTACCTGGTTTGAAAGCTCTATAGGTGTACCAACATAAAAGACCATTCCATCATCAAGGTGAAATCTTAATTTATATAAACCTAATTTATCAGGATGCTTTTGAGTATGTAATAAATTAACAAATGCACGCACAAATGTATCATCAATCCTTGTTGATATTTCAATATTGTTAAATTTAACGTAAAACCATTTCATAAAAGATTTTGGGATTTATAAACGAAAACAGATTGAATTAAACCGAAGAATATCTGAGCGGGTTTTCTCAGCGACCAATTAATAGTGAACATGACTAAAATAATGCCAAATATAAATAGAATAGATATTTGTAATAATTAAAACAAATGCATTAAAGAAACAGTTTTGGACGCGATTATTATTAAATATTATAATATTAAGAATTATTTTTAGCAATATTGAGAATTAGGAGTATAGCTTTTTTAATAAATGTTAAAGGGTTGGCGGTAGCAAAACCTTTTAACACCAAAACAGATTAAAAAAAATTAGCCTGTGAGTGATAATCAAAAGGGGCACCTTTTGGATAAACGAACAGGTTTATTTTTTATCTAACTTTTACTTAGTTTTGATATGTGGTTAGCAGAAGGTTCTCCCCCAAGCCTTTTGTTAACACAAGACCCTGAGGCTTCGGTTTCAGGGTTCTTTATTCAATGGAATGAAAAGTTTACAACAAATATTTTCAAATCCTTAATTATTTTTCAGCAGGCTACTTTCTTTATATACAAAGATTAAAAGCTTCCAAATTTCAGTGTCAGTACTCCTGAAAATCCTGAGAAATCTTCATTCTTTAGATTATCATAGTTAACGCCGGAAATGTATCTGTAACTTGCACCTGCATTTATCCTGAAGAAACTAGCTATGTTTACTTCAACATTAAGAGCTGGTTCAAGAACAAAGAACTCATCACTACTGTAATTCCAATCTTCCCAGCTGTTGTGAGAATCAGCCCTGTAGTTAACACCCCCAGCACCAATTAAAGTATAAATAGAAAAGTGTACCAGCTGATCGGACTGAATAATATATTCTAGTTCAAAACCACCATAACCAAAATCTATATAAGGCTTACTATAATCAGTAATATAATCTGACTCTATCTGATTGGCTAATCCATATCCACCGCCGCCAATGATAAAAGTATGGTTAATTATCCATCCGCCTCGTCCACCAACGAGTACAGCAGGTTCATTTTTAATTTGAGTGTACTTGATAACCGGGCCGCCAAATCCACCATTACTCATTTCACCATTCCCGACTAAAGTCTGTTCTTGAGCAAATATTTGAAAGCAGAGGAAGAGCGATAAAACTGTTAATTGTATAAGCGTTTTCATTTTAATCCTTGGTATTTATATAATAATTAAAAATTTCTAAATCAAAATTAATTAAAAAGACTAAACTTATTAATTATAGATGTTGATCGGCTTATTTTATAAGCGAAAGGTCAAAATATCATTGACTTATAAATTGAATAATCCAAAGTTACATTGAATATTTTTATTGTGCTTAATTGATATAACATCTTAGCAGCGAGAGCTGAGGCTTCGGTTTCAGGTTTTTTTTAATTCACACTTGTCAATCATTAACGAATAGGAATCGAAAGTTTTTGACTTTGATAAAAATTAGATGTACATATCATTAAATAATTTTTCTCTACTCCGTGCGATTTAGAGTTTAGTTGTAGAGACTTACCGAGATAACACCAAGAATACTCACACGAAGAAGACTTTCTCAATGAAATAACTGCATATTTATTGGAGGTTGCTATGAAAATTCGAACTGCTTTCTTTTCAGTCCTTTTTCTATTTATAACAAATATAAATATCCAAGCACAAAGGATTGATATTAACAAGAGACTGCAGGGTTTTGATCAGTATATGGGGGTAGGATCATCCACCACTTTACAATAATCAGTCTTACCTGGATATATTTCTTCGTTCTTCTGCTTAGCCAGATTTTCCGCAGCATCCTTCGATAAATCTGTTTTGAAGATTTCCTGTCTTTCCCAGATTACTCCAAATTGATCTTTCATTATGCAGATGAAATTAATCCTTCTTTTCTCCCCGAGAGGTCGGGATCTACGACTTGAAAGAAATCCCGATCTGCATCGGGACAGGATCCGCAAAAGTTCAAGACTGCAAATAAATCTGCTAAAATTTATTCCGTTGCGCTATGGTGAATGAACTCACTCTCCCGACGCGTTGGGATCGTTCAAACAGCATTCACCATTTAACGCTTCACTCCATAAATTTCTATACGCGATTTATTTGATGTCGTTTATGAGATTATTACAATTCTTTTTATGTGCAAAGTAAATGCAAATTATTTTAAGGAATTAAGTCAGGAGAATATTAATAAATTTAACTGGTCAATTTACTTTCCGTTTTTGAGTGAGGCGACCCGCTGCGACAAGCGAAGCGTGGCGAGTGGGAATGAGGACGGCTGTGAGGAATCGAGCACAAGAACGAAACGAGCGAGCAAGGGATAAAAGATTTCATGTCTTAATGCGGTGAATAGCGAAGGCGGTCCGCCACTGCGGATTGAGCAGGAGGATGCTGGGAACGTTTTTCTCTAGACATAGTTAGGTGTTAAGAATCAAATTTTGAACCGTCCCATTCAACGCCAATAGGAAATAGTTCTGCTTTTCTTTTTCTCATTTCTGATGCAATTAAAGCACTATTTCCACCTTGCTCTTCAAGTTTTGAAATAATATTGAGATAACTTTTTTCATCTCTGTTTTGACTAAGTTTAAAAACATTTTCAATTTTCTCTGCTTTAATTTCAAAACCAACAATCGCTGGCATCATTTTATTTAAAAATTGGTCGGGAAGATTGTCATAAAATGTTAGCGATTGTGTGTTGCCTTTTTCAAATTTAAAGTCAATTTTCGCATAAACTGCAATTAGTTCATCATTGGTCATAAAATTGATCTGTCCTGCGATATGAACACTCATATAATTCCAAGTTGAACCTATTTGCGGATTGCTATACCAAGAAGCACTTACATAACAACTCGGTCCTGTGAACACAAGTAATGCGTTAGGGTTTTCAACGAAAGCTTTATGGTGGTCTGTGTTTCGCATAATGTGTCCTTGCAAAAATAGTTCTCCGTTCCTTTCTTCAAGTAAAACGGGTATCTGGGTTGCCACTTGTTTACCCGACAAAAAACTGCCTGTCATAAAGGCAAACGGATTTTCTTCTATGAAATCCAAAATTGTTTGCTTGTCTTTTTCTTTAAAGTATGAAAAGTTGTACATATTTTTATTTTCTATCTTGTTACTTGTTGTCTTACAATGACCGCTAACATAATTCTTTACTCATTGCATAATAACTGAAATTTATATCTGATTTACGCTTTATTAAGAACTAGTTATAAATTTAATATTTCATTATTTATATAAAACAATTTATATAAAGAATTTTTTGTCTTCAAGAAATTTTGAAAAGGATTTTAATATATTATCCTCACCCAACCAACCCGCTTACGCGAAGCTACAGCGAGGAAAGAAAATTCACACTCCTCATCTCAACTACTTTATAATAATCAGATTTACCCGGAAATATTTCTTCGTTCTTCTTTCCGCTAAATTTTCCGCAGTATCTTTTGAAAGCTCTGTGCTTACAATTTCCTGCTTCTCCCAAATTACTCCAAATTGATCTTTCATTATGCAGCTGCAGATAATAACCTTACTTTTCTTGATCCTTCGACAAGCTCAGGACAGGCTCCAGAAAAGTAACAAAAGAATATGCACTTTAAAAATAATTATCTACTTACTTTCTGCTTGATCAGAAAGTAACAAAGAATCAAGACTGAAAAACTTTTGCTAAAAATGATTTTCACTTCGCTAAAAGAAAATAACTCGTTCGAGGAATCACTCAAACAGATTTTCTTTTTTAACGCTTCGTTCAATCATTTTCTTAACGCAAAATTTTTTATGTCAATCCAACTGCATTTCTTTTTATATGCCACAAGATGAAAGCAAATTATTTGATGACGTTTGGTAGATTTTTATAAATAAGATTTAACTGGTCCATACACTTTCAGTTTTTGAGTGAAGCGACCCGCTGCGACAAGCGAAGCGTGGCGAGTGGGAGTGAGGACGACTGTGAGGTATCGAGCACAAGGACGAAACGAGCGAGCAAGGGATAAAACATTTTTGACTTAACTCGGTTGTCGGCTAAAGAAAAACGGTTTTAACTAACTTTTTTTCGATTTCGGTAAATAATTTTTCTCATACATCTCAATCCATTCCTTAGCGCTCATCTTTTTCATTAATTCAGCAATGAGTTTATAAGGAATTTCATTCATCTTCTTAAAACGCACGCAACTCTTCCCCATATCCAGTTTTTGTTTACTGTGTTTAGGATATTCGTTCACAAACCATTTTAATAATTTTGGATTAGCATAAATTCCCATATGGTAAAAATTAATAGATCCTTTTTGCGAGGCAATGCCAGCAAAAGGCAGCGGCTCTTCAGGCTTGCAATGGTAACCTGCAGGGTAAATTTTATGCGGTACTACATAACCCAGACCACCGTAACTAATGGCTGGTTCAAAACCTTTGGGCAGGTTTTTTACAATAGTATCGTGCAGTTTATTAAAGGGTTCAATCCTGTCATCAGGAAGGTTTACTAAAATATCCTTAACGGTTTTGCCTTGTGCTTTCATATCATTTTTAATAGTCTATTATTTATATAAAGAATTCTTCGTCTATATCTGTCCCTTATAATTCGGGTCAAAGTCCACCATCCATTCAATTCCATATTTGTCTCTAAACATACCAAAATATGAACCCCAAGGACTGTCAGCAATAGGCATTTCAATTTGTCCACCTGCTGAAAGTCCATTAAATAATTTGTCTGCTTCTTCTTTGCTTTCTGCACTAATTGCAATTTTGCTTCTGTTTTCATTTTCGTTTGTTCGTCCCAATATTTCAGGAACATCATTAGCCATTAAAATACTTTTACCAATTGGTAAAGCAATGTGCATTATTTTATTTGCTTCATTTTCTGCTACTGGAAATTCAGCACTTGCTAAGTCTTTGAAACGCATAATTTTTGCGAACTCTCCGCCAAATACTGATTTGTAAAATGTGAATGCTTCTTCTGCATTTCCGTTGAAATTAATGTGAGGATTGATATTGTGCCATAATTTTTACTCCTAATGTTTGAAATTTTATTTTGTTAAGCGTCCGGAATATTAGGTTCTACCAAACGTTTTAATTTGTCTAAAGATTCTTGCCAACCTAAATAACACATTTCAGTTGGAATTGAATCGGGAATGCCTTCTTGAGTTACAAAAAGTTCTGTTCCACATAAAACAGATTTTAGTTGAATAGTAGTAATCATTTGTCCAGGCAAATTTGGGTCGTCAAATTGGTCAGTATATTTTAATAATTCATTGGGTATTATTTCTAAATATTCGCCTCCAAACGAATGACTATTGCCTGTAGTAAAATTGGTAAAAGACATTTTATAGGAACCCCCAACTTTTGCATCAAAACTATGCACTTTACAAACAAAGCCATAAGGAGGTAACCAAGAAGCCATTGCATCAGCATTTACGAATGCTTTAAATACTTTTTCTACAGGAGCTGCAAAAACCCGATGTAAGTTTACTGTGTTATTAGCCATATTTACTCCTACTTATATTTTTAAATTTAAATAAATATTATCAATTTCATTGAGTAAACTGTGCCGATATATGATTGCCACTAACATTTGCGTGGTGGCGTTACTACAGCACGACCGATGATACGAATTACCGTAGCTTCAATTTATTACGTCAACCCGCCTGACACAAAACCGCTGTCATTGTCTGCTTATATTTTCTGATAAAATTGTCTGTCAATTATTTTTTTTGCAAAATTCTATAGTCAAGATTTTTCTAAAATATCTTTCGCCGTTTGACTACCGAGTTGTTCGGCTAATCCAATGAGAAGTCCTTCCGTTCCACGAATGTAACAAAGTTTATAAATGTTCTCATAATTAACCACTTCACCAACGACTTCAGCACCGTGCCTCGCGAGTCTGGATAGCAATTCGTCAAGATTGTCTACTCTGAACATAATGCGCAGATAGCCAAGAGAATTTACTGGAGCAGTCCTATGGTCTGATATAGTATGTGGAGTGAGAAATCGTGAAAGTTCAAGACGGCTATGTCCATCTGGAGTAACCATCATTGCAATCTCAACAGACTGATTACCAAGACCCGTTACTCGTCCAGCCCATTCACCTTCGACCATCGCTCGACCTTCAAGTATTAGTCCGATTTCTGTGAAAAAGGAGATCGCATTATCAAGGGATTCTACAACGATGCCGACATTGTTCATTTCGAGTAATTTACTTTTTGTCATAGTCTTAATATTTGTAAGGTTTTATTTAATCAAGTTTATGTATAAGTGTCTCGATCTTAAAGTTGTGAATAACAAAATTTTCATTCAATGTGCTTCAACCAAAATTTGACTTTGATACGCTTAATACTATAAAGACTAATTATTAATTGTTACTAATTCATTGTTGATATAAAGCAATTTATATAAAGAATATTTTGATTTCAAGGATTAAATTAAATGATCTTTAATTTGTTTATAAGCGAAGGCGGTCCGCCACTGCGGATTGAACAATGAAGTTAAAAACTGGAATGTAAGTATTTCAAAACGGTTCTGGTCTTAGCGATGTAGCGGATTTTTAGCACTAAAGTTAATTAGAATGCCTAATGTTGAATTTAGCACAAGTGTTTCATAGAAGCACTTCAGCCGCCATATTGCCAAACCGCTGTTAGCTGCAGCTTTCTTTTGTTAAGAAAAAGTTTTTTTATTTGGGTACTTGCATACTCCAACAATGAAGTCCGCCTCCATTGTGGTTGGTTTCGGCTGTATTTATCTGGTATATTTTTCTATCCGGAAAATATTGTTGTAATATCTGTTTTGCTGTTTCATCTTTTGCTTTAGAACTTTCTGGTTGTCCCTCCGTCCAGTATTTTGCTTCAAATACAGTTTTGTTTGTAATTAAAAAATTCAGGTAACTACTTGACGGAACAAAGTGAACAGTGTCCCCAATTGAAAATTTCTTCTGTTCAAAGAGAATTTGCTGTGAAAGAAATTTTATTTCGTCATTCTTGCTGGCAGTATCCAATGCAAAAGTCATATAATCTATATCAGGCACGGGCATTTTAACAATGGTGAATGGATTTCCATCCTGGTCGGTAGAATTTTTCAATATATCGTAATTTACTTTCATCCGTTCCAGATTAACTTTTTTTACGGGATCATGTTCTGCTTCTGCTGAATCAGGAAACGAAATTAAAATAGTGTTTTCATTTACAAACCGGCAAAATTCGTCCAGATGTCCTTTAACACCAATTCCAAAATAATTTTCTGTTATCAACGTTCCCCATCCAAATGGATCTTCTGCTGCACCTTCTTTTAACCAGATTATTTTTTTAGCATTAAGAACTCTTTTTAGTTCAGCTTCCTGCAATTCTTTTGACATTTTTGGATTGCGTTGCATATTTACTGATTCTACCTGTAATATTGTTCCTTTTCCATTTGTTTCAATGGCGCCGCCTTCATTAACCATAGAAGATGTTATAACAGGAAAGGGAAATGCATTGAGATGGATTGAAGTATATAATTCTCTCTTTTTTTTATCACTGTCAATGTAATTTTTAAATTCTTCGATAAAATACCAGCCATACATATTCCACGCAAAATTTACCAGCTGTTTTTCTCCATTTTCATTTTTCATAAACATCAACCCATCCCGCTGTGCATAGCTAAAATTTGTTGATGAAACTAAAAATTTAATGTTATCTAAGTTTATGCCGGCTGCTGATAGTTTCTTCTCATAAAATTCTTTTGATGAATCAGCAACGAGACAGTATACTTTTAATTCTTTTGCAAGTTGGCTTACCATTTCAAAGCTGGCAGCATCCTCAAGTCCGCCCACAATCACTGCTGATTGTGGTTCCCACTCTGCCGGAAGATAAAATTCAGTTTTGTCTTTCTGGTTACAGGAATTTAAAAGTATAAGCAGTATGAAGTAAAATAAAATATTGTGCTTTTTCATATTTTTATCCTTTAGTAATATCGGTTTTAAGTTGCAGCTAACTCAATTTTACTCGAATTGCGTGATAATTAAATATAAGTTGAATATACGCAAGTCGTTTTCGGTTAGTACAAATGTTAAAAAGCAGTTAATTATTAATTATAATTTATAGAAAGAAAATGAAGGCTTCAAGGATTATTGGAAATGATTATTATAGTTATCATGCGAAGGCGGAGTTTATGAACGTGAAGTTATTGAACTTGTATCGAAGGGAAGCAAGGATAGCGCAACGAAGTGAGCACGGCTGAAGCTGAGCGAGTAAAGGAAATAACTGTAAATAAATTTTTTATACATACTTTCTTCTTGATAAGAATCCCGATATTCATCGGGACAAGATCCACAAAGAATCAAGACTGCAAATAAAACTTATATACCTTCTTTTCTCTTGATAGAAAAGAAGCAAAAGATCAAGACTACAAAATCTCAGCTAAGAATTGTTTTCGTTTCGCTGCGACGAGCGAAGCGTGGCGATGGGAGTGAGGAGGTTGTGAGGAATCGAGCACAAGGACGAAGCGAGCGAGCAAGGGATAAAACATTCTAAAAACTCTGACAGAAGTACAAAGCTACAAGTTTGCACTTCACCCCGCTCGACGCAAAACCCGTGTTAGCGGTTTGGGCTTTTTGTTACTCAATCTCGTATTCAATGTTAAAAACTTTATCCATTTGCTTTTCGTTGGCAGATTTCGGCATTCTCTTTACTAACGCATTTCTCAACCAAACAGCTACGCTGTTTTGAAAGTGAGCAACTTTTCCAATTGTCCAACTTGTATTAACAATAAAATGAGCTTTTCCCATCCTTAGTTTTTCATATTGAGCAAATACTTCTTCAGCGCTTTTTCCTTGTCCGAATAATTTTCCTAAAATATAAGCGTCTTCAACAGCTTGACAAGCACCTTGTCCCATATTGGGCGTTGTAGCGTGAGCCGCATCGCCTATTAAACAAACTTTTCCCTTTTGCCATTGATTGATCGGTTGCAAATCAATGATGTCGCTGAAAATGATTTTGTCATTTTGTGTTTCAGAAATGATTTTTACAATTTCTGGGTGAAAGTCTTTAAACAATTCTGTAATGATTGAATTGTTTTTTATCAAAGTTTCATTGATTACAGCAAACCAATAAACTTTTTTATCGCTGATTTTTACAAAACCAAAGCGTTTTCCTTTACCCCACGCTTCAAACGCTTCGTGATTGTATTTAGAAGACCAATCAAATTCAGTTACGCCACGCCAACATCTTTGTTTTGTGTCGCGAATACTTCCCGTGCCAAACAACTGATTTCTTACGGTTGATTTTATTCCGTCAGCACCAATTACAATGTCAGCCACTATGCTTGTATTGTCGTCAAAAGTTAGTTTAAAATCGTTTTCTTGTTCAATTTTTAAAAGTCGTTTTGATAATTGTATGTTTTGAAAACCCGTTTCGTCCGCTAAAATATTCTGCAAGTCTGCTCGATGAATTGCTACGTTGTAAACTCCATATTTGTTTTCAAATTTTGTAAGGTCGCCTGCGGAAATTGTGTTGAGTTGTGCATCTGTAATTTTGATGTTAGAAATTTTGTAACCTGCACTTTCAATTTTTTTACGAATGCCAAGTTTGTCAAAAACTTGCATAGCGTTGTTTGCCATAACAATTCCCGCACCAACGGGTTTTATTTCATTTGCACTTTCGTAAACAGTTACATCTTGTCCGTTTTGTTTTAAGGCTAAGGCTGTTGTCAAACCGCCAATTCCGCCACCTATGATTGCTATTTTCATTTTTCTTAAATTGTTCATTCTCTTGGTGTTTTTCGTTGTCTGTTTTAGTGTCGCACTCAGCCTGACCGCTAACATAATTCTTTACGTATTGCGTAATATCTAAAGTTTAGATATGATTTACGCTATACTAAAGACTAAATATAAATGTTAATCATTCATTATTGATACAAAATAAATTATGTAAAGAATTCTTTAACTTCAAGAATTACTGGAAATGATTTTAACATAATAACATCTTCACCCCACCAACCCGCGTAGGTGGAACTACGGTGAGGCAAGAAAATCTACACTCTTCATCTCAACCACTTTATAATAATCAGACTTACCCGGAAAGATTTCTTTGTTCTTCTGTTTAACTAAATTTTCAGCAGCATCCTTTGTAAGATCTGAGCTTACAATTTCCTGTTGTTCCCATATTACAACATACCCGTGTTAGCTACCTTTATTTTTTTCAAAATAGTTATTTGCTCCTAATTGCTTTATTAATAAACGAGAAAATATTTTTTTAAATACAAGCGGGGCAAAAAGATTTCTGAGCACAAGGTTAAACTTAGATGTCGGAACATAGGTTGCTGCATTTTTAACCGCCTTTATCTGCATTTTTTCAATCATTGGTCTGAGTGATTTTTCATATTCTGTAAACGCAGTTTTATAATCGTCTCTGTGTTTTTCAAGTTGTTCGGAAAGGACAAATGCAGCCGTCATTGCCATTGATGAGCCTTGCCCTGAAAGCAGGGTAATGCAGAATGCAGCATCACCAATTAGCACCACTCTGTTTTTATGCCAGTTGTCGTGAATACGGATTTGAGTTACCTGGTCAAAGAATAGTTTGTCTTTTTTGGAGGCTTCATTAATTATTTCAGGTACAGGTGAAGCAAATTCTATAAATTCAGCTTTAAGAATATCAATCTCTTCCTGAGTAGTCAAATGTTTTTGTAATGGGAATTTAAAAACAAACAAACTGTTTGAAACCCCATTTCCTGTGTCATAAGTCATTATTTGCCTTTTGGGACAAAGCATTGAGATTACCTCTCCTTTATTAACGTTACTTGGGACATTGTGCTCCAAGGCGCAGACATAATAATCTAGATATAACTCTTCAATTTTTTCAGGTTCATATACTTTTGTACGAACATTGGATCTTAACCCATCGGCTCCGATAAGTAAATCGAATGTTTCTTGCTTCCCATCTTCGAAGGTTACTGTAACCATATCAGCATCTTGAATTATACTTTGTATTGATGTAGAAAGTCTAATTTCTACATCTTCTTTTACTTTTTCATAAAGTACATCCACCAAATCAGTGCGTAAAAAATTGAACAATTTTCCCTTAACAGACTCGCGAAAACCAGACATATTCAAAATGAATTGTTTTTTGCCTTTTTCATTTTGCTGAATGATGATGTCAGAGTGGTGATCTTTTTCTTTTAATTGGTCAATAATTCCCATTTTTTCAGCTACAGAAATTCCAGAAGAGAAAAAATCTATCATATAACCACCATCTCTTAATGATGATGCTTTTTCAATTATCATAGGGTTGAACCCTTTTTGTTTTAGGAAATAGGCTACCGTAAGTCCGCCAACACCTGCCCCTGAGATTAGGATATTTTTATTACTCATAATTTTTTAGAATTTTTTGTTTGATTTGTTTTACAAAGTAGTTTGGATAGTTGATTAAATAATTAATACAGACACGATCTATTGTAGCAAAAAGGAGCTGTGACTCTATTTCAAAGTCTTGTATCCCTTGCTTATCAAAATCGCTTATGATAATGTTCATAATTGGTATATCTGTTTTCATCAAATACATTTGGTATTGAGCTAATACATTGGGTTGGCTAATTACTAAGAAGTACAGTTTCCAAAACAGAGTATTGGCATCTCAATTCCGTTATTCAATTTTACTTTTTTCATATTTTTCTATTTAAAGTTAGCGTGTCTCTTAAGGCTGCTGATAAAATAATTTTTTACGAATTGTTTAACAACTAAAATTTAGATATGAATTACGCGATACTAAAGACTAGTTATAACTTTCAATTGTTAATAAAGTATAAAAAATAATTCATATAAAGAATTCTTTTACTTCAAGAATTTTTTGAAATGATTTTTTATGACATTCATCACACTATCAACCAAATTAGACGAAGCCTGCCTCCGGTAGGTAAACTAAGCGAGTAAAGCAAATAACTGTAAATAAATCTTTTATACATACTTTCTTCTTGATAAGAATCCCGATATTCATCGGGACAAGATCCGCAAAGAATCAAGACTGCAAATAAATCTTTTGTAATTTCTTTTGTCTTGACACAAAAGAAACAAAAAGTCAAGGCTTCAAAATAATTACTAAAATTTTGTTTCGTTCCGTTACGACAAAATAACTCGCTCGCAGACTCGCTCAAACAGATTTTGTCGTTTATCACTTAACTGCGCAAAATTTTTTCACGCAATTCTTTTGATGCCATCTTATTTGTAAATAATTCTTTTTATGTGCAAGTAAATAAGATCATTGAAGCGCTAATAGTTAATTAACTACGCCTCGAGTTATCCAGGTGCAGACTAAAATACTTAAGCAGCCTGATCCAACTGATTAATAAATGCAATAGGATCTTCGGGATGGGTTGCGGGAAATGAAGGAGTAATATTTAAAACCACCGATGGGGGAGAAAACTGGGAAGCGCAAACAAGCGGAACTACGAATGGACTTTATTCAATTACTTTTGTTAATGCAAATACGGGATGGATAGGTGGTGGTCAGGCTTAATCTTATTTACTTCTGATGAAGGTAATAACTGGACAGCACAAAACAGTGGAACAGTTCAATGGCTTCCCTCTTTATGTTTCAGTTCTGAAAGTCTTGGTTGGGCAGTTGGTAGTAGTGGGACCATAATTCATACAACGAACGGAGGAATAACTTTTATCGGCAATGAAGAGATTGGTGAAATTCCGACTGAACTTTATTTTCGCAAAATCATCCAAATCCATT
>CAWEUT010000026.1:0-254399 GCA_963812305.1 uncultured Ignavibacteriaceae bacterium
TCAGAAAGAACATAAAAATTATTTTTCAAAATCATTTCTGTCAATCCGTCTAATTCTTCTTTTGTATATGCGGACCCGGTAGGATTTGATGGATTGCAAAGTATCAGCATTTTTGTTTTTGATGATACAGCTGATCTTAGTTGCCCAGGAGTAACTTTAAATCCGCTTTTTTCATTTGTTTCAATTACTATAGTTTTGCCGCCAGCCAGAGAAACCATCGCAGGATAAGAAACCCAATAAGGAGCAGGAATAATAACTTCATCACCTGGATTTACTGTTGCGAGTATGCTGTTATAAACACTTTGTTTAGCTCCGTTGGAAACAATAATCTCATTTAAATTATAATCTAAATTATTATCTCGTTTCAGCTTTGCTGAAATAGCTGTTCGCAATTCATTAGTGCCTTGATTAAGTGTGTATCGTGTTCGATTTTCTTCAATAGCATTTATACCTGCAGCTTTTATACTATTTGGAGTATGAAAATCCGGTTCGCCCATACTTAAATCAATTACATCAACCCCTTCAGATTTTAATTTCTTTGCCTCGGCTGCAACCATCATTGTTGGGGATGCACCAATTTCTTTTACTCTATCAGCTACCAAATTTTAACTCCTGTATTTTTAGTTGGGAAATGTTTGTGAATCAGACTTGAACAAATATAACGCACTCTTTGGATATAAAAATTTTCAATAATCTCTAACGGAAATTATCATTTCTTTTTTGGTCTATTCTTCTCAGCAAGTTCTTTAAGTAATGCTGCGTGATTAATTACCTTCTCAACATCATTTTCAACAACTGTAGTTTGAACACTTCCAATCCAATATTCAGATTGAAGAATTATTCTATCATCCAGAATCATGCTTAATGTAATCATAGTTTTAGATTTAATATTTAAAGAATCATCTTTCATTAAGATAGTTTTCTCTTCAAAACTGACAAGTTGACCACCTTTAAAGTAATAATGATTAACAGAGTTTCCACGATTACCAATAGTGACCTCCTCGTTAATAAAAACCAATTCATCATTTAGAAAATATGAACGGAAAATCGATCTACGTTCACCAATTACTTTAATTGTATTAAAACCATCTTCATATTTGATCTCATTGGCAATTTTTTGAATATAGTCTTTATTATTTTGCAGTTTTTCATCTTTACTTGCACAGGAGATTATCAGGACAAATCCTAGAAACAAGGATATAAAATATTTTAGCATAGTTATATAAGTTTAATTTTTAATCAGGTTCAATCTAATCCCAAAAAGTTTTTTTTACAATGAATTTTATAATGGAACTTACTATCTTCTTTCACGGTTTTAATTACAAATTCTATTAACAATAAAAAGGAGCAATAATGGCAAAGTTACTTTATTTGGTTCTCTTCATTTTGGGATTTCAGGCACTAACAATCGCACAGGATAAATCCTGCTGTTCAACTGAGAAAGAAGTTTCGTTCGCATCATTTTCTGAAGAAAAGGAATTCCGGGATATCCACCAAATTCCTGTTGCATTCACATTAAAGGATGCAATGGGAACCATGATTACCTTTAAAACGAAGGACGGCAAAACTGCAAATGGATATTTCGTAAAATCAGAAAAACCCTCTGATAAATTTATTTTTGTATTTCACGAGTGGTGGGGCTTGAATGACTACATCAAAAAAGAATCAGATGAATTAAAAAAGAATCTCGGTGATGTAAATATCCTGGCAATAGATTTGTATGATGGTAAAGTTGCTGATAACAGAGAAGATGCCGCCAAATATATGCAATCAGTAATTCAGGAAAGAGCATTAAATATTGTTTCTGGTGCAATTGATTTTGCAGGAAAAGATTCAAAGATCGGAACTATCGGCTGGTGTTTTGGCGGTGGATGGTCTCTACAGGCAAGTATTATGTTAGGCAAACAGGGAAGTGCTTGTGTTATGTATTATGGAATTATCGAAAACACACCCGAAACATTTAAGGAATTGAATGCACCTGTTCTTGGAATTTTTGCTGAAAAAGATGGATGGATAAATCCTGAAGTTTATGGAAACCTTGAAAAGAATCTTAAAACCGCGGGCAAAAAAGTTACAATAAAAAGTTTTAATGCTGATCATGCTTTTGCAAACCCAAGCAATGCCAAATTTGATGAAGCTGCTACAAATGAAGCAAAAAATCTTACAATAAAATTCTTTAAAGAAAACTTGATGAAATAAAATAAGAAAGCCATCCAATTACGGATGGCTTTTCTTTTGAAATCAAACCAACTATTGTTTTTTTAGCAAATCTCTTATTTCAGTTAAAAGTAGAACATCTGCAGGAGGTGGAGGTGGCGCTGCAGGTGCTTCTTCTTTCTTTTTCTTCATTGAATTCATTGCTTTAATAACCATAAATATCGCAAATGCAATAATGATGAAATCAATAGCAGTGTTAATAAAGACACCATACTTTAATAACACTGGTTCTACACCTTCAGATCCTGGTTTTAATGTAATCGAAAGATTGGAGAAATCCATGCCACCTAACAATAATCCAATTGGCGGCATCAGAACATCACCCACGAATGAAGAAATAATTTTGCCAAATGCGCCGCCGATAATAATACCAACAGCCAAATCAACAACATTACCTCTCATTGCAAATTCTTTGAATTCTTTTACCATACTCATTTTAATTCTCCTTTAATTTTTGAAATAGTTAATTATTGAAAGCCAAAGTAAATATAGATATATCCACCTTAAATAATAAAAAAACCGCAGCGTTTAACTGCGGTTTTAGAATAGTTAAAACTGATCAATCTTACTTCATTAACAGCATCTTCTTTGTTTCAGAAAAATTATCTGTCTGTAATGAGTAGAAATAAATTCCACTTGGCAGATTAGATGCATTAAAATCTAATTGATGATATCCTTGTTCCTGTGTTTGATTAACAAGAACTGCAACTTCTTCACCAAGAGCATTCATCACTAAAAGTTTAACATTTGTTTTTTCTTTTAGTACATAAGCAATTTTGGTTGAAGGGTTAAAAGGATTAGGATAATTCTGATTCAAGAAAATAACTATCAAGATTTAAAACTTCAACTTCAATAGCATCTGAATACTCATAAACACCGTTATAATCGATTTGTTTTAATCTGTATGAATATGTTCCAGCAACCATATTTCTATCAACATAAGTATATTCGCTTTGATTTGTAGTTGTGCCGTTACCTCTAACAAATCCAACTGTAACAAATTCTGAATTTTCTGTGCTTCTTTGAACTTCAAATCCATTATTGTTTATTTCTGTTGCTGTTGACCAATTAAGCGTAACCTGTTGGTTTTGAGAAACAGCAGTGAATGATGTTAATTCAACAGGAAGTACAGTTCCATCCAGTTTTAATATAGTTCCTGAATTACCAGCAGCCCAGCAATAATTTCCTGAGGTTGTAACCCAGTACAAAGTTTGAGTTGTTCCGGTCGTTAATGGTATCCAGGTTGCTCCGCCATCTTTTGTATAATTACTTACACCAGAACTGCCTACTGTAACATAAGCACTATATGCAGGTACATTAACGATAGATCGGAATCCAACACCGGCAATAGAAGAAACTGTCCAGTTAGTTCCGCCGTCAGTAGTTTTAGCTGTAGTATTATCCAAGCAAACTATAAGACCATTATTTTGATCAGCAAAGGATGTAAAACTTGAACCACCAACTAGTGCTGGGAATGATGAACGCGTCCAGTTTAATCCCATATTATCTGATTTGTAAACAAAATCTGTTGTACCGGCTGAGTATAAGATGTAAACCAGGCAGTATTTCCAAGAGTAAATAAATTACAAGCAACTCCTACTTCACCACCAGGACCGTCAGCAGGAGGATAGTTTCCAACAGGTACTCTGTTCCAATTTGTACCGCCATTGGAAGTAGTTAATATTTCCCAATTGGATGAACCGACTGGATCAGGATCACCGAAATAAACACCGTTATTTGCATCAAACATTTTTAGACCATCGCCAAATCCAGTGGGATTATTATATTGTGATACCCAGGAAGCACCACCATCAGTTGTTTTCCAGATGCTAACATCTGCAGATCCTCCGACTGTACCTGTTACCCATGCAGTTGTGGCATCAAATGCATCCACTGTATAAATAGTTGAGCTAGCATTAGGCGAAGTTACTGCTGCCCATGTTGTACCGCCATCAGTGGTTTTTAGTACAACACCGCTGTTACCGCAAGCCCAAAGAACATTGTCATTTACTGCTTTTATGTTTCTTAAGCGGGTTGTTATTCCGCTTGTCTGTGGTACCCACTGTGAGAATATTTCTGAAGCTGAAAGTACCACGAAAGTTAGAACGAGAATGGAAGAAAGGAGAAATTTTTTCATATGCTACTCCTAATAGATTTGAAGGTTGAAATTAAATGAACTGTTCGAAAATAAATAATTATTTATTAACTGCTTTTAACCTAATAAAATCAAAATCATTTGTCAATTGGATATGATAAGTAAAATAGATTTTAATAATGACGAGAAAAATAAAAAGGCGGGCTAACCCGCCTTATAAAGTACATTATTTTTTTAATCTCTTTGGTCCTGCACCTTTAACTTCATCCGACGTGTCCTTCTCAAACAGCTTAAAGTTTTCTACGAAGCGCGCTGCAAGTGCATCATACTTTTTCCAGTACTCATCTTTGTTGCCCCACGAGTTTGATGGTTCGAGTACATCTTCAGGAACTTCAGGACAAGTTAGTGGAACTTCAAATCCAAACAATTTATCTTTTCTAAATTTTACTTTTTCCAGTTTACCTTCTAAAGCAGCATTTAAAAGATTTCTTGTATGACGAATGCTAATTCGCTTTCCAACTCCGAATCTTCCACCAACCCAGCCGGTGTTTACAAGCCAAACATTTGCTTGATGTTTTAACATTCTTTCCTTTAACATTGCAGCATACTCGTAAGGATGGCGAACCATAAACGGTGCACCAAAACAAGCTGAGAAAGTTATTTGTGGTTCGATTCCTAAACCTATTTCTGTTCCGGCAATTTTGGATGTATAACCACTTATAAAATGATATTGCGCTTGCGCTGGATTTAACTTTGCAATTGGAGGCATTACACCGGAAGCATCGCAAGTTAAGAAGATTATATTTTTTGGATGTGTTCTTACATATCCATCAGGAACAACATTAGGAATAAAACTTAATGGATAAGAACATCTTGTGTTTTCTGTTATGTGATCATCATCTAAATCAATGTATCTGCTAACAGGATCGTAAACAACATTTTCTAATATCGTTCCGAATCTTCTTGTGGTTGCATAGATTTCTGGTTCTTGTTCTGCAGAAAGACGAATTACTTTTGCGTAACATCCGCCTTCAAAATTAAACACACCTTCATTACTCCAGCCATGTTCATCATCGCCGATAAGATTTCTTTTTGGATCAGCAGAAAGTGTTGTTTTACCTGTTCCGCTTAATCCAAAGAACAATGCAACATCTTTATCTTTTCCTACATTTGCAGAACAATGCATCGGCAATACATCTTCAAATGTTAGCAAGAAGTTTAGTAATGTGAATACAGATTTTTTTATCTCACCGCCGTAAAGTGAATTTGCAATAATTGCAGTTCGCTGTGCAAAGTTTAGTATGATTCCTGTATCGGATCTCGTTCCATCAATTGCAGGTTCTGTTTTAAAACTTGGCAAACAAATAACCGTAAAATCAGGAACAAACTTTTTTAGTTCATCTCTGTCTTCAGTTGTTATGAACATATTTCTTGCAAACAAACTGTGCCATGCTTTTTCTGTAATTATTCTGATAGGCATTTTATAATCAGGATCAGCACCAACATAACAATCCTGAACAAATAATTCTTCGCCCTGGCAAAAAGCCTGAACTCTTCCCATCAACTGATTAAACTTTTCAGAACTGAAAGGACGATTATAAGCGCCCCACCAGATTTTATCATTCGTGCTTTGTTCCTGAACAATAAATTTATCTGCAGCAGCTCGTGCTGTGTGTTTACCTGTGTTAACTAACAAGCGGACCTTGTTTTGAAAGTTTAGCTTCATTTCTAAAAATTGCTTCTTCGTACAAAGCTTCATCCGGTAAATTCCAGAACACTCGATCAAGATCTGTTAAGCCCTGACTCTTTAATCTGAAATCAGAAGCAAGTTCCATTGCCTGCTTTGTTGCAGGAGTATTAAATTCTAAATATTTCTCATGACCAATCCCTCACTAATTTTCTGTCGCCAATGTATAAGTTCATTTGGTGAATTCGGATCGAGAGCCCATTTCATTCTCTCAATTCCATCCTGAACATCTTTTATTGATCCGCAATAACTTAATCTTAAATGACCATCCAGACCAAACTCTTTACCCGGAACTGTTAGCACCTGAACTTTATCAATTAAAAATTCCGATAAGTTTGTTTGAATCTTTTTCATAAGCAGAAAAATCTGCAAGACAATAAAATGTTCCATCAGGTTTAGAAACTTTTACACCTTCAAATGATCTTAACAAATCAATCATAACATTTCTGTTGTTTTCTAAAGTTGCGCGCAAACTTTCTACACCGGATTGAATTCCGTTTATTGCAGCAACAGCAGCTTTTTGTAAAAGAACAGAAGGACCGGAAGTTTGATGTCCCTGAATGTTGCTCATTGCTTCAATTACTTTTTTATTTCCAACAGCCCAGCCGATTCTAAATCCAGTCATAGCATATTGTTTAGAAACTCCGTTGATAACAATAAGTTTAGAATTTTCATCTTTCTTTTTTGCATACTTAAAACAGTTGATTGGTTTCTTTCCATCAAACAACAAGCGATGATAAATATCATCCATAATTAACCAGATATCTTTCTTCTCGCAGAACTCAACAACCTCTGCAATAAAATCCTCACTGTAAAAAGCACCGGTAGGATTATTCGGACTGTTGATGATAATTGCTTTTGTGTACGAGCCAACTCTGTCTGTAATATCTTTTATGTTCGGATAAAAAGTTCCGTCTTCAGGAAGTGCGGCAACAGGAATGGCACCAATCATTCGTGCCATATCAGGATAACTTACCCAATACGGAGCAGGGAAGAGTACTTCTTCCTGCGGATTTAATACTGCCTGAAGCGCAACCATAATTGCCTGCTTTGCGCCGCCGGATGCAATAACGTTTTCCGGTCTTACTTTTCTTTCATAAAACTCTTCAGTGTATCTGATGACCGCCTGTTTAAGTGCAGGAATACCGTCTGCAGGTGCGTAACGTACTTCTCCGGTGTTTACGTGTGCAACGGTTGCAAGTATTGCATCCATCGGCACTTTAGTTTTTGGTTCGCCGCCGCCAAGATGAATTACAGGATCACCTTTTTCTTTTAAGATTGCAAACTTTTCATTTAGCTTTAAAGTGGGCGAGGCTTTAATCGATTTTGCGATAAGACTGAGACTCATTTAGAACCTCTGATTGTGTGAATAATAATTATTAAAAATTAACTCTTCTAAATTATTTGTGATGCTTAAGAGAAACAAGATTTTTAAGGTTGTTTTGAAAAAATAGTTTGATAAGATATTTATCTTTTACAGTTTCTGATAATTATCCAATCAGCTCAGCGGAAAGTTTATTGCAAATAAGTGGAAGATTTTATTAAGACAAAAATGTCACGAAATGATTTGTCACTTCCGGGGAACTTCCGGAAACTTTTTCTTCAAAGCCTCGTGTACATTTGGAGGAACAAAGCTGCTTACATCTGCGTGAAGTGAAGCAAGATTTCTTATCACCGTAGAATTAAGGTAAGTATAACGTTCGTGAGGCATTAAAAATATTGTTGTAATATCCCCGGACAAGTTTTCTATTCATTAAAGCCATTTGAAATTCAAATTCAAAATCGCTTATCTGTCGTAAACCTCTTATAATCGCCTGTGCACCAACTTGCTTTGCGTGTTCAACCAGATAGATCCATCAAATGAATCAATATCTACTTTACCATCAAATTCTTTTAATGAATCTCTAAGCATTTCAACTCGTTCTTCAGTTGTAAACAAAGGTTTCTTAGATGGATTAATCGCAACTGTTATTACAACTTTATCAAATAAATCAACAGCACGTTTAACTATATCAATGTGCCCGTATGTAACAGGATCAAACGTGCCTGGATAAATTACTTTTTTCATATTAATACTCTGTTTTGATGTGTTGAAAAGTAGAAATAATATTCATAAAAAAAAACTATTAATGAATTTCATAAAGACAAGCATCACCAACAATTTTAAATGGCTCAACTCCAAAGTTCAAAATATCTGTTGCTTTAGTCTGGATTGAACGTTCAATTACAATCATTCCATCTGTCTTTAAGATAATTGTTTGCTTTTAGATTTTTTACAACTTCATAAATATCTTCCTTAAAAAAGGGTGGATCAGCGAGAATTAAATCGTATTGTTTTTCCGGTAAACGTTTTGAGAAATCAATCGCTTCAGACTTTACAACCTTACATTGATTTTCAACTCCGAGTGATTTTATATTTTCTAAAAGGTTTTTGTATATCTGAAAATTTCTTTCAATAAATGTAACGTGTTTTGCACCCGCGACTAATACATTCCAATCCAAGTGAACCTGAACCGGAATAGAAATCCAGAACTTCAATATCATCAAAATCAATTCTGTTATTTAAAAGATTAAAAAGAGTTTCGCGTACTCTGTCAGTTGTTGGTCGGATTTCTTTTGATTGGGGAACATTAATCAATCTTCCTTTGAAGATGCCGGATATGATTCTCATTCTCATTACGGTAATTAAAGTTATTAAGCGATTCTAAAGGCGATACCAGCAGCAGAAGAAAACGAATTGTACTTTTCTAAATATAATTTACTTTCATAAAGATCGGGGACAGGTCTTATCTTATCAAAAGGATTGAATGGAATAAAATCCAAACCTAAAACTTTCTTTAAAGTTTGAACAATTGCAGGTGAAATTTCATCACCGGAAATAAATGCAGCCTCAATTTGAGAGCGTTGCACATTAAGAATAGAAGATTGAGATGTTTCCTTTATTAGATGTTCGGTTATTTGTCCTGCATCATTTAAAGGAATGACTTTGAAGTAAAGTGGTTTTCCGTTAAAAGCATAAAACAAGAGAAAGAAATTTATTATTAAAATAAACACTGAGTGTCAATCCTTTATAAACAATTGCATTACTTACGGATAAAGATCTTTCAGCAGCTATGTGAAGATTATCTATAAATTTTAATTTAAGATTATTTTTTTTACAGAAACCATCCAGCATCTGTAAATATCTTCTTTGAACAGCAAACACCAATGCCGAACTTGTTTCGTTAAATGGTCCTTTTTCTATTTCAAAATACTGCAGAACTAAATTCTTAGTTGAAATATATGGATAGATTACAGACAACTCCCATTTAAACTCATCAAGTAAATCCTGATACAAAAGAGTTGTATCATAAGGCATTTGCATCGTGTGAAAAAGTTCAAAGGGGAGTGTGAAAGAAGCAGAATTACTATTAAAGTTTTTTTTGATCAGCAGTTCATCAAAAGCGCCCTGTAGTAGGGCGCTAATTTTTGTTTCTCTATCATTTTCAAAATCTATTGTATCATTAAAGTAAGTTTCATCAACATTAACCAGCTTAAACTGATCACCAATATAATTTACTTCAACAACCTGCAGTTTAGAACTGGATATGTTAAATCCGATATGATTTTCAAATCCAGCCATTATTTTTCAGATTACTCCCAGGATGCTGTGTTTTTCAAAGCATCATTATCAATACTTCCAATGGTTCCGTAACCGTTTGGATCTTCGATATAATATTTTGTTCCAATTACAGTTTTAGTTTCAACTCTTAAAACTTTGCCTCGTGGATTAACAACAGTATCAGTTACTGTCGAAGTATCCACATTCATTATAAATCGTTGATTAGTTTTTGGAGAAGTAAAAAGACTATCGGGAGTAAATTTGCCATCCGATAAATTCTTAAATGGATTAGCAGGTTTCATTGTAAGTGAGTCAAAGGCATTTACTACACTGTCCACAAACTTATCATTTTTGATAAAGTCGATAAGTTTATCCAAACTTGCTGTAAAACTGCCAGTCTTTTTTTGAAAAAGAATTTGTGCTTCTTTCAAATTAGACATTCTAAGTCTTGTTTCATTTTTAAAGTATTTCTCTGATTCAACTTCCGCTGAAGGATCAATTACCGCAACTTTTATTAAAAGAAAAGTTAGGATGGCAACGATGAAGTATAAGCCAGCATGCACGTACCAAGGATCGTCATTTTTCGAATTTTTGGAAAACATTTTTCCTCCGGAAAAAATATAATGTTAAACGTTAGTCAATAAAAATGTATTTTTTAATTTTAGCAAATTTAGCATCGCCTATGTTCTTAACTTTCAACAACTCATTAATGTTATTAAATCGTTTATGCAGAGTCCGATAATCAATAATATTTTGAGCTGTTTTTGGCCCGATACCAGGCAAGTTAACAAGTTCTTCAAGTTTTGCAGTATTCAAATTAATGCTTTTTTCAGCCGGTAAAATTTTTTTCTGAATATTATCAAAACCTTGACTGTTAAAATCTAAAACTTCCTGCTTATAATCAACTTCTTTTTCATCACTTTTTTGAGAAATGATTAGAGAAGTATCATTAGGGGAACCATAAAATTTTTCATCTTCCTCAGAATAATCAAATATTTGATAGGGAACTGACTCCTGTTTATCAAAAAAAACTTTATAAGTTAGTCCAAAAATGAAAACTACTAATACAAATAAAGTAATTTTTATTTCAGTTTGTGTTAACCCGATTTTTTTTGAAATTCGCTCGAGCATTTTGCCCTCGAGTTATTCATTTGATTATTTATTTACACGGAAAGTTAACAATTAATGTTCAATTATAAACCAAATCTCTTAAAAAATCCTTTTTCGTTTTCCTTACCGGTTGTTCTAAAATTTGGCTGTTCTGCTAATTCTTTTAACAATTCTTTTTCTTTATTGTTAAGTTTTTGAGGAATATTTACAAAAACCCTTACAATTTGATCACCACGACCGGAATGATTTAGATGTTTAATTCCTTTATCACGCATCTTTAAAAGTTTACCCGATTGTGTACCGGAATCAATTTTTAATCTTGCCTTTCCAACTAAAGTTGGAACATCAACTTCAGTTCCCATTACAGCTTCAGGAAAAGTAATTGTAAGATCGTAAATAATATCATCTTCTTCTCTGATGAAATATTCATGTTCCTCTTCTTTAAATACTACGATGATGTCTCCGGGATGTCCGCCGCGTTTTCCTGCATTTCCTTCACCGCGCATTGTCATATAACTTCCCTCGTGAACGCCAGCAGGAACATCAATCTTTATTGTTGATTCCTCATTTATTCTTCCATCGCCCATACATTTTTTACAAGGAGTATCAATAACTTCGCCTTCACCATTGCAATTTGCACAAGCTGTTATATTTACAAATTGTCCAAATACTGAACGCGAGACAGATCGTATTTCTCCAGAGCCATTACAAATTGGGCATTTCTTTTTTGATGTACTGCCTTCTGCTCCTGAGCCATTACATTTATCGCACTTAACCTGCTTTTTAATTTTAATTTTTTTTGAAGTTCCCTCAGAGATTTCTTCAAGAGTTAGCTTTAAAGTTACTTTAAGATCTGATCCCGGAATACCTCTCCCGCGTTGTCTTCCGCGCTGCTGTCCACCTCCAAAAAAATCATCAAAGATAGATGAGCCGCCACCGCCTCCAAAAATATCTGAAAAGTGTGAGAAGATATCATTGATATCTGAAAATCCTTGAGAGCCATATCCGCTTCCTCTAACTCCATCGTGACCAAATCTATCGTACTTTGCACGCTTGTCATCGTTATTTAAAATTTCATAAGCTTCCGCAGCTTCTTTAAACTTTTCTTCTGACTCTTTATCACCTGGATTTCTATCAGGATGATATTGCATTGCTAATTTTCGATATGCTTTCTTTAAATCATCTTTAGATGCATTTCGCTCAACACCAAGTATTTCGTAATAATCTCTTTTAGTCATTAATTTTTTTTTCTTTTTGTGTGATATGAAAACTAATCTTCACTTACAATAACTTTTGCATGTCTTATTACACGGTCTTTATACATATATCCCGTTTCTAATTCATCAATAACAGTATGGGGCGGAACAGAATCATCGGCTCTTTGCATTAATGCTTCATGAAATTCAACACTGAATGGTTTCCCAATTGATTCAATTTTTTTAACACCTTGATCATCAAGAGTCTTTACAAATTTGTTATAAATAAGCTGCACGCCTTCTTTAATTTTTTGTACATCAGTTTCTTCAGTCATATGCTCAAGTGATCTTTCAAGATCATCAATAGTTGGAAGAAGTTTTATGATTAAAGATTCAGCAGCATACTTTAATAAATTTAACTGATCATTTTCAGTTCTTCTTTTATAATTCTCAAACTCAGCCGCTTTTCTAAGTGCTAATTCTTTGTATTGAATTATTTCTTGTTCCAGTATTTTTATTTTATCTTCTAAATTTTCAGTTTGATTAGAAGATTCAGGTTCAACCGGAACCTCATTATTTATTTCTTGTTGTTCATTGATCTCTTCATTCAATTCTTCTTTATTCTCATCTTTTACTTTTTGTTTAGACATTAAAATTATTTCTCCTTATTTATTTCCTGTTAAAACTTCTGATAACATATCACCAAGATATGATACAATTGCTACAACTTTAGAATATTCCATTCGTTTTGGGTCCAATAATTCCCACCGTTCCCGATGTTTCACCAAAAGTATATTCTTTAGTTATCAAACTATACTCGTTAAACTTCTCTTCTTCATTTTCACTTCCGATTGAAATTAGAACATTATTTTTGTTCTCTGTTCGTCTTTTATCCATTATGTGAATAATTATATCTTTATCTTCAATTAATTCTATTACGCTTTGAAATTTTCCCGGATCATCAAACTCAGGCTGTTGAATTATATTTGTTGCTCCGGTAATTACAAGTTTATCTTCTTTTTTATGATCTTTAAAAATTTTATCAACCGAATCAATAAAAAGTCTTATTATTGGTTTCTCGGCATCACCAATATCCGATAACCGGTCTTTAAATGTTTTACGAATTTCCTGAAATGTTAATCCGTCCAATCTTTCATTCAGCAAAGATTCAACTTTATGAAGTTTTTCACTTTCAACTTCAGATTCAAATTCAAGAGTCATCGTTTTTACTAATCCTGATTTGATGCTGACCACAACAAGTAATCGTGTCGATGATAAGATAACTAATTGAATCTTTTCCAGAATTCCATTATCCAAAGTTGGATAAGTAACACAAGCAATTTGTTTTGTTATTGTGCTAAGCAATTTTGATGCAATTTTTAATATCTCATCTGTCTCCAAAATATTTTGGTCCAGATTTTTGTCTATAAATCCTTTGTCAGAATTTTTTAATTTCTGAATCTCCATCAACGCATCTACATAATATCGATAACCTTTATCAGTAGGAATTCTACCGGCAGATGTATGTGGGTGATTAATAAAACCTGAATCTTCCAAATCGGACATAATATTACGGACCGTTGCCGGTGAAACACCAACATCAAACCGCTTAGTAATATTCCTTGAGCCAACCGGCGAAGCAGTTAAGATAAACTGCTGCACAATTGATCTTAGAATCGTTTTTTCCCTATCATTTAGATCTTCGTAAAGCATATTCCAAACATTTTTACAATAAATTTAATTTTCAACCATCAAATATATCAATAAATGAAAAAATATCCGCAGAGATAATAATACCCAAAATCACAAATAATTTAGCTTTTTTAAGTTTTGTATAAAACTGTTATTAGTGGTAAATTTTTTTGTGAAATTTTAATTCATTTTAATGAAAACAGAGAGATAATATTGGATCAAACTTACAAAGCAGCCGGAGTTGATATTGAAGCAGGTGAAAAGACTGTTGATAAAATAAAAGGCTACGCAAAATCCACATTTAATAAAAGTGTTTTAGCGGATATTGGAATGTTTGGCGCCTTTTACGAACCAGATTTTTCCGGTTATGAAAAACCAGTTCTTGTATCAAGTGTTGATGGCGTAGGAACAAAACTTAAAATTGCTATCGATATGAATAAGTATGATACGATTGGTCAGGATTTGGTAAATCATTGTGTAAATGATATTGCTGTTTGTGGTGCAAAGCCGCTTTTCTTTTTAGATTATTATGCAACGGGAAAATTAAATCCAGATAAAGCCGCTGATGTTATAAAAGGATTTGCCACTGCATGCAAAGAAAATGATTGTGCTCTTATTGGCGGCGAAACTGCAGAGATGCCTGGTCTTTACGAAGAGAACGATTTTGATGTTTCAGGTACAATAGTCGGTGTTGTTGATAAATCAAAAATTATTGATGGAAAGAGAATCCAAAAAGGTGATCTATTTAATTGGATTTCCTTCAAACGGATTACATACTAATGGTTATTCCCTTGCAAGAAAAGTTTTATTGGAAAAATTTAATGTAAATGATTTTATCCCCGAACTAAACAACACACTTGGTGATGAACTTTTAAAGATTCATAAATCATACTTATCTCTTATTACTACCTTAAAAAATTCTGTTGATATTAAAGGATTATCACACATAACAGGCGGCGGAATTGTGGGTAATACATCTCGCATAATTCCTAAAGATCTAAAATTATTAATTCATTGGGGTGCATGGGAAATGCCTGCGATATTTAAATTGATACAGCAAACCGGAAATATTTCAAGCGATGAGATGCATAAAGTATTTAATTGTGGAATTGGACTGATTGCAGTGATAGCAAAAGAGGATAAAATTGTTACATTTCAAGCTGCACACGATGCTCGTGAACATCCATTATTAATTGGTGAAGTGATTTAAATGTTTATCGATACTCATGCTCATTTATTTTTTGAAAACTTTAAAGAAGATGTTGACGATGTAATAAATCGTGCTAAAGAAAATGGTGTTGATTATATCATCGTTCCCGCTACCGATATTAAAACTTCAAAAGAAGCAATTGCACTTGCAGAAAAATATGAGCAAGTTTATGCTACTGTTGGAATCCATCCGCACGATACAAAAGATTGGAATGAATCTTTAATCCCTCAAATTGAAGCACTTGCTAAGCATCCAAAAGTTGTTAGCTGTTGGAGAGATTGGCTTAGATTATTACTATGATTTTTCACCCAAGGAACAGCAAATAAAAGCATTTAAATCACAGCTTGATCTGGCTATAAAACTTGAGCTTCCTGTGGTGATTCACAATCGTGATTCTGATGTCGATATGATGGATATAATTCAAAGCTATTGCAGTACCGGATTAAAAGCTCAGTTTCATTGCTATAATGGTTCTTTGGATGATGCTTTAGAGTTTATGAAAATGAATCATTTTATTTCATTCACGGGAAATATTACTTTTAAAAAGAGTGATAGCCTTAGAGAAATTCTTAAACATATTGACTTAAATCATTTGATGCTGGAAACAGATTCACCATTTATGACTCCGGTCCCTTTTCGCGGTAAGAGAAATGAACCTGCTTACGTTAATTATGTTGCACAGCAGGTTGCAGCAGTTCACAAAATTTCTTTAGAAGATGTTGGAAGAATTACTTCGTTAAATACATTTAGATTTTTTGGTATCGGTAAAGTACCAAAAACAAGTTTTACATATTTACTTGGAAATTCACTCTACATCAATGTAACAAATCGATGTAATGCGGATTGTACTTTTTGCAGAAGAAAAGAAGATCCATTTTTGCGTGGATATAATTTGGGAATGAAAAAATCTGAAGAACCGACATGCTGAAGTTTATATCAAAGAAATCGGCGATCCAAAAAAATATGATGAAATAGTTTTTTGCGGATATGGCGAACCGACAATTCGCTGGGATGTTGTTAGAGAAGTTGCAAAGTATGTAAAAGCAAATGGCGGAAGCACAAGAATAAATACAAATGGACACGGAAACATAATCAATAAAAAAGATATCACTCCTGAAATGAAAGATGTGATTGATGTTGTATCGATAAGTTTTAATACATTCGATTCAAAACAATATGCAGAGTTAATGAGAGTTAGTGAAGATCATTTTGAAGAAATGAAAAACTTTGCAAGACTTGCAAAACAATATGTTAATAAGGTTGTTATGAGTGTTGTTTCACTTGATGAAGTTGAAATTGAAAAATCCCGCAAAGTTGTTGAAGATGAAATTGGTGTTGAGTTTAGAGTACGAGAGTATTTTTAAATTAAATTGTCATTCCCGTGTAGGCGGGAATCTATTTTTTTAATTAAAGGTTTTATTAATGCGAAAAATTTTATTCATATTTTTTCTGCTATTTATATCTTCATACCCTCAATCATTAAAGACAAAACTGGATAATATTTTAAAGGATAAATTTTTTGAAAGTTGTTTAGTCTCAATTCAGGTTGAAGATTTAACTGCAAATAAAACTCTCTATAAAAAGAATGAAAAATTTCTTCTTCGTCCCGCATCAAATATGAAAATTCTAACTTCTGCTGCCGGATTGCTTTATCTTACGCCTGATTATGAATTTAGTACTGATTTATATTATGATGGCTATGTTTCAAACGACACACTTCATGGAAATATTTATGTCGTCGGTGGTTGCGATCCTGATTTTGTAACACAGGATTTATATCCTTTTGTAAATTCCATCAAAGCTTTAAATGTTTCAGTGATAAATGGAAATATCTATGGTGATGTGTCATTTAAAGATTCTCTGTATTGGGGCAAAGGCTGGATGTGGGATGATGATCCTTCTTTTGATGCACCGTACTTAAGTGCATTAAACATTAATGACAATTGTGTTGAAGTCATGGTTCAGCAATCAGAATACATAGATAAACCTACAGTTACTCTAATTCCGGGTACTAATTATCTCACTGTTAAAAATGAATCTACGTTTGATGGTGATGGAAAATTTGAGATAACACGGAGTTGGATTGACAAGAAAAATGAAGTAGTAGTTAAAGGTAAATTTCCAATCTCATCTCGTTATGCAAAAGATTTTGTGAATGTTTTAAATCCGGAAAAATATTTCTTAACATTATTCTCAGAAATCTTAGACTCAAATAATATTAAAGCATCAGGCACTATCGAAATTAAAAATCTTCCGCAAGAAACAAATCTCCTTTACTCGTTTAAAAGAAAATATTTAGATATTATTGAAAATCTTAACAAGACCAGCGACAACTTAAGTGCTGAAATGACACTGTATGCGCTTGCTAACAAATATTCCGGTCAACAGGCAACTGCTGATAGCGGAGTTCAGTTTATAAATCTATTGATTGATACAATTGGTTTGAATCATAAGGATTATAGGTTAGTAGATGGTTCGGGTGTTTCGCACTACAATAATGTTAGTTCAGAGCTTCTTGTTAATATTTTAAAATATATTTACGATAAACAACCCGAGTTATATGAGATTTTATATAATTCATTTCCTATAGCCGGAATCGATGGCACACTTGAAAATAGGATGCTAAAAACTGCAGCAGCAAATAATGTTCACGCAAAAACAGGAACACTTACGGGCGTTAGTTGTATTTCCGGTTATCTTACAACTAAGAAAAATAATACAATTGCTTTTTCTATTATGATGCAGAACTATGTTGGCTCATCATCAAAAGCAAAAGAATTTCAAGATCAGATTTGTAGAATATTAGCAGAACTAAAATAAAATACTTCTGTCAAGCTGAACTCGTTTCAGCTTCTACCTCTAGTCATAATGAAGATTCCGAAACAAGTTCGGAATGACTATTTAATATAGGATATAAGACCTCAATGAATAAATCATATAAAGAATACATCATAACTGCAGAACCATTTAATGTTGAAATCCTTTCTTCAATTTTATGGGAATTAAACATTGATGGAATTAATGAAGAAGTAAATTGCTTAAAAGTTTTTGCTCAGGATGAACTAGTTACAATTCAATCAATTGAAAATGAGCTACACCATCTACAAGAAAATAAACTCCTGCGAGAATTTTCTGTTCAGGAAAATTTTATTGTTGAAAAAAATTGGAATGAAGAATGGGAAAAGAGCAGGGAAGTTGTACGAGTTTCTGATAAAATAATTATCAAACCAACTTTTAAAGAGTATGAAGCAAGTGAGAATGAAATCGTTTTAACTCTTGATCCCAAAATGTCCTTTGGCACCGGTGATCATCAAACCACAAAAATTTGTTTGATGTTTATTGAAAAATATTTGAAACCCGGAATTAAAGTTTTAGATGCCGGCTCCGGTACCGCAATTCTTGGAATAGCTGCTGCAAAACTTGGAGCAAAAAATGTAATTGCTTTTGATATTGATGAATGGTGTTTCGAAAACGGAATTGAGAATACTAAGTTGAATGATGTTTCTGATAAGGTTGAAATTAGAAAATGTGAATTGAGTGAAATTGAAGAAAAAGATTTTGATATGATTATTGCAAATATCCAAAAAAATATATTGCTTGATCTTGCTGAAGGTTTTAAAACAAGAATAAAACAAAATGGAATTTTAATTCTTTCCGGTCTGCTTGAAATGGATAGAGAAACAATCGTTTCAAAATATTCTGAAGCTGGATTTAAGGAGATTGATTTCATTCAAATGGATGATTGGATTGGAATCGTTTTTAAATCGCAATAGAACACTGATGACACAGATCGGACGGATTTCCGCTGATAAGATCATTGAAAGAATATTAATGATATCTGTGCAATCCGTGTTCTATTGTTTTAATTTTTAAAAATTATCTTCCCATCAAAGATTGTCATTTCAACTTTTGCATCTTTTATTTTAACGGGATCAATTGTTAAAATATCATCACTCAATACAATCAGGTCAGCAAGTTTTCCAACTTCAATACTGCCCTTAATGTTTTCTTCAAATGATGCGTAAGCAGAATTAATTGTGTAACACTTAATAGCATCTTCAACAGAAATTTTTTGTTCGGGTATCCAGCCATCTGGATTTTTATCATCTAAAGTTCTGCGTGTTACGGCTGCATAAAGTCCAAGCAAAGGATTTAGGGGAGCAACATACCAATCAGTACCAAAACACAATTTTACACCGGCATCTAAAAAAGATTTGAATGGATAAGTGTATTTAATTCTTTCAGGTCCAATTCTTTTTTCAGCCCAAACACCATCATCTATGCAATGATATGGTTGGACAGATGCAATTACTCCAAGCTCCGCAAATCTTGGAATATCTTCAAATCTAACGTGCTGTGCATGTTCCAATCTAAATCTTCTATCCCATTTCGGATTTTCTTTTGTAATTTTTTCGAATAAATCTAACATGTAAGAATTTGCTCTATCTCCAATTGCATGAACAGAAAGCTGCAGATGATTTTTATCCGCATCCATACACCACTTTTCCATACTACCATCTGTAATGATATCCATCGCAAGTCCTGTTGTCAAAGTATCCTGATCATATCTATCAAAAAACCATGCTGTACTTGATCCAAGAGAACCATCTGCAAAAGCTTTTAGCGAACCCATTCTAATAAGGTCGTCACCATATCCAACTTTAATATTTTTTTCAACATGATCCTTGTAATCTGAAATGGGCCAGCGTGTATAAATTCTACAGGTTAATTTTTCTTCTGCTTTAGCTCGTTTGAATGCTGTCAATGCATCATTGAACGTAATATCCTGTACACTTGTAATGCCTAATTTTTTAGCTTCATCTAATGCTGCTAACAATGCTTCATAATTTTCTTCGGCAGAAGGTTCGGGAATAAGTTTTGTGATAAGATACATTGCGTTATCTTTTAGAACCCCTGTTGGTTCGCCTGTTTTAGGATCTTTAACAATCAAACCTCCATCCGGACTTTCAGTATCTTTTGTTATTCCAGCCAATTTTAGAGTGTAAGAGTTTGCAACAGCCATGTGTCCATCAAGTCGTTCAACAAAGACAGGTGATTCAGGAACAGCCTCATCAATCATCTCTTTTGTTGGTAGATCTTTTACTTCCCATTTTTCGTGATCCCAATATCCGCCGGTTATCCATTTGCCAGGATTTTTTTGAGAATAGTCTTTTAATATTTTTTTAAATTCAGTTGTGGAATTTGCAGGACGTAAATCAATGCCCAATAAATAAAATCCACCGGTAATAAAATGAACATGATTATCAATAAATCCAGGCAGCATAAGTTTACCCTTAAGATCAATAACTTCAGTGGAAGCATCAATCAGTTTTTTTGCATCCTCATTTGCTCCAACAAATACAATTTTATTCCCATCAACCACAACTGCTTGAGCAAGTGGTTGATCTTCATTTACGGTGTAAACCTTGCCATTTATAAATGCTGTTTTCATAGTTTGTGCTTGTATTGATGTGATAAAAAGAATTGCTAAGATAACTGTGATTAAGTTTTTCATAATTTTCCTTAGAGATTTCTGTATGAAAAATACTATAGGGATTAATAAAGAAAAAGGATTTAAACCAATAAAGATTTAAATCCTTTTAATAGTGAACAAAAAAAATTATTTCATCAACTGCATTTTCTTTACTGAAGTAAAATTGCCAGCCTCAATTTTGTAAAGATAAATTCCGCTTGTAAGATTTGTCGCATTAAAATTAACTGAATGCGTACCGGCTGAGAATTTTGAATTTACTACTTCAGCAACTTTTTGTCCGATAAGATTATAAACGCTTATCTTAACATTACTTTCTGTAGGCAGAGTAAATCCAATTTTTGTAGATGGATTAAACGGATTAGGATAATTTTGTTTCAGTGAAAATTCAGATGGTGTAATTCCATCAACTTCTACTGTTTGTGAATATTCAAATGTTCCATCAAAATCTACCTGCTTTAATCTGTAAAAAGTCTTTAGTGAAGAGATATTTGAGATAGAGAAATTATAACTTTTGCTTTCGGTTGTTGTTCCGTAACCAGGCACGAATCCAATTTTTTCAAACGTCTTATCATCAAAGCTCTTTTCAATATCAAAACCAAGATTGTTTAGTTCTGTTGCAGTTGCCCAATTTAAAATTACATTTCCACCATTAACAGATGCACTGAATGATGTAAGTTCAACCGGGATAAAGAATGGGGAATTAAGTTTATAAAATCCACCACCTTGTGCAGCAAATTGTGTTATGGAATCAACTGAAATTACTTGATAACCAGGAGAAGGGATATTAATTGGAGTCCATGAAAATCCAGCATCAGTAGATCTCCAACTGCCGGGTGCAGAAGAATAACTGTTTGCCAATATTATATTTCCATCAGACTCTTGAATATGAACGCCCCACATATTTATTGAACCAAAAAAAGGAACAAGTGTCCAGGATTGACCAAAATTTGTGGACTTAAGCATTCCGCCACCGCCAGACCATTTAGTAGCCCATGCAATACCAGGATTTTGATAGTCAACGGAAATTGTTGGAATCTCACCCGAGGTGCTGTAAGTCTGAGCCCAGGTTACACCATAATCAGTACTCCTGAAAATTCCGGTTCCATTATCACCAACAAGAATAATTGATGTATCTGGGAAAACTTCAATATCACAGGGCGCGCTATTTGATCCAACATTTGTTGAGATGGTCGTCCAGGTAGATCCAAAATCCGTAGAACGTGAAAAGTTAGTTCCGTTCATCATATACAATGTATCTGGATGACTTGGATCTTGTGTAATTGGAATTCCAAAATATGAAAAGGTTAAACCATCAGCAGTAATTGTCCAGGATGCCCCAGAGTTTGTAGTCTTAACAACTTTATCAGATCCTCCTTCAATTCCAACTACGATTGTGGATGGATTGTAATTATCAACTAGTACACATTTTATTTCTGTTGCTTGAGGAACATTAATACCCATTTGCGTAAAGGTTTCACCTCGATCAGTACTTTTATAAACTTTGTTATCGGATCCGTAGTAGACATTATTATGATTGAACTGCTCAACGTCTATTGGGCCACCCAAACTCGAACCTGTTTGTTTTAGTTCCCAGGTATAAGATTGAGAATATGCAGATGCTATCATAGATAAAGAAAATAATACTGTAAAAATAAATCTCATCCCAAAACCTCTCGATTGATTTAGAGTTATTAAATAATTGGATTAGTGCTTTCAAGATAAAGATATGATAGAAATTTGCAAAAAATCTTTTAGTCTTTAATCATAAAATATTGTTAACTAAATCAAAACTTGTCCCTATTCATTAGCATACATTGAAGAAAATTTTTATGTTCATATCAAAAAATAAAAAGTTAAGGGAGAAAATGAATTTAGATGTCCTAATCTTTGCTGCTCATCCGGATGATGCAGAACTTGCCATGGGTGGTACCATTGCAAAACTTGGTAAAAATAATCTTAAAGTTGGTATAATTGATTTAACTCGGGGTGAATTAGGTACAAGAGGCACCCCCGAAACAAGACAGCGTGAAGCATTTAATGCAGCTCTGGTGTTAAAAACTTCTGTGAGGGAAAATCTTGAAGTGCCTGATGGCGATATACAAAACTCAAAAGAGAATTTGATGAAGGTGGTAATTGCAATTCGAAAGTACAAACCTAAAATTGTTTTCGCTCCTTATTTTAATGATCGTCATCCAGATCATATTGATGCGAGCCACTTAATTAAAAGAGCAATGTTCTCTACCGGTTTAAGCAAGATAAAAACATTTGATAAAGATGTTCCACAAAATCATTACAGACCGGAAAAATTATTCTATTACATGCAGACTTACACATTTGATCCAACTTTTATAGTGGATATTTCAGATACATTTGATTTAAAGATGAAAGCTGTAGAATGTTACGGTACTCAATTTCATAATCCTAAAAGTAAAGAACCAGAAACATTTATTAGTAAACCTGAATTTCTTAATTACATAAAATCCCGTGCTGAGTTTTTTGGATTTTCAATCGGTAAAATATATGGTGAACCATTTTATTGTGAAGAAAAAATTGAATTTGATTTAGTTAACGCTTTAAGAAAAAACTAATTAAATTACTGTCAGATTTAGAAGCACAATTTTTAATAAAACGACTGATCAATTAAAAAAGGAAACACTATGATAAGAAAAGTAAAGTTGATCGAAGAACTTGAATCAATTGGTATTAGAAATACCCGTGAAGTATTTTATAATTATGGAACGCCAGCTCTATACGAACAGGTTATCAGAAGACGTGAAGGATTGCTGGCACATCTTGGACCTCTTGTTGTTAGAACCGGATATCATACAGGTCGAAGTCCAAATGATAAGTTTATTGTTAGAGAGCCTGAAAGTGAAAAAAATATTTGGTGGGGAAAAGTAAACAAAGGAATGTCCCCTGAATGTGCCGAAAGACTTTATTTTAAAATGATGGCATACATTCAAGGTAAAGATCTTTATGTAGAAGATTGCTATGCAAGTGCTGATGAAAAACATAAAATCGGAATCCGTGTTGTTACAGAAAATGCATGGCATACTTTATTTGCAAGAAATATGTTCAGGCGATACACAACAGATGAAGAATTATCAAAACATAAAACTGATTTCACAATTATTCAGATGCCGAATTTTCATGCGGATAGAGAAGTGGATTGCACAAACTCAGAAGTATTTATTCTCTTAAACTTTACTAAAAGAATTGTTCTTATTGGTGGAACAAGTTACGCCGGCGAAATTAAAAAATCAGTTTTCACAATAATGAATTATCTTATGCCGCTTCGTGGTGTTATGTCTATGCATTGCTCTGCAAATGTTGGCAAAGATAATGATGTTGCATTGTTTTTTGGTTTAAGCGGAACAGGTAAAACAACTCTATCAGCAGATCCAAACAGAAAATTAATTGGCGATGATGAACACGGTTGGAGTGATGATGGAGTATTTAATTATGAGGGTGGCTGCTATGCTAAAGTTATCAAATTATCAGAAGAAGCTGAACCTGAAATCTATGAATGCACAAGAAAGTTTGGTACGATATTAGAAAATGTTCAGATAGATGCACACACGCGCAGATTAGATTTAGATGATGAAACTTTCACAGAAAATACGCGTGCAGCTTATCCTTTGACTCACTTGAATAATATCGTTGAAGAGGGTAAAGCGGGACATCCTAAAAATATCATTATGCTTACAGCCGATGCATTTGGAGTACTTCCTCCAATATCAAAACTAACTACTGAGCAGGCAATGTATCATTTCATTTCAGGATACACAGCAAAAGTTGCTGGAACAGAAAAGGGAATCACTGAACCGAAAGCTACATTCAGTACTTGCTTCGGGGCTCCTTTTATGGCACTTCATCCAAGTGTGTACGCAAAACTGCTTGGTGAAAAAATAGCAAAGCATAAAGTTAATTGCTGGCTTGTAAATACCGGCTGGACAGGCGGACCTTACGGTGTTGGAAATCGTATGAAGATAAAATATACCCGCGCAATGTTAACTGCAGCTTTGGAAGGTAAATTAGATAATGTTGAATTTATCAAAGATCCATTTTTTAATTTAATGGTTCCGCAAACTTGTCCTGAAGTTCCTGTTGATGTTTTGAATCCTAAAAATACCTGGACAGATAAAAATGCTTATGATGAGCAGGCAAAAAAACTTGCAAATATGTTTGTAGAAAACTTTAAGGAGTATTCGGAGGGAACTTCGGATGCTATCAAGCAAGCCGGACCAAATAAATTTTAAATTCTGTATGCGGGATAACGATTAATTTATCCCGCTCTATAAAAATAGATCGGTACTTTTATTGATTCTAAGTTAAACTACTTTTAATTTCCTTTTAAAGTTTATTATTCACTACTACAATTGAGGAATATCAGATGGCAGTAAAAAAACTCTCCGGTGATGTTTATTATCCCACAAAAGAAATAATGGATTATGCTCATGCAAAATGCGAGAGCTTATATAAGTTTGCGGAAAAGGATTTAGTCGGATTTTGGGAGAAGGAAGCTAAAAATCTTTATTGGCATAAGAAGTGGAATAAAGTTTTGGATGATTCTAAAAAACCGTTTTTCAAATGGTTCACTGGTGCTAAAACTAACATCTCATATAACTGTCTTGATGTTCATGTTCAAACTCCTCGAAGAAATAAACTTGCTTTAATTTGGGAAGGTGAAGATGGTGAGTTTAGATCGTACTCTTATTTTAAATTACACAGAGAAACCTGCCGATTTGCAAATGTTCTTAGAAGCCTTGGGGTTAAAAAAGGTGATCGTGTTACCCTTTATATGGGCAGGATTCCTGAATTAATGATAGGTATGCTAGCTTGTGCAAGAATCGGGGCAATACATTCTGTTGTGTATGGAGGATTTTCTGTTGAAGCGCTTCACGAAAGATTAGAAGACAGCCAATCAAAAGTTTTAATTGTTGCAGACGGAGCCTTTCAAAGAGGAAAAATAGTTGAGCTTAAAAAAATTGCAGATGAAGCATTACAGCGTGCTGCAACTGTTGAAAGTGTTCTTGTTGTAAAACGAACCGGACATCAAATAAATATGGAATCAGGACGTGATATGTGGTATCACGAGTTGATGAATCTTCCTATCGCAAACAATTCTGAAAATCTTGAAGTTGTAGATGCTGAACATCCTTTATTTTTACTTTACACATCAGGCACTACAGGAAAACCGAAAGCTATTTTGCACACGCATGGCGGTTATATGGTTGGAACATATACAACATTAAAATATGTTTTTGATATTCATGAGGAAGATCGTTTTTGGTGTGCCGCCGATCCTGGTTGGATTACAGGACATAGTTATATCGTTTATGGTCCGTTGTTAAATGGAGCTACATCATTTATGTACGAAGGTGCTCCAACATATCCGTATCCGCATCGCTGGTGGCAAATGATTGAGAAGTATGGAATTAATATTCTTTATACAGCTCCAACTGCAATCAGAGGTTTGATGAGATATGGCGATGCATGGCCAAATCGTTACAACTTATCATCATTAAGATTATTAGGTAGTGTTGGAGAACCAATAAATCCCGAAGCGTGGAAATGGTATCACAGAGTAATTGGAAAAGAAAAATGCCCGATTATGGATACATGGTGGCAAACTGAAACAGGAATGTTTATGATAACTCCAATGCCATGTACTCCATTAAAACCTGGCTCTGGTACAAAACCATTCCCGGGTTTGATAATGGATATTGTTGATGAGGAAGGTAAATCTGTAAAACCAAATGAAGAAGGTTATTTGGTTATCAAAACACCCTGGCCATCTATGCTTCGTACAGTTTGGAATGATCCTGATAGATATGTACAACAATACTGGACGCACTTTCCGGGAATGTACATGACTGGTGATTCTGCTAGAAGAGATGAAGATGGATATTTTTGGGTCATCGGAAGAGTTGATGACGTAATTAAAGTTTCGGGATATAGGTTAGGAACGGCAGAAATTGAAAGCGCACTCGTTAGTCATCACGCAGTTGCAGAAGCTGCAGCAATTGGGCTTCCGCACGAAGTGAAAGGAAATGCAATCCATTGTTTTGTTATTCTTAGAATCAGGATTTACAAAATCTGATAAACTTATTGAGGAATTAATTACAACACGTCGGACACGAAGTCGGTCCAATTGCTAAACCTGAACAGATTGATATAGTTGATTCATTACCAAAAACACGCAGCGGGAAAATTATGCGAAGAGTTCTTAAAGCTAAAGCGTTAGGTTTAGACCCCGGTAATTTGAGCACTCTGGAAGAATAAAAAATTAGGGGTCTGTTAAGACCCCTTTTTATTAAGCAAATTTTATAATTAGATAAATTATAAGAATGGGAATTCCTAAAAATATTATTCCCTGTATATAATCTTTAATTACTGAGGATTTTTCCTCGTCTTTTTTAATCTCTTTCATTTTATTCCTTTATTAGCTTATTATTTTTTTGTTACCTTCATAACTTTATAGAAACAGTATGAGGTAAGTACAATTATTATTCCCCATCCAAGCACTAAAAAAATCCAGCCGCCTAAATTCATAGTACACCTAATCATAGTTAAAAGTTTATAGTTTTATTTCTGACTTATAAAAAATAAGTCTTAAGATCAGCAAACTAAATATTTAGGTTATTGGAGGAGCTCTAAAGGAATTATTGGAGTTGCATATAAGAAGAAAAATAGTAACAGAATACGAATTATTATTTATAAAATATTCTGTGTATTCTGAATTAAGTTGATCAGAAATTAATGCAGTCTTATCATAATTAAATTTACTATAGTCGTGGGCTTTATATCTTTGACTACGTTCATTGAGATTTATTTCTATACTATTTTGACTTACTGAAATAATATATTCGTTTTTACAACTATTATTTGTAACAGAATTATCAGCAAAAACTTCCGAAGTAGTCAGAAAAAGGAAGGAATAAATTAAAGCAACTCGAACAGTCCTTTCAAAAAAGGAATTACGGGTTAGCTTAAAAATATTTGGTTTATAAATTTTCATAATTTATGATGGATCAAACATAGCTTTAATTTAAATCATCACCAACAGGATTAATGGTTGTATCAAAAACTGAGATTGAAAATTCCTCCATTTTATATATTAGTTTAGAAATAACTGTTCTATATTTGCGCATCATTTTTAAGGTATTGTTTTCAATAAATGCAGCTCAAGCTTAATTTTTTCTTAACGCTACTTCTTCTTCTAAGTATAGCAGATCAGCCAGAGACGTTAGCTCAGCAATTCGGAAAACTAAGAGGTATTGTTACAGATTCAACAAACGGGGAAGTATTAGTTTATTGTAATGTTTTTATAAATGAGATAAATACAGGAGCTTCAACTGATCAAAGAGGAATGTTTATTATTAACAGCATCCCCGCTAACCAGGAATTTGAGGCAGTTATTTCATACGTTGGTTATAAAACAAAGACTCTTAAATTTTTGGTCAATCCTAATCAGATTAAAGACACCACCATTTCTTTGCAACCAGTAAGTCTTGAGCTTAATCCAATTGTAAAAATTGGTGAGCGTATGGTTGAAAAAAATGTTACGGATCTTGGTCTGGCAAAAATTTCCGTAAAACAATTAGAAACTCTTCCAAAAGGAGTTGAGACTGACGTTATGCGTAGTTTGCAGTATCTGCCTGGGGTTCGCTCTACTGGCGATATCTCAAGCAGATACTATGTTCGCGGAGGAAGTGGTGACCAAAATCTTGTTTTGTTAAATGGGGTTACTGTTTACGCTCCTTTTCATTCACTTGGTTTATTTAGTTCAATTGATCCAGATATGATCAATTCAATTGAATTCTTTAAAGGAGGTTTTTCCTCAGAATATTCAGGTCGTTTATCTTCGATTCTGAATGTTCTAACAAAAAATGGTAATAAAAATAGAATCGGTGGCAGTGCAAGTGTTAGTTTTTTAACTGCAAAGGGATTGGTCGAAGGGCCAATTCCCGATGGTTCATTTATAGTAACAACAAGATTCAGTTATTCAGATGAAATAACTAAAAAGTTTTTAAACAATGAAACAGTTCCAATAGATTTTTATGATGTTTCCGCTAAACTAAACTATTCAAGTCCCAAAATATTTAACGATGCAAAGTTTTCATTGTTTACATTTCTAAGTAGTGATAATATTAAGTACTCGGATCCTGCTCGCGAGGAATATAGCTGGAAAAATTTTCTTCTCGATTTTGAATGGATTCAAATTTATGATGCTCCATTTTTTTCCAGACTTGGAATATCTTCAAGTAATTTTGAAGGCAAGATCATTCCGAAGGGTAGTAATCTAAAACCACTAAATAATGAAGTTAAAGATGTTACAATCTCATTTGACCTTAATGCTGTATTAGACAGCAAAGATGAAATTGATTTTGGTCTTATGATTAAAATGCTTGATACACAACTTCTGACAGAAAGTAAAACAGGAATTGAATCCCAGTTAAGCAAGTTTGCGGGTAACATTAGTATCTATGCAAAATATAAATTATTAAGATATGAGATGTTTGGATTGGATTTTGGGTCAAGACTCAATGTTACAGGATTGAACTCTAATTCAGCCGGAACATTTGAACCGAGAATTAGCTTTACATTTAGACCTATTGAACAGCTTGCCATAAAAGGCTCGGCTGGAATTTATCTCCAAGAAATTACGGCAGTTTCTGATGAGGATGAGATTATATCGATTTTTGATCCGTGGATTATTATTCCTGATTATCTAAATCCTGCTAAAGGTATTAGTTATTCGGCTGGAATTGAATATGAACTTTCCAGAGAATCGAGCTTTCAGATTGAAGGATATTATAGGAACAGTAAAGACATTCCAGTGATAAATCAAGAAAAGATTTTTGAATATGAACCAGATTTGATTCCAGGTACGCTTGAATCTTATGGATGGGAATTTGGCTTCTACGTTCACAATGATATCTATTCAATTTCAACATCATATTCATTAAGCTGGGTTTACAAAACCGTAAATGATTATGTCTATTATCCTAAATATGATGCCAGACATTCAGGCAATATTTTATTAGAATATAATATTGGTAGTTCATGGAATTTTAGTGCAGTCTGGTCAATATCTTCAGGTTTACCCTTTACTCAGATGATTTCATATTACGATAAATACAACATTGAAAATCCGTTTGAGGTAATTTCCAACAATAACAATTATACGCCGTATTTGGTTTTAGCAGATAAAAATTTAGGAAGACTTCCTGCGTATCATAGACTCGATCTTGGATTGACGAAAAAAATTATTTTAGGTCCGTCTGTTTTTAGTATAAGCTTGAATGTGATTAATGCTTACAATAGAGAAAATATATTTTATTATGAACGCGATACTGGCAGGCGGGTGAATATGCTGCCTTTTCTCTTTACAGCAACAATAAAGGTTGAAATATGAAAAAAACTATTCTCATATTTATTGTTGTTTTAGTATTGTCATTTTTGTCTTGCGATGAATCATTCAATCCATTTACAGATTTTAAACAGGATTATGGTGTAGCGTGTATTTTAAGATCTGATACTACATTGCAATTGATATCTATTACTAAAAGTTATCCAAATAGTCCGGATGCTGGTACTAAACCTCAATTTATTTTTGAAGACGGAGCAGACGTTAGGATTTGGTATCAGGATTCGGTGTATAGACTTATGGATACAAGTTTCTATTCATTAGATAATTCTGACACTCTTAAATATTATTTTTCAAATAGATTTAAGATTGGTTATTCAAAAGATATTGAATTAGAAGTTTTATTAAAGACCGGAAAGCGGTTAAAAGCATACAGTAAAACTCCTGAAGAAATACTGTTTAAAAATACCAGTGAAGTTTTGATCCCACCAGTTGGAAAAACAATTGTACAACTATTCTGGTCGGTTCCAACATCGCAATATTATTTTTTGCCCCGTCTCAGAATTAAATGTGAGCAAAATCTTAATGGAGTTAAAGAAATATTTTATAAGGAATTACCAATTAGGTATGAAACAATTAATGGAGTTTTAACACCAGTGTTTCCTAAATCATCAAAAAATCTTTCGGCAATTTATCAAATGGATGCAATCAATAGATTTTTAAATGATTATGCTAATTCCTTAACAACTCCATCAAATATTACGATTCATCAGACACTTGATTTTGAGGTTATAACATTTGATGCTGAAGTTTCCCGCTATATTTCTGTTTCTAATAACACTACAAATAATTTATCAATTAGATTTGATGAAGGAGACTATAGCAATATATCGGGTGGACTTGGAATTTTTGGTTCACAGGTTAATAAAAAATATACCAGGTTAAAATTTTTAGAAAATTATATTAGAAATTATGGGTTTAATTTTTTATATGATTTATAAGGGACTATTTATTAAAGCAATACATTTAAAATATTTATTCCTTCTGTTATCCGTAATTGTAATTAATTCAGGGTGCGAGCAGGATATTTCAACAAGTCCACAAGAACCTGAACCTCAAAACGGAAAAATAGTATTTGATTCAAATCCACATGGATTTACAATCTTTTTGAATGGAAGAAATACAGGCTCAATTACACCGGATAGTTTAACCTTCCTTAATAAAGATAATTATCAAATAACTTTAAAAAAGAAGTATTATAAAGATTCAGTCTTCACACTTCAATTACTTCAAGATGAAAGAAAAAATCTTTTTATTGATTTTATTAGTAATCCAACTATGTATGGTAAAATTAATTTGTTTTCAATTCCTGCAGGTGCATCAATCAAAGTATTTGATTCATTGTTAACTTCTACAACTCCTGATACAATTGAAAATTTACTGCCAGGTGAATACAACATCACACTCTCTTATCCACAACATCGCTCGATTACTTTTACTGCCATTGTTGAAAGCGGAAGTATGAATCTCTACTCAAAAGTTTTGCAGGATACTTCGGTGTGGGTTGATTTTCAGGTTTTTAATTCAGGAATAATATCTAATAATTTAAAGTGCGTAACGGTCGACCAAAATAATTATAAATGGATTGGATCAATTGATAAAGGCATAATGAAATTTGATGGTAATAATTTTATATCGTTTAATAATTCTAACTCAAATATTCCTTCTAACAGAATAAACACAATTAAAGTGGATCACAATAATAATATCTGGGTTGGCACTAATAACGGGTTTGGTATTTTTAACGGTACTGGTTGGACTAATTTTAATAAATATAATTCTCCACTTACATCTGATGACATTCTATCTTTTGATTTTGATGACCAGGGAAATGCGTGGATTGGTACGACTTCAGGATTATTTAAATTTGATGGTACTAATTGGACTTTATACAATGATTCTGATTATAATCTTTGGTGTAACGATTTAAAGATCAGCCCAGAAAATTCAATATGGATCGCTACTAATAGTGGCATAATAGAATTTAAAAATGAAAATCTTAATTATTATCCAGATTCAATTTATTCATATCCAACTAAAATTGTTTCGGCAATTGACATTGACCAATTAGGAAATATTTGGAGTTGTCATCAAAATACTCCTGGAAAAAGAAACGGAGTTTCTATATTTGATGGAACAGCGTTTTTAAATAAGTATTATGGCACAGCCTCTAATTCATTAAATGATGTTTATGTCGATAATAATAATCAAAAATGGATATCAACTATTGAAGGATTAGTTCTTGTAAAGCAAGATGGTTCTACAACTATTTTTAATAAATCTAATTCTTTAGTCTCATCAAATGCAATTACAAGTTGCTGCAAGGATTTGGAGGGTAATCTCTGGATTACAACGTTTGGCGGCGGTTTAAATAAACTTAAAAATCAATAAATATTAAAAAATAATTTCTGGAAAGAGTGATGAAAATTAAATTATTAGTGCCTGCTATTTTTTTACTAATGTTTTCAAACTTTAGTTTCTCTCAAGTAGAGGATACTTTAAATTCAGATTTGTATAGTTGGTTAAAAACTATTCCCGATATCGAAGTAACCGCAATTAAACCTGATAAGATTTTTACTGAAGCTTATGAGATTTTTGTCACCCAGCCCGTTGATCACAACAATCCGGATGGACCAAAGTTTAAAGAACAAATATTTTTGTCTCATATAGATAAAGACAAACCAATGGTTATTGATCTTGATGGCTATGCTGTTAATAATCGTACAACAGAGTTAAGCAGAATATTAGGATGTAATCAAATAATGGTTGAGCACAGATATTTTGGTGAATCAGTCCCTTCTCCATTTGATTGGAAATATCTTACTATCAAACAAGCTGCGGATGATCATCATCGCATAATAGAATTATTTAAAGATTACTATTCTGGTAAATGGATTTCGACTGGTATAAGTAAAGGTGGATCTTGTGCAATCTTTCACGGATACTTCTATCCTGATGATGTTGATGCTTCGGTGCCATATGTTGGTCCGTTAAATTTATCAATTGATGATCAAAGAGTTTATGAATGGATTAAGTCTGTTTCAACTCCGGAGTGCAGAGAAAAAGTTTTTAACTTCCAAAAATTATGTTTTGAAAAACGTGATGAACTTTATCCGATTTTTTTAGAAAATGCTGAGAAGAAAAATTTAACGTACGATATTGTTGGTTATGAAAAAGCATATGAATATGCTGTACTCGAATATTCATTTGCATATTGGCAGTGGGGGAATGGTGATTGTTCATTAATTCCAGATGAGAATTCATCCACCGAAGAAATTTGGGAACATTTTTTAGCGAATGGCGGTGTTACATATTTTGATGATGAAAGTATCGAAAGTAATTATCCTTTCTTCTATCAATGCTATACTGAGTTTGGATATTATGCTTATGAAGTAGATCAATTTAAAGATTACATCAAATATGCCGATGGCCAAACTCCATTTTTTATCCCAAAAGATTCTAATCCAACTTATGATCCAAGACTGCTAAAAAAAATTAATAACTGGGCTTCCAATGAAGCAAAGAATTTTATTTTTATTTATGGAGGCAACGATCCCTGGACTTCTCCGGGAGTTTGTCTAACAGGAAAAACTAATTCGTTAAAAATGGTTTTACCGAACGGATCTCATGCATCAAGAATAAAAGGCTTCTCAAAGAGTGATAAAGAATTAATTTACTCACGCTTAGAAAATTGGCTTGGCATTCAAATAGAAAGATAAAAGCTTAGTAATTATTTTATGATAAAAAGGGAATTATTTGATTCCCTTTTTTTATCTTCCACTTACAATTTTTTTGTGCCATTTATCACTGAACTTTTGCGCTCCAAATACTGTTTATCTATTTTAACGCATTCAAAAACAAGACTATTTCAATGGAAACAAAAAACGCAGACTTATCATCTTTACGAATAGATAGATCCAATAAACCAGAAGTAAACTCAGGTAAAAAAAATATATTTATAATAGTTGGAGTTATCCTATTTCTATTAGTTGGATATTTTGTAATTACTTCTTTTCTTGGATCTTCGGTTGAGGTTAAACTAACAACTGCAGTACTTCAAAAACCGGGACAAACAACAGCTTCATTAAATGCAAGTGGATATGTTGTGGCTCAGACGAAAAGCAGCAATTGCATCAAAGGGAACTGGAAGATTAATTTTTCTGGGAGTTGTTGAAGGTGATAAAGTAGTTAAGAACCAGATTATTGGAAGGTTGGAGAATACAGATATTCTTCCTCAGCTTGAAGAAGCAAAAGCAAATCTTCAATTATACAAAGCAGATTTAAACAGTGCCGAAAATACTTTTAATAGAGAAAAAGAGTTATTTCAAAAAGGTTTAAGTTCTCAACAGACTTATGATCAGGCTGAAGCAAGTTATAACAGATTACTTGCATCAATTGAAATAGCAAACGCAAGAATTAAACAATATGAAGTTGCAATTGAAAATACATTAATTCGTGCACCGTTTGATGGGACTGTTTTGACAAAGAATGCTGAAGTTGGAGAGATTGTAGCTCCATTCGGTGGAAGTACTACTTCTAAAACCGCTGTTGTTACAATTGCGGATATGAAGTCCTTACTTGTTGAAGCAGATGTATCTGAATCAAATATTGAAAAAATTCAGGTTAATCAGGATTGTGAAATAATTTTAGATGCATATCCGGAAAAGAGTTACTCTGCGTATGTCTTTAAAATTGTTCCAACTGCTGATCGCTCAAAAGCGACTGTTTTAGTTAAAGTTGGATTTAAAAATTATGATTCAGCAGAGTTCTTCCTGAAATGAGTGCAAAGGTTTCTTTCTTTACGGAACCTGTTGATACTTCAATTACAAATCAGAAACCGATTCTTGTTATTCCTTCTTCTGCTGTTAGAAATGAAGACGGTAAAAATTTGGTTTTTACTATCGCTGATAACAAAGCGGTGAAAAATGAAATTACCATAGGACAAACATTAGGTTCATATGTTGAAGTCATTTCAGGTTTAAAATCAGGACAAAAAGTTATTTCAACTCTTGATGAAAAAATTAAAGATGGTGTTGAAGTAAAATTAGCAGAATAATAAAAGTTTAACCAAATCTTGGAGAATAAATGGCAACATTAATCAATGTTCAAAATGTTTCTAAATCTTACTGGCGAAATAATATTGAAATTCCAGTTCTTAATAATATTACGATAAATGTTGAACAAGGTGAATTTCTAGCATTGATGGGACCATCTGGTTCAGGTAAAACAACATTGTTAAATCTTATTGCAGGAATTGATAAACCAAGCAATGGTAATATTATTATTGATGGAACCAATATTGCCGCATTGGGTGAATCTGCACTTGCAAAATGGCGTGCTAACAATGTTGGATTTATTTTTCAGTTTTATAATTTAATTCCAGTATTAACAGCATTTGAAAATGTTGAACTGCCTTTATTACTTACAAAGCTTTCTAAATCTCGAAAGAAAAAAACAAGTTGAAACTGCCTTAAATCTTGTTGGACTAGGCGATAGAATGCATCACTCACCAAAACAACTTTCCGGTGGACAGGAACAAAGGGTTGCTATAGCACGAGCAATTGTAACTGATCCTGTTTTAATTGTTGCAGATGAACCAACCGGTGATCTTGACAGACAATCAGCCGAAGAGATTCTTACTTTGATGGAAAGACTAAACAAAGAATTTCAAAAAACAATTATCATGGTTACTCACGATCCGCATGCTGCTGAACGAGCTAAACTTCTTAAGCATCTTGAAAAAGGTGATTTGGTAGGAGCATAAAATGAAAATTTTAAAATTGATTTTTGCAAATGCACTAAGGCATAAGCTAAGAACCTTTCTCACAATCTTAGGTATTGTAATTGCAGTTGTAGCATTTGGACTATTAAGAACAGTTGTTACAGTATGGGATTCCAGCGTTGATGCTGCTTCTGCAAATCGTTTAATAACACGCCAGGCTGTTTCATTTCTGTTTCCGCTACCTTATGCTTACAGAGATAAAATTAAAGATGTGGAAGGTGTTAAAACAGTTAGTTATGCAAATTGGTTTGGTGGAATCTATAAAGATAAAAATAATTTCTTCGCACGATTAGCAGTTGATCCTGAAACTATTTTTGATGTTATGCAGGAGTTTTTAATTACTGATGAAGAATTAGCTAACTTTAAAAAAGAGAGAAATGCATGCGTAATTGGTGAAAGTATTGCCAAAGAGTACAATATTAAAATTGGTGATCAAATGGTTTTGGAGGGAGATATTTTTCCGGGCCGATGGGAATTTACTGTGCGCGGAATTTATAAACCAAAAAATCAAAATACTGATGGTACACAAATGTTATTTCACTGGGCATACGTTGATGAAAGAATGAAGATCGAATCCCCGGTGCGTGCTGGAGAAGTAGGTTGGTATATCGTTTTGATTGATGATCCGGCTAGGTCTGCAGAGATATCAGATCAGATAGATGTGAAATTCAAAAATTCTTCTGCTGAAACAAAAACTGAAACTGAAAAAGCATTTACACAAGGATTTGTTTCTGCTTCAGGAGCAATTATTAGTGCAATGAATTTTATGTCTTTCGTTATCATCGGAATAATAATGCTTGTACTTGCAAATACAATGATTATGGCTGCGAGAGAACGAACACGTGAATATGCTGTATTAAAAACGTTGGGTTTCTCAGCCTTCCATCTTATTGGTTTGATTTTAGGAGAATCTATGGTGATAGCTTTAATTGGTGGTGGGATTGGAGTAGCAATGACTTATCCAATCGTTGCCGGATTTGAACAAGCAATTCCAAAAGGATTTTTTCCGTTCTTTTTCATAGAACCAATTACAACAATACTTGCAATGAGCGCAGCAATATTAATTGGAATTCTTGCATCGATTTTCCCGATTCAAAGAGCACTTAAAACAAAAATTGTAGATGGATTCAGATTTGTTGGATAAAAAGTTAGGATTAAAAAATGAAAATTCCATTTAAATATACATTTAGAAATTTTACAGCAAGAAAACTCACTGCAATTATTACGGTTTCCGGTATTGCAATGGTTGTCTTTGTATTTGCAGCTGCATTAATGATGGCTTATGGTGTTGAAAAAACTTTAGTATCAACCGGATCAGCAGATAATATTAAAGTACTTCGTAAATCCTCACAAGGAGAAATTAGTAGTATAATCGATGGTGACACGCAGAACATAATTCGAGCACTTCCACACATTGCAAAGGGAAGTGATGGGAACCTGATGATTTCTGCAGAACCAGTGGTGGTTATAAATCTTGAAATTAAGGGCGGCGGTATGAGTAATGTTACAGTTCGTGGTGTATCACAAACTGTATATCAACTAAGATCACAAATAAAATTAATTGAAGGGAGACTTTTTAATCCTTCATTAAGAGAATTGATAGTAGGAAAATCAATCAACAATAAATTTGAAGGAGCACAGATTGGCAGTAAAGTTAAATTTGCTGGTGATCAATGGGAAATAGTTGGATTGTTTGAGGCTGAAGGAAGTGGATTTGAATCTGAAATGTGGGGTGATGCTCAGCAATTACTAAGTGCTTTTAACAGAGAATCAAGTGTTTCAACTTTAACTTTAAAATTAGATGATATGGCAAATTATGAAGATTTTAAAAGATCTTTTGAAACAGACAAACGATTACTTCCTTTCGAAACAAAAACTGAACAAAAATATTTTGAAGAACAATCAGAATATCTGGCTGGATTCATAAGAGTTCTCGGTATTTTTATTACAATAATATTTAGCTTCGGCGCTACAATTGGAGCAATGATAACTATGTACTCTGCAGTTGCTAATAGAACAGTAGAAATTGGCACAATGCGTTCACTTGGATTCAGCAGGAGAAGTATTTTATCAGCATTTTTATTTGAGGCTCTACTAACTTCGGTAGTTGGTGGTGTAATCGGACTTTTTATTGCATCGTTTCTTCAGTTTTTCACGATTTCAACTTTAAACTGGAATTCATTTTCCGAACTTGCATTCTCATTTTCACTTTCACCATCAATAATTATTTCATCATTAATATTTGCATTGGTAATGGGTGTGCTTGGTGGATTTTTCCCTTCAGTTCGTGCAGCAAGATTAAATATTGTTAAAGCATTAAGGGCAGGTTAGATTTTTGTTTGTCATTCCCGCGAAGGCGGGAATCTCATTTATTATTTGTTAAGAAGAACTTCTAGTTGCCTTTTCAATTCTTCTTTTGCAGATTCAGCTTGTTTAAAAATCAAATCAGCTTTTACAAAATCAAATACTCTCACATCAAATATTTCTGGTCGAATATAAATATCTGGTCGTAGAAATTTTAATCTTTCCTTAATTATAGAATTCTGCATTGTCTGATAAGTTGTAAAAACAGAATCAAATGTTGGAGGGATTTCGCTTTCATTTTGTGCTTTGAATGCTGTAACATCAATAGCAATAGTGATATCACATTTATCCATTATTAAATCAAACGGAAGAGGATTAACAGCTCCGCCATCAATCAAAATTCTGTTTTTTATTTTAACCGGAGTAAATAAACCAGGCAAAGAATAACTTGCTTTTATCGGTTGAATCAAATCGCCTTTTTCAAAAATTACTGCTTCCTTTTTCCAATAATCTGTTGCAACTATCATTAAAGGGATTTTTAATTCTTCAAATCTTGAAACCTTCAGATGATTTTTCATGTAATTCTGAAATTTCTCACCTTTTATAAATCCGGATCTTATGAACTGTGGATCAAACATTGTAAACATTTTTACAATATCAGATTTTAGTAAAAAATCAAATACAGAATCACTTTTTGGATTTATAAGCTGATCAAGAATTTCTCTCATCTCTTTTCCTGAAAATCCTGCAGCATAAAAAGCTCCAACAACAGCACCAATACTTGAACCAGAAATTATTGAAGGTTTAACACCAAGTTCATCAAGAGCTTCAATCATCAAGAGATGAGCTAATCCACGCGCACCACCAGCACCAAATGCAATACCTATAGTTGGAGAATTCGAAATAATTTTATTTTTCATAATTCCTAATCAGTGAATATCCGTTTAATCAGTGTCATCCGTGTGCCATTGTATTTAATTTTCCACTGCAAAAACAGAATCAAGCACAGTTCCATCAACCCATTTAACAATTGCAACAACTTTTTCTTTATTTACTTTTGGTTTTGCTGGAGCGCCACCGCAAATTTCATCAACTTCTTTTTTGATTTGTTTGATGTCTTTTATTGGAAGTCCGGAACCTTTAACTGCTTTTAACAAATCTTTTCTTCTTGGATTAATTGCAATTCCTCTTTCTGTAATGATAACATCAATCAATTCACCAGGTCCACAAATAGTTGTAACATCTTCAACTATAACCGGAATGCGATCTCTGAAAGATGGAATAGCAAGTATTGTACATTTTGAATACAAACAATTCTGCCAACCGCCGATTCCGTGCAATAAATATCCATCGGAATGTGTAACAACATTTGCATTAAACTTTACATCAACTTCCGTTGCACCAAGCACAGCAGTATCAACTATCGAAGCAAAATTTCCTTTACCATGAAAATTATAACTTGTAAATGGGGAAGTGTTTACGTGATTTGCATTTTCACGCATACTTCTTACACCTTCAAGATCAAAAGTTTGTCCATCAAGAATGTAATCTGTTAAACCTTCTTCAAGCATTTCAACTAAATATTTTGTACTGCCACCGCGCATAAATCTTGCTTTAACACCTTTAGCTTTCATTTTTTCTTTTAGGAAAAGAACGAAAGCAAGATTAGTTCCACCCGCACCAGCTTGAAGTGAAAAACCATCTTTCATAATTCCTGCAGCTTCAATAAAATCTGCAACATATTCAGCAATCAATAAACGATCAGGAGATTTTGTTACTTCAGTTGTTCCCGATACAATTTTTTTAGGATCACCAAGTGATTCAACTTCAACAACAAAATCAACATTACCACCTTGAATCTGCCATGGAACACAAGGGAAGGGAACAAGATTATCTGTAACAATTATAACTCTATCTGCATATTCAGAATCGCCGAGTGCAAAACCAATTAATCCGCAAGCCGATTTACCGCGATCACCAGTTGCATTGCCAAATGGATCAGCAGTTGGAGCAAGTATAACAGCAATATCAACGTGAACTTCACCATCTTGCAAAGATTGATATCTTCCGCCATGAGAACGAAGAACTCCAACACCTTTCATTTTTCCTTCAGTAGTAAATTTACCAAGCGGTCCATTCATACTTCCTTCAATGTGATGAATTGTTCCATCTTCTAAATATTTTATTAAATGTGAGTGAACAGGAAATGAAGCCGAAGGAAACCAGCGAATATTTTTTATTCCCATTTCTTTAACTGCATCAAACAACATATTTGTAACTGCATCACCATTGCGAAGATGATGATGAGTTGAAATTGTCATTCCATCTTTTAGTCCAGCTTTCTTTAAAGCAGTTTTTAAATCTTTAACAACTTTATTTCCATCAGAAGGATAATCAATACAAGTACGGATTTGAGGCTTCGCCTTTACTCCTGTTGGTTTGTATTTATCAACTCCCATAAAAGGAATTTGAGTTTCCCCGTTTACTTCTGTTGGAACAAATCTTCCTGCTGCATTTTTTACTAGTTTCATTTTTCTCCAATCTTTCTTATCAAATTGTTCAAATGCAAGATTGATTGTATTTAATGCTCGTTTAACACGGCGGATCAATGATTTGACTTCGAGTGAATATCCGTTCAATCCATGTCATCCGTGTTCTATTGTTTTCTCCAATTTTTATCTAACAAATTATTTAAGATGGCTAAATCAATTGTTCGTAAAGCTCTTTTAACAACAGGCGGATCGATCATTTTACTTCCGAGTGAAACAACACCTAATCCTTTTTTCTCTGCTTCTTCAAATGCCTGAACAATTTTTTTAGCTTTTTCAATTTCTTCAATAGTTGGAGCAAATGCTTCGTGTACAACTTTTATTTGTCTTGGATGAATGCAGCCCTTGCCTTCAAATCCAAGTGATTTTGCTTCAATAACACTTTGTCGAAGTGCTTCCATATCCGCAACATCAGAAAAGACTGTGTCGATCGCCTGAATGCCGGCAGCTTTTGCAGCATTAACTAACATCTGTCTTGCAAAAATACTTTCACGTCCTTCGTTTGTTCGTTGAGTTCCAATATCTGCAGTGTAGTCTTCAAGTCCGATTGCAAGTGCACAATTATTTTTTGAAGCAGATGCAATTTCGTAAGCTTTAATAACACCAAGTGCACTTTCAATAATCGGCATAAAGTAAATTGGATTTTCAACTTTATACTGCTTCTTTAATTTCTCAACTTCTTTTTCAAGTTGCTGAATTTGTTCTGCTGACTCACACTTAGGAATTAAAATAACATTTACATTATTTGGAACAATAAATTTCAAATCATCCAAACCTCTTGGGAGTTGATTGATACGAACCATTCTTTCAGCACCATAAAAATCTACTGAACGAAGTGAATTACGAACTAGTAATTGTGCAGCATCTTTTTCTGTTGGTGCAACACTATCTTCAAGATCAAGAATAATTCCATCAGGAGAATGAAGGCCGGCATTAACAAAAAACTTTGGTTCATTTCCAGGTAGATATAATCTGCTTCTTCTTAACTGATCTTTTTTTGTTGAGTATAAATTTTTCTCGTGGAAGGGAAGCAAATATTCTTTTTTAAGATCGGGGAATAAACGTTTAACAGCAAGTTCAAATCTTGCTGCAAGAATAAATGGCAAAGCTCCATTGTCTTCCAACAAAATCTTTGCATCCTTCAATCCAAAGAATTTGGACATATCAAGAATCATTTGTTTGATCGATTCTCCATACATCACATTTACTTTACTCTTCAAATCTATTTTTATTCCACCGGAATTTTTAAGTTCAATTTCAAAATAGCAATCTGAGCGAACTGAATCGCCACGTTTACCGGCATTACTTTTTTTAATATTTTGTTTCATAATAATTCCTTTAAAATGTCATCGCGAGAAATGAAATGACGAAGCGATTTCTAATTACAAATCGCTTCTCCTGACAATGTCTGGATGGCAATGACGTATAGTTAGACAATCAATTTCTTCATAAATTCTCTTGCAGTCATTAACTCTGCACTAAAGATTGCATCTTTAATTTCTTTTCTTCTGCCTGCAACAAGTAATTGGGATGAAAGTGCTTCAAACTTGTTATCAAGGTCTTCCATTGTCATTGGTTCTCTTGGATCACCTTTTGGATATTCCAAGTATTCAGAAAATTCTCTTCCATCTTTTGTTCTAACAATAACTTTACTTGGTTGTTTTGCAGGGAACATTTTTTCAAACTCAACTGAAGGTTCTCCTTTTATTCTATCAATCACTTCCCAGATTCTCGGATCTTTTAATTTTTCATCTGAGAAAGATTGTGTTGTTACTTTATGATCAACTAAAGCTGCTGCAATGCAATAGGGAAGTGAATGATCAGCAGTTTCTCTTGATTCAGGACGATACTTATGTGGATCAAAAAGAATATCATAAGCTTGTGCTAATGTTGTAAGTGTTACAGTATTCTATTTGATCATAACTGATATTATTTTTTGTTACAACATTTAATGTTGCAGAAAGATGTGTATGTGTTAATGCTTCTGTTGGAAATGCTTTCATTCCGCATTCAAGAATTTTATATGATTCACCAAGTCCACCAATAAGTTTATCAATATTCCATTTCCATTCAGAAACTCCATCTCTGCCTTTCATACTTTGTGGTTCAACTTTATTGTTCTTTAGCATTGTAGCCAAGGAAGCAATCCATAAAACCTTCTTTACCTTCAAACACAGCTTCGGTTCCTGTGTATCCGCGTTTTGCCATAAGTGCTGCAAAAACTCCTGCTTGTGTTGCCATTGGATCAACAGTGTTTTTCATCATTGTAAGTTTACCGGCAGTAGGACAGCCGATTGTATGACTATGACTTCCACTTATTCCAATAGCATTAACCATTTGATCAACAGTTAAACCAAGAATTTTTCCAGCAACAATTGGAGAAACAAATTGAGTTAATGTTGCATGATGCCATTTACGTTCACGAATTCCCGGAACAGCAAACTCGCAAAGTCTTTGTTCAAATTCATAAGCAAGAACAATTGCAGTTATAACTTCTTCCATAGAAGCGCCAACCATTTCCGCAACGGAAAGTGCAGCAGGAATTATATCAGAAGGATGTGATGGGTCTTCTTTCCAGTAAATGTCATTAAAATCTAAGGCACGAATCATAAGCGAGTTTACAAGTGTAGCATTAACAGCAGGAATTTTATCTCCAAATCCGATTACTGTTGCTTCATCTGTTCCGCCCATATCGTGGTAGATGTTTCTAATTATTCTAACATCTTTTGTATGATAACCACCGAATGCACATCCTACAGAATCGTAGAGATATCTTTTAACTTCGTGGATAACATTTTGCGGTAAATCTTTGTATTGCAGATTAACTGCAAATTCTGAAATTGTTCTTGAAATTGATTTATTCATCAGAAAACTCCTTTAATGTTATTAACTGCAATCCGTCGCGGAGGACTGAAATTGCTCTTGAGATTGATTTGCTCATTTTCCATTACTCGATTGTCTTATTGTTAATTACTTAAAATTCTTTTATTACTAAATTTTCATATGGCACACAGATAACGCTGATTTTGCAGATCTGCGCTGATCAGTTTAATCTGTGTCATCAGTGTGCTATTGATATTAAAGATTCTTTTTTACCCAATCTTCCAATCCACCGGTAACAATAAGTTCTTGCGCTGCTTCACCAACAGGATCGATAGAATAAGTTTTATTATCAAATGTTAAAACTGAATTTTCAAAATCAATCTTAACATTTATTCCTGATTTTACTGTAAGCTTATCTTTTCCATATTTAGATTTTAAATCATTAACAAGTTGCGGACACTCAATCAACAAATAACCATTGTTAAGTGCGTTACGCTTATAAGTTTCGTTAAATGTTCCTGCAACAACAAGTTGAATACCTTTATACTTTAATGCTGTTGCTGCTTGTTCACGAGAAGAACCTGTTCCAAAGTTAAATCCGCCAACAAGAATATCTCCTGATTTAACCATCTTAACAAATTCAGGATCATAATTTTCCATAACAACTTCTGCTTGCTGTTGTGGAGTCATATCATCGTTATAAGTGTACTTACCAGGATAAATTCCATCTGTATTCATATTATCCTGATGGCAGAAAATTAATTCTCCTTCAACAACTGGTTTAAATCCATTAATAATTTTTACAGAAGATTTAGTCCCGGTTTTTTTCTCATTTATTTTGATGGAACCTTTAAGTTCGCGATGTTCTCTATTTTTCCAATCGTAATCAATTTTACCTGAAATTGCAGATGCAGCAACAACTGCAGGAGAAGCAAGATAAGCTTGTGCACTTGGTGAACCCATTCTGCCTTTAAAATTTCTGTTAGTTGCAGATATTCCCACTTCACCATCTTCAAGTAAACCAGTTCCAAGTCCAATGCAAGGTCCGCAACCCGGAGGAAGCGGGATCGCACCGGCTTCAATTAAAGATTGCCAGTAACCATATCGTTCAGCTTCTTTTTGTACTTCACTCGATGCAGCAGCAATATAAAACTTTACTTGCTCAGAAATCTTTTTCCCTTTTACAACTGCAGCGGCTTCAGCGATATCATCAACTCGACTGTTGACACAGGAAACAAGATAAGCTTTGTTGATTGCAATATTTTTTTCTTTTAGTTCTGAAACAGCAGCATAAGTTTTAACCGTGTTCGGTCCGGAAACAAAAGGTTCAATTGTGGATAAATCAATTGTCAATTCTTTTGCATAAAATGCATCAGCATCTGCTTGAGGAATATTGTGTTCAAGTTCTTCAATTTTCTTATGATTTATTCTTGGGTGAACGCCATTTCCGTCAGCATCAGAAAAAACTCCTTCAAGTCCGCGATGTTCAATAAATCTTTCTCGTTTTTTTAACCAAAGAATTGTTGCAAGATCGATAGGGAAAACACCAGCAAGTGCGCCCCATTCCGTTGTCATATTTGCAATCGCTAATCTTTCATCAATTGTTAGATAACGAATTCCATCTCCAACAAATTCTATTGCGTGATTCAAAACTTCATCGTGATTAAAATATCCGCACAAAGCAATTATAACATCTTTACCAGTTACACCTTGTCTTAAACTTCCTTTAAGTTCAACTTTTGCAATTGGAGGAACTTGCCACCAGGTTCTGCCTGTTGCCCAAATTGCTGCAGCATCTGTACGAACAATTGGAGTTCCAAGACAACCTAATCCACCATACATATTTGAATGTGAATCAGATGCAACAACCATTGTTCCGGGAAAAGCATAACCTTCTTCACACATTATTTGATGACCGATTCCACGACCGGCAGGATAGAAATCTACTCCCATTGATTTAGCAAACTCTTCAATCTTTTTATACTTCTCTAAATTCTTTTCAGTTTTATCCTGAACATTATGATCAAGAGTATTTACTACTTGTCGTTGGATTAAAAAGTTTTGTTGCGCCAATGGATTTGAATTTTGGAATGACTGCACCGGTATTATCGTGCGTCATTACATAAGCAGGTTTGATAGAAAGATAATCACCTGCGTGAACTTCGTGTTTTGCATCTAATCCAAATGCAAATTTTTGTGCTATTTTTTCGAATGAGCATAAGTCTGTGACCGATAGATTTAGCGTCTCCGTAATCGGTCTTTCAAACGGATCAAATGAAACAAAATCTGCATGATGAACAATTATGGCTTCAACATTTCGTTTTGCCAAATCACCTTCTTTAGCATGATAAGCAATTATGTGCTGAACTTCATAGGGCAAACCAAAACGATCTGCAATTGAAACTCCGCTAAATGGATGACGAAGCAAATGACCAGCTTTACTTGTAACAAGTTTTCCATCTACTTTATCATATTCAATTAACTTACCAATATCTATTAAAATTGCTCCGGCAATTAATAAATCCATATCAATTTTTATTTCATCACCAAAGTTTTGTTTCATACGTTTTGCAATATCAACAGAAAGCTGAACTGCAGTACGTTTGTGATTCATAAAAGATATTTTACAATCTTTAATGAGTAAGTGAAAATGGAATTACTTCTAAATCTTCTGGTGATAGAACAGAATTTTCAATTGCATAAATCCAGCAGTTTAAAACTTTTTCTCTTAAGTTCTGTATTTTCAATCCAATTTATTTCTGGCCATATTTTTAAAACTTTTTCTTTCACGAATTCTCCATCTGATATTAAATTGATTCTTTAATTAATTCTTTTCCATTTGTTAAAACACTATACGCTTTAATACCAAGTAAAACTGCAAGTGTAAAAAGTAAAATTGATATGATAGCCAAAGTATAATTTGTTGCGATGAAATTAGTGTAAATCAACATTGCCTAGTGCTGTTAAATGTAACGGCAAACATGAAAATCATTGGAATCAAAACAAATAAATATCCTTTTTTAAGATTTGCAACCCAAACAGTTAATGCAAGCAATGCAAGTGCTGCAAGTAATTGATTTGCACTTCCAAACACAGGCCAGATTGACATTGTTTGTCCGCTAAAAGTAAGTGCTGCACCAAACGCAACAGTTATTGCAGTTGAAACATATCTGTTTGTAACGAAGATAGATTTCTTTTCACTTTCTTTATTTTCAAAATATTCCTGAAACATAAATCTTGCTAAACGTGTTGCTGTATCAAGTGAAGTAAGTGCAAATGCAGAGACTGCAAGTGCAGTAAATGTTTGCGCCATTGGAACAGAAATATTTAAAATTGGAATTGCATTTATAAATCTTGCAACACCAAGTGAGAAAGCAGAAACAGGACCTTTTGTTGTAAGAATATCAATAAACTCTTTATTAACCATCGATGCAACTGCAATGAGTGAAAGAACAGCTAACATTCCTTCAATCAGCATTCCTCCATAACCAACAATTCTTCCATCAGTTTCTTTGTTGAGTTGCTTTGCTGTTGTTCCGCTTCCAACAATGGAATGAAATCCGCTGATAGCTCCGCAGGCAACAGTAACAAACAAAGCAGGGAATAGATATCCAACTTTTTCTAATGAAAAAGTACTGAATGCAGGAATATTAATTGATGGTGCTGCAAAGAAAACTCCAACCAGTCCACCAATCATTAATGCATAAAGAAAGAATGAGTTTAGATAATCACGTGGCTGCAATAAAATCCAAACAGGAACGTTACTGATGCAATAAAAATATATGCAAATAAAATTAATTGCCAAGTTAGAAGCATCTAAGTTGAATTGGAAATAAATTACCAGCTGGAATTGATAAGAAAAGTAAAATCACACCAAATGATGTTGCAATCCACAAAGGGACTTTCAATCGGTAAATTGCAATTCCAAAAAACACAGCGAGTATCATAAATAATATTGATGAAGTTCCGGCACTTGGAATATGTGTAAAAGTATCTGCAACAATAATTGTAAAGACAGCAATAACAAGAATTAAAGTTGCCCAGGCAAAAATCAAGAAATAATTTTTTGCCGCTTATTCCAATGTATTGTTGAATGATAAATCCAATTGATTTACTTTGATGACGAACTGATGCAATTATACTTGCATAATCGTGTACACCACCAATAAAAATTGAACCAAATACAACCCAAAGATAAACCGGCATCCAGCCAAATCCCGCAGCTATTACTGGACCAACAATTGGACCTGCACCAGCGATTGATGCAAAATGATGACCAAGTAAAACAGGAGCTTTTGCAGGACAGTAATCAACACCATCCGACATTGTATGTGCAGGAGTTTCATTTTTGTTATTTACATCAAGTCGTTTGGTAAAAATCCACCATACAACTTGTATGCAGCAACAAACATTATTAAAGCGATGAGGACTAGTTCTATTCCGTTCATTCTTTTCTTTCTTTGTGAATATGCTGAGCTGAAGTCTTCGAGTCGAAGCAATCTATCACAACAGGCAGATTGCTTCGTTCCTCGCAATTAGAACACTAATAAATATTTATAGATTTTTAATGATTTCATCCGTCATTTGCTGAGTTGTGCAAGCACCATTTTCTAAATACATCAGGACCACCACGCAGCTTCATCATATCATAAGTTTTTACTTTTCCTTCTTCAACTACTTTTGCAATTGCATTTCTAATCTTATCAGCTTTTGCTTTTTCATCAATGTGATCAAGCATCATACAAGCACTTAACATCATTGCAATTGGATTTACGATTGATGGATTTAATTCCTGATATTTTGGTGCACTACCATGAGTTGGTTCAAACACAGCAACTTCTTCACCGATGTTTGCACTGCAGGCAAAACCAAGTCCGCCAACCAATCCGGCAAAACCATCAGAGATAATATCACCGAACATATTTTCAGCAACAATAACTCCGTATGTTTCAGGATTTTTTGTAAGCCACATCATTTGTGCATCAATGTTTGTATCCCACAAAGCAATTCCAGGATATTCTTTTGCAATTTCTTTTGCTTCTTTAAACATCATACCGGAAGTTTCGCGAAGTACATTTGGTTTTTCGCAAAGCGTAAGATTTGTAGTAACCATATTTTTTTGCATATTCAAAACCAGCACGAATAATTCTGCGTGAAGCATTTCTTGTAACTATTCTTGTGGAGATTGCCATATCTTCACTAGGAACATCTTTAAAGAATTTCATCTTTGGATGAGTTTCAAGTGCATCACGGACTTGTTTAGGAGGATTAGTCCATTCAACTCCGCCATAAAGTCCTTCAGTATTTTGTCTGAAAACAACTGCATTAACTAATGGTTCATCAAATCCGCCTTTTGCATTTCTGATTATAAAATTTAATGGATTGCCTTTGAATGATTGACAAGGGCGAATACAAATATCAAGATTAAACTTTTGTCGTAATCCAACGATAGGAGAAAAGTAAGTGAATCCCTTTCCTTTAAGTGATGGATCGAGTTCTTTATCAGCAGCGTCTTTAGGTTTAGAAGTGATAGCACCAAACAAACCAATTTTATGTTTCTCAAGAAGATCGATTGTTCGTTGAGGAAGTGCATTACCTTCACTGCACCAAAAATCCCAGCCAATATCTCCGTGAACATATTCGGCATCAAAACCGACTGAATTTAAAACTCTTATTGCTTCTGGAAGTACTGTTTTACCAATGCCATCTCCGGGCATTGCAACTATTGTTCGCTTCATAAAAAATCCCTATAAAATTAGAAATTATTGACATACGAAACTTAAATATTTGGCAATGTGTAAGCAAGGAAAATGCGATTACTTTTGGGATTATAGCAGCAAAATTTAATTTTATGAAGTAAAAATATTAAATTGGTTCACGAAAAGAATTTAATCTAAATAAGCAATTGACAAACACAAATAATTCTGTTCAAAATTCAGCAATCCAGCAGCTTGAGTCTCTACTAGCTTCATCGTTGGATGTAATTTTTAGAATCTCACCTACCGGTAAAATAAATTTTATCAGTCAATCATCATTTCATTTGCTGGGATATTATCCGGAAGAAATTCTTGGTAGATCTATTTCTGATTTTATTCGACCAGAAAAAATGAATAGTTACTTTAAAGAAATGTCCATCCTTTTTAGAGAAAGCAGTTTAATTTCCTTTAGAGCAGATATGCTGCATAAAAATGGTGAAGTTATCCCTGTTGAAATTACCGGAAAGGTCGTGGAAATTGATGGCAAATTAATGGGGCAAGGAACTATACGGGATATAAGACAAAGAATTGAAACGCAGCAGAAACTTGCCAGCTCTGAAAATATTTTTAAGGCTATTTGGGAAAATTCCAAAGATGGGATGAGGTTAACTGATCAGGATGGTATAATAGTATTATGTAACAGTGCATTTGCTAGATTATTCGGAAAAAGTATAAACGAATTAGTAAATAGACCAATTAGTGATTTGTATTTCGAGGAGAAACCTGAAGTTTCTATTGCTAATTACAAGCAGAATTTTATTCAAGGTATGGTTAAAGATTATATTGAATCGAGCGCGATCCTCTGGAATCGTAAAAAATTATTTTTCGAAATTTCTAATTCAATGATTGATGCTTCAGATGGCAAAAGATTTGTGCTAAGTATTTTCAGAGATATCAGTGAAAGAAAAGTTAGTGAAGAATTACTTGAAAAGAAGGGAAGACTTTTACAGGGTATAGCGAAAGCAACAAACGCATTAATAATAGATTCAGCATACATTGATGGATTTAATATTGCACTTGAAATATTAGGTGAAGCTGCAGAGGCTGATCGAGTTTATATTTATAAGCACATGGAAGATGATGATACAGGTGAACTTTATTTTACTCCAGTTTTTGAATGGACTGCCGAGGGTATTTACTCTCAGTTAGAAGATAATATGTTCGGAAAATTATCATACTCCAGATTTGCGTCTTTAAAGTTCTATGAAGCTTTTTCAAATGGCGAAACCCTAAAATTTATTATTAAAAATCTTCCTAAAGAATATCAGGATGTGTTTATTGATAGAAATATCAGATCAATAATACTTGTCCCAATACTTATTGAAGGTGCATACTGGGGCTTTATAGGATTTGATGAATGCCATTCGGATCGTATCTGGAGCAGTGATGAAGAATCCATTTTAAGTGCGATGGCTGCTACTATTGGTGAGGTGCTTAAGAAAAATAAATTCCGTGAGGAGTTGATCCGAAAAAATGCTGAATTAGATATTGCTGTTAGAGAAGCTGAAAAAGCAGCTAAGGCAAGAAGTGAGTTCCTGGCGCTTATGAGTCACGAAATCCGTACTCCAATGAATGGCGTAATTGGTATGACGGGATTACTTCTTGAATCGATGCTTAGTGAATCGCAAAAAGATTATGTTAACACTATCAGATTAAGCGGTGAGCAGCTGCTCGTTATAATAAATGATATACTTGATTTCTCGAAAATCGAATCCGAAAAACTTGAGCTTGAATCTCAGCCCTTTGATTTGCGTGAATGTATTGAAGATTCTATGGATCTTATTTCAACCAAAGTAGCTGAACAGGATATTGAACTGTTTTATAACATCGATGAAAATACGCCTTATGCAATTAATGGTGATATCACCAGGCTCAGACAGATTCTGACTAATCTTTTAAGTAATGCAGTTAAGTTTACTCATAAGGGAGAAGTTGAAATAAGTGTTACCTCTGAGCATTTAGATTTTAAAGAGTATCTTTTCAAATTTAATGTTAGAGATACGGGACTCGGAATTCCAGAAAATAAACTCGATAAACTGTTCAAACCTTTTAGCCAGGTTGATTCTTCAACAACAAGAACTTTTGGGGGAACCGGATTGGGCTTAGTGATCAGTAAAAGAATTGTTGAACTAATGGGAGGTGAAATTGGATTTACAAGTGTTGAAGGTGAAGGAAGCAATTTTTACTTTACAATAAAAGCTGAATCGGTTACATCTGATAAAAAAGTTTATCTTTTTGAATCTTCACCTAAATTACTGGGCAAAAGAGTTTTAATTATTGATCAGAATAAATCCAACGGAACGATGTTGAACAATCTTGCTAAGCGATGGCGAATGAGTTCTGATTTAATTACAAATATCTCTGAGCTTAAAATTAAATTTGAAAATCATGATGATTACGATCTTTTCATAATTAACACATCTAAACTTAATAGTAAAGTACACACGCTGATTGATGAAATAAAAAGTTCATCACACAAGAAAAATATTGGTTTCATTCTTATCAAAGCTCAAGGTAAAGATTTAGGAATCACGGAATCCGATCATCCATTTTGTAGAATGCTTGATAAACCTGTTAGAAGAAAGCAGCTTCATCAAACAATACTTAGCTTTATCGAGTCAGGATTAGTTAGCTCAACCAATTATCTGGTGGAAAAAGAAGTCCAAAAAATTACTCCTGCCGATAAGGTTAGAGTTTTATTAGTAGAAGATAATAATGTAAACCAGATGGTTGCATTGCGTATGCTTCAAAGAATTGGTTTTAATGCTGATATAGCTTCTAATGGAAAAGAAGCTGTGGATGCTGTTGAAACTATTGAGTACGATTTAATTTTTATGGATATATCTATGCCTGTAATGGATGGACTTACTGCTTGCTCAGTTATTAAATCCAATACATCATTAAAGAAACAGCCGATTATTATTGCTATGACTGCAAATGCAATGTCCGGTGATAAAGAAAATTATCTTAAAGTTGGAATGGACGATTACATTAGCAAACCGGTAAATCTAGAGGAACTTAGAAAAATAATTTCTAAATGGACAGATAAAATTCTAAGTGATAAGCATGATGAAACAAGAAAAGTAATTGAATCTGAAATTGAGTTGAAGTTTATTGAAGAGAAGAAGATTTCATTTTTACAGGATTTAAAGACTGATGCTGATCTCGCGTTCTTTAAAGAAATGCTTGATATCTATACAAGAGAAATTCCTAAAAATATTGAAGCCATTCGCAATGCCATTTTCCAGAACAATGCAGATCATTTAAGATTTTATGTGCATAAATTAAAAGGTTCATCACTTACTCTTGGAATAGAATGTGTGCTTGATAATTTTAAAACACTTGAAGAAATGGCTCTTGAAAATAATATCAGTGAGGAATCATTGCGGGTATTCAAAAAAGTTGCTGAGCAGTTTGAAATGATACTTGAAGAAATAGTTCTTCTAAAAAATAAATATTCAGCTATTAAATTTTCCTAATCAAAATTCTAATCTAATGTCCCTTACAAAAAAGACAAGAGCGCCTCTAAATCGTACTATCAATATCAGCGATGATGAGATTAAATCTTACTCTGGCAAACTATTAAAACTAAATCGCAAAAGAGATTTAACAGACATAAGTGGTAAGATTATTAATCAGGATTTGTTTGAAGTGATGGATTTTTTGCCTGATAATTTTGTTGATTTGCTTTTTCTTGATCCGCCGTATAATCTTAATAAAAATTTTTCATCCGTAAATTTTAAAGAGATGAAGGATAGTGATTATGAGATCTGGATTGATAGCTGGATTTCTAAATTAGTTAGAACCCTAAAGCCAAATGGTTCAATCTATTTCTGCTGCGATTGGAAGACTTCAATTCCTGTGTACAATGTTTTGAAAAAATATTTTATAATCCGTAACAGAATAACCTGGGAGCGTGAAAAGGGAAGAGGTTCAAAAGATAATTGGAAAAATTCCTATGAAGATATCTGGTACTGCACATTATCAGAACAGTTTACTTTTAATGTTGATGCCGTAAAACTTAAGCGAATGGTAAGAGCACCATATAAAACTGAAGAAGGCGTTCCAAAAGATTGGCAGTCTGAAAATGGAAAGAATTTTAGAATAACTCATCCATCAAATTTGTGGACTGACATTTCAATTCCATTCTGGTCTATGCCTGAAAACACGGATCATCCGACACAAAAACCTGAAAAGCTTCTTGCCAAACTTATACTTGCAAGTACAAATGAAAATGATTTAGTGTTCGATCCATTTCTTGGTTCCGGTACAACTGCTGTAACAGCAAAAAAACTTAATCGTAAATTTTGCGGAGTTGAAGTTGACAAGACTTTTGCTGCACTTGCGATGAAAAGACTTGAATGCTGCATAAAGAGATAAATCAATTCAAGGTTATGAAGATGGTGTTTTTTGGGAGAGAAATAGTTTGAAAGAACAGAAGAAGAAATATTGATCTTATAATGAAAAATTTCTTGTTTGATAAATGATTAAATCTACATTTTAACAGCCTAAGATTTAGAGTTTAGGGCACCGGTTAACAGGTTAATACCCAACCCCGTCAGGTCCGGAAGGAAGCAGCGGTCAGTATATAATTTGTGTAACTGTGTGCCCCTTTTTTTTAGTGACATAACGTTGTCATTTCGACCAAAGGGAGAAATCTGAATCATTGAGAAGGAAAGATTTCTCAGTTGTCAAAGCCCTCCTTCGAAATGACGAACGAAAAGGAATTACACTAAATATGAATTATTGGAGGGATAAAGTAAATCAATCTTCCTCTTCCGTATTTAATGCTGTTATCAAATTCAATTTTAGCAAGAGAAGCTGGAGGAAAAGCTAAATTAAAACTTCCGGTTCCGCAAAAGTTATTTAAATGTTGAGATAAATCCGGTTGATGACCAACTACCACAACGTTTTTGTATTCTAATGAATTAAGAATATCAATCAAGTCTGCAGTTCTGCTGCCGGTGCCAAGATTATTATCCTTAATCAGGTTTGGAATTTCCTGAAGGTTAGAAGAAATTATTTCTGCAGTTTGGATAGCACGTTTTAGCGGGGAAGTTAAAATAACCTCAACATTGCCAACATAGTTTTTCCATGCTTCAGAAGATTTTTTAATTACAAACTTACCTTCTTCGGTAAGTTCACGATCAAAATCTTTTTTATCGAAAGAAATATTTTCTGCAATGCTATGTCTTATTAAATATAAATTCATTCTTTAATATCGTAGTTAATTGAAATCATTGTTATCATTTGATGAAAATCCATCAAATCTTTTGTAAGCTGTTTGCCCGTTTTGGAGTTCATCAACTCATTCATTTTATCTTTAGATTCAAATTCAACTTCACAGAAGTAAGAATATTTTTGATCAAGTAATAAATTACTTTCAACTTTGGCAAGAATAATATTCTTACCCGATAATTCAGAAAGATGAGTTAATATTACATCTTTAAAGTGGGGAAGAGCTTTATCGTTTTCAGATTTGTGAAGGAAAAATAATTGTTTGTACATCAGCACTTTATTAAAAATGATTTTATAATTTCTTCGTAGTGAACTTTATTTGATTCGTAAGTTGATTTAGGAGTCTCAAGTATCATTAGAATCTTTTTTGTTGGACAAGAAAACTCAAATAACTGATAAATATTTTTGCTGTCAATCAGCTTGTCTGAATAACGCATTTCACTTTTTAGTTCATCACGATTTTTTAATTCTTCGTTAAAATAATTTTCTGCAGAATCTGTGGGAGCAATTGCTGTAAGCGAAATCGACGCACCCATTTTACCGCTGATGAATTTGATACCCTTTAGTTTTTGCTTTACAAGATTTGATATTGTAATACTGCCAAGTTTTTTCCACGTACTGTCCAGAAAAATTTCAAAATCATTTTCACTTATGATTATTTGACTCAAAGAATTATCTGAACCTTTTCCATTGAAAAATCTAAGTATTGATTCTGCATCTGTTATTTGAGGATTTTTGTACTGGACTTTCAGGCTGTGGACTTCTTTATAAACAAGACTATCAAACAAATTTTTATTGCTCACGTATTTATTGTTTCCAACATCAAAACGAAAAACATCTTTAGCGGTTTTACTAGTTTTAGAATTTAGATTAACAATGTTTGTAACTATTGCAGTATCAGAAACACTGGATAAAACCTGTTCAATTTCTTTACTTGCTGTTTTAATTTTTGTGAACTGTCTGAAAACAAGTTCTGATGAGTATTGCTCAAGTGAATAATAAGAAATTCTATTTAACTGAATTACATCTTTAGAATTAAATTCTTCAGTAATAACGGCAAATCTTCTGGAGCCTGATTTTTTAAAATTTAAATTTAGATAACCATTTAATGACTCGTCTTTAAGAATCAAATTTAAATCTTTATCAACAAGAGCAAATAAATTGTAAACAGGATTTTGATTCTCTAACAGAAGCGTGTAGTAATTTGAATTATTTATTTCAAGGCTGTCTATCTCAATTTTGTTATAAGACTTAAGCTCTGCATCAAACGTAAAAAGTCCGTTAAGAATTTTTTTACTGTTTTCATCACCATTTATTGAATTTGCAACCAATGTGTAGAAACTTTGCCCATTAAACTCAAATGGTTTTTCTTTAACATTTTCTTTGCAGGAAATAACTACAAAGAGTAGTGAAGCTAACAAATATGTTTTTATTTGGTTTTGCATTTTTATCTAATATTTCTCTGAAGCAAAGATAAACAAACTTAAAGATTTTCTTCATTGTAAATAATAGTAACGAACAAATTTATGGCTTAAAATAGTTTATTAATAATTCGGCTTTTTTCTTGCCAACAATTTTTTCTAATTCTTCAAAATTGGACTTTTTAATTCCTTCAAGACTTCCAAAAGTCGCAAGAAGCTTTTTAGCGATTGATATACCAATTCCTTTTATATCAGTCAGTTCAGATTTTATTGTTCTTTTACTTCTTCTTTCACGATGAAAAGTTATTGCAAATCTATGCGCTTCATCCCGAACTTGCTGAAGTAATTTTAATCCTGATGAAGTTTTGGGAATTAATTCCGGATCAGAATTATTTGGTAGAAAAACTTCTTCCAATCTCTTTGCAAGTCCGATTATATTGTAGTTTGTAAAACCAAGATTATCCAAAATCTCAACTGCGCTGGAAAGTTGTCCTTTACCGCCATCAACCATAATTAAATCTGGCAGCGGCTGATTTTCTTCCTTCAATCTTGTGTATCTGCGTTCAATCACTTCACGCATACTTGAAAAATCATCCGGACCTTCAACAGTTTTGATGATAAATTTTCTATACAAACTTTTTTTAGGTTTCCCATCCTCAAACACGACCATACTTGCAACTGTGTCAGTTCCTTGCAGATTAGAAATATCAAAGCATTCAATTTTTCTTGGCAAAGTTTTTAATCTCAAATCTCTTTGCAGTGCAGAAACGGAATAAGAAACATTGCCAAGATTTTTCATCTTCTGTAATTGTATTTCCTTCAACTGAAGAATTGCATTTTCTTTACACATCTTTACAAGAGATTTCAAATCACCGCGCTGAGGAACAAATATTTTTGTTTTCCTGTTTGATTTCATTCTCAGCCATTCAGTAAGAGCATCTGCATCTTCGGGAGTAATCTCAACAATTACTTCTCGAGGAATTTCAACCTGATCACCATAATAAAACTTAATTGCTGCAGAATATATATTGGCTAATTCTTCGCCGTCTTCAATCGCAAGTTTAAGCTGCTTCTTACCAATAAGTTTTCCCGATCGAATATTAAAAACAGCACAAGTTGAATCTTTACCTTCAAAAGCAACTGCAAAAATATCTCTGTCTTCTTCATCATCATTTACAATTTTTTGTTTTGATGATATTGAATTTAACTGATCAATCTTATCACGAAGTTCTGCAGCTTTTTCATATTCAAGATTTTCAACTGCAGTTTGCATTCGTGATTTCAAATCTTTTATAAGATCATCAGTTTTACCTTTTAAAAGTTTTATTACCTCATCCACCATCTCATTATAGGCTTTGGCAGATACTAAATTCTCACAAGGTCCATCACATTTTTTTATATGATAATCTAAACAAACTTTAAACTTTTTATCAGCAATATTCTTTTCCGTTAAATCAAGTTTGCAGCTTCGGATTTTAAAAATCTGATTTATCATTTTTAAAGAGCCGCGCATACTTCTTACATCCGTATAAGGACCAAAATATTTTGAACCATCATTATAAACTTTTCTTGTCGGATATATTCTTGGAAATAGTTCGTTTGTAACTTTTATGAAAGGAAATGATTTATCGTCTTTAAGATTTACATTGTATCTTGGTTTTAACTGCTTGATTAAATTGTTTTCAAGAATCAATGCTTCAAGTTCGCTATCTGTGACAACTAACTGTAGATCATCAATCTTGCTGACCATTGCAATAGTTTTTGCTGAGCCGGGATTTTCCTGAAAATAACTTCTTACTCTGTTCCTTAGGTTCTTAGCTTTACCTACATAAATCACTTTTCCATTTTTATTAATAAATTGGTAAACGCCGGGGGATGCTGGCAAGTTTTTTAAGTTAGTTTGTAATTTAGAATTCATAGGCTTGAAGTAACAAAATTTATTCCGCTGATTTTATTTCTCAATTGATCAAATCAGCGGAAATGAAGTCTGATAATATGATTTGTACCGATAAATTATTCCGGTAATATTTTATTCTTTGCAATTACCACAATACCGGTTTCTGTTACAGTAAATTTCTTTTTGTCACCTTCAGGATCAAAACCAATTTCGTATCCTTCAGGTATTATTACATTTTTATCAATGATGGCTCTGCGGATTCTTGCGTGTCTTCCAATCGTAACGTTATTCATAATTATTGAATCGGTTATGTAAGAATAACTGTTAACTTTTACATTTGATCCGAGTAAAGATCTTTCAACCAAACCTCCGGAAACGATTGTTCCATCACAAACTAAAGAGTTAAGTGTCCTACCAACTCGCTCTCCTTCGTGCGATACTGTTTTTGCAGGAGGATATTGATATTGGTAAGTTCTTAACGGCCAATCGGGATCATATAGATTAAAATCCGGAATCACACTTATTAAATCCATATTTGCAGCGTAGTAACTATCAAGTGTTCCAATATCTTTCCAGTAAGGCTGAGTTTTTTTATTCTCATCAAGAAACTTGTAAGCTACAACTTTAAGTTTTGATTCAATCATATATGGAATTACATGCTGACCAAAATCATGATTCTTGATTTTTTTGGATTCCATTTCCTGCAAAACTTCTCTCAATACACTTGCATTAAAAACATAGATTCCCATATTCACAAAGGAAAATCCTGGTTTATCAGGAATTTGAGGAGGGTTAGCTGGCTTTTCAACAAAGGATAGAACATTATATTTATCATCTACTCCAACAATTCCGAATCTGCTTGCTTCATCTTTTGGAACTTCTAAAGAAGCTATTGAAAGATCTGCACTTTGATCAATATGATTATCAAGAAATTTTAGATAATCCATTTTATAGATATGATCACCACCAAGTATTAAAACCCATTTAGCTTTTTTGTCAGAGAACAAATTCAGGTTTTGATGAATTGCGTTTGCTGTTCCAAGATACCATTCGTTGTTAAGTTTTCTTTGGGGCGGAACTGAATAAATAAATTCTCCAAGCTCCGGATTAAAAATGCTCCATGCTTCGTAAAGGTGCATGTTTAGTGAATCTGATTTGTACTGCGTTAGTACATACACTCTTCTAAAACCAGAGTTAAGGCAATTGGAAAGTGCGAAATCAATTATCCTGTATTTACCACCGAAGGGAACAGCAGGTTTACTTCTAACAGCTGTTAATGGATGGAGTCTTTCCCCTTGTCCACCGGCAAGGATTACTGTAACTGTGTCTCTTAAGACTGAAGAACCGGGCGAGTTCATATTTACTCCTAAAATTTGCACTAAAATATATTGAATTATCGTTTGTTTGGCAATTAAACAAATGGTTAAATTATTTTTAGTAATGTAAATAATTTTTAACAAGAAAGTATTGTTTAGATGAAGTTCCGGATAAATTTATTGTTGTTTTCCCTCTTGGCTATTTTTATTGTTCCCGTTTTTAGTCAAAGCAGCACAAATAATAAAATAAATAATGATAAAAAATATTTTGTAAGTGATTTACAGAAGAGTATTGATATACTTCATTATAATCTGCTGTTGGATTTAAATACTGAAGAAAAAATTTTAAGTGGAACTGCAAAAATAACGGCAGCCAAAAATCTTGAACTTGATCTTGATTCTGAACTTGAACTCAACCTCTATGATAATCTGACCATATCAAGCATAAAGTTTAACGGTACTAATGCAGAGTTCTCCAGAAATAAAAATAGAATATTTATTAAACCTGCCGAAGATTTGGCAGATACTTTTGAAATTGAGATTGTTTATAGCGGAACTCCTAAAAGAAGTGGATTTGATGGATTTGTTTTCGGTGAAGTAAACGGGCAATCTCTTGTTTACAATATCAGTGAACCAATTTACGCCCCAACATGGTTTCCGTGTGATGATGATCCTTCTGATAAAGCTCTGCTTGATATTGAAATTACAAATGATTCACAGTTTGTTTCTGTATCAAATGGAAATTTAATTGATGTTAAAAAAAATGGAACCAAAAAAACTTATCATTACAAAACCGAATATCCAATCTCTACATATCTTGTTGCAGTTTATTCTGCTCCATACAAATCTTTTTATGATGTTTATAAAGGACTTGATGGAAAAGATTCAATGAACATTGAATATTATGCTATGCCTGAACATTATGATCAGGCAAAGATAGATTTTGCTGAACACCTTGATATGATGAAGACACTTTCAAGTATTTTTGGTGAGTATCCGTTTATTAAAGAAAAATACGGTGTTGCAGAATTTCTGTGGAATTACGGTGCGATGGAAAATCAAACAATAACCGGAGTTGGATATGCGTTTGTAAGCGGATATGATTTCTTTAAAGACACTTATGTACATGAACTTGCACATCATTGGTGGGGTAATTCTGTTGGACCAAAAACCTGGAATGACATCTGGTTAAATGAAGGTTTTGCAACCTATTCAGAAGCACTTTACGCTGAAGCAAAAAATGGAAAAGATGCTCTTACTTCTAAAATGCAGAGTAAGTTTAGTGATAATTTCCGCGGAACACTTTATGCTCCAAAAGATCTATTTGGAGAAACTGTTTATGAAAAAGGTGCGTGGGTACTTCATATGTTACGATATGAAATTGGGGACAGTGCTTTCTTTAAATCACTTCATAGTTATTATGACCTTTACAAATATTCCAATGCATCTGTTGAAGATTTTAAATCTGTTTGTGAGGATATTTCGAAAATAAATTTGGATAAATTTTTTGATCAATGGGTTTATACAGGTACGGATAACATTTTTTGCTCATATACTTTTTCTTTTAATGACGATAATAAAAAGGAATGTGTCATAAATATTTTTCAGGAACCTCAAACATATAAGGAATTTCATTTTCCGCTGGAGATAAAATTTGATTTTGAAGACGGATCATTTGAAATCCAAAAAGTTTATGTTGATGAAATGGAGAAAGAGTTTACATTCAAATTCGATCATGAAATCCAAACAATACATTTGGATCCTGATTACAGATTACTTGGCACATTTGAAAAATCTTATTCACGTTAAATAATGAATATGTTTTATTTCTTTTTGTATATCACTAAATTTCAATCAAATAAAAATTATACTCTGTGAACAAAACTTATCTTTTCATCTCCGATATACATCTTGGTCTTCAATCCAAAGAAGTTGAAGACAAAAAAGAAAAACTGCTCGTTAAGTTTTTAGAGTTCGCTAAATCCAACTGCGATGAACTTTTTATTGCAGGTGATCTTTTTGATTATTGGTTTGAGTATAAAAGAGTATATCAAAAAGGAAATTACAGAACTTTAACAGCTTTGAAGAATCTAACCGAAAGTGGAATTAAGGTGCATTACTTTATCGGTAATCACGATTTCTTTCACAAAGATTTTTTTGAAAGTGAAATTGGTGTAAAACTTTATCACGAGGGTGAACAGTTTTTACTGAACGGCAGAAAGTTTTTTATAGGGCACGGAGATGGTCTTGTAATAAATGATCTTGGTTACAATATTTTGAAAAAGATTTTACGTAATAGTTTTACTCAGTGGCTGTATGGATTACTTCACCCGGATATCGGAGTTGGAATAGCAAGCCGAACAAGTAAATCAAGTCGTGATTATACCACCAAAAAAGATTACGGTGAAGAAGATGGTTTATTTGATGCAGCAAAGTTAAAAATTGATGAGGGTAATGAATTCGTTTTATTCGGGCATCTGCATAAAAGATGTTTTAACAATTATAAAAATGGAATCTACATCAATCTGGGTTCCTGGATTGATAATCCCTGTTACGGAAAATTTATTGACAAATTTGAAATTATAGACTGGAATTAAAAAGAACTTTTAGATTATGGCTAAAACAAAAAGTAAAAGCAAAAACAATAAAAAAACTAAATGGATTATCTGGGGTTCTGTAATATTTATCTTTTTAGCTTTGGTTATTTATACGATCAGCGGTTTGCCTTCACTTAATGAACTTGAAAATCCAAAACCGGTTCTTGCAAGCAGGGTTTTTTCTTCAGATGGTGAATTGATCGGACAGTTTTTTATTGAGAACAGAATTGAAACTGATTTAGATAGCCTGCCGCCTTTCGTGCTCAAAGCTTTAATCGCAACAGAAGATAGAAATTTTTATGATCATTGGGGTGTTGATGTTCCTCGATTCTTTTAAAGCAATGGTAAAAAATCTTTTCTCACTTTCTTTGCGTGAAGGTGCAAGTACAATAACCCAGCAGCTTGCAAAAAATCTTTATGCGTTAAAAGAGGGAAGAGAAAACGCCCTTGATAAAGCTGTAAGAAAAGTTCGTGAATGGATTTCTGCTATCCAGATTGAAAAAACTTTTACTAAAAATGAAATAGCAGAATTGTATCTAAACGTTTCATACTTTGGAAGAAGCGCGTATGGAATTGAATCAGCGGCAAAAGTTTATTTTAATAAACGTGCAAAAGATTTAACACTTCCTGAAGCAGCTTTGTTTGTTGCGCTGCTAAAATCTTCAGTCAATTATGATCCGGTTGCAAGATATGAAACAGCACTGCAGAGACGTAATCAGGTAATGTACAATATGGTTGATACTGATATGCTTAGCGAAGATGAGTATAACAGATTAAAGCTGCAGCCGATTCAACTTGCATCAGAAAGATTAAGCCATGTAAAATCTGAAGCACCGCATTTTCTTGAGTATGTGCGTCAGCAAATGACTACTCTTGCGGATAAGTATGGATACGATCTTTACAGAGATGGTTTAAATATTTATACTTCTCTTGATATGCGAATGCAAAGAATTGCAAATAAATCTGCTAAAAAACATATCGCAGAGTATCAAATATTATTTGATAAAAACTGGAGCTGGGATAGAAATAAAAGTTTACTTGCCAGCTTAATTGATAGAGCAATTAAAGATGATGGTCGTTATAAAACTGTAACTTCAAATGATGATAAGGCAAAAGTTTATAATCGTCTTAAATCTGATGTAGATTTTGTGGATTCAGTTAAAAAAGTTGCTTCAAAAATTGAAGTTGGTTTTGTTGTTCTTGATCCTAAAACCGGAATGATTAAAGCGCTAGTTGGCGGTGAGAATCAGGATTTTGGAAGAGGTCTTAATCATGTAACCGGAATTAGAAGACAACCCGGATCATCATTTAAACCATTTGTTTACGCTACTGCAATTGAAAATGGATACACTCCTGCAACAACGGTTTTAAATCAGCAATTTAATTTTAACGGCTGGTCTCCATCAAACGCTGGTAATGATTACAGTGGATATGAAACTCTTAGATGGGGATTAGCAAATTCCGTAAACGTTATTGCAGGCAGATTAACAATAAGTGATATGGCACCGCCGTATCAGGTTGTAAAGTATGCCCAGCGAATGGGAATAAAATCTCATATGGATGCTTATCCTTCAATTGCCCTTGGAACAGTTGAAGTTACTCCGCTTGAAATGGTTTCTGCAATGGGTACATTTATTAATTCCGGTGTTCACGTAGAACCAATTTCAATTCTAAAAATTGAAGATAGAAATGGAATTGTTTTGGATGAATTTGTTCCAGAATCAGTGCAGGCAATTTCGCCCCAAACATCTTCAATAATTGTTGATATGATGACGGATGTTGTTAATTATGGAACGGGCGCAGGTGTAAGAAGATATTTTCAATATCCCGCAGCTGGAAAAACTGGTACCACACAAAAATTTTCTGATGCATGGTTTGTTGGCGTTACTCCGGATTTAGCCGCTGGAGCGTGGGTTGGATTCGATGATCACAGAGTTAAATTTACAAACTGGTACGGACAGGGAGGTAGAGCCGCATTACCGATCTGGGCAATGTTTATGGAAGGTGCTTACAAAGAATTAAAACTTCCGGTAACATATTTTTCACTTGCAGATGGAGTTGAGATAGCCACATTCTGTAAAGAAAGCATGAATCTTGGCGATGCAAAGTTAGCAACCGATGCATGTCCTGAAACTTATACTGATTTAGTAGATGCTAATAAAATGCCCGGCTATTGTGAGATCCATACCGGCAGCGGAGGAAGGATCATTCACGAAAACAAGCAAGGCGATAGCCAATGGTAAGTTTAATGTACAATGTATAATTTAGAATGTAGAATTAAGTTCTTTTAAAACATTCTAAATTCTTAATTCTAAATTGTTAATTGTTTTACCCGAATGGCGGAATTGTTGAAAATCCCAATGGGAGTAGACGCGTACTTTAGGGTCTGTTGCATAACTTTTTCATGTCATTTCGAAGGAGTCTTCGACTGAGAAATCTTTCTACTATACAGAATAAAAGATTTCTCCCTACGGTCGAAATGACACTCAATTGACTTGTGCAACACACCCTTTAGTTGATTTTTATAATTGATTGTTGAAGTTGCCCGAATGGCGGAATTGTTGCAAATCCCAATGGGAGTAGACGCGTACTTTATTTGATATTTTTAATTGATTGTTGAAGTTGCCCGAATGGCGGAATTGGTAGACGCGCTAGGTTCAGGGTCTAGTGGATGTACTTCCGTGGGGGTTCAAGTCCCCCTTCGGGCACAATTTTATAACTACTGCATATCAAAAAATAATCAGTCACATCAATTGCAACAGAACAGCAATTAGCGAAGTAGTAATGTTTATGTTAAAAACAATATTTTTTATCGTATTAATTCCTATTTCTCTTTACTCTCAAAAAGATTTTTTAAAGAATTTCTATGACTTTGATATGAGAATAAATAGAGAGAAGACTATTTCAATCTTAGCAAAGCATCCAAACATTAAACAGGTTGTAGATTCAGTAAACTGGATAGCATTTGAAGGTATTGAGTGGAAAGAATTTACTAATGTAAGACTTGGTGTAGAATTTCGAGAGGACACGATTTCTTGTTGTTGGCTTGTGATAACAGATTCAACAAATGCTTTAAAGCATTTTGAAGACTTAAAAGAATTTTTCGAAAGCAATTTAAATAATGGTTTTTGCTCAGCTAAAAATGATGATCCTGATTTTCTTCGCCTTAGAAAATGACGCCAAAGAAAATTTAATAATACAACTAATGTAATTCAGCTTTCAATCTCTAAAAAAGAGCCTCATAAAATTTCCATTGTTAACTCTAATATTACTTGGTTAATGGAAGTGGAAAGCCGTAAATAAATTTTTAACACAATGTATATAGTCTATTGTATACGATTGTTCTTATAATCTATACAGCAAAAATTATTGACCTTTAATAATTGGAATGATTAGGCAATTTTTGAAGTGGTATTATTATTGCAATGTTGGTAGTCTAAATACTTCCAAATATTAACTCAGTTTCAGGGCGAGTGTATGTTAATATCAGTTCCTTCAAGTGCTTCGCATAAACCTTCGGTCTATTTTATCATAATATTTATCAACCATATTTTTAAGGGCATTACAATGAAAACCTTACTTTTTATTTTATTGCCGTTGCTTTCTTTTGCACAAAACCAATTACCGGATACTCTTTATTTGATTGACGGAAGAACAGCCCCCTGTTTAATAACCGCAATAGATGGAGAAAGAATATATTTTAATTATGATAATAATCGTAGTGAATCAGTGATTCTTCCGGCATTACAGAAAGTGTCTGTTGAAAGTTTTGGCACCGTGTTTCTGGAAGGTAAATGGCAAAATACCGATGCTAATAAAGTGAATAGTTTTGCTGAAGAAAGATTAATCAAAATCAATAATCAACGTGCTGTCGATCAGGAATTGCAGAGGTTGTCATTGCAATCAACAAATATTGATCAATCAGCCCCACTGCCAAATAGTTATCCACCTGCAATTGTTTCGCCAATTGGTAAAAGCCAAACTAATAAATGGTCTTTTGGGGTACTTTATGTTCCATACTACTCCGGCAATGTTTATACAGTTTATAGAAATGGAAATAATCCTCCTGAGCCTAACATTTATACGTATATTGAAAACCAGATTAGTCTTGAAGCTCAGCTTGCTTATGGTATTACTCCTGAACTGAGGGCAACTTTTGATGCTGGTTATAGTTCTACGTTTTCTGAATCTAGAAATGAATTACACCAAAGCAATTCAGGTAATTCATACGATCAAGGTTCAATTTCTACGGTAGGTTTAAAGCTGTTAGATTTTAATTTGGGTTTAAAATACTACATAAAAAATATTATCATTGAAAAAGTTAGCATTTATGCAGCTGCATCATTTGGGAAGCAGATTGCTTTTGCCCAAAATGAGTATCAACAATTATTCACTGAACCGATACCGGGCTTAGTGAACGAAGATAATATTGAAGAATTTACTGAAGATCTAAATTCGCCCTGGCATTTTAATTTTGGTTTCGGTGCAGAGTACTTCTTTAATGAATCACTATCCTTAAACTCTAATATCAGAGTTTTATACTCGTCTTCAAGTGGTGAATATAACTCCAGATATGTTTATGAAACAGAATCAAGAAGTCAGATTGAAGAAAGAAGCTTTAAAGACTTTTCAACCAAAATAGGTTTAGGATTAAATTTTTATTTTTAAGAAAATTTTTATAGACGGTGCATAAATGCAATTCAAATATTTAATTTATTTATTTGTTGTATTAATAGGTTCAGCAAATTATTCTGGTTTTCTATCGGCACAACAACAAGATATTTATTTAGATCTATTTTTTTCAAAAGATACGATTGAAGCATCAACAGTAAAAGAAAATCTTTTAGTTAATACGCTTGATGGCGAGTTTGGAGCATATCAATCGAACGTTCAGGTTGCGATGAGCGGTAATGGCACTTATGCTTTTTGCTGGGAAGATTATCGGAATGGAGTTAAGGAAATTTATTATCAATTTTTTGATAAATCCGGCAATAAAATTAATACCAATATAAAAATAGATTCTTATGGTCCTTTAGCAAATACGCCCCCTACCATAGCTGCAAATCAAAATGGGATATTTGTTATAGCTTGGGTTCAAAGTAACGGGCTTATTGTAGCCCAAAGATTTGATAGTTATCTCGTGTCATTTGGAGGGATTGGAGGAAAAAGTTACTTAAATAATCTTAGCTCTTATGAGATTTCTAATTTATCAATAGCTGTTAATTCTGATAGTTCCTTTTTAGCAACCTGGATTGATAAAATCGATGGCAATAATTCCCAGATTAAATCTGAATTTGTAAGGTCTGATGGTTATGCTACTCAAATCATACGAACACTAAATAGTACTGACTTAACCCACAATTACCTGTCAAGTAAAAATGCTGTTACTGTAGATAAGAATGGAAATTATTTTGTTACCTGGTATTCCCATACGACAGATTCATCATTTATTTATATGCAAAAAATTGGTTTGAATGGACAGATTGTGGGAACCAGAAAGTTAGTAAGTTCAACTGCCGGATTGCTAACAGTCCAGAATCCACAAGTCTCTTATCTTAGAGATGAAATATATTTAGTTGCGTGGGAAACTCCGGGCCAAACGACTTCAAACTATTTTAGTTATAGATTATTTAATTCTTCTGGAATTTTTCTTTCAGATATACTGCGCTCTACTTCATATGCTTACCCAATTACTCTAACATCTATTTGTTCTGATCATCAGGACAATTTTTATCTTGGATATATTATGAATGATGATGGATATGTTCAAAAAATTTCCTCATCTGGTGCATTGGTAACAGGTCCGATGAAAATTAACTATAATGCAATCTATCCGCTTCAAAAACTAAAACAGGATTTTTCAGATTTATATAATGGTAATTTCATAATAGCTTATGATTACAATGTTTCATACGATGTGAATGTCGGCTTTTCCAGGATTTCATCAGATATAATAAACATTCAGGGTTTAACAAGAATAAATAATGACATCAGTACTGCAAACCAGACTAAATCAAGTGTTAAATTTAACTCTAATGGGGATGCACTCATTGTTTGGCAGGATGAAAGAAATGGAAAACCAGAGGTATATGCGCGAGCCTATAATAGTGAATTGCAACCATTTGGCGATGATATTCAAATTACTGATTCAGTGAACAATAATAATATTATTAACCAAATAGCTATCGAGGCATTCTCTGATGGATCTTTTCTAGTTGCCTTTTTCTCCGGCAATACTGTCTTATTACAAAAGTTAAGTAATAGTGGTGAACGAATTGGTAATAATGTAATAGTTGGTAGTGGTAACAGTACTCTTAATAACAAACTGTATCTGCAAATAAATTCAAATGATGAGGTCTTGATAAGCTGGTATAGTGAATACGATGTTTCTTATGCCATTTATAATAAATCACTCGCGCTAAAAAAATTACCCAAATCTATTAAACATTCTCAGAATAATATATTATTTAAACCAATAACTGTCTCCGCAGATACTTCATTTAATATTTTTGTTGCCTGGCGTAATTATGATCAGTCAAATTATAATTATGAGAGTACAATAAATGGGGAATTTTATAACAGTGAGGGTGAGATTCTTGAAGAAACTTTTAACATTGCTGATATACTAAGTTATGATGCAAACTTAATTGCAAAAAATGACGGTCAAGATTTTATATTGATATATAACAGGGACTACGGAAATCTGAATATTTTAAGGAGATATAAACTTGATAGTTTCATTTACTTAAACAATTCATTGTCTAGTTATAGTTATAACCCTTTTCTTTTTAAAATAATAAATTTTGAAAATCACAAATCATTTATTAGTTACCCATACTATAACAAAATATTCGGAATATACTTTAATGATAGCAAAAGAGATAATGAAATATATTTTCTATCGAACCCACAAGATCAATACATATATCAATCAAACTATAATTACGGTATGGACTTAATTGAAAACAAACTATTGATTTCAAAAGAGTTTGATAGGGATAACAAAACCGGCATTGATATTTATGCCACAGAAGTGCAAATAAATAAATTAGATTTCAATGATGAGTACTTTTATTTACCGGTAAAATCTGATGTCCTTTATAACAACTATCCAAATCCATTTAATTCTAAAACAAAAATTGTTTATGAACTCTTGGCCTATCATAATGTTAAATTAGCAGTATATAATGTGCTGGGTGAAGAAGTAAAAGTTCTTGTGAATCAGAATCAGGAGAAAGGAATTTATGAAGTTGAATTTGATGCATCTGCTCTTGCATCCGGTGTTTACTTTTATAGACTGGATGCATTTGATACAACAATCAAGAAAATGATAATTCTTAAATAATCTTAAAACATAAAATGTTTAATGTCTAAAAATATTCGAACAATGGCTCAACGAGCAACAATTATTTGAATAAAAAATTTTTATTTATTTGAAACGGGAATCTTATGAAAGCAATAGTCCTATTTTCAATTATTCTGATAGCAGTAATTTATTTTAGTTCCTGTGAATACAATCCAGTCGAGCCTTATGATCCAACACCTAAAGTGTCTATTGTAAATCCTGTTAATAATTCCTCCGTGTCCGATTCAGTAACTGTGAGTATTCTTGTTAATAATATCAATGTAAAACGAGTTGAATTATTCATAGATCATAATCTTGTTTATGATGGTGTATTCGAAAATCCGCCGTATGAATATTTCTGGGATTGCAGGTGGTATCAGGAAGGCAGCCAGCATATACTTCAGGCTAAAGCTTATAATCAGTCAGGTAAAGTAATTGAATCTGATTTTACGATAATAAATATTTATAGATTTATGCCGAGCGGATTGACTGCAAGCATAACATCCGATAGTACAATCTTTCTTCACTGGTATGATAACTGCAAATTTGAAACTAGCTTCCAGGTCGAGTCCGCAATCGATGATTCTAATTTTATTAAGATAGCAGATCTTGATATGAATAGAACATCATTTACATTTAATGGTCAATTCGTACCTGAGAAACAATATTTATTCAGAGTTCGTGCTGTTGCAAATGATCAATACAGCGGGTATTCCGATATCGCAACTGCAGAAATTAAATTAGCAGAACCAATAAATCTTGGCACAAGTTTAACCTCAGATACTTCTATAACTTTTTATTGGACTGATAATAATTCTTTTGAAAAAGGATATGTTATTTCAAAAGACTTTGGTTCAGGTTTTTTCGTTCCAATTAAAACATTACCCGCAAATTCGACTAATGCAGTTATTTCAGATGTCATTCTTGTAAATCAGCAATACCGATATACAGTTCACGCAGTTCGTGATTACTATGAATCGCCTAAAGCTTTATTTCCGTTTGTACCTTTGCAAATTTCCGGCTCCATCTGAATTATCCTTAGAAAGCGCTACTCAGTTTCGGTAAAAATAAAATGGAAAGATAATTCTACTTTTGAAAACTGGTTTTATTATTTACCGGAAAGATTCAAATGGTAATTCGGTTGAAGCTGGTCGGGTTAGCAGAAATATAACTTCATTCATTGATAATGATTTAGACACTTCTAACACCTATACTTATTCTGTTCAGGCCTTTTCTCAATATAATCTTTCACATCATAGCAATACTCTTAAATCTTTTTTATTCACAAGACTATCAAACTTAATAAAAAAATTCCGGTTCCTAATGGTATTTCTGAAGCTGTTGTAAGTAATGATTTTTCTATTGCTGCATTGGTGGATATATTCAAATGGCGTTGTGTATTAGAATATTTAATTTGATCTGATGGACGTATTATCAGAACTTTATTGGTGATAGTACAGATCAGATATTTGAAAGACTTACAATCAGTCCTGATAATAGGTTTGTTGCAGGCATCGGCAATTATCATTACTTTATCGGTTTTTGATATTACAACGGGGTTACTGGTTAAGAGATTGGAACTTGGTACCACTCCTAATTACATTAAGTACAGTAGCGATGGTAAATTTTTAATTATGGAGAGGAATAAGAAATTAAGATTTTACAATACTACAGACTGGTCGGCAGAAGATCGTATGTTTTACAATGACGATTCATATTGTATGGGAATAGATAATAATGATCAATTCGTCGCAGTAGGTTTTTTTAATTCTAATGCTAAGATATATAATTATCAATCTGGCTCTTATGTGCAGGATATTCCAGGTTCATTCCGGCGGCACCATTTGGTCTCGGTAAATATAATCTTGATAATAAAAAACTAATTTATTCAGCTTATGGTATCTCTTAAGATATTGGATTTTAATTCTAGCACTATCACTAATCAACTTGACAATATTGGTGATGTTTGAAATTTCGATGTTACAAATGATGATGGTCTGGTAAGTCTTTACGGGATATGAAGGAATTTCACTTTGGAATACACAAAAAAACAAATTATTTAGAGCTTTCCTTTGGTAGTGACCAATGTTCGATTGAAGTCGCTATTAAGTCCTGATAAACGGCGGGTTAATTAAATTGTATTTTATTATTTGAGTTAAAGGGATAAGAAAACTGAGTCTAATAAATTTAATGTAATCAACAGAGATTCACAGTACTTTAGTCAGAGTTTGCTAGGGAATATAATAAAAGTTATGTATATGACTTTATGATCTAATGGATAGGGATGCTAATTAAAACTTTTTACTAAGAATTCTTAATCAAAAGTGTGTTAGTGGTTGTACGACTCATAGTTGAGTTATTAGGTATAAGAAAATAGTCAGCAATAAATTTAATTTTTAACTATAAATTCATTCAGAAATTTATTCAGAAGTGAGAGCGGGGGATTGTGAAAATATTTATCTTTGTCTTAACAATATTCTAATAATAGAAATAGTATTCGTTCATAAATTTGATTTTTGGGTAAGCAAAAGAGTAAGCAAATATTTTTAATTCATTGTAAATAATGGCTCTAGTGGGTGGTTCAAGTCCCCCTTCGGGCACAATTTAATAGACTTCTACATATCAAATAATCATCAGTACTATCAGTTTCTAAAATTCTTATTGGTGAATCGAGATTAAAAATGATTTTTAAAATCCTCTGCTATCTAATTTTTGGTCTTGCTATAGTTTTCCCGCAAACACTTAAATCTCCTGCAGATTATGTCAATCCATTTATCGGTACAAAAGATATGGGGCATACATTCCCTGGTGCTACAGTTCCGTTTGGAATGGTACAATTGAGTCCGGAAACAGATACTGTATTGTTTACATATGGCAAAGGCTACAATCCAGAAGTATATCGATATTGTTCAGGTTATCAATATGATGATAAAACAATAGTTGGATTTTCTCATACACATTTTAATGGTACCGGACATTCTGATCTTGGTGATTTTTTAATCATGCCAACTGTCGGTGCATTGCAGTTAAATCCTGGAACAAAAGATAATCCTGACTCAGGTTATCGATCTCGTTATTCTCATCAAACAGAAGAAGCACATCCTGGATATTACAAAGTTACACTTGATGATTATAACATAAGCGCAGAATTAACAGCAACGGAAAGAGTTGGATTTCATAAATACACTTTCCCAAAATCTGATTCTGCACATATTATTCTTGATTTAACTTCGGGGATTTATAATTATGATGGAAAAGTTGTTTGGTCATCAATCAGGGTTGAAAATGATACCCTGGTAACAGGTTACAGACAAACAAACGGCTGGGCTAGAACTCGATTACTTTATTTCGCAATGACTTTTTCAAAACCTATTCAATCTTATGGATTGGTTAATAAAGAAGAACTTATCTATAAAGGATTCTGGAGAAAGTTTGATCAGAATAAAAATTTTCCTGAGCAAGCCGGGCACAAAATTGTAAGTTACTTTGATTTTAAAACTGAAAGCGGTGAAGCAATACTTATTAAATTTGCTTTATCGGCAGTTAGTACAAAGAATGCTGTAGAGAATTTAAATGCTGAAATACCGCATTGGGATTTTGAAAAGATAAAATCACAAGCAAAAGAAAAATGGAACAACGAATTAGCCAAGATTACTATCGAAGCTGATGATGAACGAAAAGTAAACTTTTATACCGCTATGTATCATAGTTTTATGAGTCCTGTTGTTTACAATGATGTTAATGGAGAGTACCGCGGACTTGATCAAAATATTTATAAAGCTGAAGGATTTACAAATTATACAATCTTTTCTTTGTGGGATACTTATCGTGCACTTCATCCGCTTTTTACAATAGTACAGCAAAACCGAACAAATGATATTGTGAATTCAATGTTAGCTCATTACGAACAAAGTGTTCATAAAATTTTACCGATATGGTCCCATTACTCAAATGAAAACTGGTGTATGATTGGTTATCATGCTGTTCCTGTTATTGTGGATGCATATATGAAAGGACTTAGAAAATATGATGTTAAAAAAGCTTTTGACGCAGTTATAGCAAGCTCAAATTATGAATTGTATGATGGAATTGGTTACTATAAAAAATATGGATATGTACCTGAAGATTTAAATTCTAATTCAGCATCAAAAACGTTGGAATATGCTTATGATGATTGGACGATTTATAAGTTTGCTGAATCACTCGGAGAAAAGAAAATTGCGGATGAATATTTTACACGAGCCAAATCATATAAAAATCTTTTCGATGTAAGAACAAAATTCATAAGAGCAAAAAATTCCGATGGAAACTTTAAGGAACCATTTGATGCATTAAGTACGGCGAATCAAGGTTATATTGAAGGTAATGCCTGGAATTATTCACTATATGTTCCACACGATGTAAAAGGATTTATTAATCTTTTAGGAAGTAAAGAAAAATTAATCAATTGGATCGATTCACTTTTTACCATGCAATATTTCAGATGAAAGTATTGCTCATAGTGAAGATATTGATCGAGTTGGAATGATTGGAAATTATGTTCACGGAAATGAACCAAGTCATCAAGTTCCGTATATGTATTGCTTTGCTGGTGCTCCGTGGAAAACACAAGAGAAGATTCATCAAATCGTAAACTCAATGTATAAAAACAAACCTGATGGATTATCTGGAAACGATGACTGCGGACAAATGTCCGCATGGTACATTTTTAGTGTTTTAGGATTTTATCCGGTTGCGCCCGGCAGTAATGAATATGTTATTGGAAGTCCTTGTGTAGAGAATGCTGTAATTAATCTTGAAAACGGAAAGCAATTCAAAATCGAAACTGAAAATTATTCTAAAGAAAATATCTACATAAAAGAAGTTTATTTAAATGAAAAATCTTTAAATCGAACTTTTATTAAACACGATGAAATTGTAAACGGCGGGGTTCTAAGATTTGTGATGTCTCCAAGTGCAAATAAGGAGTGGGGAAGTAATGAGTCATTTTTTCCATATTCGTTAACTAGGTAATAGTTTCAATTTAAAATAAAAAACCTCTCAACTAAGAGAGGTTCACTAACCAATGAAGGACACTTCCCAATTTGACTTTCATTGATTTAAATTAATATAGGAGAACCGTTTCCGAGGTAATAATTTTGATCGCCTTTTATTTCAAAACTTTTGATTGCTTCCTCAACTGAATCATAAAGATTAAAAACATTTAATGTGCCTGCTTTGTCCATTAATGTTTTAACAATTTCATGCGGCTTTACTAAGCGAACATCGCCGCCTATTTTTGCACTGGATTTTAATGCTAAGACAAGAGCACCAAGAAATGTTGAATCAATAAATTCACATTGACTAATATCAACGATGATTTTTTTCTGATTACTATTAATTAAATCATCGAGGTTTTTTTTAAGCTTGCTAGCCTCCTTGTAAGTTGCCCGACTTAGATGTACAGTTTCAATTGCTAAATCATTTACAAGAAGCGTTTCAAAATCTTCTATTATCGCCCTCATGATATATCCTCTCTCTCTTATTAAGCATAGTTTTACTCCCCTTCGTTAGAAATAGTTTAAGCACACATCGGGCTAAAAGAGACAATATTTGTTCCATAGTTTTTAACCCATTTATTGTTAAATTTTGCAAGAAATTAAAATTGTTTGCCTCATTATGATATTTAATAACTCTCATTTATTTCATTTTGAAATCAATTAATTCAATCATATTGAATGAAGAATCTGTTGAAAAATAACCTTAAAGACTTAGAAGCGAATGTTTCAAATCTGGCAAAAGACCACTATGAAAATTTTCCGGTGGCTTCATTCCTAATTCCAAAGAAATTTAGAAAGGATATTGCAATAATTTATTGGTTTGCACGAACTGCAGATGATCTTGCTGATGAAGGAAATGTTGAACCTGAGAGGCGACTGGAAGAACTGAATAAATTTGAATTGGAATTTAATAAATCGTTAAAAGGTGAATCCGATAATTTATATTTCAATCAACTTGCAAAAACAATTAGTGATAAAAAATTATCTACGGGATATTTTTTTGATTTGCTCTCTGCATTTAAGCAAGATGTAGTTAAAAAAGAATATGAAAATTTTGATGAAGTTTTAGATTATTGTAAAAGATCTGCAAATCCTGTTGGCAGAATTTTACTCGAGCTATTTAATATTAGTGATGAAGATGCGTTAATTAGTTCAGATAAGATTTGCACTGCATTGCAGCTTACAAATTTTTATCAGGATACGTTAATTGATATTGAAAAAGGCAGGAATTATTATCCTCAAAATGAAATGAAAATGTTAAATGTTTCTAAAAAAATGTTTGAGTTAAAGGAAAATAATCCTAATATTAAAGCGTTAGTAAAACATAATGTTGAAAGGGCGCAGTCGCTTTTTGATGAAGGGAAAAATCTGCTTAAATATTTGGATGGCAGATTTAAGATTGAGATCAAATGGACAATTGCCGGAGGCGAAAAAATTTTGGATAAGATTAGAAAAAATGATTACGATGTTTTTACAAAACGACCAAAGTTAGATAGAGTGGATTTTATATTATTATTAGTTAAAAGTATTTTTTAAATGTCTGAATCAGCACAAGAAATATCAAAAAAAAGTAAAAGCAGTTTTTATTATGCTTTTAATCTTCTACCGGAAGATAAGCGCGATGCGATGAATACTGTGTATGCATTTTGCCGCAAGACTGATGATATAGTTGATGAAAATTCTGATTCCACGGATTTGAAATATGAAAAACTTAGAAAATGGCGAATAGAATTTGAAAAAAGTTTTTCAGGTAATTCTGAATTTGCATTGTTAAATAAGCTTGGTAAAACAATATCAAACTTCAACATTCCTCTTGATCCATTCTTTGAACTGATTAAAGGAATGGAAATGGATTTGCAAAAAGATCGTTACAAATCATTTGATGACTTGCAGCTTTACTGTTACCGTGTTGCCTCAACTGTTGGATTGATGTGTATTGAAATTTTTGGATATAAACATCCATCAACAAAACAATTTGCAGTTGATCTTGGAATAGCTTTGCAGATGACTAATATTTTGCGTGATATTGGAAAAGATGCAAAGAACGGAAGAATATATTTACCTCAGGAAGATCTATTAAAATTTAATTACAGTGAACAAGAAATCCTTTCTCTTATTTACAATAATAATTTTAGAGATTTAATGGTTTATGAATCGAGCAGAGCAAAACAGTACTTCAATTCGGCTACTGCTAATCTTGATCTGGATGATAAGAAAACCATGTTTGCCGCAAGGGCAATGCAGCACATCTATTATAAAATGTTAGAAAATATTATCGCTGCAGATTACGATGTTTTTAATAATGATATTAAAGTCTCAAAGTTTGAAAAAGTTGGAATAGCTTTGGGAGTTTGGGCAAAGTATAATTTAGTTTATTAATGAAACGGTGCTTAATTATCGGTGGTGGTTTAGCAGGACTAACTGCTGCATCAATACTGTCCTCAAAAAATTTCAGTGTAACTCTAATCGAATCTTCTCCAAAATTAGGAGGAAGAACTTATTCATTTAAAGACAAAGAAACCGATACAGAAATAGATAACGGGCAGCATATTTTGATGGGCTGTTACAGAGAAACAGTTTCATTACTTAAACTAATCGGTGCAGAAAATAATTTTGATTATCAAAAAAATCTTTTTCTAAAATTTATTGATAGAAATAAAAATCAATTTCAAATAAATGCAGGAATTTCTTTTTATCCCTTTAATCTTTTCATTGCCATTTTAAATTATGATGTGCTGAATTTCAGTGATAAAATTTTATTTATAAAATTTTTGTTAAAACTTCCATTACTCGGTAAAAAATCATTGAGGAAAATTACTGTAAAAGAATGGCTTGAAAATGAAAACCAGAATCCAAACATCATCAAAGGATTTTGGGAAATACTTTGTGTTGGAGCTTTGAATACTAATTTAGAAAAAGCTTCCGCCTTAGTTTTTTATGATGTGCTGATACAGATTTTCTTTAGAGGTAATTTTGCATCTACAATTATTCTTCCAAAGTACGGATTAAGTGAAAGTATAATCAATCCTGCAGCATCATTTATTGAAAAAAATAGTGGAACAACCCTGTTATCAGAATCTATAAAAGAAATCGTTGTAAAAAATCAAAAAGTTGTTTCTGTAAAATCGGATAAGAATATTTACGATGATTTTGACTATGTTATTTCTGCAATTCCGCTTTATGCATTAGATAAGATTATTCCCAAAAAAAATCTTGATATCAATCTTGAACTTGAATACTCCACAATTCTAAATATTCATCTCTGGCTGAAAGAAAATAATTTAAGTGAAAAATTTTATGGTTTGTTAGATTCTCCTTTACATTGGATATTCGTGAAAGAAAATCATATTAACATTGTTATCAGCGATGCCGATTATCTTGTCGATAAAACAAAAGAGGAGATTTTAAAATTTGTTATTGAAGAACTTGTGCAATACACTTCTATTAAAGATGAAGACATTCAGCGATATAAAATCATAAAAGAAAAGCGTGCTACATTTGTTCCTAACATTAATACACTGGATAAAAGACCAAATAATAAAACGCCAATCAAAAATTTATTTTTAGCAGGAGATTGGACTAATACCGGTTTACCTTCTACAATTGAAAGTGCGGTTAAAAGCGGGCGGATGGCGGCGGAACTTGTGCTAAATGATATTTAGTAACTCACATTACACAAAAGTTGTGTCATATACTGCTTTCGTAACACAGACTTAAGTCTGTGCTACGATTTCACAATATTTATCTGAACGCTGCATAAAATGAGTTAGTAATAATAATTTCAGGGAAATCATGAATCAAAAAGCAAAATATTACATTCAAAAACTTCAACTTGAAAAGCATCCTGAAGGCGGATATTTTAGAGAAGTTTATCGGTCTGGAGAAATAATTTCAATTGATGCTCCGAAAAAGAATCTTAAGAGAAATGTATCAACATCAATTTATTTCTTACTTGAAGGTCCACAGATTTCAAAATTCCATAGATTAAAATCTGATGAACTCTGGCATTTTTATGATGGCGGTTCTGTAAAAGTTTACGTGATTGATGAAAAAGGAAAATTGACAGAAATTATTCTTGGTAAAAAAATTGAAGACGGTGAAGTATTTCAAACTGTTATTAAAAAAAATAATTGGTTTGCTGCAGAAGTAATTAATAAAAGATCTTTTGCATTAATTGGCTGTACCGTTTCTCCTGGATTTGATTTTTCAGATTTTGAGTTAGCAGACAGAAAATATCTTTTAGAAACTTTTCCAAAACACAAAAGCCTTATTTCAAAATTTACGAAACCATACAAGAGCTCTTAAATAATTGCGAAAAAAAAATACCTTCTATTATGTTAGGTAATTGAATACTTTTGAATCATAAAATTAAGTAGTGATTCTTTATTGAAATTATAGCTGATTTTGTCTAATTTTTGCCGCGAATTACAAAATATTTAAGGAGCTTTATAGAATATACTCTACGGTTTATTTTGTTTCACATTACTAGGAACTCTGCATTAAACGCAAAATAAAAAACATCATTATTGAAACTGCAAAATTGATTGTTGTTTCGTTAGTGATATTTTACGCAGGTATAAATCTCGGGTTTGGCTCCGGCTATAAATCTCAGGTTAATGAAGCCATGCTTCAGGCAGCTTGCTATGATTTAATTTCCGATTTACGGAGTTTAAATCCTGGTAATCAGTTTGATACGGGATTACTTACACCTGATTCTGAGCAGAAAAAATCTGATGAATCATTTATCATTAATAATTCATTCTCACCTGATTCTCCCTTTGTAGCAATTGATGATTCTATTCTTTCCCCGATAGATTCTACTGGTCTGAGTAATCTTCTGGATTCCACAAAAGTTATTGGCAAAGATTCATTAAAAACTAAAGTTAAAGTAAATCAGGATTCACTTCGACTTGTTCAAATGGCTTTAGATTCAACTGCAAGATTAGAGTATTTTAGATATCAGCGGGAAGATGTTCCTTTCACTTCATTACAGCAAAAGAAAAAATCAAAGTTTTTTGTTGAACCTTCTCCCACATATAAATCAAGATCAATTACTATCGATTCCACAGGCAAGTTTGTTGAGATAAAAGATATAGTTGCCGGTAAACCTAATAAGATAATTCTAAGAATGCCGATTGAGGAGTACATCGCTACAAGGTTAGAGGTGGAGGAACGAAAAAAATGGGAAGCGCTGGGATATTCTTACCAGCTAAAAGATACTAAACTCGGTTTGGGCGATTTTATGAAAAACCTTACCGATTTTGAAATACCATTACCCAGCGTTGGAGTGCTTAGCATTTTTGGTACGCCTAAAATCAGTTTAAAGATTGGCGGATCAGTGCAGATTCATGGTGCATGGAGAAGCGAAACTACTGAAGGTGTAACTGCTTCAAGATTAGGCAACACTAAGAATGAACCCGATTTTAAACAACAGGTACAAATAAATGTTAATGGTACAATAGGTGATAAACTTAACATTGTTGCCGATTGGAATACGGAAAGAACTTTTGAATATGAAAACCAGCTTAAGATAAAATACACCGGATATGATGATGAAATAATTCAAAGCATTGAGGCAGGTAACGTTTCGCTTCAAACTTCGCCGCTGGTTGGCGGCAGTGAGGCACTGTTTGGAATTAAAGCACAATTTAAAATGGGTCCGTTTTCATTAACTACCATTGCCAGCCAGAAAAAAGGAGAGACAAAAGAAGTCCAGGTTTCAGGCGGAACTTCAGAAACTCCATTTCTAAAAAGAGCTTATGAATATTCTAACAATCATTATTTTATTGATACAGTTTATGCCTCCAAAACAGGAAAGGTGTTTTACAATTATTATGGAAACCCAACACCGCAAGTTAATAGCGCATTACTTGTAACTGATATCCAGGTTTGGAAATCACTTAACCAAATTACTACAGACAAATCTAAAGAGCGTGATGCAAATGTTTATATAGATTTACTTCCTGTTGCCGTTGGGCAACCATATCCAGAAACCTTGCGAGAAACAATTTCAAGCACAGTACCTGGTAAAACAGATGCTGGTAGATTTCAACTTTTAACGCCGGATGTTGATTATATATTGCACCCTGAAACTGGTTATATAACTTTTAAGACAGCTATAAATGAGCAAGATATTATTGCTGTGGCCTTCAGGCAGGAACAAGGATTAGGCAGCACAGCTGATGATTTTATTTATGGTGAATTTTTAGCTCCGGGTGATACAAATACTACCCAGAGATTAATATTAAAAATGGTGAAGCCAAGAAATTTGCAGCCAGGGTTTAAAATAGCCTGGAGCTTAATGCTTAAAAATATTTATGCATTGGGTCCAAGAAATATTAAACCGGAGGGATTCGAATTTGATATTAAAAGAGAAATTGAAGGACAGGAACCCGCAAGTGAAGTTGGAACCACAAGGTTCTTAAATGCTTTTGGACTTGATCTTTTAAACGCAAGCTCACAACCTCCGTCAGATAATATTTTTGATTATAGACCGGGTATAACAATCTTGCCTGAAACAGGTGAAGTTATCTTCCCAACTCTTGAACCATTTAGCGATGACTTACCACCGAGTTTAGATTATAACACATATAATTTTGATGAGGTTTATGATACAACAAAGACTTTTGCTGCTAATAAAAAAATAAAAGATAAATGGATTCTTGTCGGTAAAAGCAAGGGAACATCTTCCTCGGTTTATCAACTTGGTTTTAATGTTGTTGAAAATTCTGTTAAGGTATTATTAAACGGCAGGGAATTGAGTGCAGGAAGTGATTATGTTGTTGATTATAATATCGGACAGTTAACTATCAGAAATGATGCAGCACTTGTGCCCGGTGCAGATCTTAGAATTACTTATGAACAAAATGATCTATTCCAGCTTGCATCTAAAACACTTCTTGGTGCAAGAGGTATATATGAATTTTCAAAAAAGACGAAGCTCGGTTTTTCAATCTTAAATCTTAATCAACAGACATTAAGTGACAAAGTTAGAATTGGTGAGGAACCTTTAAGCAACACAATTTATGGTGTAGATTTTTCAACTAACGCAGAGCTTCCTATAGTTACAAAATTTTTAGACAATGTTTTTTCCACACGTGAAATGTCCACATTTAATTTGTCTGCTGAATATGCTTACATCAATCCTGATCCCAATACAAAGAAAAGTACAATCCTATCAGATGGCGGTAAGAGTATTGCCTATATTGATGATTTTGAAGGAGCAAAAAAAACAATCCCGATTGGTGTTTCATACACAGCCTGGAAAGATTTAAGTCCGCCTGATTCAATGCTTTTTAACCCGGGTTTAACAAAGCACCAATTGATGGTTCACAAAGCAAAAACATTTTGGTTTACAGAAACACCTGCAACTGTAACAGTTCAACAGATATATGGTGACAAAAAGCAGGTTGCCCGAGCTGATCAGCAAGTGACTGTAATGGATTATGTTTTTCTTCCAGATACTTTTGGAACATACAACTATGACCCTGAGCTTCAGGATAGAAAAAAATCCTGGGGTGGTATCCAAAAAATTCTATCATCAACTGCCAATGATCTTATTGAAGAAAATATTGGTTATGTGGAGTTTTGGGCACAAGTTTTAAATGCTCCTGCGGATGCAAAAGTTTATATAGATCTTGGAAAAATCAGTGAAGATGTAATTCCAAACAATGTTTTAAATACTGAAGATCTTGACCGTAATGATGCGATTGATACTGAAGGAAAGGAAGATACCGGTTTGGATGGTTTGACTGATGAACAGGAGAGAGCTGCATATCCAAACAGAGGAACTGATCCCAGTGGGGATAATTTCTTTTTCCTAAGAGGCAGTCGTCCTTATCCTTACGATTATTATAATATTAATGGAACTGAAGGTAACGCAATACTTTCAGATATTGGCAGGCTGCCTGATACAGAAGATTTAAACAGAAACGGAAATCTTGATCTTAATAACAGTTACTTTAGATATGAAATACCGCTTGATACAAATGCAGCAACAAATCCATTTATTGCGGGCGGTGGATTAAATCCTACAATACCTATAAAATGGTACTTGTACAGAATACCGATTAAAGAATTTACATCAACGGTAGGTTCACCAAGTTTTACAGACGTTGAAACTATAAGAATGTTTACACATGGTGTTGATAGTATGGTTCACTTCCGAATTACGGAGTTTAATCTTGTTGGAAGTCAGTGGCAAAAAAATCTTCCTGATTCGATTGAACGAACTGATTCGGTGCTTTCAATTTCTGTAGTAAGCCTTGAAGAAAATTTAGATTACACAAGTCCTCCCGGTGTATTTCAGGAAAAGGATAGAACAAGACCGGATGAAGAAATATTTAGGAATGAACAATCACTCTCACTTATTCTAAGCGGTTTGGAAGAAGGAGATAAACGAGAAGTAGTAAAATATTTGTTCAGACCTTTAGATGTTTTTAATTATAAGCAGATGAAACTTTTTGTCCATGGTGATGAGAATAATACTCCAGGTTCCATTTCTTACTCTGATACTTTAGGAGGGAATTATCAATATTCAGCAGAAGTTTATTTTAGGTTTGGCGGCGATACAAATAACTACTATGAATATAGGCAGCCCGTTTTAGGCGGCTGGAATGAAATATCAATTAGCTTTGATGACCTTACAGCTTTAAAGCAAGCACGAGGTGATGACGTAACTACACCATTTAGGCGCCCGGTTCCAGGTGCACCACCAGGACATTTCTATGTTATAAAAGGTAATCCAACATTAACAACGGTTAAATTTTTATTAATTGGTGTGCTAAACCTTCGCAATCCAGATGAAGTATGGATTGGGGTAAATGGAGAAAAATTTTACCGTGGTCCACTCTCTGGTGAGGTTTGGATAAATGAACTAAGAGTTATTGAGGCTGATGACTCACCAGGCTGGGCTTATAGTCTTTCAACATCGGTTAAACTTGCAGATTTTGCAACAGTATCATTTAACCTTAGTGAAAAAAATCCATACTTCCATAGGCTTGCCGATAGATTTGGAAGCAGAGTTGAACAGAGTAATTGGTCGGTATCAACAGATGTAAATATTTTAAAGTTAATTCCACTAAATCTTCCTGAAAGTAATTTAAGATTAAATTATTCTCATACGGAAAGCAAGGGTAAGCCGCTTTACCTGCCCGGCAGTGATGTTAAGGTTGATAAGGCTATTGAGAATCAGCAGGTATTATTTGATAGTGATACAACCGGGTTAGTAAAGTCGCCAGAACTTCTTAAAGAAGAAACAGAAACCTATTCAATTCAAGATTCATGGTCAGCATCAAATATTAAATTAAAAATTCCAACAAAGTGGTGGCTAATTAGAGATACTTTTAACTCCATAACAATGGGATTTAACTATAACAATGCGTTTAGCCGCAGCCCAACCATCTTTTCTAACACAAGCTGGATATGGAATGCTAATATGAACTATGGAATATCTTTAAGTCCTGATTATTATTTTAATCCGATTGATATTCCAATAATAGGTTTATTCTTTAGTCTATTAAAAGATTACAGCGGAACTAAAATCTATTTTACGCCGCAGAATTTTTCGTTGGCATTAACTGCTAAAAGAAATTCATCGACCAATATTACACGTGCAAGAAATAATTCACCCTCAAACGAAGTTTCATCAAGAGATTTTACAACTACACGCGGATTTAACTTTACCTGGAAACTTACTGAAGGAGGATTCTTAAATCTAACGACAAGCTATTCAGTAAACGTAAATTCATCTCTTGCATATTTGGAAACTTATGGTGATTCAGCCGGAACGCCGCGCCCCGAAAGTGAAATTTGGAACGATATTTTTAATGGTGCCGGGTTTGGTCAGGATAGTCGCTACCAGCAAAATTTTGATATTAGAACAGCGCCTAAACTTCCATCACTTTTAGATATGAATAAATATTTTACTCTAACTGCATCTTATGGAGTAAGCTATCAATGGAATTATGATTTTCGTCAGGAATTAGTTGGAAGAAGTGCCGGATTCAGCAGCAAGTCAAGCGTTGGATTAACAATGCGCTGGAAATCTTTATTTGATCCGTTCTTTAAAGAAGAAGTAAATAAAGACAAACCGCCTGTTGGAAATTTAGTTGGAAAAGATATTCGCTTAAATCAGGAATTAAAAATTCCTAAGGTAGATTCGCTGGGAAATCCGATTGCTCTAACTGATTCTTCTGAAATTCTGGATTCATTATTATTTGCCCCTAAACAACCATCATTAATTTCAAGAGGTGTTAGTTTTCTTGTTGCCGCAGCAAAGTATGTGTTCTTAGATTATGAGATGATTTCATTTAACTTTAGTAATGATAACACTCTCTCAAAGTCAGGATTAAAAGCCACAGGTACAGGCTTTGCTAATTTCTGGGGACTTTCTTACGATGTTAATGCAGGACCAACCAGAGGATTTATGCTTGGTATAAGCAGTGATGCAGGACCGACGGGCATCATCAGGTAATACAAATCTTAGTGATGTTTCTTCTCAAAAAAATAGTATTGATTTTAAAACATCAAGACCATTGTGGGAAGGTGCAAAGATAGATCTAACCTGGAAGAGCGGCTGGTCTGTTAATAAAAATTCAACCATTAATGTTAACGATGATGGGACGATTTTTGTTACAAACGTAAATTCAACCGGAACATTAAATCGATCATTCTTAACAATTCCTCCTGTACTGGTGTTCTCAGTTTTTAATACGGGAATTAATCAGGTTGCAGAACTTTACAATCCACAAGATCCAAATTCAAGTTTATCAGAAGCATTTGTTCAAGGGTTTGAAACTTTTCCATGGTTATCTAAAATACCAATTCTACAGGATTTCGCTAATTACATACCACGAGCAAACTGGAGAATTACCTGGGATGGGTTAGAAAAACTTCCGCTGCTCAAATCTCTTGCAGATAGAATATCACTTGATCACTCGTATTCATCAACATACACTGAAGGATGGAAACTTAATCGTGAAGGTACTGAAGAAATTCAGGTTCAAAAAATTGAATATGGTTTTGCTCCATTACTTGGATTGAATCTTACATTTGGTCAATTATGGGGCGGAAACTTTTCCGGTAATCTGAAATATTCTACAAGAACTTCTTTTGATCTTGGAATTACCACAAGTAACATAACAGAAAATTTTTCAAAAGATATGGGTTTTACTTTACAGTTCTCAAAATCAGGTTTTGAACTGCCGCTTTTTGGATTGGCACTAAAAAATGATATTGAATTCAGTCTTGCTTATTCCACTACAAGAAGCGCTGCAATCAGGTATGATATGCGGGCATTCAAAGAAGAAGGTACACCTCAGGATGGAACAACAAGAGTGACTATTGAACCTCGTATTAAATACACAATTAGTGCAAAAGTTACGTTATCAATTTTCTATAAAAGATCTACGGTGGAGCCTGAAGGTGCTTCCAGAATTCCGCCAACCACAACAAATGAAGCGGGTTTAGATGTTAATATTTCAATCAATTAATTTTTAGTATTGATTGTGTGTAATTATTAACCCACGTTTAAATGAATTAATTAAAAAGGTTTTGCAAAAATGGATAGAAAAAAAATTCTTTGGGTCGATGATGAAATTGAGCTTTTAAGATCTCATATTATTTTTCTTTCTGAAAAAGGTTACGAGGTTGATACTGTTACAAATGGGGAAGATGCAATTACATCTGTTAAGGAAAAAGTTTATGATATAATTTTTCTTGATGAAATGATGGCTGGAATGGGCGGTCTTGAAACTCTTGCACAAATAAAAAACATTAATAATTCTATTCCGGTTGTAATGATTACAAAATCGGAAGAAGAAACTTTAATGAACGAAGCAATTGGCGGTAAGATCTCTGATTATCTTACAAAACCCGTTAACCCAAGTCAGGTGTTGCTTGTATGCAAAAAAATACTTGAAGGTAAAAAATTATCGGGGCAATATGCAGCAAAAGATTATTTGCAGGATTTTAATCAGATTTCACAGGCATTAAGTTCGGGTCTCGATTTTACTGAGTGGATTAATATTTATCAAAAATTAGTTAACTGGTCTATCGAACTTGATAAGCATCGTGAAATTGGATTAGAGCAATCACTTAATGATCAGTTTAAAGAAGCGAATAAAGAATTTTCAAAATTTGTTGAGCGAAATTATATATCGTGGCTTAATGTAAATGATAAAGCAGATGCCCCAAATCTATCTCCGCAAATAACTGAAAAATATGTTCTTAATCATATCCGTGATGAAGGCAAATCAATATTTTATTTTGTTCTTGATTGTCTGCGTCTTGATCAATGGTTAGTGATGGAAAAACATCTTACTGATTTGTTCAAGATTGAAAAGGATTATTATTATTCAATCCTTCCAACTGCAACTCCTTATGCAAGAAACGCTTTGTTTGCGGGATTATATCCATCCGATATTGAAAAAAATTATCCAAATCTTTGGGTCTCCGGTAATGATGATGACAGCAGTATGAATAGATATGAAAAAGAGTTACTTCAGCACCTACTTGATAGAAAAAGAATTAAACTTCGTAATGAATTAAAGTATATAAAAATAATTGATCCTGAAGTTGGTAGAAACTTTGAACAAAATATTCATTCGTATCAAAACACACATCTTACTGCAGTTGTTGTTAATTTTCTGGATATGATTGCACACGGAAGATCTGATTCAGATATTTTAAAAGAAATTGCGCCGGATGAATCTGCATACAGATCATTAACTAACAGTTGGTTCAATCACTCTTCATTATTAAATATTTTCACAACACTTTCAAAAATGAAGAATGTAAAAATTGTAGTGACTACCGATCATGGAAGTATTAGATCATTGCGTGGAGCAAAAGTACTTGGTGATCGTGAAGCCTCGACCAACTTAAGATTTAAGTACGGAAGAAATTTAAAGGTTGATGAAAAGCATGCCATTTATGTTAAGAATTCAAGTGACTTTAAACTTCCTAAACGCGGAGTTACCATCAATTATATTTTTGCAAAAGAAGATTATTACTTTGTATATCCAACGGATTACCATAAATTTTTAACACATTATAAAGATACTTTTCAGCATGGCGGAATTTCTATGGAAGAAATGATTCTGCCGATCATTACAATGGAGCCAAAATAAAAAATGGTTTTGCCATCTTTACGTAAAAGTAAATCTGAATATGATACTACTTTAATTGCAGATGAGTTTGCTGTAAATCTACAAAACGGAATAGTAGTAGTTTTAAATGGTGATTTAGGGGCCGGCAAAACTTTTTTTATTAAACAGGTTTTACAAAAGTTTAATGTAACAAATGCAAACAGTCCTACTTTTGCAATCGTGAATGAGTATTATGGTGATAAAACTTTTTATCATTTTGATTTTTATAGGATAAACAAAGAATCAGAATTACACGATATTGGTATTGAAGATTATTTTAATGATGAACAATCAATAATTTTTATTGAATGGGGAAATTTGTTTCCGGACGTACTTCCTAAAAAACGAATCGAAATCAATATTAGCTATATTAATGAGCAGGAGAGAGAATTTAATTTTATAGAATATGAATGATATTTATCCTTTACTTGCAATAGAAACTTCAGATTCAATCTGCGGCGCATGCGTTTATTTTAGTGAAGAAAAGTTTTTTTCCTCAAAGTTAGTTTTAAAACACTCGCATGCAGAAAAATTATTTGAAGTAATAAAGTCAGTCCTTGCTATGGCATCCATTACTCAAAACGAATTGAAAGCTATTGCTGTGTCAAATGGACCGGGATCTTTTACAGGATTAAGAATCGGAATGTCGGCAGCTAAAGGAATAGCTCAATCTTTATCAATTCCAATTATCCCTGTACCAACTTTTGAAGCGCTTGCTTTTCAAATCTCATCTTATCTTTCGGAAGGCTCCACTTTCTTAATTTCCAACAAAGTTGGCAGGGATGAAGTATATTTTGCTAAGTTTCAAATAACGGGTAATAATTATATATTTAAGGAAGAATTAAAAATTATACCTATTTCAGAACTCAATTTAATTACAAAAGATATTCTAATTTTTGGAAATACTTTTGATTTGAATTCTGAAAAAAGCATTAGCACTAAACGTATTTCTGCTCCTGATGCGGAATTTATCGCAAAGTGGGCTGTTACTTTTGGAATTAATAAAATGGTAACTGATATTGATTTTTTAGAACCAAACTACCTAAAGGATTTTATTGTTAAGGAGAAAAAAAATGATTAGAAATACTGCAATAATTATCATCTTTAGTGTGATATCTGTTTTCCCTCAACTTCTTGCACCAAAAGTTGGTGTTCAACAGCCCAATTATGATTTTGGAACTATAAATCAGGGTGAAGTTGTAAGCCATTCTTTCGTTGTTTCAAATAATGGTGGAGATTTACTAAAAATTCTTGATGTTAAAGCCGCTTGTGGTTGCACTGCTGCTAAACCGGAAAAAAGTGAGCTAAAACCAGGGGAGTCAACCAATATTGCTGTATCATTTAACTCTAAAGGTAGAAAAGGACCACAAACTAAAACTGTAACTGTCACTACAAATGATCCTGAAAAACCTCAAGTAACTTTTACATTTACTTGCAACATAATTGTTAATGAAGTTAATGAAAGCACCGCAGGAGCAAAAATATTCTTTCCCGAAACACAGCATGATTTTGGTAAAGTACCCGAAGGTAAAAAAGTTGAATACACATTCAAGTTTGAAAATAAAGGAACTCAATCCTTAGTTATTAAAGATGTTAAAACTTCTTGCGGTTGCACAGCTGCAGTTGTAAGCAACTCAACTTTAAAGCCTGGAGAAGTTGGATCAATCAAAGTTGATTTTGATACCAAAAGTCGTCAGGGCAGAAACAGTAAATCAATTACAGTTGTTTCTAATGATACCAAAGAACCTAACAAAGTATTAACCATTTATGCCGATGTGCAGAAAAATTAATTATGCCTTGGTTTAAGAGATCAAAACAAAATATTGCTGATAGTACTCAGCAAAAAGAATTACCTGCAGGTATGTGGGATAAGTGTCCTTCCTGCGGAGAAATAATTCATAAACGACAACTTGAAATAAATCTTTGGACTTGTTTAAAGTGTGACCATCATTTTAGGATAACAAGTTTAGATTACATCTCTTTTCTGTTTGATAAAAATTCATTTAAAGAGATGGATAAAAAAATGAAATCTGCTGATCCACTTGAATTTACAGATACAAAAAAATATACTGACAGAATTGCTTCAACAATTAAAAAGCTGGAGATTAATGACGCAGTAAGAACCGGAACCGGAAAAATTGATGGCAGGGAAGTAGCATTTGCTTGTATGGATTTTCAATTTATTGGCGGCTCAATGGGATCGGTTGTTGGTGAAAAAATTGCCCGGGCTGCAGACAAAGCTTACAAGAGTAAAATCCCACTTATTGTAATTTCCTCAAGCGGCGGTGCAAGAATGATGGAGGGTGCTTACTCACTTATGCAAATGGCAAAAACCAGTGCTCGATTAGCTCGACTTTCAGAAGCGAAAATACCTTATATTTCAATTCTTACAGATCCTACAACTGGTGGAACTACAGCAAGTTATGCCATGTTAGGTGATATAAATATTGCTGAACCAAAAGCACTAATTGGATTTGCTGGACCTCGAGTTATCAAACAGACTATTGGTAAAGATCTACCGGAAGGTTTTCAAAGATCTGAATTTTTGGTAGAACATGGTTTTGTGGATTTTATCTCACATAGAAAAGAACTTAGAAATAATTTAATAAGAGTTATAGATTTACTGTCTTAAAATTAAGCAGGCTCTCTAAGAATTATTATCCCAGACTCACATCTCCATAATGAACTTTTTCTATTCCGTCTTTGGTTTTTAGAAGTAAAAATCCCTCTTCATCAATATCATAAAAGATTCCAAACTTTTCTGAGTCATTTTCAACGATTGAAATCTTTTCCCCAATCATTTTGCATTTTGATTTCCAATCATTAATAACTTCATTTTTATTATTCTTGATCTTCTCTAAAAGTAATTCAAAGTTGTTTAGTATCTCAGCGAGAAGTTTTTCTCTTTCAACGTTTCTTCCAAGTTCAATTCTGATTGAGGTTGGCGGGTAGTTAAAGGTACCCTGAAAAGAAGGTTGATTAACATTTATTCCGATTCCAACTACAAATCTTTCAATCTTATTTCCCTGAGAAGTTGATTCGATCAAAATGCCTGAAGTTTTTTTACCATCCAATAAAACATCGTTGGGCCACTTAAGCTCGGTTTTTAATTGGTATAAATTTTCAATTGAGAATGCAACCGCAAGTGATGCTGCAAAATTAATTAGGCTGGAATTATTAGTTAAAAATTTATCTTTAGTTAAAAGGATAGAAAATGTAAGATTGGTTTCTGGTGCACTGTACCAAACACGATCTTTTCTACCTTTTCCGCTGGTTTGCTTTTCCGCAAATACAACAGTTCCGTTGTTATTATATCCATTTTTTTTATCCATTAAAAAAGTATTTGTGGATGATAACTCCTCGGCATAAACAAAAGTTCGTCCGATATATTCAGTATTAAGTTTTATATCAAAGTTTTCGATGCTAAACAATGTGACTCCAAATGATGATTTCAAAAATACGTTTTTTTAATCAAATTGTCAGTCTAAATGTCGATATGCGTCCCATAAGCGCCATAATGACAGATAAATAATAGGCTTTTATTTTGGCAAACTCAATCCTTTTTTTTAACTCCTTTATCTATAAGGGTTTATCAAAATGATTTTGATTGGCATTATGGTTGCAAACTTAAAATCTAAATTAAAACTAAAATTGAAATTAAAAATATAAAAACTAAGGAGATAAATAATGGGTAAGATAATAGGAATAGATTTGGGTACAACAAACTCTTGCGTTGCGGTTATGGAAGGCAACGATCCGGTTGTAATTCCAAATTCTGAAGGCGGCAGAACAACCCCTTCTGTTGTTGCGTTTGCAAAGTCAGGTGAAAGATTAGTTGGGCAGCCTGCAAAACGACAGGCAATAACTAATCCTAAACATACAATCTTTTCTATAAAAAGATTTATGGGTAGAGTGATTGGTGAAGTGGCAAAAGAAAAAACTGAAATTCCATACGAAGTAGTAGCAGGAGATAATAATAGTGCTCGAGTTCAGATCGGTGACAGAATGTATTCTCCACCGGAAATTAGTGCAATGATTTTACAGAAGATGAAAAAGACCGCTGAAGATTATTTAGGACAGGAAGTAACCGAAGCTGTGATAACGGTTCCTGCATACTTTAACGATGCGCAAAGACAGGCGACAAAAGATGCGGGTGAAATTGCCGGGTTAACGGTTAGAAGAATCATAAACGAACCAACCGCAGCCGCATTGGCTTATGGTCTTGATAAAAAAACAAGTGATCACACAGTTGCTGTTTATGATCTTGGCGGTGGAACGTTTGATATTTCTATACTTGCACTTGGTGACGGTGTGTTTGAAGTTAAATCTACAAATGGTGATACTCATTTAGGCGGTGATGATTTTGATCAAAGACTAATTGATTTTCTTGCAGATGAATTTAAGAAGCAGGAAGGTATTGATCTTAGAAAAGATGCAATGGCACTTCAGAGATTAAAAGAAGCTGCAGAAAAAGCTAAGATTGAATTATCAACTTCGCAGTCAACAGATGTAAATCTGCCATTTATTACTGCAACACAGGATGGTCCAAAACATCTTAATTTAAATCTAAGTCGCGCAAAGTTTGAACAGTTGATTGATGACTTAGTGAAAAATACAAAAGGTCCTTGTGAGCAAGCAATGAAAGATGCCGGAGTTACTCCAAAAGATATTAATGAAGTAATTCTCGTTGGTGGTTCTACAAGAATTCCAATGGTGCAGCAGTTAGTTAAAGATTTATTTCAAAGAGAGCCACACAAAGGTGTAAATCCTGATGAAGTAGTAGCAATTGGTGCAGCTATACAAGGTGGTGTTTTAGCAGGTGACGTAAAAGATGTTCTTCTTTTGGATGTTACCCCTCTTTCACTTGGAATTGAAACTCTTGGTGGTGTTATGACAAGATTGATTGAATCCAACACAACAATTCCTACAAAGAAAAGTGAAGTATTTTCTACTGCTGCAGATAATCAACCTTCAGTTGAAATTCATATCATTCAGGGTGAAAGACCAATGGCTGCAGATAACAGAACATTAGGAAGATTTCATCTCGATGGAATTCCACCTGCACCAAGAGGAATGCCTCAAATAGAAGTTACTTTTGATATTGACGCAAATGGCATTTTACACGTTGCCGCAAAAGATAAGGCTACAGGTAAAGAGCAAAGTATAAGAATTACTTCATCAAGCGGCTTGGATAAGAGTGAAATTGAAAAGATGAAAAATGCTGCTAAAGAACATGCTGCCGAGGATAAGCAGAAAAAAGAATCTGTTGAAGTGAGAAATCAGGCTGATAGTTTGGTATTCCAGACTAAGAAGCAAATGGAGGAATTGAAAGATAAAGTACCTGCTGATGTTAAATCCAGATTAGAAGCCGAAATGAAAAAAGTTGAAGATGCTATCGCAACTAATAACACTGAACAGATTAAATCAGCAACAGAATCTTTAAGTAAAGTATGGAATGAGGTTGCTTCACAGTTGTATTCACAAGCTGGTCCTCAAGGTCAGCCGGCACCGGATCAACAGCCAGAAAATAAAGCTGCGGATGAAAAAGGTAATGTTCAGGATGCATCTTATGAAGTTGTAGATGATGATAAAAAATAAAATATCTTAAAAATATTTTAGGTCATCTTAAATCAATTAAAGCTCCGGTTAATTAGTAACCGGAGCTTTTTTGTTTACAGTTCATTTGGTTATTTTAGACCTAAAGATAATATTCCATCACTTATGGTTCGAAGCGAAAAAAAACATCGAATAATATTCATTGATCTTATGCGGGCATTTGCTGTAATACAAATGGTGCAGGGTCATACTGTTGATGTATTGCTGGCACCGGAATTTCGCTCTGATCAATATCCTGTTTACTTTTTATGGAATTTTATGAGGGGAATGACAGCCCCAATTTTTATGTTTACAGCCGGAACAGTTTTTACTTATCTTTTTCGTCTTGTTGATGAACCATTTATTAATAATCCCAGAGTTAAAAAAGGTTTTTTTAGATTTCTTTTGCTTGTATCTATTGGATATATACTGCGCTATCCAACCTACACCATATTTGATTTTTCAGATGTAACAAAGGATCGGCTGGATATATTTTTTGCAGTAGATGTGTTGCAGTTAATTGGATTTGGATTATTGTTTGTGATGATATGTGCATACATTGCTGAAAAATTAAAACTTAGCGATACAATAATTTTTACATTCTTCGCACTCTTCTTTTTTATTGCTACTCCATTTTTTACTAAAATAAATTGGTTGGAATATTTTCCTCAGCCAATTGCAGGTTATTTTTATGATGGTACCGGTTCTTTATTCCCTTTATTTCCCTGGGCTGGTTATGTTGTTTTAGGTGGAGTCCTTGGAAGTTATCTTGCAAGAAACCCAATGGTCTTTAAGACAAATAAATTTAGTTTCAATCTAGCTCTATTTGGATTTGCTTTGATTTTCGTTTCAGAAATATCGGTTTTTATAACAGGGAAGTATTTTAATTATTATTACATTACATCATCTTATACACCGGATACAATTGTATTTAGAGTTGGATTTGTTTTAGTACTTAACTCTATAGTTTCATATATCTCACAAAAAATAGAATCTATTCCAAGAATTATTATTCTTGTTGGAAGAAATACATTACTGATATATGTTGTTCATTTGATGATCCTATACGGTAGTGCGTGGAATCCCGGTTTAGTATTACTATTTGGTGCTTCGCTTAAGGTTTCAGAAACAATATTCTTTGCAGTATTGATGATTACACTAATGACATTTATGGTAGTATTATTAAGTAAATTTAAATTTAGAAATAAACAGCTTGTTACCTAATTATGAGAAAATCTACTACAACAAATCCTATCCCTTCTGATGAAGAGAAACAAATAGATCAAACACTTCGCCCGCAATTTATAAATGATTTTTCCGGGCAGAAAAGAATAACTGAAAATCTAAATGTATTTGTATCTGCTGCAAAAAAGCGCAAAGATTCTTTAGACCACGTTTTACTTACAGGTCCTCCGGGTCTCGGTAAAACAACTCTCGCACACATCATTGCAAATGAACTTGGTACAAAAATAAAAATCACCTCCGGTCCTGTTTTAGAAAAACCAGGTGATCTTGCAGGACTTTTAACAAACTTAGAAGAGCATTCAGTTTTATTTATTGATGAGATACATCGACTTAGTCCTGTTGTTGAGGAATATCTCTACTCCGCAATGGAAGATTATAAACTAGACATTATGATTGAAAGCGGACCAAACGCTCGTTCAGTTCAGATAAGTTTACCAAAATATACTTTAGTTGGTGCAACTACTCGAGCAGGAATGTTAACATCACCTTTACGCGATAGGTTTGGAATTAAGTTTCGATTGGATTACTACGACAATGAAACGCTTAATAAAATTGTAAATCGTTCTGCAAAAATTCTAAACTTAAAAATTGATTCTGATGCTTCGCTTGAACTCGCAAAAAGATCAAGAGGTACGCCAAGAATTGCAAATAGACTATTAAGGCGTACAAGAGATTTTGCTGATTTTGATAATAAGACTTTAATTGATTTAGCTGTTGCTAAAAAAGCTTTAACTGCTCTTGAGGTTGATGAATTTGGTTTGGATGAAATGGATAAAGATATTCTGCTTGCAATAATAGATAAATACAGTGGCGGTCCAGTTGGATTAAATACACTTGCAGTAGCTGTTAATGAAGATCCCGGAACGATTGAAGAAGTTTATGAACCATTTTTAATTCAGCAAGGATTTATACAACGAACTCCACGCGGCAGAGAAGCAACGGCATTAGCCTATAAACGTTTTGGACGAGATAAATTTGAAAAAAATAATCAAACACTTTTTGAATGACGAAAGGGAGACTAAGTTGAAAAGGATATTGTTTTTTCTATTTGTGTTCACAGTAATTACGGCGGCACAAAATAATTCTTATATACCTTTAAATATTAAACCTGCTTATGAAAAAGGTACAAGATCACTTGATGGAAAGCCAGGATCAAATTATTGGCAAAACAAATCTGAGTATAATATCAAAGTAAATTTGGATCCAAGAACAAAACTTCTTCAAGGTTCAGAAGAAATTGTTTATTATAATAATAGTCCGGACTCCTTGACTCAAATTGTTGTAAGATTATACTACAATATCAGCAAACCAAATGCTAGACGTGACTTTTACCTAAGTGAAAAAGCAATTAATGATGGTGTGCAATTAAAAAAAATATCTGTTAGAAATAATGAAATTAAAATTGATGATAAATCTTTATTGAATGTCACAGGAACAAATCTTAGCATCAAATTAGTAGAAAAGCTGGCACCTAAAAGTAAAATTAATCTTTCTATCGATTGGGAAGCAAAAATTCCGGAGGTTCAATCGATAAGATATGGCAGCTATGATTCTACGTCAATGTTTGTTGCATATTGGTATCCGCAAATTTCTGTTTATGATGACATTGATGGATGGGATAGACAGGATTATGCAGGTACTTTGGAAATGTACAATGATTTTAATGATTACAATGTTGAGTTAACTGTTCCTGCTGGTTTTCAGGTTTGGGCTACAGGGGTTTGGCAAAATGCTGATGAGATACTTAATCAAAAATATTTAGATAGATATAATTCAGCCTTGAAATCTGATGAGGTGATTAAGATAGTCGAGCAGGTAGATTTATTCTCTAATGATATTTACAAAACAAAGAGCGGTGCTCACACTTTAAAGTTTAAAGCTGATTACGTTCCAGATTTTGCATTTGGAATTAGTAATACATATTTGTGGGATGCAGTTAGTTTTGAAGTTGATAAAAAATCAGGAAGAAGAGTTTACTGTGCTGCGGCTTACAGACAAACAAGTCCGGATTTTGTTGATGTTGCATACTATGCAAAGGAATCTTTAAAATATTTTTCATTTGAAATGCCGGGTGTTTTGTTTCCTTATCCTTCAGCTACGGTGTTTAATGGTGAAGGTGGAATGGAGTTTCCTATGATTGTTAATAATGGCAGGGAAGATACTAAAGCCGGAACAGTTGGACTAACGTCACACGAACTTGCGCATACATACATGCCTTTTTATATGGGAACAAACGAGCGCAAATATCCATTTATGGATGAAGGCTGGGCTGTTATGCTTCCATATGATTTTCAGGAAAGAATGGCTGATGGAAATACACCAAGAATACGCACTGTTAAAGGTTATGAAAGTTTTGCGGGCAATGAACTTGATTTGCCATTAATGATTCCTTCACCAATTATCAGCTATCGGTCATATAGAATATCAGCATACAATAGACCAGCAATCGCTTATGATATACTTAGAAAAACTTTGGGGGATGATCTTTTCTTAAAAGCACTTCACACTTTTATGGAAAGATGGAATGGTAAGCATCCAATACCAACAGATTTCTTCTTTACATTTAATGAAGTTACCGGGCAGGATTTAGGCTGGTTCTGGAAACCATGGTTTTATAATTTCAGTTATCCTGATCTTGCAATATCAAATATAAAATCAAAGAAAAATTCTATTATGGTTGAAGTGAAAAATATCGGAAGTCTTCCATTGCCAATTAAGTTGCAGGTTATGTTTAAAGATGCAGTAGTTAAAGAAGTTTATAAAAATGCTGATGTCTGGAAATCAGGAAAAGAAAAAATTGAAGTTAAGATTGATGGGAGTTAAAAACTTTGATGCTGTAATACTTGGGAGTGAACTAATTCCTGATGTGAACTCAATCGATAATGTTTACTTTAAGTAAGGATCGAATAAATTATTCTTGAATTAGATTTCAAAAGTCAAAAAAGATACTTGTCATTCCCACTGCTATAGGCATCCCTTCGGAAGAAAGTGGGAATTGACTTATTAATACTAGTTTTAGATTCCCGTTTTCACGGGAATGACAAACTTATACCTATTTAAAGAAAGGCCTCGTAAAAAAGAATAGCTAGTCTCTACTTTTTCTATCTCTTGAAAAACTACTTTTACGTTTAAAATCTTTTTTATCACCAAATTCTTTTTTATCTCTTGAAAAACCACCTGGTTTTTTAAATCCACCAGAACTTTTTCTATCTGAATTGAATCTCGGTTTGCTTCCACCTGACCGCCACCGCCACCACGTCTCTTTTCAGCAATTTCAAGATTTATATCACGTTTCTTTAATTTCTGTCCCTTAAATCCTTCAATAATTTCATTCTGAAATGCAGTATCAGCTTCAAAGAAAGAAAAGGTTTTTAGGATTTCAATTTCACCAATTTCAATATCACGCATACCAGTAAAATCATTTATCATCCCAATTAACTGAGTTGGTTTTAATCCATCGGTAACTCCAAGATTAAGAAAATATCTTGTATAATTACTCTTGCCTCTTTGATTTGATCGTCTCTCTGTCTCTTTCTTTAATTTTCCCTTCACTCGGACTTTTTAGTTCAGACATATTTTTATAGTATTCTAAAAATCTGTTGAACTCAATTGAAACAAATCTCTGAATCAAATCATTTCTATCCATCCATTCAAGTTTTTCATAAATCTTTGGAAGGTAAGGTTCTACTTGTACAGTATCAACTTCTACTTTTTCAACTTTATCAATTAAATGAAAAAGCTGCTTTTCACAAATCTCTCTACCGGATGGAATTGGTAAAATTGTAAACTTTTTACCCAACTGTTTTTCAATTGTGTTGAGTTTATATTTCTCTTTAAGGTTTGCAATCACGATTGATGTACCGCTTTTACCTGCTCTGCCTGTTCTTCCGCTTCTATGAGTGTAGATTTCTAATTCATCAGGAAGATCATAATTTATAATATGAGTAAGATCATCAACATCAAGTCCGCGTGCAGCAACATCAGTTGCAACAAGAAGTCTTAAATGTCTTGTTCTAAATTTGTTTAAAACAGCTTCACGCTGTGACTGTGAAAGATCACCGTGAAGTGCATCAGCATCATAACCATCCTGCATAAGTTTTTCAGAAACGTCTTTTGTTTCTTGTCGTGTTCTGCAAAATACAATTCCATAAACGTTTGGATGAAAATCTACAATTCTTTTTAATGCAAGATATTTATCACGTGCATGAACAAGATAACTTAAGTGCTCTACATTTTCTGCACCAGAATTTTTTCTGCCGATTGTAACTTCAACAGGATTTTTCATATATCGGTTAGCTATTGAAAGCAGGGGATTGGGCATTGTAGCAGAAAATAAATATGTGTTTCTGGTTTTAGGAGTTGTTTCTAAAATCGCTTCAAGTTCTTCCTTAAATCCCATATTAAGCATTTCATCTGCTTCATCAAGAATAACAGCTTTAACATTGTTTAAGTTTACTTCACCACGATTTATTAAATCATTCAATCTGCCTGGAGTTGCAGAAATAATCTGCGCACCTCGTTTAATATTCTGTATTTGTCTTTCCATACTCGAGCCGCCAAATATTGCTGCTATCTTAATCCCTTTGTTATGTGCTGCGTAATCTTTTAAGTCATCAGCAATCTGCAAACATAATTCTCGTGTTGGCGCAATAATCAAATACTGAACCTGTTTTAATGTTGTATCTGTTTTATGAATAATTGGTAAACCGAATGCAGCTGTTTTACCTGTTCCGGTTTGTGCCAAAGCTATAATATCTTGCGGATCATCCTGCAGCATCATCGGAATAATTTTTTCCTGTACCGGCATCGGGTTTTCAAAATTTAGTTCTTTAATAGCACTTAATATGTTTTTATCTAAACCTAACTCTTCAAACGAATTCATCTAAAAGCTTTCTATAAATTTTTGTTTATTTGATTATTGATTACTCTTGGTAAGATTTCACTGGCTGGAATATCAACTAAATTATCTGTTAGTATATCGGGCAAGTTCAAAATTCTTTTTCGATGATTTGAATCGGAATTAATTAAATCCGCAAACAAGAAGTAAATCGTTGCCCTAAGATACGGAAATTTTATTAAATCATTGTTAAGCGATTTCTGTCTATTATTTGACTTTAACCGTCAAAATAGCTTCGTTTGTGGTGGAGGTTATTTAACTTTTTAGATTTTTGAACTTTAGTGGGAAACTGATAACAAATGAAAAGTTTAACGGTTCTTTTACTGCTCTCTTTTTTCCTTCCAGAAACAAAAGCTCAAGACAGCCTCTATCTTGTTGGTACAATTACAGGCGAATCTTATGAAAAAAGAATTACTAATGTAAATAGAATTGGTGATGTTAATGGAGACGGTTATGATGATTTTATGGTTTCTCGTAGAACTGGATTTACAACAAGAGATCAGGGTATAACACAATTGTATTTAGGTTCAGCCACTCTTGATCTAATTCCCGATGTTATTTTTCACTATCCAGGAAACGATACCTTAAACGAATTTGGATGAGGTTTCGACGTAGGCGATGTTAATGCTGATGGGTATGATGATTTTATTATTTCTGGAGGCTTTGGCGATTTTGGTTTTGTTAAGGGCAAAGTCTTCTTGTATTACGGCGGAGAAACAATTGATACTCATTCCGGTCGCAGAATTTTTTGAACCCTGGATCCAGGATGGGTTTGGAGGTGTAATTGAAAAAGTTGGAGATTTAAATAAAGATGGTTATGAAGACTTTACAGTCAGTTCAGTTTATAACTGGACAAACGAACTAGGTTATGTTTATTTATTTTGGGGTGGTGATACAATTTCCTTTGATAGAAGCCTGACACTTACAAGCGGTTCGTTAGGAGATTTTTTTGGGGTCAGTGTAGCAAACATTGGTGATATCAATAAAGATAATTATGAGGATATTGCTATTGGAGCACCGTCAGGTGTAGCCGGTAATGACACCAGTAAAGTTTATATTTTTTACGGTGGAAATCTCATTGACACTGATTTTGACACTATCCTAACTGCAAATAATCTTGGGTATGAATTTGGCAAAAGTATAAAAAAAATTGGCAATCTAAATGGTGATGAAATAGTTGATTTTTGTATTGCGGGATACGAATATATATTAATCTATTTTGATTTATTAAATCAACCACTTGAGATCAATGGATACAGTCTTGATACTGGTGGAGATATCAATGGTGATGGTTTTGATGATTTCATTATTGGATATGAAAGGAAAATTAATGTTTATTTAGGAAGTGAAAATTTTGATATAAATCCTGATATAATTATTAGATGACTCATTAAGAGGTTCAACTCAATATATTTATATAGTTGGAGATCTAAATAAGGATGGATTTGATGAAATTATTAGCTTTGCCCCTAATTATCCGAATACAGCCGATCCACAAGGAATATCTTATATCTATTCATATAACAAACTTACTGACGTAAAAGACAACCAAGATAACTTTTTAAATAATTTTGAATTGCAACAAAACTACCCAAACCCATTTAATCCAAGTACCAGTATTCAGTATTGCAATAACCAGTAGGCAATTTGTAACATTAAAAGTTTATGATGTTTTAGGTAAAGAAATTGCAACACTAGTTAACGAAGAAAAACCTGCTGGGAAGTTATGAAGTTGAATTTAATTCAGTAGAGACGTTGCATGCAACTCTTGGCAAGTGGAGTTTATTATCTACCAGCTTAAGAGCAGGCGATTATATTGAAACTAAGAAGATGATACTTTAATGAAATAAAAAAGTCACGAAATGGTTCGTGACTTTCTTTAAAAATTTTGTGAGTCATTCCCGTGCAAACGGGAATCTACAAATTCAATATAGTGGATTCCCACTTTCGTGGGAATGACACTATCTACTTTAATGGTTTTAATATAATTGCGCAACCACCACCCGGTGCAAGGTTTAATTTTAGTACATCCTTTTTGTTAATCGTCTTTTTTTCAATTTCATATTTCATAGGATTCTTTTCCCAATCAGTATCAGGTGCATCTTTATAAATTGTCATTTCATATTTATCTGCAGGTAGAAAATCCAGTTTAACATCAAAATCTCTGGCTTCTTCATCTGTTATTGCTCCAATGTACCAATCATCCGAGTCTTTATCTTTACGAGCAATGATGATGTAATCACCAGGTTCTGCTTTTAAGATTTTTGTATCACTCCAATTTACAGGAACCTGTTCAATGAAAGTAAAAGCATCTGGAAATCTCTCATAGTTCTCAGTAAGATCAGCGGCCATTTGAATTGGACTGTAAATAGTTACATAAAGTGCAAGCTGTTTTGCCAATGTTGTATGAACCTGGTATTTACTTTCCGGTTTGTAGTAATCCATTTTAATCTGAAAAATACCGGGCGTGTAATCCATTGGTCCGCCCATAAAACGAGTGAATGGAAGAATTGTTTCATGCTCAGGTGGATTGCCGATACTCCAGGCATTAAACTCATTACCACGTGCTGCTTCTGCAGCAAGCCAATTTGGATAAGTTCTGTGCAGTCCTGTTAAGCGAACTGATTCATGAGAATTTACCATTATCTTATACTTTTCAGCTTTCTCAACAACTCTTGTATAATGATTTACCATCCATTGTCCATCGTGATGTTCACCGCGTGGAATAATTTTGCCAACGTAACCTGTTTTAACAGCATTGTAGCCATGATCTTTCATAAATGTAAATGCTTCGTCCATTCTTCGTTCATAATTTGTAACGGATGCTGAAGTTTCGTGATGCATAATCAATTCTACATTTTTTGATTTGGCATATTTTTCTAACTCAACAACATCAAAATCAGGATATGGAGTTACAAAATCGAAAACTTCTTCTTTCCATGCTCCGAACCAATCTTCCCAGCCAACATTCCAGCCTTCAACAAGAACAGCATCAAAACCATGCTTTGCAGCAAAATCAATATATCGTTTTGTGTTTTCGGTTGTGGCGCCGTGTTTACCATTTGGAGTAAGCGAATTCCAATCAACTTCTCCAAGTTTGACATTATTTATATCTGCATAATTCCAGGAGTTTATCCCAACGTGTAAATTCCACCAGATGCCAATGTACTTTTTGGGTTTTATCCAGCTAACATCCTCAAACTTTGTAGGCTCATTTAAGTTAAGAATCATTTTTGATGAAAGAATTTCTTCTGCTTTATCACTAACAATAATCGTTCGCCAGGGAGTTTTACATGGAGTTTGCATATAAGCTTTGTTGTTATATGCATCCGGACATAAATGTGATTGAAGAGTAAAATCTATTTCTATCAACCTTCAAATACATTGCCGGATAGTTTAACAATGCAGCTTCATGAATATTTATGTACAAACCATCTTTTGTTTTCATCATTAACGGAGTTTGAACAAAATTATCACCGGGAATTGATTTGACACTAATTTCATCAACATTTTTTCCAGTACCAGAATTAATTTCTGATAAAAGGGAAGTGGTGTATGTATATTCTTGTGAATCATAATCACCGGGAATCCAAAATGTTTTATGATCTCCTGTTAATGCAAATTGTGTATTCTCTTCAAGCACAGTAAAATATTTTAAATTATCCTGCACAGGAAATTCATATCTGAATCCGAGTCCATCATTAAAAAGTCTGAATGTAACAATCATCGTTCTTTTTTCTTTAGGCTGGATGAGAGTTACCTGCATCTGATTATAATTATTTACAATCTTATCGACTTCACCCCAAACAGGCGACCATTCTTCAAGAAAATTAGATGTAACGACAGCATCAATTTTAAAACCATTCATCAAATCAGGTTGATCCAAAAGATCTATTCCTAACTTGCTATCTTTAACAACAGTTTTTCCTTCTCTAATTAAATTATAAATCAACTCGTTATTTTCAGAAAGTTTTATTGTAAGATAATTTTGAATCAGGTGAGGAAATTTGCTGTGAGTAATTGGTATGAATTGCGAATGCAATAATAGCTAGCAATAATATTAATCTCATTTCAGTTTTCTTTCTTTTATCTTACACAAAAATAAGAAAATGTTTGAACTAGAAATGCTAAAATTTATTGTAAACAGATTTTATTTCAGTTTCCGGGAAATAATGATTTAAAATTTGTTCATAAGTTTGGCCTGAAAAAGCACGTGCAACGGCACCCGATTGACACATTCCAACACCGTGACCCCAGCCAGCTCCATTGAATTTATAAATTATAGAACTGTCTGAAGCAAAAGTTTTGTCAAAAATAAAACATGAACTTCGAAATGGGGGTTTCTTGATTTTTCGAATCTCAAGTTCAGAATTTAATTCAAGTGAATCTTCGCTTCCCAAAAATCTGGCTTTAATTATTCTACCGGAATTTCCTCGTTCAATAATTTTAATCTCATTTAAGATTCCAATTTCTTTTATTTCATTAAGGTTGTTTGATAATTCATCATTATTCATTTCGACTTGCCACCTAAAATTTTTCTTGCTCCATTCAGGCAGTTCAGGATGTAAATTAGGATTACAAAAAACATCGGGATTACTATTTATCCACTCTTCAGGATTATTCTTCGGATCATAATTTAATTTTTCATTTGAATCAAAGTGTGAACTCCAATAGGGAACAGGTCCTGATCTGTCCGGCCAAACATTTTCTACATCCTCAGAAATTCCACCGCAGTTTGAAGCATAATATGCTCCGATCACCTCATCTCCATAAAACAAACATAATCCTTTAGTTTCTTCAACGGCTTTATCTGTCTCAGGTGTTCTTTTGTTGTTCCCTGCAAAAACCTGACATTCAACATCGGCACAAAGATCAAAATTACTTCCTCTATACTTACCTGAAATTAATGCATTAACTGTTTCAGATCTGGCGGCTATAACTTGTGATTTTAGTGCTTCCAGTGGCGCATCATTTCCAATTTCATAAGGGACTACTCCGCATAAATATTTTTCGAGAGGCAAAGTTACAATTACATCAAACTTTTTATTTTCATTTATTGATATTTCAATTTCACCTTCATAAATGCGGTCTTCAATTCCTTCCCACCACCAGCCAATTCCGTAGGGTACGTTTTTAATTTTTAATGTGCTTGCAGGGTCATCTGATTTTAAGGAAAGGATATGAAAATTATGGATACTGTTTGTATTAAAATTATTTACTCTGATTGAATCATTTTTAATAAATATAATCAACGAATCATCTTTGTTTATTTTAATTATTTTCTTGCGAATTAGTTTGAGATAAATTCCAATCATCGAGAAGCTTTACAGTTTATAGTATCAAGAGTATAGATAATTCTAACTCTTACGATAGGTTCTTCCGAAAATATTTGTGAATAGGTTGGAATGAAATTAGAAACTGCAAAGATGCAGATTGATAAAATGATGGATTTCAATTTAGCTCCGGTTACAATTAAATCGTTTTCATGGATATAAAATGCACAACAATGTATTTCTAAAAGTTAAGGCAGCTTATTTTTTATCAACAATACTTTCTAATAAACTCAGTAGCTGATTTTTTACAAATGGTTTCGATAAATAATGCGTCATTCCTTTTGCAAGAAATTCCTCTTTCTCATGTCCCATTGCAAAAGCGGTAATAGCAACAATTGGAGTTGATTTATAACCATCAATTTTTCTTATCACCTTTGTAAGTTCAAGTCCATCCATACCTCTGTGCAAATTTATATCCATTAAAATTGCATCATATTTATTTTGCTTTATCATATTAAGTGCTTCATCGCTGTCTTTTGCTGAATGGATAGTGTATAATGCCTTTGTAATAGTACTAACATATTTTACAGAAATTTCGTCATCCTCTACATAAAGTATTTTAGCAGTTGGATGGATCTCTGATGATATTGTACTGGCGGTGTTTTGATTTGAGTTCGCTTTACTAACGTCGATTGATGATTTGAAGCTAAGAGGAAAACTAACTTTAAATGTTGTTCCTTTACCAAATAAACTTTTTACTGAAATGGAACCCTTCATAAGGTCTGTGTATCTTTTAGCAATTGTTAGTCCTAGTCCTGTACCCTCAAATCCACGGCTATAACCTTCACTGGCTTGCCGGAACTCTTCCCAAATCAGATTTTGTTTTACTTCTGAAATTCCCACACCTGTGTCAGATACTGAAATATTAGCGTAGTCGGAATCAACTGAAATATTTAACGTTATACTGCCTCCATCCGTAAACTTAATGGCATTGTTTAAAAGATTATTAAATATACTTGTGAAAAGAAGCTGATCAATATCGCACAATATATCCGGATATTCTGAGATGAATGTATAAGTTATATTTTTATTTGCGGCAGCAGATTCAAAAGATTCAAAACATTCTTTTAATATTGGAATAATGTTTTGAGTTTTAAGTTCAACACTTACTTTTGAAGCCTCTAGCTTGGACAAATTTAATATAAGATTTAATGTTTCAAGTAATCTTTGTCCGGATGTATTAATCGAATTGACCATTTTAAGATAATCTGGATAATCTTTTAATTCATACATAAGTACTTCACTAAACCCAAGTATGCCCATCATTGGTGTTCGCAGCTCATGACTCATATTAGCAAAAAAACTTGATTTGATTCTATTCATCTCCTCAGCTTTTTCTTTGGCTTCTATCAGCTCTTCAATCATTTTTTTCTTTTCAGTGATATCTTCCTTAACCGCTACAAAATGAGTGATCTTTCCATCCGAATCTATTATTGGGGAGATAAGTGCGTTCTCCCAGTAAAGCTCTCCATTTCTTTTCTTATTCCTGAATTCTCCTTGCCAGGTTTTACCTGCAAGAATTGTATTCCAGAGATTTGAGAAAAATTCTTTAGTATGAAAACCTGAATTTAATATTCTCGGATTTTTCCATTTTACTTCTTCAAATGAATAACCTGTTACTTCAGAAAATTTTGGATTGGCATATTCAATATTTCCGTTTGGATCAGTGATTATCACAATAGTTGGACTCTGCACAACCACAGCAGAAAGTTTAAAAGTTTCTTCTTCTGCTTTTTTGTGATTGATAAATATGCTTAATTCGTGTGCAACGATTTCCAGAATCTCAATACTTCTTTGATCATATGCATTTGGATTATCATAACTTTGAACAACCAAAACCCCAAAAACTTTTCCACCGATTTTAAATGGCACTCCCAGCCAGACTTCAGGAATAGTTCCAACCATTCCCGCTTTACTACTATTAATTAAGTATATGATTTCATCCTTTTTTAGCAGAACAGATTTTTGCTGTTCGATAACATAACCCGTCATTGAGTTTTCAGCGGGCCATTCAGAAATCTCTTCAACTTCATCTTTATCAACATCAGATTTAAGCATTCCGGTTTTTTCATCGTAAAGCGCGATGAAAAAATTATTAACATTTATAATTGCTGATAATTCTAATCTTATATTTTCAAATAACTCTGTAAGTGTTTTGTAAGTAACCGCAGCATCAGCAATATTGTATTGCACTTTCTGAATTATTTCAGTTTGCTTTCGCTCAGTTATATCTTCAACAGCGCCATAAATTCCAACTAACTTATTAGTTTTCTTATCCCAGACTGGTTGTGCCGATGATCGAACCCAGATAAGTGAACCATTTTTGTGATATACTTTTATTTCACGATTTACTTTTTCATTTCTTCTCAGTTTTTCCAAATCAAGATTATCAAGTTCAAGTTCATCAGGATGCAGCGTAGCTCTCCATCCGCCAATCTTTAAATACTCATCAATTGTGTACCCGGTTATTTTTTCAAAAGATCCGGCAATCCAAACGAGATGATGAACCCCATTTTCATCGGCTTGTGTTGAGAATAAATAATCTGAAGTTAAATTGGAAATTGCACGGTATCTCTCTTCATTTTCACGAAGCAATTGTTCAACTTTTTTCTTTTCAGTTATATCATTTGCGATTGCTATAATTACTTTTTTATTAAAGTATGTTCCGGGATATAATCGTACATCCTTTAAAAACTCTTCACCGTTTTTTCTTTTTCCCCAAAATTCAAATTGTTGCTTTTCACCCCCAAAAGCTTTTTGAACCATAGCACCAACTGCCTCTAAATCATTTTTGCCGGGAGCACTAACAAAGTCAGGAGTTTTTCCAATTAAAATTTTTCTATCGTAGCCATACATTTTTGAAGCGCCTTCATTAACATCAAGAAAAAAACCGTTTTCATCCTGTATGTAAATAGATTCAGATACGCTGTTAAATAGTCCTCGGTAACTTGTTTCACTTTCTTTTAATAACTCTTCAGTTTTGCGCCTGTTACTAATATCGATTACTGATGACTGATATCCGATTATTTTTCCATTCTCATCAACAACAGTCGTTGCAAGTCCGAATGCAAGAAACTCGGAACCGTCACTCCGCACTGCAATGTAATCACCTTCCCAGGTATTTTTTTTATTTAATGCTGTAAGAATTTTTTCAACATCATCTTTATCTTTTAAAAATAAGTCTAGTGATTTGCCTAAAACATTGTTCTTACTTTTGTAACCCCAAAGTTTTAAGAAAGCAGAATTTGCATCGATGATTTTGCCGTCAATATTAGCAATACTGTTAGCAGCGATGGAAGATTCAAATACAATATTTTTAAGTCTTAATGATTCAACAGCAGTTCTTCTTTCAGTTATGTCTTCAATAAATCCTTCCAGAAAAAGCAGTTTGCCATTGTTTGAATAAATTCCTTTACCGCGCTCCCACACCCATTTTAATTTACCGGTTTTGGTAATGATTGGATATTCAAATTCAAAAAATGTTTTATCCTTTAAAGTCGCTTGCCATTTATTCCAGATCGCTTTTTGATAGTCAGGATGAATTATATTATTAAAGGTTACTTTTTTATTTTTAATGAAATCATTTTGAGAATAGCCTGTGATATTTTTACAGCCATCACTAATAAAATGAATAGTCCAGTTTTTATCATTAGCACATCTGTATATAAATCCGGGCAGGTTGCTAACCAGAGTGGAATACTTTCGCTCTCTTTCTTCCAATTCATTTTGCAGAGTGGAATCATCGTTGAGCATCGAAATTTCCTGAAGCAGTTTAATTAAACTATCTGGTTTTAAGGTTTTTCCTTCCTCAAAACTTTTAATAGTCTTATTAACTTTATCCTGAAGATTCACTAATTTACTTTTACTACTCTTTGCCAACCAAAGCTCCTTTAATAAACATGTTAATGTAAAACGATTCTAAAGTTTAAATAATCCCTTATGCAAGATAAATTACTATATGTGTGTTTATCTTTACAGCTAATATCAAAATATTAAAACAAAATAAAAACAATTCCAACTTTCGTAAATATCGTTAATGACAGCAGAAATGTAAAGAAAAAATTGATTTGATTCGGGTTAAATCAAACTTAATAAAACAAGGGAAGGCAAGTGGATAAAAATTGATAGATTACTTATAACTACGTAAAACTAAACTAAGAAAGCAGCTTGCATACCGGCTAACCTTTATAACAAACTTTATCTTTGAAAAAATACCGAATTGTTTTAAGGCGGTTGTTTTAAAGATTATTAGGTTTTACCATTATGTTCAATAGTTATTACCACATTTCCTTTTTTATGTCCTTTGTCAACATATCTGTGAGCTTCAACTATTTGTTCCATCGGATATCGTTTGTCAATTACTGTTCTTAGCTTTCCTGCTTCGCAGAGTTCTTTGAGATAGATCAGGTCTTTAACCTTTAACTTAATGTTGCCGGACAATGCAAGAACGCTCAGATAGATTCCTGATTTCGAAAGGGATTTTTTACGTTTTGAAGATTTAATTTTGCCTACAGCATCAAAAATAACATCATAAGTCTCACCGTTCTCTGTAAAATCTTCTTGCGTGTAATCGATTACTTTATCGGCTCCCAGTGATTTCACCATTTCCAGATTCGCAGTACTGCATACTCCTGTAACTTCTGCACCAAAGTGCTTGGCAATCTGTACTGCATAAGTACCAACACTTCCGGAAGCTCCATAGATTAATACCTTTTGACCCTTCTGAATATTTGCTTTTCTAAGATTAATCAAGGCGGTTAATCCGCCATTAGAAACCGGGGCGGCTTCCTCGTAAGTCATATTGGTTGGTTTTATTGCAAGAATCCCATTTTCAGGAATACAGCAATACTGGGCATAAGTTCCAAATCTAAATTCAGTGGATGCAAAAACGGGATCGCCTATTTTAAACAGCGTAACATCTTTGCCGACTGCTTCAATGTCTCCGGCCAGTTCCATCCCAAGTATTTTTTTTCTTGGTCCTTTAAACCCAACATGATTCGCATCAAGGGCTTGAAAAAGAAATCTTTGACAGGTCCTAAACCGGGTTCTAAACGCCGAATCTTAGTATCCCCAATGTGTACTGTTGTAGCTATTATTTTTATCAGTACTTCATTATCTTTAGGAAAAGGTTTTTCAACATCTTTAATCTGAAGAACTTCTGGTGGACCGTATTTCGTGCATATAACTGCTTTCATAGAAATCCTTGAATCAATTTTAAAAACCTAATGGTATTGTGCTTAGCCCGCCGCCCATAACAAGGAAGCCAAGTAAAACACAACTGATAAATATTTAGCCGTAGGTGCTTATCTTGTTTCCTTAAGCACCGAAGGCAAGTTAATTGATTTAAATAACACTTTGAACAAAATCTAAATCAATTTTCCAGCATCAAGTATCATTTTCATTCTCCTGTAGTTTTACAACCAAAACCTTATCAACCCGGTTTCCATCCATATCCACAACCTCAAACGTAAAAGAATCATAATCAAACTTATCTCCAGTCTTAGGTATTCGGTTAAGCTTGTACATAACAAAACCGCCGAGCGTAGAAAAATTATCATCTTCTTCAAAAGAAATATTAAGATGTTCCTTTAACTCATCTATTAAAATACTTCCCTCAATAAGCATAGATCCATCTTCTCTTTTGAAGATATTAACTTCTTCAACTTCGTGGATGTCTGGTAAGTCGCCAAAAATATTTTCAATTAAATCGTGCAGAGTAATTATTCCTTCAAACGAACCGTATTCATCTATAACTACAGCAATGTAAGTTTTTGTATCACGAAACTTTTCAAAAACCCTTATGCCGGTAAGATTATCAGGTATGTATAAAGGCTGAGTTAATATGTCTTTAAGGTTAAAGTTATTTTGGATATTTATTTTATGAAAAAAATCTTTAATCGTAAAAACACCGATTATGTTATCACGGGTTTCATCACAAACCGGGTATCTTGAAAAAGTATTATCAAATACCTGTTGCTTTATTTTTTCAATTGTATCATTAATATTAATTAACACAACATCCTGTCGGTTCGTCATTATGTCGTAAGCTCGTCTGTCACCAAACCGGAATATTCTTTTTAATAATTCTGATTCACGGTGTTCCAGTGTTCCAAACTGCGCACCTTTTTCAATTAGTATTTTTAATTCTTCTTCAGTAACCGGTGTTTCGTCTTTTGGTTTAATCATTAACAATTTTAATAAAACTTTTGTAGATAAACTTAAGAATACAACAATTGGAGTTGTAAGCCAGGAAAGAAATTTCATAAAAGGGGCAAGTGTAATTGTAATACCTTCAGGATTATTAAATGCAATGGTCTTGGGTACCAGCTCGCCAATAATTAATGAAAGGTAAGTTATGATGGATACAACTATAACAATGGCAGCCTGATCAGCATAAGGTGCAAGCCAGTTAATTTTCTGTAATGTGGGAACAAGATCATCTGCAATCGCCAAACCGCCAAATGCACCTGCAATAATTCCGACTAAAGTAATACCAATTTGTACTGTGGAAAGAAATTTTTCGGGTTCATCTAAAAGTTTTAAAGCAGTCTTTGCGCCAGTGCTGCCTTTCTTTGCTTTTTCTTCTAACCTTGCCCGCTTTGATGAAACAAGTGCAATTTCTGACATTGCAAACAATCCATTCAGCAGTATCAATAATAAAATTATTAGATATTCCATCTATATTAGTTTGATTTTTTTGTTGATTTAATTTAATGAAAAGGTAAATGAATTAAGAATTATGAGTTGTATCTAAAAATTTAAGTAAAGTTCATTTCTTAACGCGAGACTTCGTGCCTTTACCAAACTGCCACCAACCACTTCGTGGCAATGAACAAGGTTTGTATTTATAACACAGGGAGAATAAATAAAATATTTTGTGATATTTAGTGATTTGGAGTTTTAGTGGCAAATTGACCGCCTGATGGTGTAAACCATTGTCCAAAGGACTCCTATGGAGAAACGGTTTTAACTCTTAATTTTCAATCATTAACATTGGGATTAATCCCGGTGATACTAAAAACTAAAAACAAAATGTTTAACTGCTTTAACAGTTTTCTATCTTTTACGCTTAACTTGAGTAATTAATTTAATCTTTAAAGCTTTTAATTATTCAATCTTTCAATCTCTAATTCCAAACTCCATTACTCCAAAACTCCATCATCAACTATCCAGTATCTAGCATCCAGCATCCTAATATTACATTTCCTTCTCAGCAGTTAACACTTTGCCCTTAACAAACTGTCCCTGATCAATATGCTCCTGAGTAATGTAAACAATGCCGTCTTCATCGTGGGGTTCGCCGTAAGTGCTGTGGCAGGATTTCAATCCGCCAAGCCATTTACGTTTATCCGAAACGTAAACCAGATCACCAGGATCTGCAGCCATCTTTGCCATATCATTTTTTGAAAAATGCATTAAGTCATCGGCATCATCTTTTAATTTCCAGTTTACTTTTATCAATTCGCCATCGCGATCATTAACCTTGCTGCCTTTAAAGGTTTCTTTTGCTTTTGCAATTCCCCAAACAGTTAAGCCTTCTGTGTGTGTTCCTTCAGAATATTTTGAAAAGTAGTTTGATGCAAGTACAACGAAAACCAGCATAACTAAAGTAAGTGCTAAGAGAATTGGAAGTGAGGCAACATTAAAAATTATCATCATAAATATTGCACCTGATACAAAAGTAATTCCTGTCATAATTGATTTATGATTCGGGTTAGTCTTTATTTTTTCAATAACTTTTATCTGCCAATCCCTTGTAACAGTTGTAAGCACACCAACAAGAACACAAACAAATAAATTGTATAACGCTCCGATGTAAGTGTATGGATGCTTTGCATCGAATGCAGTTCCGTGATCAAATATTTGTATCAGCGGGCGAGGGTAGTACATTCCGAGTACCATCAATGCAACGCCAACTACAAAGGTTGCAATAACAGATGCGTTTGTAAACTTTCTCCAAAACACTCCAAGAAAAATTGCTACCACAAGGGGAGGAGTTAACGTAGAATGAAAAAACCCGTGTGCCTCATACACTGTAGGGAATGCACTAAATGGAATTACTGCAAGCACTCCCATAATTGTAAATAAAGCAGTTGCAATTCTTGCAGCACCTAATTCCTGTTTGTCTTCTTCTTTCCATGTTTGTACTTTTTTGGATAACCATTTTTTTGCAGGGCGATGTATATCATTTATATAAACTGCCGCTGTTGCATTAAGTAAAGTATCCACCGTGGACATTAATGCAGCCGTTAGTGCAGCCATAATAAATCCAAATACCCCCGGATGCGAAATTATGTTTGCAACAACAACAAATACTGCATCTGGATTTGTATTTGGGGGTACAACATCAGGATTTGCAACTGATATAGCCTTTGCAATCCAACCTGCGTTACCAACTACAATTGCAGAAATTGGAAGCATGAATAAAATATTAAATACTGCTGCTTTTCGTCCTTCATCAACGCTCTTGGTTGCCATAAAACGCATAACCAGACCCATGTTCATAAATAAAAATCCCACAGAGCCTGCAACACCATCCTGCCAGAAAATTCCTACAAAATTAAAACCGGGTGGATTGTTAAAATTAGCAAGTGGCAGTTTCCAAGTTGTGGGAAGTAAATCCCAGAACATTCCAAATCCACCTATGTAATCAAGACCAAGAAAGAAAACCAAACCGCCAGCAAATATTAAAACAAATCCTTGTGCAAGATCTGTAAAGATAACTGCAGTTTGTCCACCGTAGGTAATGTAAATTCCAACAATTAATGCAATAACAATTACTAACCCCATCAATGTTGTTTGAAAATGGATCCCGAGTAATGTAAAATCCTGAGGCAGCAATGGCAGTATAGCTTTCCCCATAGTTAAAAAGCCAATGCCAACATAACCGATCATGTAAAGTAAAATTAAAATTGTTGCCAGAAATCTTGTTCCGGGTGAAAATCTTTTTTCAAAGTATTCTGGTATTGATCGGATTCTTGTATAGACAATAATCGGAAGCCATCCAAAAATAAAAAAGGGAACAAAGAACCAATCGTTCATATAAGTCATTGTAGATGCAAAGCCATCAGTAAAACCTTTTGCTGAGTATTTTATAAAACTATGACTTCCAACTCCGGTAGCAACAATAGACATTGCAATCAACCACCAGGCAAAACGTCTTCCTCCAAAAAAGAAATCTGTAGTTGTGCGATTGTACTTACCGAAGTATGAACCGAATGCCATAATTGCAATGAAGTAAACAATCATTACAATCCAATCGGTTGATGTGCCTAAACTGTGATGTACTTCCATAAAATTTTATTCTTATTTTTTTGAGAAATAGTTTAAGAGATAGTTGTAAAAAAAATTAAAGATACAATGCAGCCAATATTAACAGAGCATGAATAACCATAAAATAAAAGAACCCGAAAATGGTAACCTTCCACCAGTAACGATGTCTTTTCTTTTCAAAGTTTACGGCTTTTGCTTTTTTGATTAGAATCATTCCACTTAAAAAGAAAGCGCCGCCAACACCATAAAGGTATATAAAAGGTAACCAGGTATGAGCAAAAGTGGGCATATAAATCCTAAAAAATTATAATGTTAATAAAGATTTCAAATTAAATTACTTCACTAACTCACCTTATGCATTTGTCATGCTGAATTTATTTCAGCATCTAAAAAACTTAACAAAAGAAGATTCTGAAACAAGTTCAGAATGACATTATTGTAAACTTTGCGTAAGGTGAGTTCCGAATTATTAATTCGTTCAAATCAGTCTAATCAGTTAGATCAGTGTACCATTGCGTTTACAGATATAATGCTGCAATTATTAAAAAAGCGTGTAAGCCCATAAAAAAGAAATAGCCTGCAAACAAAACTTTAACCCACCACCTATGCTGTTTGCGTTTAAGATTTAATGCTCCGCTTTTAGTAATTATGTACATTCCTGCAAAGAAGAATATTCCTCCAACTCCATACAGATAAATAAATGGCAGCCAGGTATTAAAGAAATCGGGCATTTAATAAACCTTTAAGTTAATTAGACTTTCCGTTGCAAAGTTAACGGCTATTCTAAAAAGTATCCACATAAATCGGATAATTGCTTAACAAATATTGCTCAAATACTGATAGATTTTTATAACATTAATAGATTTAACATTAATTTAATATTAGAATGGGAGTAGATTAAATTAAACTGATTTGCTTTTCATATTCAGTCTGTTGTACACTCCAGTTATCAATCATTTTTATACACCTTTGCATTCCAGACTAAAAGTACTAACAAGAATGATAACACTGAAGAACCAATCCAAAAACCGATTGCCATTGTAAAGTCATAAGTCGCAGTTCCATTGATAATAATTTTATTATGTTCTATCAAAAAACCGCTAAGAAGATCTTGAATACCAGCACCCACATAACTTGCAATTCCGATTAAACCCATAACTGTTCCTGAAACTTCTTTAGGTGAAATATCTATTGCCATCAAACCACCCAAATAACAAACCAGTACACCAATTGATATTCCAAAGAAGACCATGCTTCCAATATCTAACCAGGGATAGGTTTTTGAGTTTAATAAAAAAACAGCAATTGAAATTGCATTTAGTACTCCGAAAATAAGCGCCGGATAATTTCTTCTTCCACCAAATAATTTATCAGAAATGAGACCGGAAGAAAGTGTTCCAACAATTCCAAATATAGAACTGATGGAAATGATTGAGCTTGCTTCTAAGCCTGTATATCCTTTTTGTTCCTGCAGAAATAAAATTCCCCAACTGTTTATTGAATATCTGACAACATAAATAAATAAACTTGAGAGAGCCAAAATCCATATTGCCGGATTTTTTAAGTAATCCAAATTGAAGTGACGAAAATGATTTTTTATTGGGTATAGTTTCTTCATAATCGTTTTTGTATTCTGCAATCGGCATCAATCCTTTACTTTTAGGACTATCATAAAAAAATCGTAAAATTATAAAAGTGCCGATAAGTCCAACTAATCCGGAAGCCAAAAAGCCAGCTCTCCATCCTGCTAATGAAACAATAAAAGCAGTAACAATAAATGTAAGTGCTTCACCTAAACTTAAACTAACGCTTCCGAAACCGTAATAAGTGCCTCGTTCTTTTTTACTAAACCATCTAACAAGCGCTACCACCGATGTTGTTGAACCAATTGATTGAAACCATCCATTTAATCCCCAAAGAACTGCGAATAAAATAAATAGTGATTGAAATCCCATAACAAGATTAACGATAGCAGAAATAAATAAACCCGTAGCCATAAATTTTCGGATATTTACGCGATCGGATAAAAATCCATTAACTAACTTGCCAGCAGCATAAGAAAAAAATAAAGCTGAACCAATTATGCCAAGCTGGGATTCTGTTAGCAGCCCTTCATCAATGATTGGTTTTTTTATAACGTTTATGCTGAGACGGCAGATGTAATATATTCCGTAACCAATGGTTGAAGATAAAAAAACTGACCAGCGATATTTTTTATAATTCTTATCAATTCTATTCTGGTCGGTTTCTAAAGAAGTTTGGGAATCGGGTTTGAAGAAGTCTATTATTTTTTTAATCATAACAACTTTTGTATAGTGGAATGGAATAAAAATTCCTGAACATTTATTAGTTAATATATGTTGATCTTCGAAAATGTTCTAATGATTTGTTTATCCAATTGTCAAATTATGGACAAAAAGAGAAGATTTTACAATCTTTTTTAAGATATTTAACAATTCCTTAACATAGAACACGTTAACGAGTATTGATCTTTCCGATATATTTCTTAATATCAAAAAAACTATTTCTAATAACTAAACAAGGATACAATAATGAGAAGAGAGAATCGTTTAGGGTATCTGCTTATTCTAATTGCAGTAATTCCATTGTTAATAATTGGATGCAAGAAGAAGTCAGATCAGGTTGAACAAACTGTAATTACAGTTAAAGGTTCCGATACTATGGTAAACCTTTCACAAAAATGGGCTGAAGAGTATATGAAACTTCACCCTGAGATATCAATTCAGGTTACCGGCGGCGGATCAGGTACCGGTATTGCGGCATTATTAAATAAAACCACTGAAATTGCTAATTCATCACGTGAAATGAAAGCAAATGAATATGAGGATGCAAAATCGAAGGGCATTGAACCATTTACTTATGAAGTTGCACTTGATGGGATTGCTGTTATCGTTCACCCAGAAAATAAAATTGATAACTTAACTGTACAGCAGGTAAGTGATATTTTTGCTGGTAAGATTAAAAACTGGAAAGAACTTGGCGGGCCTAATATGCTGATAACTCTTTATGGAAGGGAAAACAGCAGTGGTACTTATGAATTTTTCAAAGAACATGTTCTTGGAAAAGTTAATGGAAAGCAGGTTGATTATTCACCTTCCACTCAGGTTTTACAAGGAACGGCTGCTCTTGGTGAGGCAGTTGCACGAGATGTTAAAGGAATTGGCTACGGCGGTGTTGGTTACTTTGCAGAAAGAAATGATGTTAAAATCTTACACATTAAAAAAGATGAAAATTCTCAGGCATTTTCACCTGCAGAAAATAATAAAGTTAATTATGATCTGATCTGGAGCGGTGATTATTCGATATCACGATATTTATATTGCTTTACAAACGGGGAAGCAACCGGAGCAGTAAAAGATTTTATGGATTTTATAATTTCGCCTGAGGGACAAAACGTTGTTAAAACTATGGAATACATTCCATTGCCTCCTAAAAAATAAGAATATTTAATTGACTGGAAAGCTTCTTTGGAGAGAGAGAAGCTTTCTTTTTAAAGTTTAAGTCGAATCAAAAGAGAGAGAGTAAAATGAAAAATTATTTATTTGGAATAATTGTGTGCTCTTCACTTTTTTCATCCGTATTTGCTCAGGATGATGCCGGTGGAAAGATTTCTGGTTATATGTTTGGGGATTATTTTTATAATGTTATGAGAGATAGCACTATAGACGATATCTCAAATAAAGCTCTTACAGGACAAAAAGATATTAACGGATTTCAATTCAGAAGAATTTATTTTACTTATGATTACAAAATCTCTGATAAATTTAGCACAAGATTTAGATTAGAATCTCAAACAGTAGTCGGTGTTGATAATACTCTTTTTCTCACTTTTATTAAAGATGCTTATCTGCAATGGAAAGAAATTTTCAGTGGCAGTAGTTTAATATTCGGAATTCAGCCTCCGCCAACGTTTACAGTTTCTGAATCTAGTTGGGGTTATCGTTCTTTAGAAAGAACTATTATGGATTTACGAAGAATTGCTAGTTCACGTGATTTAGGAATATCTTTAAAAGGTAAGCTTATTTCCAGCGGAAAAATAAATTATTGGGTTATGTATGGTAACGGAAGTTCATTCGAAAGTGAGAGCGATAAATTTAAAAGAGTCTATGCACATCTAGATTTCCTTCCCGATGATAATTTTAGAATAACGGTTTATGGTGACTATAGATTTAAACCTAAGAAAACATTTTCTGATATAGCATACAATAATGATGCTTTAGTAACTTCACTTTTTCTTGGATACAAAGAAAAGAATAATTTTTCACTTGGATTAGAAACTTTTCTTCAGACAAATAGTAATGATGTTAGCAGTAACTCGAATGTAATCAATAGAAATGCTCTTGGAATTTCAGCTTTCGGATCTTACAACTTTACTGAAACACTTGCAGGAATATTAAGATACGACTATTTTGATCCTAATATTTCTGGAGATTTTAAGGGCGATTCAAGAAACTTCATTGTAGCAGGTATGGAAATTAAATTACACGATAAAGTAAGTATTATTCCAAATCTTGAATTTGAAACTTATGAAACTCCCGTTAATGGAGTAAGTATCGATCCATCATTAACAGCAAGACTAACTTTTTATTATGAGTTTTTATAATTCATTTGTGAAATAATGAGCGAACAAGAAAACGAATTTTATTCCAAATCGGTTGATTCTAAATATGGTAAACGAATCAAAAAGTTTACACGTACAAAAGAATCTTTGATTAAATTATTCTTTACAATAAACGGTGTTGCCGCACTTATATTTATAATTCTAATCTTTATTTTCTTATTTAAAGAAGGATTTAGAGCATTAGAACATATTGGTTTATTAGATTTTCTTTACACAACCAGAATTGGTGCTGATGGAACAACAGAAACCGTTTTCCAATGGTATCCCACTTCTGAAGAACCAAGATATTCACTTATCCCATTAATACTTGGAACATTGTTAACTGCAATTCCTGCAACAATTCTTTCTACAATATTTGGTGTTGCCGCAGGTATCTATCTTTCTGAAGTTGCAAATCCCAAGTGGAAAGAATTCTTGAAACCATTAATTGAATTGTTTGCCGGTATTCCTACTGTTGTTATTGGTTTTATTATGTTGGTAATAGGTGCATCATTTTTTAATGATCTTCTTCATCCGGCTAACAGATTGAATGCTTTCGTTGCTTCGATAGGATTATCATTTGTCATCATTCCGGTTATTGCTTCGCTTACAGAGGATGCACTTCACTCAATTCCAAATGATTTACGAATGGCATCATATGGTTTAGGTGCAACTAAATGGCAAACGATAAGTAAAGTAATTCTTCCAGCAGCTTTCAGCGGAGTCTCAGCAAGTGTCATTTTAGGTTTTGGTCGTGCAATTGGCGAAACAATGATTGTACTAATGGCTGCCGGTAATGCTGCTAATATTACTTCCAATATTTTTCTTAGCGTAAGAACTATGACTGCAACAATTGCAGCAGAGATGGGAGAAGTGTCCCAGGGTTCAGATCATTATTACTCATTATTCTTTATTGGAATTGTTTTATTTACAATAACCTTTTTTCTAAATCTTATTGCAGAAATTATCATAAACAGGATGAGAAAGAAGAATACATTTTAATGGATAAGAAATGTTAGAACTTCGTAAAAAGAAAAGAGATTTTATCGGATCAACATCGATTTGGTTTGTTAGAATAATGTTCTTTTCTCTTGTACTTATTTTGATGCTTCTGCTCGGAAAAATAGTTGCTCAGGGAATAGGAACAATTTCTTTTGAATTTATTTTTGATGATCCTAAAAACAATATGACTGAAGGCGGTATTTTCCCCGCTATCTTCGGGACCATTGCCGTAACTCTGATAATGATAATAATGGCAGTGCCACTTGGAGTTTGTTCTGCTATCTATCTAAATGAGTACGCTAAAGACAGTTTCTTTACAAGAATTATCAGAACCTCAATAAATAATCTTGCAGGTGTTCCATCTATTGTTTTTGGATTATTTGGATTGGGTTTCTTCATCCTTTTTATTGGAAGAGGAATGGATGAAGTGCTTGAAACAGGTCTGCTCTTTGGTCAACCGGCTCTGATATGGGCTTCTGCAACTCTTGCAGTGCTGGTGCTGCCCATTGTAATTGTATCTACTCTTGAAGCATTGAACTCAGTACCAAAATCTCATCGCGATGCTTCTTATGGATTAGGAGCAACTAAATGGCAGACGATTAAAAATGTTGTTTTACCGCAGGCAAGACCCGGAATTTTAACTGGAACAATTTTAGCGATAAGCAGAGGAGCAGGAGAGACTGCCCCGATTTTATTTCTTGGTGCGGCTTTCTTTCTGCCAAATCTTCCGGTAACTGATTTGTGTATTGGAGACTATTGTATCCCAATGATTAATCCTGCAAAACAGTTTATGTATCTGGCATATCATATATTTATTTTAGCAACGCAATCATCAAATCCAACAAAAACATTACCAATACAATATGGTTCTACCCTTGTGTTAATTGTGTTAACATTTATGTTAAATATTACTGCAATAATTTTTAGATATAGATTTAGAAAAGCTTTAGGAAGACTATAATATTTTATGAAAGACATTAAAATAGTAATCAAAAACCTGGATCTCTTTTACGGCGAGAAACAAGCCTTAAAAAATATTACACTCAATATTCCAGATAAAAGAGTAACTGCATTTATTGGACCTTCCGGGTGCGGTAAATCAACTTTTCTAAGAGTACTTAACAGAATGAATGATTTGATTGATAATGTTAGAATTGAAGGTGAAGTTTCTGTTGATGGAGTAAATATTTATGATAAAAATATTGATGTTGTTAATCTTAGAAAAAATATTGGAATGGTTTTTCAGAAATCAAATCTATTTCCCAAAACTATTTATGAAAATATTGTATATGGTCCCAAGATAAATGGAATAAAGGATAAAAAAATACTTGATGAAATTGTTGAACAAACATGTAAGCAGGCAGCTATTTGGGATGAAGTAAAAGACAGACTTGAATGAAAATGCACTTAAGTTTATCTGGCGGACAGCAGCAAAGATTGTGTATTGCAAGAGCATTGGCAGTTGAACCTGAAATAATTTTAATGGATGAACCTGCAAGTGCACTCGATCCGATTTCAACAGCAAAAATTGAGGAGTTGATTCACGATTTGAAACAAAATTATACAATTGTAATTGTAACACATAATATGCAGCAAGCTGCACGAGTAAGCGATATGACTGCATTTTTCTATCTTGGTGAATTAATTGAATTTGATCGAACAACCAAAATATTTACTAATCCTTCTAAAAAACAGACGGAGGATTATATAACTGGAAGATTTGGTTGATTATGGTGTGTCATTGCCAATCCGATTAGGATGTAGCAATCTGCTGAATTTAGTATTAAATTATTTTGTCATTTCGAACGCAGAGAGAAATCTTAAAATAGTATTAGACAGATTTCCAGTTAGAACACTAATTCGAAATGACATTGCGTAACTTGTGTGCATTAGAGACTAGAAATATTTGAAAGAGAGAACAAAGGAGAACAAATGGAAAGATTATTAGACGAACATCTTGAAAAATTAAAAACACGTGTAATAAAAATGTGCAGCCTTGTTGATGAACAGGTTCAGAATGCTATCAAATCTGTTGAAGAAGATAATTTGGAACTTGCACAATCTGTTATTGATCGTGATAAAAAAGTAAATAAGTACGATGTAAAGATTGATAAAATATGCCAGAGAATTTTTGCATTAGCTCAGCCCGTTGCAATGGATTTACGATATATAATGTCTTCGCTTACAATCAACAGTAATCTCGAACGAATAGGCGACATAGCAGTTAACATTGCAGAGAATGTATTACTGGTTAAGAAAAAACCTGAGTTTTATCATGACACAAAACTTGAGGAAATGTTTAATCTTACAAAACGAATGTTAAAAAATTCCATTGATGCTTTTATTGGCGGTAATCCTGAACTTGCAAAAGAAGTTATACTAACTGATGATGTTGTTGATAAATTGAATGCAGAAAATCATTTAATTTTAAAATCAATAATGAAACAAAATCCTGATAATATTGAAGCAGCAGTGGCTTTATTAGTTATCTCTAGGGAACTTGAAAGACTGGCTGATCACGCAACTAATATTGCAGAAGATGTTTTCTTTATTGTTGAAGCACAGCTTATTAAACATAAATATGAGAAATTTATTTTTGGCGATGAAGAAAATGATGGTGATGCAGAAACCGATGATACTAAAGCGGAAAAGAATTAATAGTTTTTTGTTATTTAAGTATATCTCAATGTCAGTCTGAACAAAATTGAAGACTGACCATTCTCTAATCTAACATCGATTCTAAAGACTCAATAAATAATTCTTTTGTGCTTGATGGTTTTGTAGTTTCAACTATGGAATTAAGTTTACTACCAAATAACATACCCCAACTGTTGACCACGATAAAATATGGCAGAGTTGCACTAGTCTTTTTAATTTTCTGTGAAAAGTATTTTGTAAGAAAATGTTTTATTGATTCAGACTCCCGTGTAAAGAGCTGCTTCAAAATCTCTTTTTCCTGATCTAAAGTCTTATCGTTAAAAAAAGCAATTAATGCTTCATAAATAAGTTTATTACTTTCAGAAACAATATCTTTTAATTCGATGTAATAGGATAATTTTTGTGTGATTGTGCTTGATTCATTCTCGAAAATGTTTTTTACCTGCTCAATAAATAATTCGCATTCCCATTTTAGAGTTGCAAAATAAAGATCGTCTTTTGAAGTGAAGTAATGATAGATTGTTGCTTTACCTATTCTGATATCGCGTGCAATTTCATCAAGGGTTGTTTTTGCCAAACCATGTCTTGCAAATCGTTTAGCTGCGGCTTTAATGATTTGATTTTTTCTTTCGTTTGCCATGATTTATAAAATTATTTGATGGAAAAATAACGATTAGACTTTTAACAAGTAAGTGGTGAAATAATATTTAGTTCTTGTTTAGAGCTTTTGTGTTTTGGTGGCAATTGTATCTCTATTCCTTTTTAACATTAATCACAATGCCACTAAATCACTAAATCACAAAAGTTCAAAAATATTGTTGAGTGCTAATTTGCTGCTTTTAATTTGCGATTAGGAATTTGATTAATTCCAGAACTAAGGATAAGCACAATTAAACATCCAATAACATTATACCATAAAAAGGGAATTGAAGTGAATATAAAACAATAAAGAACAACTGCCTCTGCAATTATAGCACTTATAAAAACTGAATTACCAGAAATCTTTTTTGTATAAAATGCAACAAGAAAAATTCCTAATATTGTTCCATATACAAGTGAACCAAGAATATTTACAGCCTCAATCAATGAACCTAATTCACTTGCCAGCAGTGCAAATATGATTGCATAAATTCCCCAGCCAACTGTTGCATATTTCGAAAACTTCAGATAATGATCATCACTACCATTTTTATTTATAAGTCTTTTGTAGATATCAATAAGTGAAGTTGAAGCTAATGAATTTAATTCCGCAGAAGTTGACGACATTGATGCTGCTATAATTGCAGCAAGTAATAAACCAATTAATCCAATAGGAAGATAGTTAACAATGTAAGTGATGAAAATATAATTTGTGTCGTTTGTATCTGCATTGGGATTATTTTTCTTGATTATCTCTTTTGCACCTGCCTTAAGTTCTTGTTCTCTCATTGAAATCTTATTCAAGTCATTCTTCTCAGCATCACTTGAACTTAAACTTGATCTTGAACTTTGAGCAAGCATCTCACGCAGTTTCTCTCTTTTATGATTTTGCAATATCTCAAATTCATTTTCCAGTTGTGAATATTCTTTTGAGTATGAACCTGATTTTACTTTTTCGGTTTCAACGGGATTAAAGAACAGCGGGGGAGTAACAAATTGAAAAAACACAAATACCATCGCGCCTATAAATAGAATAATAAACTGCATTGGAATTTTTACTAATCCGTTTACAAGCAGTCCCATTCTGCTTTGTGTTATATTTTTTGCTGCAAGATATCTTGCAACCTGTGATTGATCAGTACCAAAATAACTTAACATTAAAAATGTACCACCGATAATTCCGGACCAGAATGTATAACGATCATTAAGATTGAATGAAAAATCTATTGCATTCAGTTTTCCCATTCTTCCCGGCAATGTAAGCGGCATCAATTACAGAAATGTCTTTTGGCAGAAGAATATAAATCATAAAAAATGCTGCAAACATTCCAACTGTAATTATTGATATCTGAAGAATATGAGTTTTGTTAACAGCATTTGTCCCACCAATTGAAGTGTAAATAATTACCATTATACCAATAAGAATAATAGTAAGATTTAATTCCCACCCAAGAATAACGGAAAGAATTAATGCCGGTGCATAAATAGTAAACCCTGCTGCTAATCCGCGCTGACTCAAAAACAAGAACGCTTCCAAGTACTCGATTTTTTAGATCGAATCTTTTTTCTAAATATTCATAAGCTGTGTACACATTAAGCTTGCTGTAAATCGGGACTGCAGTAATTGAAAGGATTATCATCGCTATAGGTAAGCCGAGATAAAACTGCACGAAACGCATTCCATCCACATAAGCTTGTCCAGGAGTTGAAAGAAATGTTATTGCACTTGCCTGAGTTGCCATAATTGATAATGCAACCACCCACCAGGAACTGCTTTTACCTGTTCGCAAATAATCATCAACATCTTTTGTCTTGCGAGTTTTCCATGCTCCATAAAAAACGATGAAGCCCGTAAATCCGCACATAACTATCCAGTCAATCGTACTCAACTGAATGCCTTTGTGAAGAGAAAGAAAAGTATAATTAAAACTATCAGCTCGCCAAATACCAATAAATATATTTTATTCCACGAACCCAGAAATGGCGGCTTGTCATCAATCATATTTTTAGGATTATCTTCCATCTATTTATTTGCATAAAGTAAGTTGATAAATAATTTTATTGCTCCTTCAACTCCTGCAGGAATTTCTCTGAAGAAAGATAAACCTGTATAAACAAAAGTTCCTTTACCATACTTTGCAGCCAATAATGATCCTGTTTTCGGAGTTTCGCCTTTATCACTCATAGATAGGAGTGCTGTGTAATTATTATCCCATTCATTTGGGAAATATAAGCCTCGCTCCTGTATCCAGCCGTTAAAATCATCTGTTGTTATTTTGAATGGTCTATTAAAAATCTTATGATCACTTTTTAGAATATCTACTTTGGAGTTTTCATCTGTAACACGATCTCGTGATAGTTTTAGCGGAAGAACTCCAGGTTCAGTAATCAAATCACCAGTTGTGTTGTACTGAGAGATCAATGTTCCGCCGTGTTCTACATATTTAACCAGCTCTTTTTGAAATGCTGCAAGATTATCTCTTGTATTGTAAGCACGAATACCTGTAATGATTACATCAAACTGATCTAAATTATTTGAACTGAAATGTTTGTCATCCATAATCGTTACATCAAAACCAAGATCTGTTAGAAAGTCAGGAATCTTATCACCAGAGCCAACAATGTATCCAATCTTTTTAACACCGTCTTTATTAAAATTAAATAACTCCAGTTTTGATTTAGCCTCATAAAAAATCGTTTGAGGCAGAATATGTTTGTATTCAATTCGTGTTAAACTTTTAGTATAAGTTTTATTATCTATTATAATTTGTGCTGATAACTCTGAGGTAGAGCCATTGGTTGATGGGGTCACTTTAACGTAATAATCTTTCTTCTGATTTATTTTATCAAACTGAAAAACGATTTCGTTCGGTTCAACTTTCCATCCATCTTTACTGTCCAAAATGATTTTACCTGATACAGAATTCTTAAATGATTGAACTGATATTTTAATTTCCTTATCCATATCGCTGCTAAAAAAATAAATATCTTTTTCAATGTTAACAGTAACAGGCGGAGTAATAACGACAGGCTTATATACTTCTCCATCAACCGGATCTGTAATTCTATAAAAAACCGGAACAGCAAAGTTTATTGGAACATTATTATAATTGATTGTAAAATCGCATACTAACTTCTGATTTTCTTCCGGCAGTCCTGTTAAATTTGGATCAGTAATATTAAACATTCCAACCGGATGATCATTTTGTAACCAATATGGTTGCGAGATTGGCAGTGTTTTCCGGAATTAGGAAACTAAAGTTAAAAGTGTTCGGTTCGCCTTTTACAAGCTTGTTACTTCCAATTTTTGACTCACTCAGATTTCTAATACCAACATTTGTAATTGATAGATCAATATCACTTCTGTTAACTATCATTGATTTTACTTTTAATGTATCTCCAACTGAAACAAATTCATTTTCAGAAATCGCTTCAACCCATATTCCTGCACAGGAACGAATAAGTTCTGTTACTTCTTTAAGCTTAACTTCTTTCCAATATTCATCTTTTAGGTTTGATATTTTTTCGTAAATCAAAAATAAATTATCTAAACTGGCTGAAGGATTTTCATCATCAAAATCATCTATAGTCTTTTGAATTAAATCTTGAATCTCTTTTCCACCATCAACACGATTCCAGTTAAATCAATTCCTTCAAACATATCATTTACAACCGAATCACCTTTTTGAAGCATAAAATAATTTAAGATGTTATTACGAATTCCCGATGAACCAAATCCCTGACTTTTGTGCATCGAACGACTTAACGCGGAAATTTCAGTATAAGATTTTCCGAGCAGGGAATTGTACTCGCCGAGATTTAGCGAGGGAATTTTTGAAAGGTCTATCGTTGTATTTTGCAATGCAGGAAGCCAGGCATTCCAGAAAACTCTTTTTGGCTTCCAGACACTCACATATTTCAATTGCTCAGGAAATGCTTTTGGATCATTCGCTAAATCAAATGCTTCCAAAGCTAATATTGCAGATGCGGTATGATGTCCGTGTCCGCCTTGTCCGGTTGCTGGAAATCGTGTTATGATTATATCCGGTTTGAAATTTTCTAATTACCCAAACAACATCACTTAATATTTTTTCTTTATCCCAAAACTCAAAAGTTTCTTCGGATGATTTTGTGTAACCAAAATCTATAGCACGAGTAAAAAATTGTTCACCGCCGTCACGTTTTCTTGCTTCAAGTAGTTCCTGCGTTCTTATTACTCCAAGTTGTTCTGATTGTTCAGGACCGATTAAATTTTGTCCGCCATCTCCACGAGTTAAAGATAAATATCCAGTTCTAATAATTTCCCTTTTGCCAGATAAGAAATAGCAGATGTGTTTTCATCATCCGGATGCGCTGCAATGTAAAGCACACTTCCAAGTACATCCAATTTTTTTAATGCAAGTTTTATTTCGGATGAGCTTAGTGTCGGCTGAGGCTGAGGAAAGATAATTGTAAAGATAATACAAACAGAAAAAGTAAAGTGTATTTTTATTTCATTAAATATTTGAAATTATTAATCGGTAAAAAGTTGATTCGATTATAGTACAATCAGGCTAAAAATCCAAGATAAAATGTTTGAACGGCGAAAAGAATGAATGGATCAGAATCTTTAAAAAGGAATCAGATACTTAATATCATCCCTTTTCTTTAAACGGTAAGAATAAATTCTTATTTTTGTTTGAAAGTAAAAGCATATGATAGTCAAATAAAGAAAATTTAAGATTGTTCTTATTATTTAAAATATTTGGTTAAAATACTAAATTGATATTGTCTTAATATAGAACTAAATTAAGGCTGTAATTTAGACATTAATACAGGACTTAATAATGAAAAATATTTCAGTCACAAATGATATAATTCCAGTTGGGCAATTCAAATCTGGATTAGCTAAATATTTAAAAGATATCCAGGTTAGAAAACACTCTCTAGTTATTACTCAAAATGGTAAACCTGCCGGCGTTTTAGTTTCTCCAACAGAATATGATTCATTGAATGAAACCAAAATTATTTATCGAATCAATTTCCAGAGGATTAGCTGATTCTGAGAATGGTGATTTACTAACAACCGCACAATTAAAAAGTGAATTAAAAAAGTACCGAGCTAGTAAATCTTAATGAAAATAAACTGGACAAAAGAAGCAATGAAAAATCTTCAACAAATTGAAGATTTTATTTCTGCTGATAATCCAGAAGCAGCAATTCACTTAACTGAGAAATTGATTTCATTAACAAAAGATCTTGGAAGGTTTCCAAAGAAGGGAAGAATCGTTCCTGAATTATCCATTGATCGAATTAGAGAAATTATATACAAGAATTATAGAACAGTTTACGCGATAAAAAAGAATTCTATAACTATCTTAACTGTGTTTGAAAGTCATAAGTTGCTCTCAAAAGAAGATATTGAAAAAGTTTAATTAAATTTAAGAAACAATAAATCTTATGTCAGTAAAATTAAATCAAATAGTAATCGGTGATAACAATCCTTTTGTACTAATTGCCGGACCTTGTGTTGTTGAAAATGAAAAAATGATTCTTGAAACTGCTGAAGCAATTAAAAAAATTACTTCTGAGGTTGGCATTCCATTTATTTTCAAATCAAGTTTTAAAAAGGCAAATAGAACTAATCTAAAATCTTTTACGGGATTAGGTGATAAAGAATCAATTGCCATTCTTAAAAAAAGTTAGAGAACAATTAAACTTATCAGTGGTTACGGATATTCATACTGAATCTGATGTGGAAATAGTTGGTGATGCTGTTGATATTTTACAAATTCCTGCTTTCTTATCACGCCAAACAGATTTACTAATTGCAGCAGGAAAATCAGGTAAAGTTGTTAATATTAAAAAGGGACAATTCCTCGCTCCTGAAGATATGAAACACGCTGCCGATAAAGTCGCATCAACCGGCAATAATAAAATTATGTTAACAGAACGTGGAACAACTTTTGGATATCATAATCTTGTTGTTGATATGCGCTCACTTGTTATAATGAGAGAACTTGGATATCCGGTTGTTATGGATGCAACTCACGCAGTTCAACTTGCCAAGTAAAGATTTAATCAAGCGGCGGGCAGCCAAAATTTATTAAACCGCTTGCGCGTGCAGCTATGGCTGTTGGAATTGATGCTTTGTTTCTAGAAGTTCATCCCGATCCCAAAAATGCTCTTAGCGATGCGGCAAGCCAGTTACCACTTTCAGAATTAAAAGAACTTTTAATTGAATTAAAAAAAATTGATCAGATCACTAAAAATTATAATTGATCCGTAAAGGAAAATTAAATTGAACGAAATAATAAATAACGGTAAAGAAGTTATAAGAATTGAAGCAGAAGCAATTGCTGATCTTCAACAAAGTATAAATGAAGATTTTGTAAATACGGTTGAAACTATTTTTGCGTCAAAGGGAAGAGTTGTTTTAACAGGTATGGGTAAATCCGGTTTGATTGCACGAAAAATTGTTGCAACATTAAACTCAACCGGAACTGCTGCAATTTATCTTCATCCAACAGATGCTCTTCATGGTGATCTTGGAATGGTTAGAAGTGAGGATGTTGTAATTCTTATTTCAAAGAGTGGTGAGACTGAGGAAATTTCTAATCTTCTTCCTATGTTAAAACGAATGAATGTTAAATTAATTGCAATGTGCGGAAACAAAGAATCAAAACTTGCCCGCGAGTGTGATTTATTTCTAAACATTTCAGTTAAAGAAGAAGCTTGTCCCTATGATCTTGCACCGACTGCATCAACGACTGCAACACTGGCTTTGGGCGATGCACTTGCAGTATCATTGCTTAAGAAAAGAAATTTTACCGCAAAGGATTTTGCTTTTCTCCATCCAGGAGGAAGTTTGGGCAAACGATTATCTCTAAAAATTAAAGAGGTGATGATAACAGGTGATCGTATTCCAAGAGTAAATAAAGACACTTCCATCAAGGATGTGATAATTGAAATTACAAGCAAACGACTTGGAACTACATGTGTTTTGGATGAGGATGGAAAACTTGCCGGAATTATTACTGATGGTGATTTAAGAAGATTACTTGAAATAACTCTTGATATAACCGGACTAAGTGCATCAGATGTTATGACAACAAATCCAAAAGTTTTAAAAGAAGAATATCTCGCTTCTTTTGCATTACAACAAATGGAAAATTTTAAGATTACAAGTCTGGTTATTGTTGATGATGAAAATCATCCGGTTGGGATAATTCATCTGCACGATTTAATAAATCTTGGATTACAAAGCAGATGAAATTTTTCGTTCTAATTTTATCCATTCTTTTTCTGTTTCCATTCTGTTCATCAAAACGGGTAAAGCCTTCTGTTGATGGAAAGTTTAATGTTGAAGAATTGCCATCTCAGGAAAGCTGGAATTCCGTTGTTACTTTTTCGGATTCAGGAAAAATCAGTGCAATTCTTTACAGTGGACATCTGAGAAAATTTGATGATAAAAGAGAAACATATCTTGATAAAAATATTAAAGTAGATTTTTATGATAAGCAGGAAGTTCATACAACAACTTTAACAGCAATTAAAGGCAGGGTTGATGAATCTACAAATAATTTTTATGCAATTGATAGTGTTGTTGTATCAAGCGATAGTGTTACAATTAAAACTGATGAAATGATGTGGAGAAATAAGGACGGTAAAATTGTTTCAGATAAATTTGTTACTGTTATTTCACCAACTGAAAAAATTCAAGGTTATGGATTTGAGTCCGATCAAGGTCTGAAGAATTATGTTATTTACAACATTACATATGTTACAAGACCGGATTCATCGCAGTGATAATTAATATGAAAAATATTTCTAATGTCATTTCGAACCCGATTCATCGGGTGAGGAATCTTAATCAGTTATTAGTATTGATATTGATATTATTTTCACAAACTCTTTTCGCACAACAAAACCAACTAATAACTGTTATCGGTGATTCGCTTGTTGGTAAAATGGTTAGCGGGGAATCCACCCGTGAAGTGTATGGAAATGTCGTTTTGACTCAGGGAGATGTTGTCATCACTTGTGATAAAGCAATACAATTTATTTCAAGGAATGATGCTGAATTAATTGGAAACGTAATTGTAAAAAAAGACACTCTAACAATAAAAACTCCTCACGGATTTTATTATGGGAATCTAGCCAAAACAAGAAGCAATGCGGGAGTTTATCTGGATGATAAAAAAGTTATCCTTACTGCTGATAGCGGAGAATATTTTTTTAATGAAGATCGCGCATTCTTTGAATCAAAGGTAAAGTTGTACGATACTACAACCACTCTTACTGCTAATGAACTTACATATTATCAGCAGCAGAATAGAGCGGTAGCAATCGGGGACGTAACTATATTCGATGGTGAAAATGAAATAATTGCTGATACACTTGAGCATTTTAGAAATACAAAAATTACTTTTGCTTTTAGTAATGTTAGATTGATAAATCTTAAAAATAATTCCGAGATTTATGGTGAACACCTTGAAGATTATCGTGAACGCGGATATTCATTAATAGATGTTAGTCCTTTATTCATTCAGGTTGATACTTCTTACGTTGAAAGAGAAGACAGTACGAAAGAAATGAAGCTTGATACTCTTTTTATAAAATCCAGAATTATGGAAGCTTACCGCGATTCATCACAAAGATTTTTTGCAATCGATTCAGTGAGCATCATAAAAAGTGAATTTGCCTCTAAGAATGATCTTACAATATTTTATAGAGAAGATGACAAAATTATTACTAAAAAAGTTAGTGAAAGTTCAGATCAGCCTGCATTATGGTATGAAACTTCACAACTTACAGGTGATTCTATAACAATCTATCTTGAAGATAATAATATCAAAGAGTTGGATGTTGATGGAACTTCTTTTATGCTGTCGCAGAATGAAAACCATTTAGAAAGATTTGACCAGACCTCAAGCACACAAATTAAAATATTTTTTTCGGATAATAAGATTGCTCGTGCTGAGTTTTATGGTAATGTTTACTCAATTTATTTTATGTATGATGGGGAAACAGCAAATGGATTAACTAAATCAAACTCGGCAGAGACCACTGTAATATTTGAGAATAATGAAGTTGCCGAAGTTAAACTTTATAGAAATCCTGCAAGTGAATACTATCCGGAAAAGCAGGTAAATGGAAATGAAAAGTCGTATCTTTTGCCACGGTTTGTAGTTTTGCAAAACAAACCAACTAAAGAAGAAATGTATAAACTTTTGAATGAACTCAGATAAAAATTATGAGCACAACTTTAAGAAGTGAAAATCTTGTAAAGATTTATAAGAAACGAACTGTTGTTAATAAAACTTCTGTACAGGTTTCTAAAGGAGAAATTGTTGGATTACTTGGACCAAATGGTGCAGGTAAAACAACTACTTTTTATATGATAACAGGAATGATAAAACCTGAATCAGGTAAAGTTTTTCTTGATGATGCTGACATTACAAAAGTTCCAATGTATAAACGCGCACGAATGGGAATAGGCTATTTGCCGCAGGAAGCTTCAATCTTTAGAACGTTTATCTGTTGAAGATAATCTTACTTGCTGTTTTAGAAATGACAAAACTTAATGCAAAACAGCGAAAAGAAAAATGTGAATCACTGCTCGAAGAACTTACAATATCACATATAAGAAAGAGTTTAGGATTTCAATTAAGCGGTGGTGAAAGAAGAAGAACCGAAATTGCACGGGCACTTGCAACTGATCCAAGTTTTATTTTGTTGGACGAACCTTTTGCAGGTGTTGACCCCATTGCAGTTGAAGATATTATGAATATTGTTTCCAATCTTAAAAATCGTGGCATTGGTGTTTTAGTTACCGATCACAACGTACACGAAACACTAAGCATTGTTGATAAAGGTTACATTTTAATTAATGGCGTAATCTTTAAACAAGGAACTGCTGATGAACTTGCTAACGATGAAGAAGTAAGAAAACTTTATCTGGGTGAGAAGTTTAAGCTGGATCGATATTCTTAAAAATAGCTAATGCTTAATCCTGTCTATTTTAGATAAGTTATGGTGACAGAGTTATACTTCTAATTAACTGTGATGCTTTTTGTAAGCTATCAACCTTTCCAACATCAATCCATTTTATATCATTACTAACATAAGCGTGAATGTCTTCTGTACCTGCGATTTTAAGATATGCTTTAATAACAGAAAAAACTTTTTCATCGGGAAAAGAATCTATCAAATGCGGGTTCAGAATATGAATTCCATTAAATGCTAACTGATTTAATTTTGAATCTTCTCTAACAATTATCTTTTCATCTTTGTTAACATCCTGCCAGCCGCAGAGAATATCAGCTTCATTAAAAAGCAGATAGCGGTTACTTTTACGATTGCTTACAACGAGAGAGGCAACAGAATCATCACTTATATGATATTGATAGAATTCTTTGAGATTTAGATTCGAAATAATATCAACATTGTGAACAAGAATAGGGGAGTTATCAAAAAACTTCTTTGCGTGTTTTATTCCACCGCCTGTATCAAGCAGTAAATCAGATTCATCAGAAATAAATATATCGGCGGCAAAAGTATTATTGTTTAAAAATTCTTTAACCTTATCCGCAAAGTGGTGAACATTAATTACAATTCTTCTGAAATCATTTTCAATCAGATTTCTGATTGCAATCTCAAGCAAAGTTTTACCATTCACCTCTACTAAAGCTTTTGGCAATTCATCGGTGATGGGTTTTAATCTTGTGCCTAAACCTGCAGCAAGAATCATTGCCTGCATTATTTTATTACCTCTTCTTTAATTCCTTGTTCTATGTGAGATAGAAAAACATTTATATCATAATTGTTTTTAATGTGTTCGTACATCTTATCAGCACAATAAACAGATCTATGCTGACCGCCGGTACAGCCAAAATTAATCATCAAATCCTTAAATCCGCGTTCAAGATAAGTTTCAATGGTGGAATCTACAATTGGAAAAATGTGGGACAAGTAATCCTTAACATCAGAATTTTCTTCCAGGAATTTTTTAACCTCAGCATCACGTCCGTTTAGAAGTTTAAACTCCAAATGTCTGCCTGGGTTATTTAATCCTCTGCAATCAAAAACATATCCGCCGCCATTATCTGCAAGATCAATTGGGATTTCACGTTTGTATGAAAAGCTTGTAATGGTAACAGAAAGTTTGTTGTTTGGCAAAATTCTGTCTTCGTAAATATTAAATTCATCCGATATAATTATGTTCTCAAATACTTCGTGTAAATGAGGAATATCAAAATCAAGTTTACCATTTTCTAATAAGTACTTTAAATTTTTTCTTGCGGGCAGTATGCTCTTTATAAGATGTACTTTCTTCTCAAACAAACCTCTAAAACCATAAGCACCCATTGCCTGCATAATTCTGATTAGAACAAATGCATAATAGGATTTCATAAACTCAGTGCGACTTAGTCCATAATCAGATTCAAGTTTATTAAGGTAAAAGTTAAGTAATTCTTCTCTTAAATTATTTGGAATTTCTGCTTTTGCATCATACAAAAGTGAAGCAACATCATATTGCAAAGCACCTTTTCTGCCGCCCTGATAATCGATAAAATAAATTTCATTATCCTTTACCATAATATTGCGCGATTGAAAATCACGGTAAAGAAAATAATCTGTTTTTACAGATGCAACAAACTCAGAAAACTTTTGAAAATCATTTTCCAAGAGTTGCTCGTCAAACCCAATTCTTCCAAGTTTTAGAAAATCATATTTAAAATAATTCAAATCCCACAAGATAGACTGGCGATCAAACTTTGCACGTGGATAGCAATAATTATAATCTAACTTTTTATCTGCTATAATTTGAAATTTTTGTAATTGAACAAGAGACTTTTTATAAAGATCAATGAGCTCCGGTGAAGAATTATAATCATGCTTCTTTGCATAGATAAGTGAATATAAATTTACATCACCAAGATCGTTTAGAAGATAGACACTATTATCAAGTTCGGTATATAAAACTTTAGGTACATTAAGGTTTAGTTCATTGAAAGTATTTGAAAATGAAATAAATGCTTCATTCTCTTTTAAATCTTCATTAAAAACACCAATTACGGTCTGGTCTTTAAAAGAAATCCGATAGTACTCGCGATAAGAAGCGGTCTGGGGCAGCTTCTGAATAAAGTCAGCTTTACTTCCATGCCATTGCAAAAATATGTTTCTAATAAGATCAAGTTTAAGATGATTAGCAATCATATTTTAAAATCTTCCTTTAATAATCCATATATATAATGATCAACAAATTTATTTTCTTTAAAAACACTTTTGCGCAGTTTACCCTCTAAAACAAATCCATTCTTCTCTAATACTTTTTGGGATGCATCGTTTCCTTCAAACACATTTGCAGTTAATCTATTAAAATCAAATTTTGAAAATAAGTAATTACAAAATACAGGTAATGCCTTTGTTATTATTCCCTTATTCCAATGAGATTGACCCAGCCAGAATCCAACTTCTGCTGAAAAACGATGAACATCTGTTTGAGGTACAGCACCTATGCCGCCTATTAATTCGTTTTCGTTAGCAATTGCAAAAAAGAAAGATGGAATAATTTTTCTTTACAAAATCTATCCATTGAACAGCATTATCTTTTGTATAAGGATAGGGGAATGAGTCCCGCATATATTTTGAGACTTCTCTATTATTTGCGTTCTTAACAATTGCTTCAACATCGTTTGTTTGGAATTCTCTTATTTGATATATCTCAAATCTTAAATTTATCATTGCTGATTTCACGGTGAAAATAAACTTAACTGCAATTTACTATATTTACTTTTAGAAAATAAAAGTATTAGATGAAAATATTATTTACAGCATTATGGATTTCTTTCTTCCTTCAATCCATAATAATACCCCAACGTAAAATTGAGATAAGAGTTATTTCTGCTCTCCCTCAAAATCAAAAAGTATTTATTACCGGGAATACATCTGAATTAGGGAATTGGAATCCTAATAAAATGTTACTCAACAAATTAAATGATTCTACCTGGTCTAAAGTATTTGAATTTAGGGAAGGGGAGACAATTGAATATAAGTTAACATTAGGCAGTTGGGAGAAAGAAGCTTTAAATGAAAAAGGCCAAAAATCTGGAAATAATATCCTTAAAATTTCTGATGATACAGTGCTGGTTTTTAATATAACAAATTGGGGTTACTCTCAAACAAACATTTCAGGACAAATAACTGGAAATGTTCGTTATCATAAAAACTTTAAAGGAAGAAGTGTTTTACCACGCGATATTATTGTCTGGCTTCCACCAAGTTACGATTCTTTACCCGATAAATATTACCCCGTGCTCTATATGCACGATGGACAAAATATATTTGATCCTTTAACCTCATCTTTTGGAGTCGATTGGCAAATTGATGAAGTTGCCGATAGCCTTATTGGAGCAAGATCTATCCAAGAAATTATAATAGTTGGAATTTATAATACTGAAAAACGTGGAAATGAGTATAATAACACTAATCTTGGACAAGCTTATATAAACTTTATAATAGAGGAGCTAAAACCTTTTATAGATAAGTACTTATAAGACTTTACCTGATTGTAAAAATACAACAGTATGCGGTTCATCAAGTGGTGGTCTTATTTCATTTATTATGGCATGGGAAAATCCAGATGTATTCTCAAAAACAGCCTGCTTTTCACCAGCTTTTAAAATATCAAATATTGATTATGTTGCTCCCGTTAAAAAGTATATAGGAGCAAAAAAGGATTTGAAAATATTTATATATAATGGCGGTGTTGGATTAGAGGAGCAGCTTCAACCGGGAATAGATGAGATGATGCTAGTACTTAAAGAAAAAGGATATGTAGAAAATCAGGATTTACTTTTCATAAAAGATAGTTCTGCAGAACATAATGAATCCGCCTGGGCAAAAAATGTTTATAGATTTCTAGAGTTTTTCTTTCCACTGGAATAATAAATTTTAATTCTTCTTTTCAAAATGCTGATAATCCTTTGAACTCTTCCATCTTCCGCCCCACTGCCAACCTCGTTTAATAAATTCCTTTACAAGTTCAGAATCTCTTAAAATTGTCCCTTTAACTTTGGGATCATATTTAGCATTTGCTGGTTGAATAACTTTTCCTTTTATGTGCGGATTTTGTATAGGATTAATATCAATCGCCATTCCGTAAGAATGTGCCGATAACACTTTGGAACCTTTTACTTTTCTATAATTGAATGCAACTGTGTTATTATCGTTCATTGATGCTTCATCATCCCAATTATATTTTACAGCAGGAATTACCTTTGCAATTGGAAATTTTAATTCTTTTATCAAGCTAAAAATTACTCATGATATCCTTCTCAACTTTTTTATTAACTACTACTTGACCTCTGTGGAGTTTATCATCAAAAGAATAATATTCAACTTCCACTAATCTTAGCTCGCTAATTATTGAACTGGGGATTTCAATGCCACTTATTGCTTCTTCAAAGGTGTATCTGCAATCAATTATAATTTTTATATCTGTCTGAATATCGTCTTGTTGTCTAGACTGATCTGTGATCAATTGTGCAAATATAAAACTTAGTAATAGCAGTAATTTCATATTAAAATTTGTTTATGTTTTATTTGAATAAATGAATATATTCGACCCTCAATTTAAAGGAAATTTCATGAAAAGTATTCTTATTGCACTATTTAGTGTTGTGTTCATTTTTGGCTGTTCAAACAATCCGGATTCTGTTACTCTAAAATCAGGACTTAAATACAATGATGTAAAAGTTGGAACCGGTGCTGAAGCTAAAAATGGTGATCTTATAGAAGTTCATTTCAAAGGTTGGATTGTAAAAGATTCATCAGATCTTTTTGGTGATTGGTCAGTTGATTCTACAAAAAAAGCTGATCTTATTGCTGACTCTTATGCAATGAATCAGCCAATGAAATTTGTTCTGGGTACTGAATCATTTATCAAAGGTTCTGAAGAAGGTATTGTTGGAATGAAAGCTGGTGGGCAAAGAGCTATAGTTGTTCCTTCCAATCTTGCCTACGGACCACAGGGAATGGGACCAATTCCACCAAACACAAGCATTAAAGTATTGATTGAATTAGTCAGCACAAAAGAAGCTGTGGTAGCTAAAATGTGGGATGTTGATTCAACTTTATTTAAAACAACTGCATCTGGTTTAAAGTATGCTATAATTCAGGAAGGTGAAGGCGAATTAGTCGGTAAAGAGAAGCAAGCTACGGTACATTACAGCGGATTTTTATTAGACGGAACCAAGTTTGATAGTTCTGTTGAACGTGATGAACCATTTACTTTTGTTGCTGGTGTAGGTCAGGTTATTCCTGGTTGGGATGAAGGCGTTCAGCTAATGAAAAAAGGAAGTAAAGCAAGATTCATTGTTCCGGCTAATTTAGCATATGGAGATCGTGATCTTGGTAAGATTCCCCCAAACTCTACTCTAATTTTTGATGTTGAAGTTTTAGATGTGAAATAATTCTATAATTATTTCATAACTATTTAAGAACATTTATGCCAGGCTCCGTTTATCGAAGTCTGGCATTTTTTTTCTTACAAATAATACTTTATCAAACTTACCGCTTGATGATAATAACCGCTCCCAAATAAATTTAAATGATTAAGGACATGATAAAGTTTGTAAATATTCTCACGATATTCATATCCAGCAACTAAAGGATACTCTTCATTGTATGCTGAATAAAATCTGCTTTCAAATCCGCCGAATAATTTAGTCATCGCAAGATCAGCCTCACGATGCCCATAATAAACTGCAGGATCTATCAAACAAGCATTACCGGTTTCATCAGTTATAAAATTTCCACTCCATAAATCACCGTGCAGTAAACTTGGTTTTGCATCACAATCTATTAGTATCGAACTAATTTTACTTTCCAGTTGAAAAAAAACCTTGTGTAATTCTTCACCTGCATAGCCATTTTTTTCTGCAAGTTTGTATTGAAATAATAATCTTTTATTAAAATAAAATTCTTGCCAGCTAACAGATTCTATTTCACTTGGGATGTTTAATTGCTGAGTTGAGCCAATATAATTGTCTTCATAAAAGCCAAAATTATTACTCGTGAATTTGTGCAGCCTTGCAAAATCTCTTCCAAAATTTTCCCAAAATGATTTTATTTTTGTATGTGATACGATGTTTTCAATAATTATAAAATCATTATCAGCATAAATAACATTTGGAACACGAATTACATTTGCCTTTGCTAATTCCCGTAATCCATTTGCTTCTTTTAAAAACATATCTTTTTCAGAATTACTATTTGTCTTTACAAAATAGGACTTACCTGATTTTGTTGTAATTATTTTAGCATCGTTAATACAGCCGCCGGATACGGAATGCTGCGAATCTATCTTATCATCAATTACCGATTCAATTTTGTGTTTAATTATTTCTCTCAAGGTCTTTTTTAATTTTGGTTAAGAGATTTTTTGTGCCATCTTCAAGGATATCAATTACAAATTCAAATCCTTCTGCGCCTCCGTAATATGGATCAGGAACTTCACTAATGTTTTTATCAGAAATGAAATCTGCCATCTTAAATAATTTATTGGTATACAGCTTTTTACGATCCAATTGTATTAAATCAGTATAATTATAATCATCCATAGTAATTATGTAATCAAACTCTTCAAAATCTTTCATTGGATTAAATTGCCTAGCACGACTATCCAAATTATATCCTCGCGCAGATGCATGTTTCCTCATCCGTGCATCAGGTAATTCTCCTGAGTGATAGCCAATAGTTCCAGCTGAATCTATTGAAATATCATTTTCTAAATTTGCATCCCGAACGAACTTTCTAAATATTCCTTCAGCAGCGGGGGAACGGCAAATGTTTCCAGTGCAAACAAATAAAACTTTTATCATATAATTATTTCATTGTTGTTGAACAATACAAAGATAACATCGTTTATGAAGAATTTGAATTATGTACCCATCTTAAATAGATACAACTCGCCTGTCATTCCAAGCTGGTTTCAAAATCTCAAAAGACTAAATATTAAATCTTGAAATAATTCACCGCGGCGAAAAACATGACAACTGCGTAAGCGGAATTGTAAATCAATTTTAAATCATCTACTCAAATAAAGGCCAAAATAAATTTGAACAAAAAAAATCGATGACATCTATTTAAAGTATGTCATCGATTAAAAAAATAAAAAAGAAACTTTCTTATCGAGATCCTAATTCAATATCAAAAGTTAACTCTTCTTCACCACGCTTTACTAAAACTTTTACCTTATCTCCCGGAACATAATTTCCTAAAGCATAAGTAAAATCATAAATATTAGAAATCTTTTTATCACCAAATTGAGTAATAATATCTCCGGCTTGCAATCCTGCTTTTGCGGCAGGACTTCCATCCGTTACACCGCCGAGCTTGTAACCATCAACTTCTCCGGCAAAATCAGGTACAGTGCCGACATAAACTTTTGTGCCCGTCATTTGTCCTGTATCTTTTCGTTCAACAGAAATATAATCAGGTCGTGTTTCGGAATTTACGATTGTCAAGGCAACATCATAAACATACTTTAATACTTTTTCTTGTCCTGCTGCATTTATTTTATCAGCATCATCCGATGGCTTATGATAATCAGAATGAGTACCGGTAAAGAAAAACAAAACTGGAACTTTCTTACCATAAAAAGATGAATGATCGCTTGGTCCGAATCCTTCGTCATTAAAAGTAAGATTTAAATCGTATTCATTTTTATCATCAAGAATATTTTTCCACTTTGATGATGTACCTGTGCCATAAACTATCAAATCATTTTTATCATTCAATCTTCCTATCATATCCATATTAATCATAGTTATATCATTTTCAATCGGAAGAGGAAAGTTATTAACAACATAACTTGATCCAAGTAATCCAAGTTCTTCACCTGAGAAAGCCACGAAAACTATTTTTCTATCGAGTTGATTTTTTATTGATGCAAATTTTTCTGCCAATTCTAATAAACCTGAAGTGCCGGATGCATTATCATCAGCACCGTTGTGGATTGAAGGTTCACCCATGTACAATGAATTTTGTCCACCCCAGCCAAGATGATCAAAGTGTGCACCAAGCACTAAATATTCATCTTTGAATTTTTCATTTCCTGCATCCAAATATGCGCCAACATTTACACTTTTTCCTCTCACTTCCTGAACATCAGTTAAAATTTTTGCCGAATAGTTTTTTAACGCAAAGGAGGCTGGTGTCTTTAACGAATCTATTGATTTTTGTATTGCAGTGGCATTGGTATTGTAAATTTTAAAAATATCATCGGCTACATTTCTTTTTAATTGAACCGCGGAAATATCTTTAATCTTTCCTGCGTTATCATATTTAAGAGGTATCAATTCATCTTCAGTTTTATCTGATGTATTAAGAAAAATTATTCCTTTAGCTCCTTTGTCACGCGCATTTGTAGTCTTGTATCTTAAACTTGAATATTGTTCAAATTTAGAATGTGGACTTTTCATATCAGGGTGATTTCTGAATACAATCACAATTTTATCCTTAACGTCTAAATTTGCATAGTCATCATAATCCAATTCTTCTGCGGAAATTCCATATCCAGCAAATACTAATTCACTTTCAACAATTAGATTATCAGAAAATGAAAGGGTTGTATAGTCACTACCAACTACCATATAATGGCTCTCTGACAATGATTCATTTTCATAATTTAATTCTAAAATATTTTCAGGACCTAATTCAAGTTTTTCAATGAATGGAAATTCTTGGAAGTAACTTCCATTAAACAATGGTTTTAATCCATAACTCTCAAATTCATTTTTTAAAAATTCTGCTGCTTTATATAGTTCAGGAGTTCCGGTCATTCTGCCTTCAAGTTCATCAGAAGCAAGATAATTTATATGATCCTGAATTTCAGCCGAGGTAATTTCGGGATTATTTTGTGCTGATATGATTCCTGTTAAAAATACTATCACTAAAAACAATTTTTTCATTTAATTACTTCCTATTCTCTATGATTAATTTCTAATTTTCAATTATTAATCTTTTATCAGTCTACCCATTCAGCAATAAAAATATTTGTATCAGTTTCTTTACTATTAAATCTGTTCGATCCGAATACAAAATATTTTCCATCGGGAGAAAACATGGGGAAACCATCAAATGAAGGATTGAACGTAATTCTTTCTAATCCCGTTCCATCAATGTTTATCATAAATAAATTAAAATCTCTTGGATTATCACCATTATAATTTGATGAAAAAATAATTTTCTTTCCACTTGGATGAAAGAACGGTGCAAAGCTTGCTTTACCAAGATTTGTAATCTGCTTCATATTTTTTCCATCAGCATCCATTACAAAGATTTCTAACGCTGTAGGACGGACATATCCGTTTTCAACAAGATCATTATAATCAGACATCTGTTCATCAGTCTGTGGTCTGCTTGCACGGAAAACTATTTTACTCCCGTCAGGTGAAAAGAATGGTCCGCCGTCGTAACCGGTTTCAAATGTTAATCTTGTTTGATCGCTGCCATCTAAATTCATAGTATATATTTCTGGATCACCATTTCTTAGAGATGTAAAAACAATTTTATCTCCCTTTGGTGAAACAGTTGCTTCTGCATCATAACCAGGAGTATTTGTTAATTGTTTTAATTTATCACCATCTCTTAAAAATATATCGAACGATTCGTAAAGTTTCCAAACATATCCTTTTGAACGATCGGGTGGGGGAGGACACTTTTCATCAGATAGATGTGTGGATGCATAAACGATTTTTTTTCCGTCCGGATAAAAATAGGAACAAGTTGTTCTGCCTTTTCCGGTTGAAACTAATTGACGATCCGTTCCATCAATATTCATTGTAAATATCTGGTCGCATTCCATCGAATCAAATGTTGCCTGATAAACCAGTTTCTTTCCATCAAAAGAAAAATATGCTTCGGCGTTCTCACCATCGGTTGTTAGCATTTTTATATTCTTAAAATGTTTCTCGCCTTCAAACAAAAAACTTTTATCTTGTGAAAATATTCCTATGCTTAACGATATAACAAATATTAAATTAATTATGACAACTGATTTCATTTTAAAACTCTCTCAATTTATAATTCTGAAATATTATTTTTGACTATTCGGGTACGTGAACAAGATAGTATTCTTTAGCAGTTTTGCCAATTGATTTTGCTTCACTTAATGTCATATGCATTTCATCCGGAGTGTCATCATCATGACCAGCTTCCAGTATTGCCAAGTCAGAACCTTTGGCGTGTTTTACTAAATCCTCACAATATGCTGTATCACCGCCATAACAAATTTTCAAATCATTAAATGTAAACTTGAATCCTAAAGCAGGCACCTGTCTGGTTGTTTTACCATCTGATAAATATTCTTTGTGGATAACGGGAAAAGGTTTTATTAAAACTTTCTTGCTTGTAAATGATTTGTCGCCTGTTATCTCTTTTAAAATTATCTCATACGTAATACTGCTGCTGTAAACTTTTTTAAATGCATTGTAGATGTGGACTATCTCAAGACAGCCTTTTGGATAATGAATAATAAGTGGTGTCTTTTTATTCATAACTCTTAAGTAAGTTAATAAAGACCAAACTCCACCAACATGATCGTGATGACCATGAGTAACAAAAACATCCGAAATATTTATTATGTCTTTTATTTTAAGTTCTTTATTTAGATCACGCAGTATTCCGTCACCGGGATCAACTATGAAATGTGCATTATCAGCTTTTACTAAAATTCCAGTTGCAATATTAGGTATGGAACAGAATATCTTTATCGAAAAATTCTCTTTTGTCCAAATGATGGGATATTTATTTTTCTTCATCTATTATGGGGTGTTTGTTGATAGAAATTATTTTCTGTTTTTGCACTCTTTTTGATTTTTGCATCTTGCAAATATGTTGAAGGAATAACTGCTCATTTCAAATCCAAATTTCTCACTAATCTCTTTTGGGATATCACTAACTCGCGGATCTGAAAATTCAACTATCTTGCCACATTCCACGCAAATTAAATGATCGTGTGATTGCCGTTTAAAATTACTTTCAAATCTGTTAAGATTATCTCCAAAATTTCTTTTACTTAAAAGATCACATTGTGCAAGCAGTTCTAATGTATTATACACAGTGGCACGAGATACTTTAGACTTCAAATTTTTTAATTGTATAAATAAATCATCAGCACCAAAATGACCATTGTGATCAAGCGCTGCATCAAGTACTTCGAATCTTTCAGGTGTGATTCTGTACTTGCCGCGTTTTAAAAATGATCTGAATATTTCAGCGGCTTTTTCATTTCTCACTTTTTTTACTCACTATTACTACTTTAAAATAATTTGATACTAATCTAATAACAAGAAGTATATAATTTAATTTGTTAAAGATCCATTAAAAGTTTCCAACTTTATGAAGATTAACTCAAAATCCCACAAGAACTAAAAGATTAACTGTGATAAACGAGAACACATAAGCAAGGGTTGTAAAAATAACTATCTGTAAAATTGGTATTCTCCATCCGCCGGTTTCTTTTTTAGAAACAGCAACTGTTGAGATACACTGCATTGCGAAAATAAAGAACACAATAAGCCCTATAATTGTTGGTACAGTAAATAATGGCTTGCCAGTTTCTTCATTTACAGCGTCTTTCATTGCAAATAATATAGATGACTGCAAATTGTCTTCATCTGTTACTCTAAAGATCATAGCTAATGAACTTACAAATACTTCACGTGCTGCAAATGCTGCAATAAGTGAAACGCCAATTCGCCAATCCATTCCCAAAGGACTCATAACAGGTTGAATAAATTTACCAAGATCTGCTGCATACGATGTTGATAATCTTTCAGCCTTAACCATCTGCACAACTTCGTCTTGTGTCAAGCCATCCGTATTTATTTCAGGAGTGTGATTGGGGAAATATGTTAAAAGCCATATAGCAATTGATAAAACTAAAATAATTGGTCCTGCTCTATAAATATATTGTCTGGCACTTTCAAAAGAATTTCTGATTACATTTTTAATTTTTGGTACACGGTACGCTGGTAACTCTAGTATAAATGATGAACTATCTACAGCGTTTATAATTTTTTTATTAAACTTGTTTATAAATGCGGCAACAATTAAGGATCCCAAAATACTTGATATGTAAATAACAGCTAATGCAATCCCTCCAAGCCAGACTTTATCAGGTGGAGTTAAGAAAGCTATAAGCAAGGGCATAAACAGGCAGCCTTGCACTGCAGCTCATAAGAGGAATAATAAAAATAGTAAGTAAACGTTCACGCCTGTTTGATATTGTTCTTGCAGCTAACATTGCCGGTATCGCGCAGGCAAATCCGGATAGCATTGGTACAAAAGATTTTCCGTTTAACCCTATTTTTGATAATGGCTTATCTATAAGCATTGCACCTCGAGCTAAGTATCCTGTATCTTCAAGCAAACCAAGAATAAGAAACAATATCAATATCTGCGGTAGAAAAACTAAAACTGAACCTGTGCCGCTGATAATTCCATCGGCAATTAAATCACTATACCACGTGTTACCTAATAAACCCGCAACAGAAGTTGATAGATACCCAAAAAACTCATCAACGAGCTCCATAAAGGGATTTGCTAACCAAAAAATTGAAGTAAATGTGAAAGCCATTATCAGAAAGAAGAAAAGCAGTCCCCATTTTCTACTTAATAAATAGCTGTCTATTTTTAATGTACGTTCGTCAGGTCTATTACTGCCATATTTTAAAGTCGGATTTAATATTTTAAGTTTCTCATTAGCCTTTTTAATGTTAGGTTGTGATCCGTTATTAATCGGAATGATTACGTTTCTTTCAATCGCTTCTATTTCCTTATACAGGGATAGGAGTTTTTCTTTGCTAATATTTTCAAAAGCTTTGAATGGGGGGCTCGTATTTTCAACAGCATCTGGGCTCAATTTAGGTTTTACGCAGCTTAGTAGTTTATCAATGCCTTTGCCTGATCTGCCATCCACTTTAACTACACCGCAGCCTAATTGCTCTGCTAATTTATTTTCATCAATTTCAAATCCTTTTTTAGCAAGGATATCATTCATTGTGATTGCTACAATTACATTAAAGCCCGATTCAATTAATTGTTTGGCTAATAATAAATGACGTGATATCTGGCTTGCATCCGCTGTGGCTATTAATAAATTTGGTGCTCCTAATTCTGGATGATTGTACAAAGAATTTATTGATACTTCTTCATCAGGTGAGTTGGGGTTTAAACTTATTATTCCGGGGGAGTCTAAAACATCCGCCTGAATTCCAAATTTACTCTGAATTTTACAAGTTGAGTATTCTACGGTTGAGCCTGGGTAGTTTACTGTCTTAAAATTTTTTCCACTCAATTGGTTAAATAAAGTTGTCTTTCCAGAATTTGGCGGACCCACGAGTGTGATAAGATGTAACTTCTCTAACGAAGCTGTATTCATGATAATATTATGCAGTCGGCTTCGTGTTTTCTAATGGCTATTAAAGTACCTCTTAATGCAAATGCCATCGGATCGTTAAATGCAGATGAATTAATAAGTTCTATTTCTTGTCCCGGAGTGAACCCTATCTCAAGTAATCTTCTGAAAGGATGGATGTGAATTATCAATATCGCTTATAATTGCGCGTTCACCAAAATGTAATTCTGAAGCTGTTTTCATAATTTTTGCATATTATTTAGATTTAGTCTATATAAAAGTAAACTATCTTCCATTAACTGTCAAGATATTTTTTTTATCTGACGACGATAACTGAGCTTTATTTCAGAGTAAAACGATTATTAAAAAAACTTGGGATTATCACATAAATTTAGAGGTGATTATTCTATAATTTATAAAACGGTACGATCAACCTGATCTTGAAACTGAACTCCAGCGCGGTAATTCTTTCTAAACTTGTAAAATAATTTACACTTGTATGCTTTTTACATACTTAAAGATTGTATTGTCCTTCAGGTAGATATGTAAGGAAAATATGGGAATTATTTTTTTCACTTAATTGATTTATCCAAAATATTTTGATTTGCTGCTATAAAGATTGTTTTTAGCGTCAATTTTGTCTCATCAATTTCTAATAACTCTTACATTTTTACTTGTAATCTAATTATTTCTATAGGCGACATTCTTGTCAAATCATGGCACTAATCTTGAAAAATACACTTGCAAATAATTTTTCAACAATAGTAAATAATCGGAGAGATAAAATGGAAATAGCAAAAGTAGCATTTCTTGAAACTTACACGCTTAGTGAAAATGGCGGTGTAATGGGTGCAATTTTGGTCACTGATGCAGAAACAAAACCTTTGGAATTTAGAGTTACAGCACCAATTCGTCCAACAAGTTTTCAAAAAACCCTGTATGGTGATGTATTACTTGAGCATATTCTTGTAGAATTAATTTCCGTTCCACTGCTTAATGCAGTAAACGAGCAGATTGATTTAATCGTTGTAAAGGACCCTTTGTTTCTTGGTGCTAATAATAAGCAGGGAATAAGAGTAGTTCGTCTTCTAAGTGATGAAAAAGAAAAATCAAGAAGCAACACAGCAGTTGAGCTTTTAAATACTCCACTTAATGGATCCGCTAAAGGTTATGTTGAAACTTCCAAAAAGTTTGAAGCAGAACTTAAAGGAATTAAAGAAAGTCTTGAAAAAATTGCTGAATCAAGAAATCTTTCCGAACCATTTGAAAGACTTAAAGCAGCTTGTGAACAGGTACAGTTACAACGTACAAACGACTAATAACTGATACCTAAATGCTCCGAACCGCAAGAACAAAAATTGCAGATAAAGTTTCTAAGCTGGAAACCAGTGATGATTTTCATTATGCTAAATGGCTTCGCGCACCTAAGATTATTGAAAGCGAAGTAACTGAAATTTATTACTCGGATGAGGTTGAAGATTTTCCAGTTGAAAAATTAATTGCACCCAATTCACTAAAGCTTAAGTTCCGTCTGCCTAATTACAAAATTCCAGAACTGAGGCAAATTTATTTGCTCGAAAAACCAAAAGCTTATCTAATTTTCTTTGGACTTGCGCGACCTCAACTATTTACAATGAAGGAGAAAGTTCTTTCTCCACCCGAAATAATTGATCTTAACTCAGCACTTCCTCAGGCACCTGAGGTGATTGATCAATCATCTATTTTTATTGCTCAGGTTCCCAGACTATTTGATCAGTCATCAGTTTTTATTGCTCGGGCTCCTGAACTGTTCGATCAATCGTCAAAATTTATTTCTGAACCAACTAAATCATATGATCAGACTTCAAATTTTGTAGTGAATGCTACTCCAACTTATGATCAGAACGTTAGCTTTTCAGAGATTGATGTTCATGAAGTTCCTCTACTAATATCAGCTCCCAAAATTACGGATGAACTTGCAAACCTTATTCCTGAAATTTATAACATTGAACTACTAAATGTAGAAAAGTTTGATAACACTTCAGTCAGTTCTAAAAATATTGAAATAGATAGTTTTTCAATTCCTGCACTAAACAAAATAGATGTGCCCGGGATTGATAATCTTATTGAAAGTATTACAGAATCCTATGCAGTACCAATTGAAGAAATGCTGCAGGCTGATATACAATTCTATTCACCTTCTTTTGAAATAGCACATCCTGTATTCAAAGTTAAAATTGATGTACCGAAAACAATTGTTAAAAAAGTTGTGATCAAACAAAAGAATTTTGAACCTGTGGTTATTGATGCAATAAACGATCCATCGGTTTCTGATATTGCAAAAAATAACATCATGTCTTTGTTATCCTCATTCAGAGAACTGGGTTGGCAAGAATATTCTAAAATGATTAATCCTCTAACAGATTATCAACTTCAATCATCAGAATTTCTTACATCAAATAATTTTGCCGTACTTAATGATGAACTTGGTTATGATAAGTTTGATCAGACATCTGCCGCACTGGGTTTCTTAGCTAAGAAGGGAAGTATAAGATCGGTATTACTTATAAGTGATAAAACACGATTTAATACTTACTGGACACCCTCTCTAAAATCATTTACGAAAGAGCTTAAACTTAAAAAAATTGATCCCGGTACAACCAAAAAAATAAAAGGAACGTCTGTAATCTGGTTTCTGGATATTAATGATATAGGCAAGACTGAAATCAAAGACTTTGATAAACTTGATCTGGTTTTGTTTGATGAATTAGTAAATATTAAATCTGCTGCGGAGCAGATTGACCAGCTTGTTACCAAAATCGAACCTGAATATATCTGGTTTTTAAGTGCCGTGAATAATGAAAAAGCAGTTAAAAAACTTCTTGCAGAATTTAAATTTACTACAAAAGTTTCTTTCACAACTTTCGGTAAATCTCTTGCTGATTTGCAGGGAGATGAACCAGTAACAACCTTTAAAGACATTTGGTTGGAACTTGATGAGATGCAGTTATTTGAGTACTCCGAAGCTATCGCGCAATCAAAAAAAGAACTTAGTTCACTTTTTGAAAATCCGAATCCGTTAAGATTTCAATCTAATATTTTTACCATTATTCATAGGCTAAAACAGATACTAAACTTTTCATCATTCCGTAATATCAGCCCTAAGGCTAACCTTTTAATCGAGCAGGCAGAAGCCATTGCAAAAAATAAGAAGAAAGCTATTGTGTTTACACAGTATGATGTTAACGGAATGAAAAAAATTGAAAAAGCCCTTGAAATGAATGACATAAAATTTATAGTTGGTAGAAATGGAATGTCTACTGAAGAGCTTAAACAAACCCTTGCCGGATTTTATGATAGACGTGATATTACAGTTTTGATTACCAATCTTAAACCTTCGCGTATAAATATTAATCTAAACAAAGTATCTTACATTTTTAACTTTGATCAATGGTGGAACCCGGTTACACAATGGCAGAATGATGATGAAATTGGTCTCTCAGAAGTTGTCCATTCACCTGTAGTGGTTTATAATTATAATATTAAAAATACTTTTGAGGAAGAACTCAATAGTTTAATAATTGAAAAAGGGTTTGATAACCGTTATCTGTTTGATAATCTGAAAAGTGAAACTCTGTCTGAACTAATAACAATGGATGATTGGTTATATATTTTTGGAATGAATGATCAATTCAAAAAAATGATAAACAGTGAAAGAACTAAACTCACAAAAAAACTTCAGACAATTGATCTAAACAGCTACAAAGCACTAATGAAATACTTTTTTAGTTTTCTTGGGTATCGTGATATTAGTGTTATGGATATTGACGATGATCCAATGTTCTACATTATAGGTACAGCTAGAAAAGGTACAACGCCTGTTAATCTGCATGGTAAATGCTTACTTACTACAGATGTTAAAAAAGAAGACTACGAAGAAGTGATACACTTTAAACCATCTGCAAACGAAATCAAAAGAAAATTTGTTATTACAAATGGTGAATTTGCGGAACGAATTAAAAACGGTACAACCTATATTGATTGTAAAGATTTGGCAAATTTTATTATTACACTCGGTTTAAAATCCCACGTTACTTCTAAAAAGAGTTAGGTTTCATTTTCTTAAAACTTCTGGTTAAGTAGATACTTTAAATCCTCATATCTTAATCTTTGTCTTAAAATACTCCATAGTTTTACTCAATCCTTCTTTGCGATGTACCTTGGGTTCCCATCCCAGAACACGTTTAGCTTTAGAAATATCCGGCTGCCGTACTTGAGGATCATCAATAGGAAGTGGTTCATAAATTATTTTACTGTTAGAACCAGTTAATTCAATTATCTCCTCAGCCATCTGCTTAACTGTTATCTCTTCTGGATTTCCGATATTAACAGGTTCTTTTTCATCAGATAACAATAACCTGAAGATACCTTCAACTTCGTCATCTATATATATAAAGCTTCTTGTCTGACTACCATCACCAAAAACAGTAATTGGTTCATTATTTAAAGCCTGAGCAAAAAAAGCAGGTATCGCACGCCCGTCTCTCAAACGCATACGTGGACCATAAGTATTAAATATTCTTACGATTCTTGTGCCGATGTTATGATATCTCTGATACGCCATAGTAAGTGCCTCAGCAAATCTTTTAGCTTCATCATAAACTCCGCGGGGACCAACGGGATTAACATTTCCCCAATAATCTTCCTTCTGTGGATGCATCAACGGATCGCCGTAAACTTCAGATGTTGAAGCAAGTAAAAAGCGTGCACCTTTTTCTTTGGCTAATCCAAGTGCTTTATGTGTTCCTAAGGAACCTACTTTTAATGTCTGTATTGGAAGCTGATGGTAATCTAATGGACTAGCAGGGGAGGCAAAGTGAAGGATATAATCAACATCACCAGCTACATGGATAAAATTTGTTACATCGTGATGAATAAACTTAAATTTTGGATTTCCGAATAAATGCTGAATGTTATCTAAACTACCGGTTAATAAATTATCAATACAAATCACATTCATTCCCTCATTCAATAATCTATCGCATAAATGTGAGCCTAAGAAACCTGATCCTCCAGTTATAACTGCTGTTGCCATTTCTATACCTAATAAGATTGTTATGTTTTTACTAACAGTAAAATTAAATAATTATTTTGTTAGATATTAGGTTCAGTTCTAATGAATTGAAGGCCGATGCACATTTATTTAGTAACTCAGCGTAAGTTGTTTACACGGACTTATTAAGCGTGAATTAAAAAAAGTTTTCGGTTATTAATTATTAGGATAAGCTTTTAATATAGATTAGTATCTAAGAAAACGGAGCAAGAGCAGCGATATTAAAGAAAATGTTCATAGTGATCTGATCCGATCTGATTCTGAATTGTTATTGCAGATAGATCAAATTGAGAATAACGAAGTTAGTACAGCTAAATTATTAATTTTGAATAATGATTTTGAAATTATTAAAAAAATTTAAGTAATAACCGGAAGACGTTTTAGAAAAATTAGATTTTTTATCTTTGGATCACGTTTTAGTAAATGATATAAATCATTGTAGTAAAATAAAATATATTTATTAGTTAATCGCTTGTAACAATACCATCTTTAAGTTTATAGTTCTTCCCAGATTTCTCACAAAATGCTTTGCCTTCAGAATCGAATTTTAATTTTTTACCTGCTTCCGAAACCCAACCAACAACTCTACCAGGCGTCCCAATTACCAATGCGTAATCTGGAACGTCCTTTGTAACAACAGTGCCTGCTCCAATCATACAATGTTTCCCAAGAGTATTTCCACATACAATGGTAGCATTTGCTCCGATTGATGCTCCTTCTTTTACAAGTGTCTTAATATAGAACTGGGCACCAACTTGAGGATACTTACATTTTGGATCTAAAATATTTGTGAAAACCATTGAAGGACCACAAAATACATAATCTTCTAAAGTAACTCCTTCATAAATGGAAACATTATTCTGAACTTTGCAGTAATCACCAATAGTAACATTGTTTCCAACATTTACATTCTGACCAAATACACATTTCTTTCCAATCTTTGAACCTTTCTGAATATGAGAGAAATGCCAGACTTTGGTTCCTTCACCAATCTCAACACCATCATCAACAACTGCATGTTCATTTACGTAATAGTTTTTATTTTCACTCATAAAATTCTCCAATCAATATTTTTTTCTATGTTGATTTGCGAAATCATTGTCGTCATAACGCGATGTTTTTGAGTTAAAACAACATTGGATGAAACAACTCATTAACTTTAGTAACTGGCAAATGTCTGATATCATAAGCCGCTTCGATTGATGGTCTTGCTGTCTCAATTCCAAAACCTTTTCCCGCAATTATACCTTCATAGATTTTTGTATGAAGATCAGTAAATCCGTCAGTAAACTCAAGTTCTTTGCCATCGATTGTTATGGATCTATGTGTAGATTTATTTTTTTCTACTGCTTCTTTTGGAAGATCTTTAGCATCAATTGAAAGATACCATTTAACATTAGCATTTTGTAACTCAATAAATCCAGCAGCCTTACTAGGTTCTCTTAAAAAAAGATGATTCTTCTGCACTCCTCCAAACATCCACATCAGCATATCAAAAAAATGAATGCCGATATTTGTGGCAACTCCGCCTGAAACTTCCTCTCTTCCTTTCCATGAATAATTATACCAGGGTCCGCGTGAGGTTACATAAGTTAACACAACATCGTGCTTAATATTATTCTTTGAGGTTTTCTTGAGTTCCTCTTTAATTGCAACAAGTGCAGGATGCACTCTCAACTGAAGAACAGTGTATACCTTTTTCCCCGTTTCATTTTCAATTTCTTGTAGCTGATCCAGGTTCCAGGGATTAAGCACTAATGGTTTTTCACAAATTGCATCAGCACCAACACGAAGTGCTAAACGAATGTGTGCATCATGTAAATTATTCGGAGAACAAATTGATAAATAATCTGCTTTTTCAGCTGAGTGGGTTCTTCTGAGTTTTTCTAAATGTCTGTCAAATCTCTCAAACTCGGTAAAGAAACTTGTTTTAGGAAAATAACGATCAAGTATTCCAACGGAATCGTGAGGATCGACAGCAGCAACTAGATTATTACCTGTATCTTTTATTGCCTGTAAATGTCTTGGTGCTATGTATCCAGCAACACCTGTAATTGCAAAGTTTTTCATATTATCTATTTATCCCTTAAACACTTTTTCTGATTTTAATCCCAGCTCTCTCAAATGCATTTCTGGTATCTAGTATCAACTTTGAATTTGTGGTAATAAATTTATAATTATAATCTGTATGATCAGTGCTTAATAGAACCAGATCATATTTAGCAAGATTCTTTTTACTTAACTCAACAGACTCCATATCATACTGATATTTACGTGTTTTAGGAAGTTTAGGCACATAAGGATCGTTGTAATCTACCTTTGCACCTTTTTCTCTTAGTATTTCAATAAGTTTTAAAGAAGGGGATTCACGCATATCATCAATATCTTTTTTATAGGATGCACCAAGTATAAGAACCTTAGATCCGTTTAATGATTTTTTAAATTTATTTAATACTTCACCTGCTTTTTCAACAACATAATAAGGCATAAAAGTATTTATCTCACCAGCCAGTTCAATAAACTTTGTGCTTATTTCAAACTCACGTGCTTTCCAGGTAAGATAGAATGGATCAATAGGAATACAATGTCCGCCTAAACCAGGACCAGGATAGAACGCCTGAAATCCAAATGGTTTTGTTGCAGCAGCATCAACAACTTCCCAAACATCAATATTCATTCTTTCAAAAACCATTTTAAGTTCGTTAACCAAAGCTATGTTTATTGAACGATAAATATTTTCAAGCAGCTTTGTTGCTTCTGCAGCTCTTGGTGAAGATACAGGAACAGTTTTTACTATAACCTGATTATAAATTGCTAATGCAACTTTTAGACACTCTGCAGTAACTCCGCCAACAACTTTAGGAATTGTAGCAGTGGAGTATTTAGGATTATTAGGATCTTCACGTTCCGGTGAAAATGCTAAAAAGAAATCCTTACCAACAACAAACTTCTTAACTTTTGAATTCTGAATTTTGCTATTTGCCAATTTTGCGTAATCGGTGCATTCTCAAACATCGGTAATAAAATTTCTTCAGTAGTGCCAGGATAAGTAGATGATTCAAGCGAAACAAACTGTCCGGCTCTTAAATATTGAGCAACCATTTTACCGGAGTTTTCAATGAAGGTCATATCAGGTTCGCGATGTTCATTAAGCGGTGTGGGAACGCATATAATTACCGCATCAGCTTCAGGTAATCTTGTAAAATCTGCTGTTGCAAAAAATTTCTTGTTGCCAACTGTTTTTTTAATCTTATCTGCTTTTATATGCTTAATATAACTTTTACCGGCGTTTAAAATTGGAATTTTTCTTTCATCGATATCGAACCCAATTGTTTTAAATCCTTTGGTTGCATACTCTAAAGCAAGTGGAAGTCCAACATAACCAAGTCCAATTATTCCAATTACGGCAGTTTTATTTTCTATTTTCTTTAAAAGTTGATTGTGCATAATATCCTTTTGTGAATTAGTTGATCGAATTGTAATATTTTTTAATTGAATGGCTTAATTTATTCATAAATCACGCCAATTTTTTCTTTATTTCTAAAGATATTTTCAATCACCACTTTAAAATTAGTAAAAATAATGAGACAAATCGTAAGGAATGAAACAACTTGAAATATTTTCTAATATTCTTATTAAATTTAACTTGATCAAAGCTTTATTAAACAGTTATAATTTGAAACATTTAAAACTATCTTAAAATTTGCTTCCACAAACTATGCTCGTTAATTTTGAATAAAGAATTTTTATAAATTTTTATTGGCAATTCTATGAATCTACAAAACAAAAACACACCGATTGATTATCAGATTGTTACCCAGAAAGTTAAAGATAGTAAACTTGAAAGTCCCGGCAGGGCTTCGATCCGTGAGATTAAAAAGTTAGTGGATGAGATTGAAAAAGCAACCGGCGAAAAGTTTGTAAGAATGGAAATGGGTGTTCCGGGTCTTCCTCCAACTAAGATTGGTGTTGATGCAGAGATTGAAGCATTAAAAAAAGGTGTTGCCGCTATATATCCTGATATTTATGGCATTCAGCCGCTTAAAGTTGAGACTGCAAAGTTTGTAAAACTTTTTATGGATATTGATGTAAACCCAGAAGGATGCATCCCAACCGGCGGTTCGATGATGGGAAGTTTTGCTGCATTCATGACAATAAATAGATGTAATCCTGAAAAAGATACTTCACTCTTGATTGATCCTGGATTTCCCGTTCATCGCCAACAGTTAAAAGTACTCGGACAAAAATTAGAATCTTTTGATGTTTATGATTACCGTGGTGATAAATTAAAAGATAAACTAGAATCAGTACTAAGCAAAGGAAATATTTCCTGTATGCTTTACTCCAATCCGAACAATCCCTCATGGATTTGCTTTACTGAAAAAGAGCTGATGATAATTGGAGAAATGTGCAACAAGTATGATGTAATTGCTATTGAAGATCTTGCTTATTTTGCAATGGATTTTCGTCGTGATATGTCTAAGCCCGGAGTTCCTCCTTATCAACCAACGGTAGCGAAGTATACTGATAATTATATTCTCACCATTTCTAGTTCTAAAGCTTTTAGTTATGCAGGGCAGAGAATTGGAATGATGATTATTTCAGATGAATTGTACGAAAGAAATTATCCTAATCTAAAAAAGTATTATACTAAGGATCAGTTCGGTCATTCAATGGTTTATGGAAGTATTTATTCTTTGAGTGCTGGAATATCTCACTCCGCGCAATATGCACTTGCCGCAATATTTAAAGCTGCTAACAATGGTGAACTAAATTTTGTGGAAGCAGTTAAAGAATACGGTGAGAAAGCTAAAATTATGAAAAGGCTTTTTACTGATAATGGCTTTAATATTGTTTATGATAAAGATGAAGATGAACCGATTGCTGATGGGTTTTATTTTACCTTTTCTTATCCTGGTTATACTGGAGAAAATTTACTTAACGAACTTTTATATTATGGAATAAGTGCAATATCCTTAGCAATAACCGGCAGCGAAAGATTAGAAGGAATCCGTGCTTGTGTATCGCTTGTTAGACGTGATCAGTTTGGAGATTTAGAATTTAGATTAAAACGATTTAACGAAGATCATTCACAGAAGTAAGTAGTTTGTAGTACGTTGGTAGTAGTGTATGAGCAAATATGATTTTACTACTCATTGCCTACTACCAACAAATAACCAATCATCCCATAAAGAAACTTAACAAAATACCAGCAGCGACAGCACTGCCTATAACACCTGCAACGTTTGGTGCCATTGCATGCATTAACAAGTGATTTGTTTTGTCGTATTCTAAACCAATAATTTGCGAAACACGTGCACTGTCCGGTACTGCAGAAACACCCGCATTACCAATTAAAGGATTTATTTTACTTCCTTCTTTTAGGAATAAATTCATAAACTTTACAAATAAAATTCCACCTGCCGTTGCAATGATAAAAGAAAGCGCTCCTAATGCAAATATTCCTAAAGACTGTGAAGTTAAAAATGTTGTAGCCTGTGTTGATGCACCAACAGTTAAACCGATAAGAATTGTTACTATGTCTATAAGCGAACCTTTTGCAGTATCAGCTAATCGTTTTGTAACTCCGCTTTCCTTTAAAAGATTTCCAAAGAATAACATTCCAAGTAGCGGCATCGCGCTTGGTACGATTAAAGTCGTTAGAATTAAACCTACGATAGGGAAGAGTATCTTTTCTGTTTTTGAAACCGCACGTGGTGGTTTCATTCTTATCAATCGTTCTTTATCTGTTGTAAGTAATCTCATTATCGGCGGTTGAATAACAGGAACAAGTGCCATATAAGAATATGCTGAGACTGCAATCGCACCAACCAATTCAGGGGCAAGTTTTGAAGCGAGAAATATTGCTGTTGGTCCATCTGCTCCACCAATGATACCTATTGCCGCGGCCTGTTCAGGTAGAAATCCTAAAAACAATGCAATCATATAAGCACCAAATATACCAAGCTGTGCTGCTGCACCTAGTAACATAAGTTTTGGATTAGAAAGTAATGTAGAAAAATCCGTCATCGCACCAATACCTAAAAATATTAATGGCGGATAAACTCCTTTCAAAACTCCGAAGTATAAATATCCCATTACACTGCCCGGTTCATAAATGCCGATTTGAAGATTAGCGCCTTGCAGGAAAGGTATATTTCCTACCAACATTCCAAATCCAATCGGTACTAACAGCAAAGGTTCATATTCTTTTGCAATTGCCAGATAGATGAATACTAATCCAACTATTAACATTACAACATGTCCAATTGTAAAGTTTGGAAATGCCGTATATCGGAAGAACTGATCAAAACCGTGAGTCATAAATTCGAATAGTTGTTCCATCATCAGGCTCCGATTTCGATAAGAACATCGCCTTCAAGTACGGAATCGCCGGTTTTTACTTTTATGGATTTAATAACACCATCTTTATCAGCGTTAATGTTATTTTCCATCTTCATTGCTTCAAGCATAAGAAGTTTTGATCCAACTTTAACAGTATCACCTTCTCTAACATAAACTTCCAGAATAACACCTGGTAAAGGTGATTTGATAAATCCTACACCTTTAGGTGCACCCGGTGCACTGGTTTTTTGTTGTGAAGGAGTTGTATCAGTAGAAGGTACAGCAACTGATCTTACAAGTTTTGGAGTCTTGCTTTGAGCAATTACTTTATCGACTTCAACTTTATATGTTGCACCGTTAACTTCTACTTCAGCAATGTTTTCTTCAATGTTAACAATGTGAACATCGTATTTGTTGCCTTGAATTGTAAATTTAAATTTTTTCATAACTTTATTTCTCTGTTATCTTGAAAATTGTCTTAGTCCGTAAATTTTAGAACTCCACGGTGAGTAAGTTCTTGAAGTTTGATTTATAGTTAACACCGTGTCTTCTTTATCATGCATTTCAGAATAGTAAAGATGTAATGCCATTGCAATTGCAGCATTCACCTCACCCGAAATGGATAAATCTTCTTTTATCTCAATTACTTTTCCTTCTCGTCTTAAAAGTTTCTTAACATTTATTTGCAGCACTTTTGTAAGATTAAAGAAGATTATATAGAGAAGTAACAATGCAATAAAAACAACAACGTATCCTATAACTGTCATTCCTATTCCAAATGGATCCAGTTTAAGGAACAATTGAGAGTTTCGTTCTATAACTGCTTTTGAAGAATCGTTTGCTGCTTGTTGTAATAATCCTAAAAACATTTTTTTCTCCTTTTCTTATAATGGTAGATTGGAATGTTTTTTAGGTGGATTTACATCCTTCTTTGTTGCAAGTGATTGCAACGCACGAATTACTCTGAACCTTGTATTTCTTGGTTCGATAACATCATCAATGTAGCCGTACTTTGCTGCAACATAAGGAGTAGCAAATTTCATTCTGTAATCTTCTTCACGTTCTTTTACAAATTTAATTCTTTCTTCAGGATCGGTTATCAATTGTAATTCTTTTTGATGAAGAACTTCAATCGCACCTTTTGGACCCATCACTGCAATCTCAGCACCCGGCCATGCGTAGTTAATATCACCACGTAAATGTTTTGAACTCATAACATCATAAGCACCGCCATATGCTTTACGAAGTATTACAGTTACTTTTGGTACTGTAGCTTCTCCGTATGCAAATAAAAGTTTTGCACCGTGAATAATAATTCCGCCGTACTCCTGAGTTGTTCCCGGTAAAAATCCAGGTACATCAACAAAGGTTACTATAGGAATATTGAATGCATCGCAAAATCTAACAAAGCGTGCAGCTTTACGCGATGAGTTAATATCAAGCACACCGGCTAAGTAGCTTGGTTGATTAGCAACAATACCAACGGACATTCCATTAAATCTTGCAAAGCCGGTAATGATATTAGGAGCGTAGTGTCTTTGTACTTCTAAAAATTCATGATAATCTACAACTGCATGTATTACGTCTTTAACATCGTAAGGTTTATTAGTTGCTTCCGGTATTAGTGAATTGAGAACATCCTCAAGTCTATCAATAGGATCATCACATGGTAAAAGTGGTGGATCTTCTAAATTGTTTTGCGGCAGATAACTTAAAAGTTTTCTAATTAATTGAATTCCTTCTTCTTCACTATCCGCAACAAAATGTGTAACTCCTGATTTTGCACCGTGAACCATTGCGCCGCCGAGTTCTTCTTCTGTAACAGTTTCACCAGTCACAGTCTTTACAACTTTTGGTCCCGTTACAAACATATAACTTGATTTGTTTGACATTATAATAAAGTCAGTAAGAGCAGGGGAGTAAACAGCACCACCGGCACAAGGTCCAAAAACTGCTGAGATCTGTGGAATAACTCCTGAAGCTAAAATATTTCTTTGGAAAATATCAGCATATCCACCGAGTGATTTTACGCCTTCCTGAATTCTGGCTCCACCGCTATCATTAATGCCAATGACGGGTGCGCCAACTTTCATAGCTTTATCCATTACCTTACAAATTTTTTGTGCATACATTTCAGATAATGATCCACCAAAAACTGTAAAGTCCTGTGAGAATACATATACTAATCTTCCGTCAATTGTTCCGTATCCGGTTACAACTCCATCTGATAAGTATGATTCTTTGTCTAAACCAAAATCAATACTGCGATGACAGACGAACATATCAAATTCTTCAAAGCTGCCTTCATCAAGTAAAAGTTCTAATCTTTCTCTTGCGGTAAGCTTTCCTTTTTTGTGCTGAGACTCGATACGTTTTTCTCCGCCTCCAAGCTTAGCTTGCTGACGAAGCGCCATCAACTCTTTAATTTTATCCTGCATTGCCATTTTGTTTACCTGTATAATATATTTTATGTAGTATAGAGCTTATTAATTTCTATTCCGGTTTTTCGCAAAGTTCCGTTAACACTCCAAATGTAGATTTAGGATGCAGGAAAGCTATGTTCAATCCTTCTGCGCCCTTTCTTCCTTTTTCATCGATCAGAATTACATTTTTAGACTTAACTTCTTCAAGTGAGTTTTGCAATCCGTTTACTGCAAATGCAAGGTGATGAATTCCTTCACCTTTCTTTTCAATAAATTTTCCGATTGGTCCATCAGGAGAAGTTGATTCAAGCAATTCAATTTTAGTTTGTCCAACCATAAAAAAAGCAGTCTTAACTTTTTGATCAGCAACTTCTTCAACTGCGTAACATTTTAGTCCAAGTACGTCTTCATAATACTTAATTGCTTCATCAATATTTTTAACTGCAATGCCAATATGTTCAATGTGTGAAATGTTCATATTATTTATTTATTGATTATTAATGTTTAGAAAATAATTAAAATCGCTACAGTTTGGCAAAGTTGATGCCAGCATCAATTATTTGAATGAAACTGAGTTTAATGTTAATAGATCAAATTGACAATTGTTAATCAATTCTTATTAAGTATAATAGAAAATTGAATTTCTTAGTTGTGAGAAATAACCGATCCAATTAAAGTTAATCATCCTTAACAATAGGGTAAAAGTATAGAAAAAAAGTTATTATAAGATTCTTGCAACAAAATATCATTTTCTCTATTTTTACACGCTAAATTTAGAAAAAATCATTCTACCTTGGTTTTTTCTAATGGGTTTGCCGGGATGGCGGAATTGGTAGACGCACAGGACTTAAAATCCTGTGTCCCGTTTGGGACGTGCCGGTTCGACTCCGGCTCTCGGTACTATAACTTAATTAGCAATTGATAATCTGCAATTAAAAATTCTTAATTATACATTTTTAATTCTAAATTGTTAATTGAATTGGGCTCTTAGCTCAGTTGGTTAGAGCGTCTGCTTGACGTGCAGAAGGTCAAAGGTTCGACTCCTTTAGAGCCCACACTATATTGATGATGATCTTTAAATTGAGTTAAGGTCAAAGGTTCTCCCAAAGGGATTCCTTCGGAAGACTCCTTTAGAGCCCACGAATCAAACATCGGAGTTTTCTCCGATTTTTTTTATGAAAAGATATTATGAGTAAAATTAAAATAACATTTCCGGATGGAGCAGTAAAGGAATTTGATAGCGGTATTACCGGATATCAGATTGCGCAGTCTATTTCTAATAGATTGGCTGATGATGTACTTGCCGTAAAATTTAATGATGCAATTAAGGATCTTCACAGACCTATAACTGAAGACGGAAATGTTAAATTTCTAACCTTTGATGATGCTGAAGGTAAAGAAGTTTATTGGCATTCGTCTTCTCATTTAATGGCTCATGCTGTTCAGGATATTTTTCCAGAAGCTAAGTTTGGTGTTGGTCCAGCTATAGAAGCCGGATTCTATTATGATATTGATATTAATACTCAGCTTTCCGAAGATCATTTAAAACTTATTGAAGATAAAATGATTGAACTTTCAAAAACTGATACCAGATTTGAAAGAGAAGAACTATCACAGCAGGAAGCAATTGAATTTTTCAAAAAGAAAGGCGATCAATATAAAGTTGAACTTCTTTCTGAAATGGATGAGACTAAAGAAAAGATAAGCATTTATAAAGAAGGTTCATTTACTGATCTTTGCCGTGGACCCCATTTACCAAATCCAGGTAAGATAAAGTTTGTTAAACTTCTTAACATCTCCGGTTCTTACTGGCGTGGTGATGAAAAGAACAAACAGCTTCAAAGAATTTATGGAATAACTTTCCCAAAAAAGAAAATGTTGGATGAATATCTTTTTATGCTTGAAGAAGCTAAGAAGAGAGATCATCGTAAACTTGGTAAAGAACTTGAATTATTTTTCTTTTCTCAAAGTGTTGGCTCAGGTCTTCCAATATGGCTGCCTAAAGGTGCAATATTAAGAGAAACTTTAGAAAGATTTTTACGCGAAGAACAAACCAAACGAAACTATTTGCCTGTTATTACTCCTCATATCGGTAATATAAATCTTTATAAAACAAGCGGACACTATCCATATTATAGTGATAGCCAGTTTCCAACATTAAAGTTTGGAGATAGGGAAGAAGAGTATCTTTTAAAACCTATGAACTGTCCTCATCACTTTCAGATATACGCTTCTAAACCGCGTAGTTATCGAGATTTGCCAATACGTTACGCAGAGTTTGGAACTGTTTACAGATATGAGCAATCAGGTGAGTTAAACGGACTTACAAGAGTAAGATGTTTTTCTGTTGATGATTCTCATATGTTTGTTAGACAGGATCAATTAAAAGATGAATTATGTAATGTAATTGATCTAATCCAGTATGTATTTAAAGTAATGGGATTTGAGGACTTTACAACTCAGCTTTCATTTAGGGATGAAAATACTGAAAAGTATGGTGGTGATATTGCCAGTTGGGAAATTGCACAGGCTGAGATTAAAGAAGTTGCTGACTTGATGAAATTAAAGTACACTATCGAAGAAGGTGAAGCAGCATTTTATGGACCCAAAATAGATTTTATGGTTAAAGATGCTCTTGGAAGAAAATGGCAGCTTGGAACTGTTCAAATAGATTACGTAATGCCGGAAAGATTTAATCTTGAGTATATTGGAACTGATGGACAAAAGCACAGACCTGTTGTAATTCATCGGGCACCATTTGGTTCGCTTGAAAGATTTATTGGAGTTCTGATTGAGCATTTTGCAGGTGAATTTCCATTATGGTTAGCACCAGTTCAAATGATAGTTCTTCCAATATCTCAAAATTATGCAGATTATTCGCTCAAAGTTTTCAATCAGCTTAAGGAATCAGGTTTCAGAGTTGAGTTTGATGATAGAAATGAAAAGATAGGATACAGAATTAGAGAAGCTGAGACTAAAAAAATTCGTTATATGATAATTCTTGGTGATAAGGAAAAAGAGTCGGGTTCAATTTCCATAAGAAAACATAAAGAAGGTGACCAGGGTTCTTTGGCTTTATCAGAATTTATTGATAAAATTGCATCAGAAATTAAAAACAAAGTTTAACCATAATTAGAGAGGTTTCGTATCGCTGGCAAACAAACAGTCCGTATTAATGAAGAAATAAAAGCTGCTAAAGTTAGAGTAATTGATGTTGATGGTTCGCAGTTAGGTGTTTACACTGTTAGAGACGCGATTAGATTATCTGAAGAAAGGGGACAAGATCTTGTTGAAATAGCCCCACAGGCAGTGCCTCCTGTTTGTAAAATTATTGATTTCGGCAAGTTCAAATATGAACAACAAAAACGTGATAAAATTCAGAAAAAAAATCAGGTTGTATCTATACTTAAAGAAATTAGAATGCATCCAAATACTGATGTTCACGATTTTGATTTCAAAGTTAAACACGCTGTAAATTTTCTTGAAGAAGGAAACAAAGTTAAAGTAAGTGTTATGTTCAAAGGTCGTGAAATGGCTTATACAGATCAGGGTGAAGAATTATTAAAAAGGTTTATTGAAAAATTGGAAGAGGTTGCTAAAGTAGAATCTCCTATCAAACTTGAAGGAAGAAATATGGCAACCATATTAGTTCCACAATCTAAAAAAGTTAAGAAAACAAATAAGCAGGGATAATATGCCAAAAATGAAAAGTAATCGTGGTGCTTCTAAATCATTTAAGAAGACTGCATCCGGAAGTTTTAAAAGAAAGAAAGCTTATAAGAGCCACATTCTAACTTCTAAAACTACAAAGAGAAAAAGAGGATTAAGAAAAGGCACATTGGTAAGTGATGCCGAACAAAAACGTGTACGGATAATGGTTCAAAAATAGAGAAGGATAAAAAATGCCAAGATCAAAAAATAAAGTTGCTTCGCATAGAAGAAGAAAAAACCAGCTAAAGCGTGCAAAAGGTTATTGGGGAAATCAAGGTAACGTTCTTACCGCTGCAAAAAATGCTATCGATAAAGGATTAGGACACGCTTACAGAGATAGAAAACTTAAAAAGAGAGTTTACAGATCACTTTGGATTGTTAGGATAAATGCTGCTGCAAGAACTAACGGTACAACTTATTCAAGATTGATTGATGCACTTAATAAAAAAGGTGTTGATATCAACAGAAAAGTATTAGCCAGTTTAGCTGCTGAAAATCCAACAGCATTTTCTGAAGTAGTTAAGTTTTCTAATAACTAATTTTATACCCTCTTCGGATTTGTTTTCATTTTCATCCGTCGAGGGTATTTTCTATTTAAATAAATATTATGCTTGATAAAAACATTACAGAAATAAAAGAAAGTTTTTATACAGATATAAAATCTGTTTCTTCATTAAAAGATGTTGAAGAAATACGAATAAAATATTTTAGTAGAAACGGTCTTGTATCACAACTATTTGAAGATCTTAAAGATGTTGTGAAAGAAGAAAAACCAATTCTTGGTAAAAAATTAAATCTTCTTAGAAATGAAGTTTCTAGCTACTTTGAAGAAGTTAAAGAAAGAATTTCTTCCAGTTCCACAAGCAAAGAAAATGAGTTAGATCTAACTTTACCGGGCAAAGAATATATTGTTGGCAGTAAACATATTCTTACTCAGACTTTGGATGAAATAAAATCAATCTTTAAAGGATTAGGATTTTCTGTTGCAAATGGACCTGAGTTGGAATCTGATTATTACAATTTTGAATCATTAAACTTTCCGGCAGATCATCCCGCAAGAGATATGCAGGATACTTTTTTTGTAAGTAAAGATTTTTTACTTCGTACACATACTACTCCAGTTCAAATCCGAATAATGGAAAAACAAGCACCGCCAGTTCAGAGCAATTATGCCTGGAAGAGTTTATCGCAATGAAGCTGTTAGTGCAAGAAGTTATTGTATGTTTCATCAGGTTGATGGAATTTATGTGGATACTGATGTTACGTTTGCTGAGCTGAAAGGAACATTGGTTTCTTTTGCAAAACAGTTTTATGGTTCTGATTTGAAGTATCGATTCCGTCCAAGCTTTTTCCCGTTTACAGAACCAAGTGCTGAAATGGATATAACTTGTTATTTGTGTCATGGAAAAGGTTGTAAGATTTGTAAGAACTCCGGCTGGTTAGAAATTCTTGGCTGCGGAATGGTTGATCCAAATGTTTTCAAGTTTGTTAATTATGATTCTGAAAAATATACAGGTTACGCATTCGGAATGGGAATAGAAAGAATTGCTTTGTTAAAATATGGAATTACAGATATAAGAATTTTCTTTGATAATGATTTAAGATTCTTAAAACAGTTTTAATGCGGATATAGGAAAATGAAAATTTCACTTAGTTGGATAAAAGAACTTGTTGATCTTAATAATATTAGCACTGATGAGATTGTCTCAAAGCTTACAATGTCAGGATTAGAAGTTGAAGATGTTGTTGATCAAACAAATCTTTATAAAAATTTTATTGTTGGATTTGTTAAAGAAACTGAAAAACATCCCAATGCTGATAAACTAACTATCTGCAAAGTGTTTGATGGTAAAGATGATTTGCAGGTTATTTGTGGTGCTTCGAATGTAAAAGCGGGACAAAAAATTGTTTTCGCTCCAATCGGTACAGAAATTCCAAATGGCAATTTTATAATTAAGAAAGCTAAGATCCGTGGTGTTGAATCGCACGGAATGATTTGCGCTGAAGACGAATTACTTTTAAGTAATGATCATTCGGGCATAATGGTCTAGATGAAAAACTTGAAGCAGGAAAACCAATAACTGAAGCATTAAATCTTAACGATGTAATTTTAGAAATAGCTATTACCCCTAATCGTCCTGATGCACTATCGCATATTGGTGTTGCAAGAGATTTAGCTGCTTTGTTTGATCGTGATTTAATCATTCCTGAAATAAAACTTAATGAAACTAATGAAGATAGTAAATAAATTAGCTTCAGTTGATAATTGAAGATAGAGTTAATTGTCCTCGGTACATTGCTAAAGTTGTAAAAGATGTCCAGATAAAAGAATCACCGCAATGGTTAAAAAATAGATTAGAAAAAATAGGACTGCGACCAAGAAATAATATTGTTGATATAACAAATCTTGTTTTACACGAATGCGGACAGCCACTGCACGCTTTTGATCTTGATAAACTTAACGACAATAAAATTATTGTTAAGAGTACAAAATCAGAAACTACTTTTACCACTCTTGATTCCAAAGAAAGAAAACTTCCTCAAAACACTTTAATGATTTGTGATGGCAAAAGGGAAGTTGCAATTGCTGGTGTTATGGGCGGAGAAAATTCTGAAATAACAGAATCCACAAAAAATATTTTGATTGAAAGTGCATACTTCCATCCATCAAGCATAAGAAAAACTTCTAAAGCTTTAGGATTGAGTACAGATGCATCATACAGATTTGAAAGAGGGACTGATCCAAACATCACAAAATATGCTGCAGAAAGATGCGCACAGCTTGTAGCAGAATTGGCAGATGGAAAAATTGCAAATGGTATAATTGATGTTTATCCAAAAATAATTAATCCAAAAGAAATTGAATTAAGATTTTCCCGCACTACAAAAATTCTTGGTTATGAAGTTGATCCTGAAAAGATAAAAAATATTTTATCACGATTAGGTTTGGCAATAAAAGTTTTAGATGAAGATAAGTTATTAGTATCCGTACCAACCTTCCGTCCTGATATTGAACGTGAAATAGATTTGATTGAAGAGATTGCCAGAATAAATGGTTATGATAATATTCCAACAGTTTCAAAAATCAACATCACACTTGAGAAAAAGACAGATGAAACTGAGATTGATGAGAAGATAAGACAAGCAGCAACCGCGCTTGGATTTTTTGAAATGATCAACAATCCATTGCAATCCGAAAGTGATGCAAAGTTGACGGGAAATCCGATCAAAATTGCCAATCCGTTAAGTGCGGATATGGAATGTTTAAGAACATCTTTATTATCCGGTGCCTTGATAACCATCTCAAAAAATATCAAACAAGGTGTTAAAGATTTAAAATTTTTTGAGATTGGTGATGCTTTTAAAAAGATAAATGATGGTGAGATAAAGACTTTTTCAGATTTTACGGAAACACAGAATTTACTGTTCGTAATTTCTGGGAAAGAACAGATTAAAGGATGGAATACTGATGAAAAAGATTTTGATTTCTATCTGCTTAAAGGTTTGATAAATTCATTTTTAAGTAAAATTTCACTTGACAATGTTTTAATTGATTCATATTATTCGACTGTAAATGAAATTTACGCCTATTACTTAACAAAAAGCTTTAAAGAAATTGAGTTAGGCAGAGGTGGAAAGTTAAAAAATGAAGTTCTTAAACAATTTGATATAAATCAGGATGTTTACTGTTTTGAGTTTGATTTATCGGCATTAAAGTCAATTCAATCTAATTCAAAAACTTATACTGATCCATTAAAGTATCCCAAAATTATCAGGGATTTTGCTTTTATTTTGGATAAATCTGTTAAATATCTTGATGTAAAAGAATTCATTAAAAAGAAAAGTTCACAGCTTCTTAAAGTAGTTTCTGTATTTGATGTATTTGAAAGCGATTCACTGGGAACAGATAAAAAAAGTTTAGCCTTTACACTTGAATATTTTGATGAAAGCAGAACCCTTACTGAAGAAGAAGTTGAAAAAGATTTTAACAATTTGATTGCACTTATTACTAAAGAGTTTAACGCTCAACTAAGAGGAAAATAATTGGTTGATTTAGCTAAATATGATTCAATAATTCATGATCTTTCAGCTATCGAAGCAGAAATTGCCACTGTTGGTAATAAACTTAGAGATACTGAAGAAAGAAAAACTGAGTTAGAAATACAGGTTGCAAAACTGCGTCAGGATAATTCATCTTTACAGAAAAAGGTTATTGAATTGGAACAGGAAATTTTGTTATCCAAACAAGATGAAGAGGGTAACATATTTAATACATTAAATACCAAGGAGAAGGAAAATTTAAAGTTAAAGTTACAGGACATTATTTCTAAAATTGATTTTCACTTAAGTTCATAAAAATAGTTCTTATTAATAAAATGATTGTTTGATGGTGTAGATAATTCAATGACTGATAAAAAGAAGCTAAAAATAAAAATCTTTGATAAAGAGTATTCTCTATTAGTAGAAAATGAAGAGATAGCAAAAGAGCTGGCTATTTATGTAAATAAAGTAATGGAAGAAACAAAAGACGAATTGCCCGATCAGCCTGCTCAGACTATTGCTATAATTGCTTGTTTAAATATTGCCTACGATTTATTTATTGAGAAAAATAAAAACCGTGAGTTTCTAATACAAGCTACCGACAAAATAAAGAGAATAAAGCTTCTGCTTAAAGAACCTGAATTGTCTGACCCATCTTAAAGTTTACCGCACTGCCGTTTTTTAATGAAAAACTAACAGTTGATTAAATAGGGAGTGTGAACTTCGAAGCGTATTACAGGCCTCATCCCGATTTATCGGGATCCCGACTTTTGTCTGGACAGTGGAAGTAAAAAGCTTTCGAGCGCGTTCCCACCGTGCATAAATAGGGTTTTTCCTATTAGCCGCGGCAGTGTCGGTATTTAATTCCAAATACAGTACGGAGGAAAATGATGGATTTGATTATAATTATACCCATGGTGGTTGTTCTAATTGTTTTGTTCTTTTATTTAGGCTGGATGTTCAATTCTAAAGTCGGTAAAAAAAGCATTACTGCTGCTGAAGAAAAAGCAGAACAGTTAATTCAGGATGCAAAAAAAGAAACCGCAAATTTAAAACGAGAGAAACTGCTTGAAGTAAAAGATGAATGGTATAAAAAGAAAATAGAGTTTGACACTGAAGTAAATCAGAAAAAACAAAAACTTTCTAATCTCGAAAAACAAATTCAGCAAAGAGAAGAGAACAGCGAAAAGAAATTCGACCTTGTTCTTCAAAAAGAAAAAGAATTAAGAAAACTCGAAAAGCAGCTTCAGGATTTGAAAGTTAGTCTTGATGAGAAATCAGTTGAGATTAAAAAACTTGAAGTTGAGCAGAATGATAAACTTGAAAAAATTTCGGGTTTAACATCTGAAGAAGCTAAAAAAATGCTTGCAGAAAATATGGTTAATCAGGCTAAAGATTGATGCTTCACAGACCATAAAAGAAATCCACGATCGTGCAAAAACTGATGCTAAAAAAGAAGCTCAGAAAATAATTGTTCAGGCTATTCAAAGAACTGCTGCTGATTATTCTATTGAAACTACTGTTTCAGTAGTTCAAATTCAAAATGATGAAATGAAGGGAAGAATAATTGGTAAAGAAGGACGAAATATTCGTGCTTTCGAATCTGCTACAGGTGTTGATGTTATTGTTGATGATACACCCGAAGCTGTAATCCTTTCTTCATTTGATCAATTCAGAAGAGAAATTGCAAGAATATCTTTAGAAAGATTAATTTCTGATGGAAGAATTCATCCTGCCAGAATAGAAGAAGTGGTAGAAAAAGTAACTACTGAACTTGAAGAAGAAATTCAGCGTGAAGGCGAGAATACGATTTTGCAGCTTGGGTTGCACAATATGCACGGTGAATTAGTTAAGCATATTGGCAGAATGAAGTATCGATCAAGCTACGGACAAAATCTTTTACAGCATAGTGTTGAGGTTGCTTACCTAACAGGAATTATGGCTTCTGAACTTGGTCTTGATCCTGTTATGGCAAAACGAGCAGGATTACTTCACGACATTGGTAAAACAGTTGATAAAAGTATTGAAGGTCCGCACGCTTTACTTGGTTATGATTTAACCAAAAGATATAAAGAACATGCAATTGTTGTTAATGCAGTTGGATCGCATCACGAAGATATTGAAATGGAACATCCGATTGCTGCACTTGTACAATCTGCAGATGCTATTAGCGGTGCAAGACCAGGTGCAAGACGCGAACCATTAGAAAGTTATGTAAAACGACTTAGAGAATTTAGAATTACTTGCAAAATCTTTTGAAGGTGTTGCAAAAACTTATGCAATACAAGCAGGAAGAGAAGTAAGAGTTGTAGTTGAACACGATAAAGTTGATGATGCTAGTGCAGATAGACTAGCACGTGAAATTGCACAAAAGATTGAAGAGGAAATGGATTATCCCGGTCAGATAAAAGTTGTGGTTATTCGTGAAGTTAGAAAAATAGGTTACGCAAAGTAAGTTTTAATAAAACTTTGTTCTTTTATTAAATGTCACACTGAATTCGTCGAAGTGTGACATTTTTATTTATAGTCATCCTTCGAAAGGATTACTTTCCGAGTTGGATTAAATTAGAAAGTTTACTATGAAAATTGCAATAACCGGAAACATTGGCTCGGGTAAAAGTACTTTCTACAAAGTTTGCTGAAGATGCAAAATATCCGGTGCTTAGAGCGGATGATAATTTCTAAAGAAATATTAAGTGCAGATAAAGAAGTTCGCGAGTTGATAATTAAAGAATTTGGAAAGCAATCATTTAAAGATGGTAAACCTGATGTAAGATATCTTGCAACAGAAGTATTTTCTGATCCTGTGAAATTAGCTATTATAGAATCCATACTGCATCCAAGAGTTATTAAATCAATCGAAAAAACTTCTGCCGAACTATTAAAAAATAATAATGTAGTTTTTGTTGAAGCTGCTTTAATTTATGAAGCGGATATGGAAGATATGTTTGATTATGTAGTGTTAATTACGGCTGAAAGAAATTTAAGACTATCAAGAAAAATTTCATCGGGAATAACAGAAGATGATTTTTGTAAAAGAGAATCAAACCAAATTCCGGAAGATGAAAAAAAGAAACGTGCAGATTTTATTTTTTCAAATAATGGATCGATAGAAGATTTGAAATCAAAATTTAATTTGCTTTTGCTAACACTGGGAATAATAATAGTAATCATCAATTTATGCCATCTGATCTTAAAAGCTCGTGGCAATAGAAAAACAATTCTATTATTCATTTCTTTTTTATTCCATCAATAAAATACACTAAATTTGGAAAGCAATTTTAAAGGAGTTTGTTGTGGACGCTTTCAATCATCTTATCGTTCGTGTTGTTCAACTAATGCCAAAACCGGTAGTTGGATTCTTTTCTAAAAAATATATCGCAGGTGAAACACTTCAGGATGCAGTTGACTTCGTAAAAAAATTAAACTCAAAAGGTATTTATGCAACAATGGATGTTCTTGGTGAATCTGTTGCAAATAAATCAGAATCAATAAAATGTAAGAATGAAGCATTGGAAGTTTTAGAAGCTATCGAGAAAAATAAATTGATGGCTAATCTTTCCATCAAACCAACGCAAATGGGTTTAGCAATTGATGAGCAATTTGCTTACGAACAAATTCTTGAGCTTGTAAAAAAAGCTGCTGAGTATAAAAACTTTGTTCGTATTGATATGGAAGACTCACCATTTACTGATAAAACATTAAATCTTTATAAAAGAATTTATGCTGCATTATAAAAATGTTGGTGTAGTTATTCAAGCTTATATGAAACGTTCTATGGATGATGTTATTGCATTAAATAAAATTGGAACGAATTACAGATTGTGCAAAGGTATTTATGTTGAGCCTGCATCAATTGCATACAAAGGCAAGCAGGAAGTGCGTGATAATTATTTAAAACTTCTTGATCAGATGTTTAAAGATGGTAACTATGTTGGCATTGCAACACATGATAAACCATTAATTGATGCAGCTTATACTCGCATTAAAGACCAAAAAATTCCAAAAGAAAGATTTGAATTTCAGATGCTGCTTGGTGTTCGAGAAGACTTGCGTGATAAAATAAATGCTGATGGTTACAAGATTAGAATCTATGTTCCGTTTGGTAAAGATTGGTATGCTTACTCTGTAAGAAGATTAAAAGAAAATCCTTCTGTTGCAGGAACTATTGCTAAGAGCTTTTTAACTTTTGGAAGAAGATGATTGTTTTAGGAATTGAAAGTTCTTGCGATGAAACTTCTGTTGCTGTGATAAAGGATGATGAACTTAACTGCCAATTTAATTGCTTCTCAGGATTTCCATACAAAATACGGCGGAGTTGTACCTGAGTTATCAAGTCGTGCACATCTGCAAATAGTTAATCCTTTAGTTAAAGATGCATTAAAAAAATCTAACATAGAATTGAACGATGTTGATTTGATTGCCGCTACTGCTGGTCCCGGATTAATTGGTGCTTTGCTCGTTGGATTAACTTATGCAAAAGGTTTAGCATTTGGATCTAGATAAACCATTTATCGGTGTTAATCATATTGAAGGACATATCTTTTCAGGTTTCTTAATGCCGCAAAAACCTGAGTTTCCATTTTTATGTTTGGTTGTTTCTGGTGGACATACACTTTTACTGCTTGTAAAAAGTTTTACAGAAATTTATAAACTCGGCAGTACAGTTGATGATGCTGCAGGTGAAGCATTTGATAAAGTTGCAAAGCTTTTAGGTTTAGGTTATCCCGGCGGACCAAAAATACAAAATGCTGCATCACAAGGTGATGGAAACAAAATTGATTTTCCTGTTTCTGATTTAAAACAAAAATTAAATTTTTCCTTTAGCGGATTAAAAACCGCTGTACTTCGTTATGTGCAATCGCAAGGTGGAGTTGATAAATTATCTTTGCAGGATAAAAATGATATTGCAGCATCATTTCAGGTTGCAGCAGTTAAAGCATTAACAAGAAATGTAAAACGTGCTTTAGAATTATACGATGTTAAAACAATTTCTGTTGTTGGCGGAGTTGCTGCAAATGCATTTCTAAAATCAGAAATAACAAAGCTTGCAGAAAAATATAAAAAGAATGTTGTTATTCCTGATCTTCAATTTTGTGGTGATAATGCTGCAATGATTGCATTCAGAGCAAAATCACTTTATGAAAGCGGAGTTAGGGATACACTTTCCTGTAAACCTTTTCCTGCATTAAGTGAAAATCATTTTCTTGAAGTTAATACTTTGTCCTATAAAGCAGAATAAATATCCAGTAAGCTACTTGAATGTAATTACAAATGTAATTACATTGTGGCCACGAAACTGTATGAAAGTTTAGAATGATAACAAAAGTTGTAAAAATTGGTAATTCAAGAGGAATCAGGATTCCGAAATCTGTAATTCAGGATAGCGGATTGACTAAAGAAGTTGAAATTGAAATTGGTGATGGTCAAATAATCGTTAAGTCGCTTTCTGCTAACCGTGCAAATTGGGATTCTGCTTTTAAGAAAATGGCAAAAAATAATGACGATGTTTTAATGGAGCCAAAATCTTCGTACGAAGCTACAAGTTGGGATAAAGAAGAGTGGGATTGGTAAATGTATTCTCGTTTTAGTGTTTATTTTGTCAATCTGGATCCAACGATTGGAAGTGAAATAAAAAAAACTCGGCCTTGCTTAATAATATCTCCTAACGAGATGAACTTTAACATCTCGACAGTTATTATTGCCCCAATAACCTCAAAACTTCGTAATTATCCTACACGTATTCCTTGTAAGGTTGATGGTAAGCAAGGACAAATTGTTTTAGATCAAATTAGAACAGTGGATAAAATAAGATTATTCAGAAAAGTTGATACACTAAATAAATCAACACAAGCAAAAGTATTAAATGGATTGAAAGAAATGTTTGCTGAATAAATAAGCTAAAATTATTTCCTATTCCCATTTTTAGAAATGTCACCTTGAATTTTCAGAGTGCTATTTCAGCTTATAGAAGAGATGTGGTGAAAATTAAAATAACTTCATGACTTGCTAAATCTTTGGTTAAGTATTTTCACTCAATGCCTTTATATTGTATCCCATAATTAAAAACTCTCATATTTTTAATAGCAAAAAATTGTCAGTAAAACTTTCTAACATATTCAGTAAACTTCAATGGGCTGTAATTGCAGCAGTTTTTGTCACTTTAGTTTTTATTGGCTACATCACTTTTTTTACTTCCAACCATTTTGATAAAGCATCACCAATTACATTTGAGATTAAAGATGGCGAATCATTTACCAGCGTAACAGAAAGACTTTACCAGCAATCCATTATTCCAAGCAAGTTTAACTTTAAGGTTGCAGGATTTATATACGGAGCGCAGACTAAAATAAAAGCTGCAAGGTATAAAATCCCCAATGACATTAGCTATTTAGATTTAATTGATTTATTTGTTAACGGTCCCGCAGATTATTTAAGAGCAGTAAGAATTAATGATGGACAGACAATCAAATGGCTTGGTGCAAAAGTTAGGCGCGATGTTAAGATTGACTCTGCTGCTTTTGTTAATCTTGCGACAGATAAAGAGTTTATAAAATCATTAGGATTAAATGTTTCAACGCTTGAAGGATATTTGTTTTCGAAAACTTATAAGATTTATGAAAACTCTTCTCCCGAAGAAGCAATAAAAATATTTTATAATAACTTCAAAGAATTTTTTAACGATACATTAAAACAAAGAGCAAAAGAGATTGACTTATCGGTCCATCAGGTTTTAACATTAGCTTCAATTATAAAAGGGGAAACTGACCTTGTTGAAGAAATGCCAACTATTTCAGGAGTTTATCATAACAGGTTAAGAATTGGTATGCGGCTGCAAGCTGATCCAACAATACAATATTTACTGCCTGGAGGTTGGAGAAGATTAACGTATGAAGATTTGAAAATTGAATCTCCTTACAACACTTATAAATATTCTGGCTTACCACCGGGACCAATTAACAATCCAGGAAAGAATGCAATATATGTCTGCGTTGTATCCGGAAAAGAATAATTATTTGTATTTTGTAGCCAACGGAATTGGCGGACATAGGTTTGCCAAAACATATTCAGATCATTTAAAGAATGTTGCCCAGTACAGAAAATGGTTAAAAGAACAGAACAATCAGTAAAAATATTTTTAGTTTTTTCAGCACTTATTTTTTAATAAGTTGTGCAAATCAATTACCGCCCGGCGGGGGAGAAGTCGATACAGTCCCACCAGAAATAATTTTTTCTTATCCCGAAAATGGGACAACCAACTTTAAAGATGATTACATCGAATTTGAATTTTCAGAGTATGTGGATAAACGATCATTTAAAGATGCAATATTTATTTCTCCTGCAATTGATGAACAACTAGAAATTAGCTGGAGCGGAACATCTGTTGAAATTGGATTCCCAAATGGATTGAAAGATAGTTTAACTTATGTTGTAACAATCGGGACTGATGTTGTTGATGTAAATAATAAAAATAGAATGACGAATTCATATTCATTTTCATTTGCAACTGGTGATAAGATTGACAAGCGAAGTATCGATGGAAAAGTTTATGGCAAAGATGCTGAAGGTACCTTAATATTTGCATACAAATATTCCGATGACACAACTAAATATCTTGCAAAGAAACCTGATTATCTTTCACAGATTGGGAAAGATGGAACGTACAAGCTTAATGGGTTAGCTGAATCTGTTTATCGTGTGTTTGCAGTTAAAGATGAATTTCGAGATTTGCTTTATCAGGCTGATCAGGATTTGATTGGAATACCAAGTAAAGAAATTTCATTAACTGATACCGATTCATCGTACTCAGGATTAAATTTCTTTTTGATGAAAGTGGATACCGTTAAACCACGATTACTTGGAACTGTAATGACTGATCAGAATCATTTGGTTATTACTTTAAGTGAAGAGTGTGATTCTGCTTCTTACGCAGCAAATAATTTTCAAATAATTGATTCAACTTCAAATGAAGTTTATCCAATCGATTTTTCATATCGCAACAAATCCAAGAAAGAAGAATTTGTACTGGTTCATAAAAATATATTGAATGCTGAGAACGATTACTTTTTACTTGCTAAAGAATTGCGTGATTTAGAAGGGAACATTTATCAAAATGAAATAAGCAGTTTTGTTGTTTCGGATAAGCCGGATACCACTGCAATAAAGCTTGTTAAAACAGAGCCAGGCAGAAATGGTATTACTGATTTTAAAAATCCTGAAGTGCTTCTATTTTTTGATGATGCAATCGATAATAAGCAAATTAAGAACGCAATTCAGTTTACAGATACTTCAAAAAACAAAATAGGTTTTAATATAAGTTTTGTTGATGATGCAACGCTTTCAATCAAATCTGAAATAGAATTGAAGCCTGATAAGAATTATGAAATAAAAATAGATCTAAATTATTTTTCTGATGCTGCTGGTAATAAAATCGATTCAACTTTCATCCTAAAATTTCAAACAATAACCGGAGTTGAGTTTACCGGAATTTCTGGTAAAGTATCTACTTCAAAGAATAATGTCATAGTCGTTTTGCAAGATGCAAAGGATGCAAAAAAGTTTTTTACTGCGGTGCCTGATAAAACTTTAGCTTATTCATTTGCAAGGATTGATGCGGGTACTTATTCAATGTGGATATATTCTGATAAAGACAGCAGCGGAACTTTCGACAAAGGTTATCCTGAACCATTCAGATATTCTGAAGAGTTTTATTTTGTGCCTGATACAATAAAACTTCGTCCGCGTTGGAGTGTTACTGATTTTAATTTTGTGTTTGAGTAAGTTTCGATAAGTCATTGGGAGGAGTATGACGACTCCCTGCCCCAATTCAATCGGGGGAAGCAATTATCCGTCATAGTAATCTTATTTCTGGAAAATTATCTCACCATCTTTAATTGTGCAAGATAAAATATTTCTTCCAACATTATAAATTATATCTGAATAATCATCAGTATTAAATACAGCAAAATCTGCGTGCTTGCCAATTTCAATACTTCCAACTTTTTGTTCACGATTTAAAGCTTTTGCAGCATTGATTGTAACCGCATTAATTATTTCTTCAATCTTCATTTTCATTTTTATTGCTGCAAGACTCATAATTAATTGCAGATTTAATATATGAGATGAGCCAGGATTATAGTCTGTAGCTAGTGCAACTATTGCATTATTCTCAATTAGTTTTCTTGCGGGTGCAAATTGATAATCAAGAAAAAGTGATACTCCAGGAAGAAGAACAGCAACAGTTTCTGAATTTGAAAATTTTGAGAAATCCTTTTCAAGTAAAACTTCTAAATGATCAACACTTGTGGCTTTGTGTTTTAAAGCCACATCCAATCCACCAACATTATTAAACTGCTCTGTATGCAGTTTTATTTTTAATCCAGATGATGAAGCAGTTTTAAAAATCTTATCAATCTCAGTAGAAGTAAAAGCAGTTGATTCACAAAATCCATCACAAAACTCTGCAAGATTATTTTTGGCAATGTGAGGAATCATTTTTTCAACAATCAAATTAACATAGCCGAAATGATCATCTTTAAACTCGGGTGGAAAAGTGTGCGCACCAAGAAAAGTAGATACTATATCAATTGGAAAAATTTCGTTAATTATTTTTATAGCGTGTAACAGTTTTATTTCATTCTCGAAATCCAAACCATAGCCGCTTTTTATTTCTAATGTGGTTACACCTTGTGCAATAAATTCCTGAACTCTGGGTTTCATTAATTCAACGAGATCAGTGAGAGAAGTATTTCTGACAGCGGTTACAGTGGTATTTATTCCACCGCCTCTTTTTGCAATTTCTTCGTAATGAACTCCGGCTATTTTTTCTTTAAACTCAGCAGCACGTGAACCTGCAAAAGCAGTGTGAGTGTGGCAATCAATCAATCCGGGCAGGATAACTTTTCCGGATAAATCAACTTTATCAGCAGAATTTATTTTGTATCCAGAATAATTTGGAATAATGTCTTTAATAATTCCATTCTCGCAAAGTATGGAATGGTTCTCCAAAACTTCAAGCTCTGATAATTCTTTTCCGCGTTTGTAATTTTTTCCATTCGTATTACAAGTAACTATTTGTTCAGCATTTGTAAAAAGTTTTATCATTACTTATAAATATTAATTTTGTCTTTAACAACTTTAGCTTCTTTATACCCAAGTTGATTTAATTTAAATCGTAAATCATCAGCCGCTTTTTGATTATCAAAATCACCGGTTTTAACTTTATAGAAGGGTGGTTCAAAATCTATATAAATCTCATTTGAGTTCTGACCAAAATAAACATCAGCTTTAATCTGATTTGCTTCCTCAATATTGTCAGTGGTTAAAACCAAAACTCTAAAACCATCTTCAGTTCCAACTAAAGTTTTCTTTTTTGTTTCGAGATCTGGCGACCCATAATCGAACCAAACTGTTTGATTTTCAACAACCCCGCTTACCTTTTTTTCAGGAACAATAATTTCTGTTTTGTATGGAGTAATATCAAAATCCTCTTTAAGTGTGGGAGTTTTAATCTCCTCATTATTTTCAGTTGTAGTTTTTTCAGAGTTTACTTTTTCATTTTTTTCATATCTGCTTCCGGTTGATGCTGAACAGGCAGAAATAACCATAATAGAGAAAATCGCAGCAAATGATGTTTTAAGGATAGATAATATTTTTTTCATAACTATTCTTTGTATTGAATTATCTCAAATATAACCTTTTTAGGTAAGCTAAGAAATAGTATGATTTTTAGTGTTTCAATGGATTTATACAGAATATAAAATCTTTCAATTTTTGAGAACCAGCGCTTTTTTTAGTATTTTTGCACCATCATAAAAAAAGAATAACCAAAATGGCTGCAAAAAAACTTAAAATATTATTTGTAACATCAGAGATAGTACCTTTTGTAAAAACCGGAGGTCTTGCCGACGTTTCTTCTGCATTACCACAAATGTTATCTGAATTGGGGCACGAGGTTAGAATTGTGATTCCAAAATATGGTGCTGTTGATGATAGAAAATTTAAAATTCATGAAATTGTTAGATTAAAAGATATCGTGGTTAAAATTGGCGATAAGGATGTTACTTTTTCTTTAAAATCCTGCTTCTTGCCTGGTCCGCGAGTTAGAGTTCAGATTTATTTCTTAGATAATCAGGAATATTTTGGCAGCCGAAACAGTCTTTATACAGATTTGAAAACAGGAAAAGATTTTCCAGATAATGATGAGAGATTTATCCTTTTAAGCCGCTCTGTAATGGAACTAATAATTAAGCTTGGATGGATTCCAGATGTGATTCATTTAAATGACTGGCAGTGCGGTTTGGTACCTGCCTATTTAAAAACTGTTTACAAAGATCAGGAATCATTTAGCAAATTTAAAACTCTATTCACAATTCATAATTTAGCTTATCAAGGTGAATTTCCTACTACATCATTTAAGAAAACTGGATTACCAAAAGAACTCGAATCAGTTTCCAAAGGAATTGTTCACAACGGCAAAATCAATTTTATGAAAAGCGGTTTAATGTTTGCCGATGTAATTAATACTGTCAGCCAAACTTATGCAAATGAAATAAGAACTAAAGATGAATATGGTGAAGGCTTAAAAGATGTTTTAGCCAAAAGGAAAGATTCTTTGTACGGAATAGTTAACGGAATAGATAAAAATGTTTGGAACCCTGAAAAAGACAAACAAATTCCTGCAAACTTTTCTGCAAAAAATATTGAAGAAAAATTAGTGAATAAAAAAGAATTAGCTGAAAGATTTGGATTAGCATATGATGAAAAGATTCCAATCATTGGTTTGATTTCAAGACTGTATGATTCCAAAGGATTAGACCTTGTGCAAAAAGCATTTCCAGATTTGATGAAATTAGATGCTCAGTTTATACTTCTTGGCACAGGTGATCAGAAATATCATTCATTCTTTGATAAAATGTCTTCAAAGTATCCCAAAAAATTTGCAAGCTATCTTGGTTTTAATGATGAACTAGCTCATTTGATTGAGGCTGGTGCTGATATGTTTCTTATGCCGTCAAAATATGAACCTTGCGGCTTGAATCAGATGTATAGTCTTGTTTATGGCACAGTTCCAATTGTTAGAGAAACCGGCGGATTAGCAGATACAGTTATAAAGTATAATGATAAAACTGAAGAGGGAACTGGTTTTGTATATAAAAAGTACGATGCTGATGATATGCTTAAAGAAATAAAAAGAGCAATTAAGATTTTTGATGATAAAAAAACCTGGCAGAAAATTATGCGCGCCGGAATGAAATCTGATTTTAGCTGGGATTCATCAGCAAAAAAATATATTGAACTTTACAAGACAATTTTATCATCAGATTAGTTGATGTTGAATAAGGCTGTTTTTTTAGACCGCGATGGTACATTAAATTACGATCCGGGTTACTTAGGAAATCCAAAAGATCTTAAATTATTTTCCGATACCGGTGATGTACTTGCTGCACTTAAGAACAAACATCATTTCAAGTTGATAGTTATTTCAAATCAATCAGGTGTTGCCAGAGGTTTTATTACAGACGAAGATGTGGTCTCTGTAAACAATGAATTAAACAGAAGACTTTTAGAATTTAATGTACAGATAGATGCCTTTTATTATTGCCCATTTCACCCCAATTTTAATAGTGAAAAAGATTGTATTTGCAGAAAGCCTTCGCCAAAAATGATTTTAGATTCAGCAAAAGATTTTAACATTGATTTATCCAAATCCTATTTTATCGGAGATTCTGTTTCTGATATTCAAGCAGGGATATCTGCAGATTTAAAAACAATATTGGTAAAAACCGGTTATGGTGAAGAAAGTATTTCTATCTTGCAAAAGGAAAATAATTTTCCAAGCTTTGTAGCCGAAAATTTAACTGAAGCGTGTAAATTTATAATTAACGATTCCAGTGGAGTAATGATTAGTGATTAAAAATATTTCTCTTGTTTTCTTATCTGCAATTTCTATTTTTCTTATAGTCAGCTGCAATGATTCTCCAACAGATCTTGGAACAAAATTTCTTTCTCAAGACGGAGTAGAAGTACTAAAATTAGATTCCTCAATAGACACAATAAATCAAACATCTTATAGTTTTAAAAATGTTTTTCCTCTGGGTTCATCGTCTCAATTACTTTTAGGCAAAGCTGAAAACGTTACATCAAATGTACTTTTATCATTTGTTTTTGCTATTCCTGATTCTATAAAAGAAGAATTGGCTGCACGAAATCTGACAGTTATAGATTCTTATGTAGAAATGTTCAGGAATTATTCATTCGGAGATTCTAATGCAGCATTTGATTATTCAGTTTATAAGGTTAACGAACGATGGGTGTCAGCTACTTTTACAGCAGATAGTTTTGCTTTTTTAGACTATGATAATTCAATTGATTTAAGTTTTAACCGAACCACAGCAAATGATACTGTTTATTCATTTCATCTGGATACAACATTAACATCATCCTGGCTACAAAATTATGTTGATACTTCTGTTGCATCAAATTATGGAATTTTACTTTCCCCAACTGATAATACTCAAAAGGTTTTAGGATTTACTGCATTTAACGTTAAGGGACAAAATGATCCAAGATTAAGAGTAGTTGTTCAAAAACCTGGTGCTTATATAGATACTTTAATAGGATATGTTTCCTCTGATCTTAGCGTCGTTTTGGGTGATATCCCAAATGTTGGAACTGAAAACATTGTAATTCAATCCAGTTTAACTTCGGAGGCAAAATTAATTTTTGATTTTTCATTAATACCTGAAGATGTTGTAATTAATTCAGCAACGCTAACTTTAACTGTAGATACTTTAGCCACCAAAACCGGAAGCGGTTTTTCTAACAGACTTAGCGTATATCTTTTAAAAGATTCAGCCACCAATAAGTTAAATACGGATATTGTTTATACTCTAGACAGGAGTGGAGCAACTTTTACTGGTGATATCACAAATATTCTTAGAGCCTGGAATAACAAAGTAGATAATCAGGGATTATTAATTAAATCAACTTTAGAATTTTGGGGATTAGAAACCTTTGTTCTCAAAGGAAGTAACGCACCTTTAATTGAACAAAGACCCAGGCTAGAAATTGTTTATTCCCGAGGGAAAAACAACTAATGAAAAAATTAACTCTTTCGGTTATTTTTATTGCAGCGTTTGCTTCCATAACTTTTGCACAGAGCAATTCAGTTTATACACGAGCTGGAATTGGTGATCTCGAGTATGGATATTCTGCAAAAATGGTTGGCATAGGAAATATTGGAACCACTCAATTAGATCCTGATCATTTGCTTACAACAAATCCTGCAAGCTGGTCTGTTCTATCCAGAACAAGAATTGAATTTGGACTTGGATACAGAGGTACTCTCATCTCGGATGACCAGCAGTCAAACTATACAAGTGAAACAGAACTTAAGGGAGTTACTTTTGGAATTCCGGTTAGCAGGGAATATGGTGTTGGGGCCGTAATTGGTTTGGTGCCTTATTCAAGAATAAGCTACAGTGCCCAACAATATTATCCAGCTGATGACATAATTCCTTCATACAATTTATTTTATGAAGGTAAAGGCGGACTATCAAAAATATTTTTGGGTTCTTCTTTCTTCTTACCTCTTGGTTTTTCTGCAGGTGCAACTCTGGATTATTATTTTGGTAATCAAACTTATGCATCTACAATTACTTTTGATGATCCCAGATATATAAGCACAAAGTATGAAGACATTCGCAGATCCACAGGTTTTGGTACTACTTTAGGATTAATTTCTTCAAATTTGGCTAGAGAATTTAGGATAGGTGGGATTAGTGATCTTAGAATTGGTTTTACTTACAATTTTGTTGGCAATCTTGATACTGATTCTATTTTTACACAAACATCGCTCTCTCTTGTAGACACTGTTACAAATACTAAGGCAGATATGAAGATTCCTGCACGATTTACAGGCGGCATAAGTTTTGCCTTAGAAGAAGAGTATAATTTTTATTTAGATTTTTTGTTTCAGCCAATGAGTCAATATAGTTTTAATGGTCAACCTGATCAGAATTTGAAAGATGCAATTAAATATAATGCAAACTTCGAATACAAACCCAGAAGACAGGTTGGTATGACCACGATGGAACAAATAATTTGGAGATTTGGTTTAAGTTATGAACAAACTCAATATACTTATAATGGACAGGATATTAATCAGTATTCAGTTTATGGCGGGTTGTCCTATCCATTAGGAATAGATAATACAATAGATTTTGCAGTAGAATATTCAAACAAAGGAACAACTGATAATAATTTACTGCATGAAAATGCAATAAAAATTTATCTTGGCTTAAGTTTTGGTGAACTCTGGTTTCTTCGGTACGATAAATAGATCACTAATATAATAAAGGTTGGAAAAGTGAAAACAGTATTACAAACAATCGCAATTACGCTTGTTATTTTTGCCTCAACAAACTTGGCACAGAATGCTGACTCCATGAAAGTATTGACTGACTATAGTTTGTTTTCTGAGTATCATAAAAATAAAGACTTTGATAGTGCTCTTCCATATGGATGGAGTGTTATTGAGGCGAATCCAACAAAGTTTAGCAAATGGATTTACTACAAGATGGAAGAATGTCTCTGGTCTATTCATGATTCATCATCTTCATCACCTGAGATGGTAAAATCTGTTGAAGATACTATTTTGTATTTCTATGACACAGCAATAAAATATCGACAGGAAGATAAAGGATATTTTCAAGCTCGTAAAGCTTATGTATCCGAAATTTGGTTATCACATCCTGCAGATGAAACTATAAAAGAATACGAGCAGGCAATTGCGTGGCAGCCGGAACTTTCGTCATTTTATTACAATCGTCTTGGACAGTTGTACATTCATAATGATGATGGAACAAATGGCTTAAAAGAAAAAGCGATTGATCTATACACTGTTTTGGTTGAGCGTGAGCCTGATAATCCGGTTTGGGGAAACATCATTACTGAATTATTTGGTAATATCGATGATCGATTGAAATTCCAGAAAGAAGCCTGGGAAAAAGATCCGCAAAATGAAAAAAAGGCAAAAGCTTTTGCTTCGACTGCAATTCAGGCAAGCGAGTGGGCACAGGCAGTTGCTCCATTGGAATTTTTAATAAGCAAAGAACCTGAAAATGTTGGCTACTTAACTCAAATAGGTAATGTTTATAATAAATTAGAAAATTCCACCAAATCAGAGGAAGTATTTTCTAAACTGATAAGTTTAGAACCAGGGAATAAAGATCATTATTTTTACTTTGGCAAAGCTCTAATGGAAGCTGGAAAATATTCACAGGCAAGAACTCAATTCTTAAAGGCTAGTGAAGTTGGAAATGGTTGGGCGCTACCAATATTCTATGAAGGATTTCTATATGAGCAGTCTGCCGGTGGCTGTACTGATTTTGATAGAAAAGTAGTATACTTATTAGCACAAAATACATACAGAAGAGCACTAAATATGGATCCTAATCTCGGCGAAGCAAGAGATAGAATAAATGCGTTATCAGGTTCTGTTCCAACTAAAGAAGATTATTTCTTTAGAAACATTAAATCCGGTACCGTTATTCCTATTACTTGTGTTGGCTGGATAGGTAAAAGTGTTACAGCTCCTTAACTCTAATTCATAATTTTAAATTTGGAAAGGTTTCTTGAGATTTCAGGAAACCTTTTCTAATTTTGTCTCAATCATTCATCAAAATAAGCGGTAAATATGGAATCATATCTAAAAAAAGATGCAGAAATTTATAAAGTACTACAATCCGAAATTGGCAGACAAACCAACAAGTTAGAATTAATTGCAAGTGAAAATTTTGTTAGTCCCGCTGTGCTTGAAGCCGCTGGATCAGTTCTAACAAATAAATATGCGGAAGGTTATCCCGGCAAAAGATATTATGGCGGATGTGAGTTTGTTGATCAGGCTGAAAATATTGCACGTGACAGATTAAAAAAATTATTTGGTGCTGAATATGTAAACGTGCAGCCTCACAGCGGTTCGCAAGCAAATATGGCTGTGTTGATGACTTACTTGAAACCGGGAGATAAATTTCTTGGATTAAGTCTTGCTCACGGTGGACATTTAACTCACGGCTCGCCAGTTAACTTTTCTGGGAAATTATATGAAGCAGTTGGATATGAATTGAATGAAGCGACTGGTCTTCTTGATTACGACAAGATTGCCGATCTTGCAAAAAAAGAAAAACCTAAAATGATTATTACAGGGGCAAGCGCATATTCAAGAGATTGGGATTATAAAAAGTTTAGAGAAATTGCTGATTCGGTTGGTGCATTTTTAATGTGCGATATGGCGCATCCTGCTGGTTTGATTGCAAAAGGTTTACTTAACAATCCACTTGAACATTGTGATATTGTTACATCAACAACTCATAAAACTTTACGAGGTCCTCGCGGCGGAATTATCCTTATCGGCAAAGACAAAGAAAATGCTTGGGGATTAACAACTCCAAAAGGCGATAGAGTTAAAATGATGTCTGAACTAATTGATAGTATGGTAATGCCGGGTATTCAAGGCGGACCATTGATGCACATCATTATGGCTAAAGCGGTTGCATTTGGTGAGGCACTTACTGATTCATTTAAAGATTATGTTGTTCAAGTTAGAAAAAATGCAAAATCACTTTCTGCAAAATTAACGGATTACGGTTTTAATATCGTATCTGGTGGAACTGATAATCATTTAATGTTGATTGATTTATCAAATAAAAATATTACCGGCAAGCAGGCAGAAATTGCACTTGAACACGCCGGCATAACAGTTAATAAAAATATGGTTCCGTTTGATAAACGAAGTCCTTTTGTTACAAGTGGTATAAGGGTTGGTACGCCTGCTCTTACAACACGAGGAATGAAAGAAAAAGAAATGGAAACAATTGCTTCAATTATTGATAAAGCAGTTTCTAATTTTGAAAATGAAAAGATATTAAACGATCTTCAAGAAGAAGTTAAAAAGTTTACAGCATCTTTTCCATTATTTGCAGAAACGAAATAACAGAAAATTATTGTGGCTGAAGATATATTAAAAGCTGATTTGGATGAAGAGGGAATTGAACCTGAAAAAGAAATGACTTTTCTCGAGCATCTTGAGGAATTAAGATGGAGAATCATTTATTCGTTAATTGGAATAGTGGTTGGAACGATTGTAGCCTGGATATTTATAGATTTTCTTGTTGATGTTGTTCTGCTAAAGCCTGCAAAAGATTCCGGTGCAATGCTTCAAAACTTAAGACCATTCGGACAGTTGTTTCTTTACATGCAAATTGCAATTATGGTCGGGATGATAATTAGCATCCCAAATATATTTTATCAATTCTGGCAATTCATTTCACCCGCATTAAGAAAAAAAGAAAAAAGATACATTTTTTGGATAGTAGCATTTTCATCCATTTGTTTTCTTGGCGGAATAGCATTTGCATATTTTGCGATGCTTCCTTTAACTCTAAAGTTTGCAACTCAGTTTGGATCAGAATCTATTAAGAATGAGTTTGCTATTGATGAATATATGTCGATCATTATTAGCGTTATGCTTGCAGCAGGATTTGTTTTTGAACTTCCAATGATTTCTTTTTTTCTATCCAAGCTTGGCATCTTAAAACCAAGCTTTATGAGAAAATACAGAAGACATTCAATTGTAATTATTATGATACTTGCCGCATTTCTTACACCGGGTGCAGACCCTGTTTCACAGCTTGTTCTGGCTGTTCCTTTGGTAGTATTGTATGAGATAAGTATTTTAATTTCTAAAATATCCCAGAAAAAAACTTGACTAAACTTTCATTAAAAGAAATAAGTAATCCAGTAAAAGCAGAGCTTGATCGCTTTGATGATATTTTTAAAGAGGCCCTGCGTTCAAATGTTGGATTGGTTGATCTTGTTGCACGATATATCATCCGCCAGAAAGGTAAAAAGATTCGTCCTCTTTTAGTTTTGTTATCAGCTAAAATCTCTGGCGGAGTTACTGAAAGAACTTACCGTGGTGCAGCACTAGTTGAACTTTTGCATACAGCTACTCTTATCCACGATGATGTTGTTGATGATGCAAATAAGAGAAGGGGAATGTGGTCAATCAATGCTTTGTTTAAAAATAAAGTTGCTGTATTGATGGGTGACTATTTGCTTTCTCGTGGACTTATGATTTCTGTTGATGGTAAAGATTATGATTTTCTTGGTGTTACAACTAATGCTGTAAAAAGAATGTCCGAAGGTGAACTGCTTCAAATCCAGAAGACAAGAAAATTAGATATTGATGAAGAAACCTACTTCAAAGTTATATCGGATAAGACTGCCTCACTGTTAGAAACATGCTGTTCAATCGGTGCAATGAGTACAACAGACAATAAAGATTATATTGAAGCAATGAGAAACTTTGGTCACTCGCTTGGAATGTCTTTTCAGATTCGTGATGACATTTTAGACTATGAAGGAAAATCAAATCTTATCGGTAAACCTGTCGGTGGTGATATTAAAGAAAAGAAAATTACTCTGCCTTTAATCTATTCTCTTAATAATGTTTCCAGCAATGAAGCCGCAAGAATTAAAAAGATCTTGAAAAACGGAAACGACAAAACAAAAGTTAAAGATATAATGCAGTTTGTTCACGAAAATAATGGAATTGACTACGCACTTAAAGTTGCTGAGAAATATTCTGATGAAGCTAAAGATTCATTAAACATTTTTCCTGATTCTCAAATCAAATTATCATTGCAAGCCTTAGTTGATTTTGTAACTGCCCGAAAAAATTAAAAAATTATTCAGTCACGAAGTGGCTCGCGACTGCTGGGACTTCTTTCCTCTTTCTCCCAATTAAATATTTATTTCTTGCAACTCTCATTAATTATTGACAATTTTACTAAGGCTAATAAAGAATGGGCCATAAATGAGAGTGCAAGTTAACTATTTCACTTTCCCCTCTCTACTGATTCAAATATTGTCAGAACTGACAACACCTCAAACTAGTATCTCAGCGATTAATTCAAATAGTAATTTTTTTAGTAAGACCGATTGCCCTTCTGCGATAGTGATAGAAAAATTATTACCTCCGGGGAGATGAAAAATGCAGAATGATTCTCCAAAAGAGGTTTCCTGTAAGGCTTTAGATCCAATCTTTTATTATGCAAAACAAAATCATGTGGATTTGAATAATTTGATTATTGGGACTCCGTATGAACTTTTGTTTTATCTAAATAAAAGAGAAAGAATTGAGTGGGTAGTTTGGTGCAAAATTATTTCAAACTCTAGGAAATATTTTTCTGCTTTGGAATTTGAGGAAATGGGAAGTCAATTTTTAAACAGCGGGTCCTACCTGGTAGGTTTGCTTCCCGCATTTTTCCTCTTTTCGTCTACGAAGTTGGTAAGATTCTTATCTAGGTCAATAATTAAAACCAGCACTTCAATGTTTAGTTGTATCAGTCAGAAGATAGAATTTGTGACTGCAAATAATGTTAGAATTACAGTCACTCTAGATGAGGGTCATGAATTTTGTCCAGAATTTTTCTATATAAGCAAAGGATATTGGGGTGGACTTGGTGCCAAACTTGGTCATAAAAACTTTAACTTGCTTCTACACATTAAAGATATGAAAGGAATTTTTGATGCTTCATGGAATGAGGAAAGCTTCTTTTTTAAGATTAAGCGAGGATTGAGATGGTTATTCAATATTAGAAAAGCACTTCAGGAAATGACAGACTCGCATGAAGAACTAGTGCAACAATATGAAAAATTAGATATATCCAAAAAACTTTTACAAATCCAATCCACACAGCTCAAAACTGCTTTCGAGATATCAAATTCTATACATCTGAGTTTAAATATTAATGACACTCTGAAAGCAATAACTGATGCCTTAGTAGTTGTAGCAGATTTTTCATTTGCGAGCATTGAATTATATAAAAATATAGATGAAGATGACATAGATATAAAATATCAATCCGGCTCACTAAATATTATCATGACGCCGATCCGTAAGGAAATATTATTTGATTATAAAAAAATCGGTGAGCTTATTGTATATCCAGGACCTGAAATGGATTATAAGGAAAGCATCGAACTTATGGAATACATTTTCCCTGTAATAACTGTTGCAGTCTACGATGCTCTTGTTGTAAAAGCAATTGTTGATCACAAAGCTAATCTTGAACAAAAAATTTCAGATAGAACTTCTGAATTGCGAAAAGCCCATCAGACTCAAGCTAGATTTTTCACCAACATCTCACACGAGTTCCGTACACCTCTAACACTTATCCTAGGACCGGTTAAGCAGTTAATTGAAGTATCAAAAGATGAAAAGGCAAAAGATATTTTAGCTATGGTGCATAGAAATGCATATAAACTTCTTGAATTAGTTAATGAGTTGCTTGATATATCAAAAATTGACTCCGGATATATGAAGCTTCAGACAATGCCTCAAAATATTGTTCAGGTTCTTAAGGCAATTGTTTTATCTTTTTCATCTTATGCTGAAAGAAAGCGGATTACTCTGCAATTCAATTATGATGTGGATGAAATAATTGTTTATCTGGATAAGGAAAAGTTTGAAAAGATTATCAACAACATTCTTTCTAATGCTTTTAAATTTACTCCTCCCGGCGGAAAGATTGAAGTGACTGTAACGCCTAAACCCTCTTCTTTTCCCCCTTTGATAAAGGGGGAATTAAAAGGGGGTTCTGTTCAGATTATAATAACTGATACTGGCATAGGCATCTCTAAAGAAAAACTTTCTAAAATATTTGATCGTTTCTATCAAATTGATAGCAGCCATACAAGAGAACAGGAAGGTACTGGAATCGGACTTGCATTAACAAAGGAATTAATTGATCTGCACAAAGGGACAATAAATGTTGAAAGTGAAGAAGGCAGAGGAACAACAGTTACTGTAAGTATACCGCTTGGTAAAGAGCATCTACAACCTGATGAAATCATTGAGCAGATTGATAAACAAGAATATGAGAAACACAGATTCTCTGAACAAATCACTCAAGAAGAGGAAAGCCGAATAAAAACTATAAATACTTTTGAGTTCTTACAAAAAGACTCTCTACCTCTTTTACTTATCGTTGAAGATAATGCTGATGTGCGTAAGTATATTAAAGATAATCTGGACTCAGAATATAGAATAATTGAAGCCAAAGACGGTGACGATGGATGGAATAAGTCAGTTGAGAATATACCGGATTTAATTATAAGCGATGTGATGATGCCTAAGATGGATGGCTTTAAGCTATGTGGAAAATTAAAAACTGATGAAAGAACAAGTCACATTCCAGTAATTCTGTTGACTGCAAAAGCTGCAAAGCAGGATAAATTGGATGGCTATGAACTCGGTGCAGATGAGTATATAATGAAACCATTTGAAACCGATGAATTGAAAGCTATAATTAAAAATCTGATACAGCAGAGAGAAAGAATACATCAGCACTTTAAAGAACACGGATTGATTGAACTGAATCTTGCAAAGATAAATGCAACAGACAAAAAGTTTTTGCAGTCAGTTTATGAGTTAGCAATAAAAAATATTTCTGAGCAGGATTTTTCTGTTGAGCACCTTGCAGAAATGATTAATATCAGCAGATCAGTAATGCACAAAAAAATAGTATCTCTGATTGGTGAAACGCCCGGTGAGTTGATAAGAAGAGTAAGAATTAATAAAGCGGCTGAGCTGATTGAAAAAAGATTTGGCAATTTATCCGAAATAGCCTTAGAAGTTGGGTTTAATAATCCGGCTTACTTTTCTGAATCATTTAAAAAACAATTCGGTGTAACTCCCTCACAATATCAGCACAAATTTAGCAACTCTTAATAAACGCGAAATAATTTTTAAGCACTTTGACAGAAAAGTGTAAGTAATTGACAGAAATCTGGTAGATAACACCTCCATAATATCTTACAATATACCCGTTCTATAAAAATATTTTGGGCAAAAAACAATCCACCTTTCCGAGTGTTCTATTAAATAGAAATAATAATGATAACTGACCTGGTTCCACCAGAATTTTATTTGGGGCAGAATTACCCCAATCCGTTTAAAGAGAAGACAGTAATAAAATACTGTGTTGCATTTAAAAGCAATGTTCAGATAACAGTTTATGATGCTGAGGGTAAAGAAGTAGAAAAACTCGTAGATGAAGAGCAGCAGCCCGGTACTTATCAAATTGAATTCTCTATTTGTCATTTCCGCAAATCTGCAATTGGTGGAGGAAACCTACCTGCAGATAGACAAAATCTACAGGACGGATATTATTACTACCGTATGAAAGCGGGAGAATATTCAAGTGAAAAAAAATGGTTTTGCATTAACAATTTATTAAGGAGTAATACAATGAGAACTATTCTAAAATCTTTGTTTTTCTTTTTGCTGATTACCCAAATATGTTTTGCACAAAACGGATAAATATACGAAGTCGAATTAAAATTTTATGAGGTACGATATGAAAATTATTATAAAAGTTATACTAATATCAATTTCGTTATCATATATAATCACTCCGCAACAATATGACTATTGGAAGAACGCATCTGCCGTAGGAAGCAGGATTTACTCGATCTGTTTTACAGATCAGCAAAATGGATATGCAGTTTCAACCAAAGGTGAAATTTTTGAATCCTCCGATTCAGGTAATACCTGGTTTTTTAGATCACAGAATTTGCAATCTAAGAGCCCTGAAAATAAAAATATTCTCTGGTCAGCAGATATTTATTGTTCGGTAATGCAGACTAATGATGGCGGTTTAAGTTGGTCTGCATACGATAAGGAAGCACAAGAGCATTTTTGCGGTGTTTATTTAAAGGATAATAATTCAGGATATAAAATTGCTAATGAGTTTCTTAATAAAGTTACAGCAAAAATTTTTGCAAGTTACCGGGAAGATGAGTTTACCAAATTAATTAATCAGCCGCAGCAATGCACAGAGTATTACAGCAATGAAAAGGAGGGCTGGGCAATCGGATGGTGCTTAAAAAATTTCAATCAGTATAAAAACACAAAATAATTTTTATGAAATATAACAGGAGGTTACTATGGAGATTATTAGCTGAGATCTTATTTCCGAAACACAGTATTACAGTACACTTAAATTGAAAGGATACAAAAATGAAAGAATTTATTGAATTCATAGTAAAAAATATTGTTGACAAACCGGATAACATAAGGATAGAAGAAAGCACACCAAACGATCACACAATTGAATTCAAACTTAAAGTAGATGAAAGCGATCTTGGCAAAGTTATCGGGAAACAGGGTAAAAATGTAAACGCAATCCGCACCATAATTACTGCAGTTGGTGCTAAAGCGCACAACAGGGTAATTCTTCAGCTAGTTGAATGATTTTATTTGTCTTTTACTTAAAACATTTAGAGTGTTCAATCATATTGTAAACACTCACGACTGAACACCCTGATAATTTAATAACTAATTATTTAGGAGGTTCGCTATGAAAGCTCTTACATTCAAATTTTTGTTGCTTACAACAATCTTGGTTCTAAGTAGCAATGTTGTATTCGGTCAATTCGACTGGACGAAAGATGCGAGAAATCCAATATTTTCTGGAAGTGGAAATGGAACTTGGGACGAAGAAGTAATGTATCCAATGGTTGTCTTTAATGCTGACTCTAACAGATATGAGATGTGGTACTGCGGATCTGATGGATCTGGTTCCTTCTATCCCCTTCGAATAGGTTTTGCATTGTCAGCAGACGGAATCAATTGGACGAAATATGCTGGTAATCCTGTTTTAACCCCTACCGCTGGAACTTGGGATGAAGGTAGTGTGGATCTTGGGATGGTACTTCGTGAAAATGGACAATACAAAATGTGGTATGTCGGAATGCGTAACAACATTCGTCAGATAGGGTATGCAACTTCACCAGATGGAATAAACTGGACTAAAAATGCCAACCCTGTTCTCTCCCCCGGAAGTGCAGCTTGGGAATTGGGTGGTGTTGCTTGGTGCTCAGTCTTGTCTAATTCAGGCAGCTACACAATGTTTTATACAGGTTTACAGGCCACTGGATATATTCTTCGCATAGGACGTGCAACATCGCTTGATGGGATTAACTGGCAGAAAGACGCGACAAATAATCCTGTTTTGTCAAATGGTGCGCCGGGTCAATGGGACGAAAACTCAGTTGGAACGGGTCTTAACTGCTTAAAGATAGATAATACTCTTTATATGTGGTATACAGGATGGAATAATTTTGATCTTACTAATTCAGGTCTCGCAACATCAACAAATGATGGAATTACCTGGACGAAATATTCAGGTAATCCAGTTTTGAATTTAGGTCCTTCTGGAAGTTGGGATGCTTCAATGGTTGAAACAGGAACAGTGCTGAAGGAGGGGAATACTTTCCGAATGTGGATTGATGCCTATGGAGCGAATGTGACTGATATATGGAGGATCGGCGTTGCTACCGCACCTCTTGCATCGCAGAACTGGCAGATACAAACATCAAACTTTCCAGTAGATGTTATGGTAGGGGATTTTTCTGCTGTGAACAACCAAGTCTGCTGGGCTGTTGGACAAAAATATCCTCAAAATTCAAATCCATATGCAGGCTATATCCGGACAATAAATGGTGGAGATACCTGGATTTGTGATACTATCCCCGGTATTCCAGATGGTTATTTCCAGATAATTTGTGCAATAGATGCAGATACAGCATACGCTACCGTTTATGTACAGTCCGGACAAAGTTCAAAAGGCATTTACAAAACTACTAATGCCGGATTAACTTGGAACAGACAAAATGCATATAACTCATCTTTATATGGTCCAGCCTATATTCATTTCTTTGATGCTCAGAATGGTGTTGTAATTGGTGATCCAAATATTGAAACATATACAACATCTAACGGAGGATTAACCTGGAATCTGGTAAGTATGCCATCTGCTTTACCAGATGAAGTTACCTGGCTAAACGGAACTTCATTTACAGCGATTGGTAATACTATTTGGTTCAGTACAGGTGCACGTATTTATAAGAGCACAGACAAAGGATACAATTGGACAATATTGATTTCGGAACCACAATATATACAATGGAACCCAAGCATTGCTTTTCAGAATTCTCTTACGGGTATATATTCTTTAAAGAAACTAGGAAATGCAACCGATCACCTATATAGAAGAACAACCGATGGGGGTCTAACTTGGAATATTATTTCAAATTCCATAGCTCGATAACATTGCACCAACATCGCTTCAGCATATCCCTGGAACCGAAGCAACTTACATTGTAAGTGGTGGCAGGAATCCCGGAATGAATGGTACTGCCGTTACATTCGATGCTGGTTTGACGTGGAGTTTAATCGAAAATGTTGGTAATCTTCATATTGTTTTCCCTTCTTATTCTACTGGGTGGGGGTCACAATATTCTTCAAATGTTGTTCAAAAATATATTAACCCTCCTCTGCCAGTTGAGTTATCTTCATTCACAGCACAAGCACTCGATCAAAAAATAATTCTTAGATGGACAACGGCAACAGAACTAAACAACAACGGATTTGAAATTCAAAGAAAAGTTGCTGAAAGTGATTTTGCAACTGTTGGTTTTGTTCGTGGTGAAGGGACAACAACAAATCAAAAACAATATTCTTACATAGATAAAGATTTAGTTGATGGAAAATATTTCTACAGACTAAAGCAAGTTGATTACAACGGCTCTTATGAATATTCAAATGTAATTGAAGTTGATGTAAGAAGTCTTAATGAATACGCACTCGAACAGAATTTTCCCAATCCTTTTAACCCGACAACAACAATTGGATATGTTCTTAAAGAAAAGAGTAATGCAAAACTAATATTGCTAAATGCAATTGGTGAAGAGATTGCAGTTCTTGTAAATGAAGAACAGGATAAAGGATATCACAAAGTAGATTTTAATGCTAGCACATCTAGCGAGCGGAGTTTATTTCTATGAACTAAAAGCAGGAAGTTTTATTCAGACGAGGAAGATGATACTGCTCAAATAAAAAACAACCTCACCCTTCAATTCCCTCTCCTTAGCAAGGAGAGGGGCAGGGGTGAGGTTGAGTGTTAAATCTTAATGCGAACTATTGTTCGGCAAACCAAATTTGTTACGACTTCTTCATTCCTTCTTTATAATCAAAACCTTTTATCGGCTCACGTAAAGTTAGAACAGGGCAGGGAGCTTTTCTTACAACTTTTTCTGCTGTACTGCCGAATAAAATATGTTCAACTCCGCTGTGTCCGTGTGTTGCAATGATTATCAAATCTACATTTTCTTCTTTTGCTGTTTCAATAATTTCAACAAATGGTTTACCTGTTTTGATAATGGTTTTTACTTTCACAGCTCCGATTATCTCACTCTTTGCAAGTTTCTGAAGTTCATCTTTAGCCCTGTCATCCCACTCAGTATTAATTGAAGGCATTGCAATCTGTCCCATACTAAAATCAGGCGGATAAATAACCGGTTCAACAACATAAATTAAAATGATTTCTGCATTAAAAGATTTTGCGAAGTTAACTGCATATCTTAATGCGCTCTTTGAATAATCAGAAAAATCGATAGGCACAAGAACTTTGTTAATCGTTGTTTCCATCTTGTTTCCCTTTCTCTTCTGGTACATTATGTTGAAGATCAAAATAATCTTCATTTAATTTTCTTAATCTTAAAGCAATCATACTTGAAATTCCGGTTAATATCTTTATTCCTTTTCTTGGATATTTTTCAATAAACTCATCAAGATCGGGTTTAAATATAACTGAAACTTTGCAAGCAGTTTTTGCAATAGCTGAAGCTGATCTTTTTTCGCCATCAACCAAAGCTAATTCGCCAAAAAAATCGCCTTTAGTAAAAGTTGCCAATACTTTTTTTACATTATGATCGTTCTTTCTCTCAATTTCAACTTCACCTTCCCGGATTATATACAATCCAATTCCCGGATCACCCTGATGAAAAATAAATTCTCCTGCAACAAAAGTTCTGTTATGTATAATTTTTATAAGCGATGTTAGATCGCCTTTTGTTAAATCATTAAAAAGAGGAATTGTCTTTAATGAATTTTTCAAATCAGTTTCTTCTGTGGGTGAATTAAAAAAATTAACCCAAAAACTGCTGTGTGCCACTTTCTCTTTTTCCATTATTTCCTCTAATTAAATAATCCTGATTCAGCAACGCGCCAAAGTTTTTGGCAGGGAAATCTGTTTTCGTAAAATGCTCGGCCGATAATTACAGAATCAACTCCGATTGGAAGTAATTGCTGTAAATCTAAAAGCTCATCTTTGTTTCTTAATCCGCCGGAGTGTGTAACTTTAATTTTACTGTGTTCAGCAATCTCTTTTGAAAGTGCTATGTTTGGTCCTTGCATTACACCATTACGACTAACATCTGTTACAATGCATCTGTCAATTCCAAGATCAACCATTTCTTTTGTGAATGTTAAATAGTTTAATCCTGAAATTCTTTTTCTTCCTCGTGTTACTAACTCACCGTTAAGAATATCAATAGACAGTACAATTTTAGTCGGACCAAATTTTTCAAATAGTTTTATAAACTCTGCACGGTTTTCTAACGCCATTGTATTAATGGCAATTCTGTAAACTCCTAAATCAAAAACTGCTTCTGCATCTTCAACACTTCGTATTCCGCCGGCAAATTCTATTGGAATGATTACTGAGCTGCAAAGTTCTTTTATTATATCGTGATTTTCTTTTGAGTGATCAAATGCACCATTAAAATCTACAACGTGTAGCATCTTTGCATTTTCTGCACGCCATATCATTGCCATTTCAACCGGATCATCGCCGTATTCTTTGCAATCGAGTTCAGGAATTCCCTGAACAACTCTTACAGTTTTGCGGTTTTGAATATCAATAGATGGAATTACTAATAGATGTTTTTTTATTGGATTCATTGCATTAAGAAATAATGATGTTTATTCCTGTTAAAAAATAACTAAATGAACTGAGAAAGTAAAAGAGGAATTATTGAGAATATTCTTTCATAGCTCGGTTCGTCGCGACGAATCCAAATCTGCTTTTCATAAAATCTATAACCTCAAAGTCGCAGGAAGGGATTCCCGTGCTATAAAAAATTTTACTCATCCACCTTCCACTTACCATTATCTTTAATTGCGTATCTGCCGATAATCATTTTTTGTATTTCGTTTGTGCCTTCAAATATTTTTAGAATACGGGCATCACGGTAATATCTTTCTATTGGCAGTTCACGACTAAATCCCATTCCGCCGTGTATTTGCACAGCTTTATCGGCAATCTCAGCCATAGATTCCGAGCAGAACAGTTTAACAATAGCAGCTTCGTTAGAAATATCTTTTTTAAGATCGTAGTTATTTGCAGTGCGGTAAACAATGCTTTCCATCGGGTAAATTTTTGCAGAAATTTCTGCAAGCATAAACTGCACAGCCTGAAATTTTGAAATAGCTGATCCAAATTGTTTACGTTGTTTAGCAAAGACAGTAGAAAGTTCTAGCAATTCTTTTGAAGCACCAAGACATCCGGCACCAAGCCCGATTCTTCCTGCATCAAGAGTTTTCATAGCAATTAAAAATCCTTTACCATCCTGCCCAAGTAAGTTTTCTTTTGGAACTTCAACATTTTCAAAAGTTACTGTGTTTGTAACGCTGCCTCTAATACCAAGTTTCTTTTCTTTTGCTCCAATAATAATTCCCGGAGTATCAGCATCAACAACAAAAGCGCTTATTCCTTTATCGGTTCTTGCAAAAACAGAAAACACATTTGCAATACCTGCGTTTGTAATCCAAACTTTGTTACCGTTTAAAATCCATTTATCGCCAACAAGTTCTGCTTTGGTGGATAAATTAAAAGTATCTGATCCTGCACCGGGTTCTGTTAAAGTAAATGCTGCTATTTTTTCGCCTGATGTAAGTAAGGGAAGATATTTTCTTTTTATTTCTTCAGATCCGCCAAGGTAAATTGCATTTGTTCCGATTGATTGATGTGCACCAATAAATACTGCCGTTGAGTTGCAGGCTCGTGTCATCTCTTCCTGCATAATGCAATAACCTATTTCACCAAATCCGCCACCGCCGTATTCTTCAGGAAATGAAAGGCCTAAAAATCCCATCTCGCCAATTTTTTTAATCAGATCGGCTGGAATTTCTTCATCTTCATCAATTTTTTGAGCTACGGTCTAATCTCACCATCAACAAATTCCTTAACCAAACCACGCAACATTTTCTGTTCATCTGTGAAATTGAAGTCCATTTAGTCCTCTAAATTTGAAATTTCTTATATATTTTAATTGCTAAATGTGAAAATACGTTAAAAATCAAGCAATATTAAGCCTATAATTATATTTATGCAAAATCTTTAAAAATATTGACTTTTCTTACTTAATTGTTCATATTTCAAACCGATGAACAAAGAATTTAGACTAAAAACGAAAGAAGGGGATTTTCTTAACATCAATGCTTTCGGTTTAGAAAATATAAAATCATCACCATGCATAATTTTTGTTCACGGTTTCAAAGGATTTAAAGATTGGGGTTTCTTTCCATACAGTGCAAAGCACTTTGCAGACAAAGGTTTTTTTGTTCTTTCTTTTAATTTTTCGCATAACGGTGTTGATGATGAAGGATTTGATTTTAATCGTTTAGATAAATTTGCGAAAAACACAGTATCACTCGAAGTTTCAGAACTTGTTCAAGTTATCAATGCTTACAAAAATGGATTTTTTAGTAATGATGTTAATGGTAAGATTGGATTAGTAGGTCATAGTCGTGGTGGTGGAGTAGCACTTTTAAGTAGTTTGATTGATAAGGTTGATGCTTATGTTGTTTGGGCTTCAGTTGCAAAATTTGATAGATACACAGAACGACAAAAAGCAGAATGGCGAAAACAAGGATTTGTTGAGGTTTTAAACTCAAGAACAAATCAAATGATGCGAATGAATGTGGAAGCGTTGGAAGATGTTGAAGCAAATAAAGATGGTTCATTAAGTATTGAAAAAGCAGTTAAGAGTTTAAATAAACCTTTATTGATTCTTCACGGAACAGAGGATTTAACTGTTCCAATTGCAGAAGGTGAACAGATTTATAATTGGAGTGATAAATCAATAACAGAATTTGAAAAACTTGCAACTTGCGGGCATACGTTTGATATAGTTCATCCGTTTGAGGGAAGTAATAAAAAGTTTGATTTGGTGATTTCGAAAACGGAAGATTTTTTCAGAAAAGTTTTTAGTTATAGAAAAATGATTTTGTCATTTAGCCGCAGGCTTCAGCCTGCGATAATTAACTTAAATACGCAACCTGAAGGTTGCGGCTACCAGAATAAATGAGATTTTCACATGGGCTCAAAAAGATCGTAACAATTTTAAATTAAATAGTTTTGTATGGAATTAAAGAACATCATTTTTATCATAGTTTTTTTAGCGGTTTTTGGATTTTTTGCATACAGTGTAAATAATCTGATTAAATATCTTAAAGTTGCTAAAAAGAAGGATGATAGATTTGATAATATTCCAACAAGACTAAAGCGTGTTTGGAATATTGCATTTGCACAAACCAAACTTTTACGCGATCCTGTTGCAGGAACATTGCATCTTTTAATTTTCTGGGGATTTGTTCTTTTTATTTTTGCAGTGATTGAAACGATATTTCAAGGATTTTATTCTGGTTTTTCACTTTCGTTTCTTGGTCCGATTTATACAGTAATAACTTTAGTTCAGGATTTATTTGGATTATTAGTTATTCTTTCAATAATCTTTTCGCTTTACAGAAGATTTATTCAGAAAGTACCAAGATTAGTTGTTGATAAACATGGTATGCTGGATGCAGCTTTTATTCTTTCTTTGATAATGTTTATTGTAGTTTCGATGTATGGACAAAATGCTGCTGGATTTGCAAATAATGGAATGACTTATCACGAATCAGAGTTAAGACCAGTTTCTGCTTTTATAAGTGGAGTTTTATTCTCCGGACAAACATCAACAACAGTTTTTCTTTATGAGTTTTTTTGGTGGATGCACATTTTATTGATTTTCGGATTTCTTGAATTATTTACCTTATTCAAAGCATCTTCACGTTTTAAGTTCTATTCCAAATGTGTTCTTTGCAAATTTGGATCCTGTTAGAAATACAATTAAGAAACTTAATCTTGATGATGAAAATGCTGATACTTTCGGCGTTGCAGATATTGATCAATTTAGCTGGAAGCAGATTTTAGATGGTTATTCCTGCACAGAATGCGGAAGATGTACATCTGTTTGTCCGGCAAACACTGTTGGAAAATCATTATCACCAAGAGATATAATTGTTGATATCAGAAAGCGAACTTTAGATAAAGCTCCTTTACTTGTTGAAGGAAAAACTGAAGGCGAATTATTTGAAAAAACACTTGTTCATAATTACATAACTGATACCGTACTTTGGCAATGTACAACTTGTATGGCTTGTGTTCAGGAATGTCCGGTAATGATTGAGCATGTTGATTCTATTGTTGATATGAGAAGAAACCTGGTTTTAACTGAATCAGAATTTCCATCAAACCTGAATAATGTATTTAAGAGTTTAGAAACTAATTTTACTCCCTGGGTTTTCAATCCGGCAGACAGAGCGAATTGGGCTGAGGGAATGAATATCAAATCAATGGCAGAAGATAAAGATGGCGAGATATTATTTTGGGTTGGCTGTGCAGGTTCTTTTGATGATAGATACAAAAAAGTTTCTAAGGCTTTTGCTACAATAATGCAAAAAGCTGGAGTTGATTTTAGAATTCTTGGCACAGAAGAAAAATGTAACGGCGATACGGCAAGAAGACTCGGCAATGAATATCTTGCCCAGATGATGATGCAGGAAAATGTTGAAACATTAAATAATTATGGTGTTAAAAAAATAGTTACTGCTTGTCCGCATTGTTTTCACTCATTGAAAGAATGAGTATCCACAATTCGGCGGTAACTTTGAAGTTAAACATCATACTCAATTTATTGAAGAATTATTGACTGGTGGAAAAATCCAGATGAAAAAGGAACATGAAAATCATAAAGTAACTTATCATGATTCCTGTTATCTTGGAAGGTACAATGATGTTTATGATTCACCAAGAAAATCATTAAACCAAGTAGCCGGAATAGATTTGGTTGAAATGGAACGAAATAAGAGCAAAGGATTTTGCTGCGGTGCAGGCGGCGGAAGAATGTTCTTAGAAGATGAAGAAGGCGGAAGAATAAATGAGGAGCGCGCCAAAGAAGCTTTAGGCACTAATGCTGATACAATTGCATCAGCCTGTCCGTTCTGTATGACAATGATGACAGACGGAGTAAAACATTACGAGAAAACAGAAGAGGTAGCTGTAAAAGATATTGCAGAAATAATACTGGAAAACATAAATTAATTCATTCACAAACACTTAGGAGGTTCTCATGGAAAAATTCAATCAACTCGTTCAATTCGTTCAAAGTCTGGAAGGTGATTTCCAAAAATTTTATGTGAAAGAACAAGCTGCTGCAGGTACACGCGTACGCAAAGGCTTAAGCGATCTCAGAAAATTATGTCAGGAAATCAGAAACGACGTTCAAGACGTTAAAGCTGCAAGAAAAGCTCCAAAACCATAAGAGCGTTCTTTAGCAAATTGATTAAAGGCTATCTCAATTAAGTCATTCCGAACTTGTTTCGGAATCTCTGATTCATTAAATATCATGAGAACCTGAAATAAATTCAGGTTGACAAAAAGTTTTTGAGATAGCCTTATTTTGTATTATATGAAAATTGTAATAATTACAATATCGATTTTATCATTCTTTATTTTCAATTCTCCATCAACTTTTAGATTTGAGGAAAGTAAAAGAATTATTAATCCAGATAGTTCTGTTACCATCAGCATTTCTGTTGTTGGTGATTTAATGTGTCATTCTCCGCAATTTGAATATGCAAAGGTTGGCAAAGATAGTTTTGATTTTAGTCCTGTTTACAGAAACGTGAAAAAATATTTAGAATCATCAGATTTTACTTTTGGAAATTTAGAAACTGTAACTGCTGGAAAAGAAAATGGCGGCTACACTGGATATCCAAAGTTTAATACTCCTGCTTCTTACATCTCAGCATTAAAAGAAATTGGATTTGATTTACTTGTAACGGCAAATAATCATTCTCTGGATAGAAGTGAAAAGGGAATTCTAAAAACGATAGATGAAATCAATTCACGAAATTTAAATTATGTAGGAACTTTTAAATCACAACAAGACAGAGATTCAATCCGTATTTTTGATATCAAAGGAATTAAGATTGCTGTTACTTGCATATTCTTATGGAACAAATGGCAATCCAATTCCAAAAGGTAAAAATTATCTGATCAACTTGATTGATTACAATTTAATTGAAAAAGATATTCAATCTGCAAAAACAAATGGAGCAGAATTAGTTCTGGTACATTTTCATTTTGGTGAAGAGTATAAACGTGAACCAGTTCAGTTTCAAAAAGATGTTGTAAACAAAACTATTGAACTTGGTGCGGATATAATTATTGGAGGACATCCGCACGTTTTGCAGCCTGTTAATTTTTATAAAACCAATAATGCAAAACTTGATTCAGGTTTTGTTGCTTACTCAATGGGAAATTTTTTTTCAAATCAACAAGCCCGATATAAGGATGCAGGAATGATTCTTAACGATTAAACATTAAAAAAGATTTTATAAAAAATAGAATTGATATTAGTAAAGTTAACTATCTGCCAACATGGGTATTTAAAGGCAGCACAACAAACGGTAACGAATACGTAATCATGCCATCAACAAATATTTCTGATACAACAATCAGCTTATCGAAATCAGAATTTGATAAAATGAATCAGGCATTTGATGATACACGATTTATAATTAATAAGTACACAAGTAATTCAAAATTAAAAGAGATACGAGATTAGATTTGAAAAATAGATCGGCGTTGGTGTTAATTTTTTTAACTGTGTTTATTGATTTACTCGGTTTTGGAATTCTCATACCTATTCTTCCATCCTTTTCAGTAAAAGAACTTCATATAGATGAAGCCGCAATTGGAATTGCAATTGCTCTTTACTCATTCGTACAATTTTTGTTTAATCCAGTACTCGGAAAATTATCAGACAAGTACGGAAGAAAACCTGTTATTGTTGTCTGCTTGTTTCTTAATGCAATGGGCTACATAGTATTTTCTTTTACTCATTCATACATTTTACTTTTAGTATCAAGAGTGATTGCAGGAATTGGTGGAAGCAGTATTGGTGTTGCTCAGGCATACATTGCCGATATAACAACTCGTGAAAATCGTTCAAAGGGAATGGGTTTAATTGGTGCCGCATTTGGATTAGGATTTGTTTTTGGTCCGCTAATAGGCGGGTTGTTATCTGAATTTGGTTACGCAGTTACGGGATATGTTGCTGCTGGGTTTTCATTGATTGCATTTACTTTAACGATATTATATTTACCAGAGTCCCTCAAGAAAAGTCAAGTCATTGAACAAGCTCAAAATCAAATCAGAAGAAAAATATTTGATTTTGCTGCGATGAAAAAAATTCTTCAAAAACCAGATTTAGCAATTCTTGTTTTACTCTTTTTCATACTTACATTTTCATTTGCAAACATCTACGGTACTTTTGCTTTACTTGGATTAAAAGTTTATGGATTTACAGACATGCAAAATGGATATATGTTCGGTATTGTAGGATTGACATCAGCGATCGTGCAAGGCGGATTGATTGGAAGAATTAACAAAGTGATGTCTAAAAAAACAATATTAATGGTTGGCTCGCTTTTAATTATGGTTGCACTGGCAATGATTCCGTATGCAGGAACATTTTTAGGATTAGCTATTGTATCAATCGTGTTATCCTGTGGAACAGGAACTTTTCAGCCTACTGTTTTAAGTTTAATTTCAGAAGTAACTTCAGAAACAGAACAGGGAATTACACTTGGAATGAATCAATCACTTTCTTCATTCGCAAGAGTATTAGGACCGCTTTGGGGTGGATTTGCATTTGAATATTTAGGTTATCCGTTCCCATTTATAACTGGAGCTATTTTTACTTTCGTAATATTTTTATTAACGGTTTTTTATTTACCAAAAAAGATTAAGTTGGATTAGAAAAATCGATAAGACAATATGTTTAAAGTAGGAAAAGTTGAAATAGATAAAGCGATTTTACTCGCACCAATGGAAGATGTTACAGACATTTCTTTTCGTTTGGTTTGCAGAGAACTTGGTGCTGATGTTGTTTATACGGAATTCGTGAATTCAGAAGGATTAGTTCGTTCAAATGCAAAGACACACAACAAATTAAAAATTATTGAAGAAGAAAGACCAGTTGGTATTCAGATATATGGCAGCAGTATAGAATCGATGGTTGGTGCTGCAAGAATTGCTGAAGCAGAAAATCCGGATATGATTGATATTAATGCCGGTTGCTGGGTTAAGAATGTTGTTGGATGTGGTGCAGGCTCTGCATTGTTAAAAGATATTCCTTATTTAGTGCAGCTTGTAAAAGCAGTCGTTGATTCGGTTTCGCTTCCTGTAACTGTTAAAACACGAATTGGCTGGGATAATAATTCAATTCAAATTGTTGAAGTTGCCAAACGTCTTGAGGATGTTGGAGTAAAGGCATTAACTGTTCATTGCAGAACTCGTGTAATGGGACATAAAGGTGATGCGGATTGGAGCTGGATCCCAAAAGTTAAAGAAGCTGTTTCAATGCCAATTGCATTAAACGGAAATGTTCTTGATGCAAGCGATGTTAAACAGGCTTTCAACGAAACAAATGCTGATGCTGTTATGATTGCACGCGGTGCAATTGGTAATCCGTGGATATTCCTTGAAGCAAAAGAAATTCTGGAAAAAGGATATATCCACACCAAGATTGATGATGAAATGAAAATCAATACTTGTCTTCGTCATCTGGATTTAGCAATTGGTATTAAAGGTGAGCGAAGAGCAGTTATTGAGCATAGAAAATTTTATTCCGGTTATCTAAAAGGAATGCATCACGCTTCCAAAATCAGAAATGAGCTTATGCAGTTTTTAGATTACGTACCCGTTAAAGATACTTTGTTAAGATATTTGGATGAGTTAAAAAAGACTGAATTATCTTTTTGATTATTATTGTCATCCTGAGCGGAGTCGAAGGATGACGGTTACACTATCTTTAAAGATGACTCACACTTCGATGGCAATGCCACTCAGTGTGACAATACGATATTTATCGTTTTATTAAGTTTAATAGATGCTATAATATTGAATTTATTCTCTTCACATAAACTCGCAAGAATTATCTCAACAGTATTCGTTCCACCATCATTTACAATAATCATTTATACATTATTTGCATTCCAACTAGAATCTGAATCAAGTAAACAAGCTGCAACAATTTTAATTGCATTAGTATTTGGATTCATCGCACCCATCGCTCTTTTTTTAATACTCAGAAAAAAAGGTAAGCTTGCTGATCAGGATGCTTCCATCAAAGAGGAAAGGACAATTCCGTTTCTTATTGCAATTGTGTTTTATCTTATTGGTTTAATGCTGATGATAAAATATCAGTTAAATATTATTTCAATCGCATTTTGGTTTTGCTATATTTCAAATACAGTAATTACAATTTTTATAAATAAATTCTGGAAGATTAGCGCACACGCAATGGGTGCAGCCGGACCTTTTGCTGCTGTTGTTTTTGTGTTTGGATTGATTGGATTTGTAATGTTACCAATTGTATTACTTGTTGGCTGGTCAAGAATTGAATTGAAATGTCATACAATTTCACAAGTTGTAGCTGGAATATTATTAGCATTTATTTCAGTTTATTTGCAGATGTTTTTGATAGCGAAATATTTTTAGCATGTCATTTCGACCAAAGGGAGAAATCTGAGAAATATATTAGTCAGATTTCTCAGTCTCCTAAAGGGATGCCTATGGCAGAAGACTCCTTCGAAATGACAGACATGATTTTTGTTTTAAATGAAAATAATTAATCAAATTGTACAAATGATTAAATCAGAAATAAAAAATAATACTGCCATCCTCACACTAAATCGTCCGGAAAAACGAAATGCACTCCATCCATTTCTTGTTGAACAACTAAAAAATAAACTAGTTGAGTTTGAAAAAGATGATTCTGTAAAATCATTGATCATTACCGGTGAAGGAAATACATTTTGTGCCGGTGCGGATTTAGAATATCTTGCAGCAAATATCTAATAACTCATCAATCGAAAATTATAAGGATTCAAAATCATTAGCAGAATTGTTTTTAATGATTTATGAATTTCCAAAACCTACTATTGCAGCAGTTAATGGATCCGCAATTGCAGGTGGCTGCGGGCTTGCTTCAGTTTGTGATTTTATTATTGCGCATCCAGAAAAAAGTAAATTTGGATACAGTGAAGTAAAAATTGGATTTATTCCTGCAATCGTTTCTATCTTTTTAATAAAAAAAGTTGGAGAAGGTTTGGCTAAACAATTGTTATTGGAAGGTGAAAACATTTCCGGCAAACGAGCTTATGAAATTGGCTTTGTAAATTATCTTGCTGAAGATGTAATGGATGAATCATTAAAACTTGCAGATAAACTAAACTGCAATTCGGTTGAAAGTATTAGATTAACAAAACAAATGATTAACACGATTTCAAATCTTTCAGTGAATGAAGCAGTAAACCATTGTATTGGATTAAACACAATTAGCAGATCGACTGAAGATTTCAAAAAAGGAATTGACTCTTTTCTAAATAAGGATAAATAAATGGATTTAAAATCACATATCAGAAATGTAAAAGATTTTCCAAAAACCGGAATAATGTTCAGAGATATCACAACTCTTTTAAAAAATCCCGAAGCATTTAATTACACCCTTGAACAATTATTGGATTTTACTAAAGGGAAAAAAATTAGCAAAGTAGTTGGAATAGAATCACGCGGTTTTATTTTTGGATCTGTGCTTGCACATAAACTTAATTGCGGATTTATACCAGTAAGAAAACCCGGAAAACTACCTGCCGAAAAAGTTTCAATTTCATATTCACTTGAGTATGGAGAAGATAGACTTGAAATGCATAAAGATGCTATTCAACCTGGTGATAAAGTTTTAGTTCACGATGATTTACTTGCCACTGGTGGGACTATGAATGCAGTCTGCCAATTGATCGAACAACTTGGTGGTGAAATTGTTCAGGTTTCGTTTATTGTTGAGTTATCATTTTTAAACGGACGAGATAAATTAAAACCTTATGATGTTCGCTCAATTGTTGATTATGAAAACGAAGAATAGTATATCTTTTCATTATTAGCATTTTATAATACTATTTAACTATCCAATCTTTTGGTGCAATAACAACAACAAACTCGCCTTTAATTGTTTTATTTTCTAGTGTTTCTAAAATGTCTTTTGGAAAACCGCGCCAGGTTTCTTCAAATTTCTTTGTTATCTCTCTGCAGACCACAACAAATCGATTCGGTAAAAACTCATTTAACTCTTTTAATAATTTTTCAATTCTATAAGTTGATTCATAAAGAACAATTGTTCGTTTTTCTTCGGCTAACTCTTTCAGTTTAGTCTGTCTTCCTTTTTTTTGCGGAAGGAAACCCTCAAAAACAAAAGCATCAGTAGGCAAACCGCTCATACTAAGTGCGGCAATCAATGCAGAAGGACCCGGAATTGGAATAATTTCTATATCCTTTTCGATACAAGCAGAAACAAGTCTAACTCCAGGATCAGAAATTAAAGGTGTCCCTGCATCAGATATTAAGGCGGCAGTTTGATTAGAAAGAATTCTGTTTACAATAAATTCAATTTTATTTTTTTCATTAAAAGCGTTTAATGAAATCAATTCCTTTTTTATTTCAAAATGATTCAACAGATTGCCTGAAGTGCGTGTATCCTCGCATAAAATAAAATCAACTTCTTTAAGTGTTTCTATTGCACGGAGTGTAATATCTTTTAAGTTCCCGATTGGAGTGCTAACAATATAAAGTTTCATAATTAAAAATAGTTTAAAACAGTTACGGCTCCAACAAAGGAGCCGCACCGTGCAAGTAGTTAATATATATTTTAGTTATTGGACGCCATTAAACTTAAAACTTTTCTGATAATTGTCAAGCCCTTATCGATTTCATTTTCAGTAATGTTTAAAGCAGGTCTGAATCTAATTGACTTTTCACCGCAGCCTAAAATCATAAGCTTTTCTTTATAACATCTATCTTTGAACTTATTTCTTAATTCTACACTCGGCAAATCGAAGGAACACATTAAACCAAGTCCTCTGACATTATCAATTAAAGAGGGAAATTCTTCCTGCAATTTGGTGAGTTGAAATTTAAGATGTTCACCAACTTTTTTCGCATTATCAACTAGATTTTCATTTTTTATAACGTCAAGAATAAATTTTGATCTGACCATATCAGTAAGATCAGCACCCCAGGTAGAATTTATACGACTTGAAACTTTGAAAACATTATCAGGGATATCATCAATTCTGTCTGAAACCATAATTCCACAAACCTGTGCTTTTTTACCAAATGCAATTATATCTGGTTTTACATAAGTATTCTGAAGCCCAGAATTTACCTGTCAATCCAAATCCTGTTTGTACTTCATCAAACATTAATAAAATTTCATTTTCATCTGCAATTTCACGGAGCTTCAGTAAAAACTCTTTACGGAAAAAGTTGTCTCCGCCTTCAGCCTGTATAGGTTCGATAATGATCACTGCAATGTCATCCAGATTTTTTTTGATTGCCAATTCAATTTCAGCTAAAGCTTTATCTTCAAGTTTAATAACTTCATCAAGATGATTTTCTAAAGGAAATTTTATTTTAGGATTAGTAATTCTTGGCCAATCAAACTTTGGAAAATATTTAACCTTAGTTGGATCAGTATTAGTGAGCGACATTGTATAACCGCTTCTTCCATGAAAAGCTTCTTTAAAGTGAATTACTTTATGTCCCTTTTCTTCTTTGTAGCCTTTTAGAAAATTCTTTCTAACTTTCCAATCGAAAGCAACCTTTAATCCGTTTTCCACTGCAAGTGCTCCACCTGAAACAAAGAAAAGATGTTTCATATAATCCGGTTTAGCTACTTTAGCAAAAGTGGCGACAAAATCTGCCATATAAGTGGTATAGATATCCGAGTTGGAGGGTTTGTTAACTGCAATCATTCCAAGAGTTTGTTTAACTTCCTCAGAGTGAAGGTAAGGATGATTTAAACCAATCGGTGAGGAAGCGAAGAAGGTGAAAAAATCGTGATATTCTTGTCCGGTGATTTCATCAACAATAGTTACTCCGCTGCTTTTGTCCAGATCGAGCACAATATCAAATCCATCGGCAAGCATATATTTTGATAAAGTTGATAAAACCTGGTTAGCTGTAATTGCAGGTGTGTATTGGTTATTTAATTTTTTTTCGTCAGTTATTAAAGAATTCATTTTCTACTCCTAATAGATAAAGTGAATGATTATAAAGAATTAAAGGGAATGGAGATAGGAGAAAGATTAGAATACATTTTCGAAGCTGGACACAAAGTAGCTTCGCTGAGAAGTCGAGAAATATTTAATATTTTTATTCATAAAATTATAATTCTAATGTACAAGATAGTTAAGATTTACAATAATATCACAAATCTTTCATAAAGAAAAATCAAAAAATTTGATCAATATTTTTCTTCAAAACTTTGACTTATTCCTTAAAAATGACTAAATAAAAGACAGATAATTTCAATTATTGTTATTTAAGAAAAAGTTCTTTTTAGAATACAAAGGATTTTATTTTTAAATGCTATGATCTGGATGAGCATAATTCGAATCGATGAATAAAAATTAAATAATATTTATTCTTTAATCTTCTCACGCAATCAATTTTTATGGTTCTACACCCTCAAAAATTTTGTCTTAAAAAGCATTTCATTACAGAGATTAATTCTCAAACAATAATTAACTATTCATTACAAACTTATTTTAAGGGAGAAGTATGAAAATCTTTACTTACAAAGTCTCACTTGTAAATAGCTTTGCAGCAGTTTAACTTTTTATCTAACTGCAAAGCACGAACGAGCGTAAAAAATAATTTTATTTATTAATTATTTTCAGAGAGGTTACTTTTATGAACATTATTTACAAACTAACTAAAAGTGTATTTATAGCAGCTTGCATAACATTGATTTTATCTTCAATGAACTTTGCACAAGTAGCTAATTACACTTTTACTCAAACGGCCGATACATATACACCAGATCACTGGTGGAACAGTACTTTGGAGCGGAACATTTGATGATGAGTTCTCTACTGCTGTCACCATTCCAACATTTAATTTTGATGGAGTTGATAGAACATCATTATACGTTAGTGCAAATGGTTTTATAACTTTTGGGGCAGCTCATGCTGGCTCTAACTACACACCAAGTAAGCAGCACAGCTACTATAATGGTGCTGTTTCTCGCTTTTGGGCGTGATCTTAATAATGGTGCAGTTCAGGTACACCTGAAATTAGATATGGAACAGATCGGTAATGAATTTGTCGTTCAGCATGAGCAAGATGTTAGAAGATACAGATAGTTGCAGGTGAATTAATCAGTTTTCAGGTAAGACTTGAATTCATCTAACAATTCTAATCAAAATTTGTTTATGGTGGAACTATGAACACCATGGTGTAACGGGGATACTTACAATATCCACAGGTAGGATTAAATGAGGCTCCAAACAATGCTGAATTTGCATATGCTACGATGTTAAAAATAGCAACCAATTGCAACTTGGTTAAGTGGATCGGTAATACTGGATTTTAATACTCAGTACCACAGCGAACAGACTAATCTGCAACGTACAGCATGTATTATTAATGCTGCAACGATGGCTTGTAACAACTGTTCCCTGCGCTGGATTAACATACACGTTTTACACCACCAAACTTTCCGCCATCTATAACTTATACTGCTTTATTAAATACTTCGAGTACAAGCAATAGAAATTTAAACGGAGTACTAATTACAGATCTAGGATGGTGTTAACGGAACTGCAGGGACTGCACCAAGAATTTATTTTAAGAAATCTACTGATGCAAATGTTTTTGGTGGAAATACAAGCGGCGATAACGGATGGAAATGGACAGAATCAACTGGAACATCTCCATTCAACTTCACTATAGATTACTCAATAATTAATGGTGGATCAGTTACTCTTGCTGATACAATCCAATATTTTGTTGTCGCTCAGGATTTAGCTGGTACACCAGCAGTTGGTTCAAACCCATCAGCCGGTTTTGCAGGAACATCTGTTTCCACAATTACATCAGCGCCAACAGTTCCGAATCGATATGTTATAAGTCCTGCAGCATTAACTGGTAGTTATACAGTGGGATTAACATTGTTTAATAAATTAACAGGTAATAACGTTTCTTTTGATAAAACTGTTAATAAAGTAGTGAAAGAAGTTTGGGTTGAAGACCAGAGTTCTGAGAAAAAGGATGGATCTTCAGAAACTTCAATGTTACCAGATGGCAAATATGAATTTAGGGAAATTGAAGAAGTATCTTATTTACCAGTGCAGGATGGAATGCCTTATGCAGGTGACCTTTACTTTAAAAAAATCGATCATCCTGAATTTAATTTTCCGGATGGAATCGAAGGAGTGTATGCAACAATTACGGCAGCTGTTGCTGACTTGAATTTACGAGGTGTCAGTGGTCCTACCACATTTTTATTAGTTGACACTCTTATATGCAAGTGAAACACTTCCAATTTCAGTAAATGTCGCTAATATTAATTTACCAACCTCCAGTAATACAATTACGATTAAGCCTAACGCAGGCGTTGTTCAGCCTTAGTATCCGGCGCGTCAGCCAGTGCGCAGGTATTTAAAGTACTTAGTAGTTATGTTACAATTGATGGATCCAATTCAGGCGGAACATCTAGAAATTTAACTATTCAAAATTTAAGTGCAACATCACCACAAGTTATGCTTATAGGGTCGTACTGGCACTGCTTTTATAACAAACGTTAGCAATAAAAAATTGCAATCTGATTAACGGTGTAAATACGAGTTCTGCTCTGGTTGTGTCTGACGGTAGTACAGCCGGGAATCCCGGATGGTTTAGAAATATAACTATCCAAAATAATAGCATTCAAAAAGCTTATATAGGGGCCTATTGTAACGCTGTTGTATCTTCTGGCAATGGGAGTGGTTTATTGTTTACACAAAATAATCTTAATACTTCCGGAGTAAATTCTGTTAGGTTTGTTGGAATTTATTTGCAGGGAGTTGATAGTGCATCTGTTTCTCAAAATGCAATTGCTAATTTTGATGGAGTATCAGGTGAAGATGATCGTGGTATCTGGTTAGCAACGGGTACAAGAAATACTATTCTTGAGAGGAATATAATAAGTACCTTAAAATACACAGGCACTGGCGGCTATGGTGCACACGGTCTTACAATATCAACTGGTACCTTAAATGCAAATATTACAATCAAAAATAATATGATTTCCGATATTTCCGGTGATGCATGGGGAACAAGCATCCTGGGAGATAATCCGTTTGGAATATATGTTTTTAGTGTTCAGACAGGAATCAAAATTTATTATAATTCTATCAATCTGTTTGGTAATACACTTAACAGAGCAAATGCGATTTCTGCTGGTATAGTGCTGGGAACAGGTAGTACAGCAGATATAAAAAACAATATAGTAGTAAATGATCTTGGCGCTTTAACCACGCTTGGATTAAGTACTATAGGCGTTTATCTGCAAACAGACTCTACTCAATTAGTAGCTAGTGATTTTAATGATATATATGTAAATCCTACAGGTACAATTAGTAAATTTATTGGTCAGATAGCAGCAAATGGTCAAACTACATTAGTTGGATGGCAAAATGCTACTGGGACTGATTTAAACTCTATTAGTGATTCAGTTGCATTTATATCAAGCAATGATCTCCATATTCCAAACGGAACAGTTACTGCACTTGAATCAGCAGGAACTCCTATCGTTGGAATAACAACCGACATTGACGGACAAACAAGAAATGCATCCACACCAGATATTGGTGCGGATGAATTTGCGGGTATAAATCCTGCAGATGCACTTGCGGGTGATTATTATATTCCTCAAGGCGCACATCCACAGGGATTTAGCACACTTGCAGCTGCTATTACTGAACTGAATAACTTTGGTGTTACAAGTGCAGTAAGATTTTTAATTGATGATAATTTAAGTGAAGTTGGTGCTAACTTGCTTATTACAAGAAGCGATCTTACTTCTACAAATAATTTAACTATCAAACCTGCAGCTACTAAAACTCCTACAATTACAATTACCGGCTGCACAACCACCTGCTGGCGCAAGTCAGTATTCCGGAATTTCATACAGTGGCGCAAGTTATATTACTATTGACGGATCCAATACTGATGGGGGAACAACTCGTGATCTTACAATAGCTATGAATGATAGTTTAAACGGAAGAATTGGTATTCAAATTTATGGTAATACTGATTATTTAGTTTTCAAAAACTTTTATCTAAAATTCAATTTAATCAATCTCCCAAATACATCTACGCGTGGTGTCTATGCAAACGGCCAGGCAAGTGGTGTAGCTGATAGTGTGGTTTTTGAGAATTGTCAGATAGGTGATCAAAGTCATGCAGGCGCATATGCAATTAGTATAACCGGTTCAAGTGGTTCTTCACTTTATGCATCCAAAATTCATATTTTAAATAATAATTTATATGGTACCATAAGACCAGTGTACTTTTTCTATGGTGGTGCTGCAGGAACAACTTCTGAAATTTCTGGAAATATAATTCAATCACCATACGCGCCACCATCCGGAAATGTTGTTTGGGGAATCTTGTTTAATACATTCAATGGAACATTCAATATTCATGGAAATAAACTTCAAAAGCTTATTTCTGCATCTACAGCGACCAATGGTGTATATGGAATTGGAACGCTTACTTCCCAACCTGGAGTCCAGATGAATATTTATAACAACTTCCTTGGAGGTGATTTCCAGCATAGCGGGACTGGAATTCCCGCAAGCGTGGATGTAATTTCGTTTCAGGATAATATTCCTCAGGCAAATGTTTATTCTAATACAATTGTCCTAAATAATATTAACAAACCATCTGCACCAAGATTAACTGGCATTCGTTGGGGCGGAACTGCGACTGTAAATATTAAGAATAACATTGTGATAAATGAGAATGATGCTGCAACAGCTTTCGCACTTTATAACGCTAGCGGTACATTTACATCAGATTACAATGATCTATATGTTTCAGGTACATTAGCGAACATTGGATATAGTCTCACGCAAGTACTTAAAACATTTTCCGCATGGCAGGATACAACTGGTAAGGATGCAAACTCTGTTAACGTTGCTGCTCCATTTACTTCAGCTTTAGATTTCCATATACCTAACGGAACTCTTACCCCAATAGAATCTGCCGGTACACCAATAGCATTAGTTACTACGGATATTGACGGACAGCCACGTAATTTATCCAATCCGGATATTGGCGCTGATGAATTTGCTGGATTACTTTTGATAAATGCTCCATCTAACCTTATCCGCTGTTGCAGATACTTTTGCAGTTCTACTCAGTTGGACAGATAATTCAACAAACGAATTAGGTTTCTATATTGAAAGAAAGAATGGCGATACTTTAAGTGTTGATCCTTATGTTGTAATTGATACTGTTGGTGCTGATGCAGTATCTTATAATGATTTAGGAAGAACTCCTAATACAACTTATACTTACAGAGTGCAGGCGTTTAATTTACTTGGAGTTTCACCATACAGTAATGAAGTTACAGCTACAACCATAATTCCGGTTGAACTTACATCCTTTGCTGCTAGTTTGGTTGATAGAGAAATATCTGTAGTTTGGTCAACAGCTACAGAACTAAACAACAGCGGATTTGAACTCGAGCGTAAACTTGATGCTGATTGGCAAAAAGTTGTATTCATAGAAGGAAGAGGAACTACCACTGAAAAATCAGATTATTCATATACTGATAAATTTAAATATGATGGTTTCGAGGGAACAGTTCAGTACAGATTGAAACAAATTGATTTTGACGGAACAATTACTTATTCAAATGTAATTTCTGTTGATGTTGATTTTACTCCTAAAGAATACACGTTGTATCAAAATTATCCGAATCCATTTAACCCATCAACTACAATCAAATTTGCATTGCCGTTTGATAGTAATGTTAGAATAGCAGTGTATAACCTTTTAGGTGAGCAAGTTGAGGTTATATTTGATCAGGTTAAGGAAGTTGGATATCACAATGTAAGCTGGAATGCAAGTGACCTTGCTTCGGGTGTTTATATTTATACAATCGATGCAAAATCTATTGATGGATCGAAGAACTTCACTTCTGTCAAGAAAATGATGCTACTCAAGTAATAGTTGTCTTTATTCTATAAAGCCGTCCAATTGGGCGGCTTTTTTTTTGATTTGTTTATTTAATAAGAATATGTTACACTTACCGTAACAATTATAAAAATTATGTCAGCATCAACAAAATTATCCACTTCTGTAAAAGCTTTGTGCTTTCTTGCTCTGGATGAAAATCCTAAAAATAGTTCAGAGATTGCAACTTCAATTGGGATTAACGCTTCTAAGCTTAGAAAACTTTTATCTATGCTGGGTAAATCTGGAATTGTTAAAAGTGATAGCGGAATGCTGGGTGGATTTTCATTAGCTAAAAAACCTGAAGATATTCATCTGCAGGAAATTTATTGTGCGATAGAAGATAGAAAAGCTTTTTACTTAAATGTTAATGATGATAATCTTGAAGAGAATGGCACATCTGAAAAAATAAATTATTTCTTTCTTGATTTGTTTTCCCAAATCCAGGTTGAAATTGAAAATAAAATGACCGGCATTACATTAAAATCAATTATAGAAAAAATTAAATAACAGTTATAAGGAGTTACAAAATGGAATTCTTAAAAAATCTTGGTATCAAAGAAAAGAATTTTGGTTCATCAACCGGAACAAAATGGAATGAAACTACGGATAATGGTGAACTAAAAATTTATTCACCTGCAACAGGAGAATTTATCGCATCAGTTTATCAGGCATCTGAAAATGATCTTGAAAAAGTAATGACATCTGCAGAAGAAGCATTTAAATATTGGAGAAAAGTTCCTGCTCCAAAACGTGGTGAGATTGTTAGACAAATTGGAGATAAACTCCGCAAGCATAAAAAAGATCTTGGTTCACTTGTTTCTTTTGAGATGGGAAAATCATTGCAAGAGGGAATGGGCGAAGTTCAGGAAATGATTGATATTTGTGATTTTGCTGTTGGTCAATCCAGACAACTTTATGGATTTACAATGCAATCTGAGAGACCAAATCATAGAATGTATGATCAATATCATCCACTAGGAATTGTATGCACAATTTCAGCATTTAATTTTCCTGTTGCTGTATGGGCTTGGAATGCAATGTTAGCTGCTGTCTGCGGTGATGTTAATGTTTGGAAACCTTCTTCAAAAGTTCCTCTTTCAGCAATTGCTTGTCAAAATATTATTAAAGATGTTCTTGTTGAAAATAATTTACCTGAAGGAATATTTACTTTAATTGTTGGCAAAGGTTCTACTATAGGTGAAAAGATTTTAAATGACAAAAGAATTCCATTGATCTCCGTAACCGGTTCAACAAGTGTTGGAAAACATGCGGGAGAAGTTATCGCAAGCAGATTTGGTAGAGCAATTCTTGAACTTGGCGGTAACAATGCGATAATTATGACTCCTGATGTTGATCTTAAAATGGCAATGCCAGCGGTTGTATTCGGAGCTGTTGGAACAGCAGGACAACGCTGCACAACAACTAGAAGATTAATTGTTCATGAATCAATTTATGATAAAGTAAAAGATTCATTGGTAAAAGCTTACAGCGGATTAAAAATTGGTAATCCATTGGATGAAAAAAATCATGTTGGTCCGCTTATCGATAAAGGTGCAGTTAAAGATTTTACAAATGCATTAAGTCAAGTTGTCGCTGAAGGCGGCAAAATTATTTATGGTGGAAATGTTCTTGAAGGTGAAGCATACAAATCAGGTTCTTATGTTGTACCTGCAATTGTAGAAGCAGAAAATCATTATAAGATTGTTCAGGAAGAAACATTTGCCCCAATCTTATATTTAATGAAATATTCCGGTGATGTTAAAAATGCTATAGACATTCAAAATGGGGTGGTGCAGGGATTGTCTTCATCTATCTTTACAAATAATATGAGAGAAGCAGAAATGTTTTTATCTGTTGAAGGGTCTGATTGCGGAATCGCGAATGTAAATATCGGAACCTCCGGTGCTGAAATTGGTGGTGCATTTGGTGGAGAAAAAGAGACTGGCGGAGGCAGAGAGTCAGGATCAGATGCGTGGAAAACTTATATGAGAAGACAAACTAATACAATAAACTATGGAACAGCGCTTCCATTAGCTCAGGGAATTAAATTCGAAATTTAATCTATCAATTTTTCTAACGTGTAAAAAAAGGGAAGTAGGATCGTAAAATTTTACTTCCCTTTATTTTTAAAGTTACCTCTATAATCAGAAAATATTACATGCATTATTTTCCTGCCTCATTATTCTTCTTTTTTAATAGAATCTTAAGAAAATAACTCTGACAAATTTTGTAAGTGACAGATTTGTACAAGTATTCTTCGCATTAGTCTGATGGCCTGACATTTGCTTTAATGAGATAAAAATTATTAAAGATGAACTTAGATATATCAAAAATAACTTCTTGCGGCTCTGATTGGGAAACCAATCGATACACTTTTCTTAAGACTATGAAGAGCTGGCAAAATGATGTAAGGAAGAACAAACTTTTTCCTGCTATTGATTTTGCTTGGCAGCTTCAAAATAAATTTAATGATATTTTGTCTGAGAATATCGAATCAAAATATTGGCTGGAAAGAGAAGTTCGAGGTGCATTTATTGAGGATAGATTGGTTATTCTTGAGAAGGCGCATCAAATTAGTTTTCAACTGGATAAGCTCATTGATTTTGTTAAATGGGGATTGAATGAAAACATTGAGCTATTAGATGAAGCAGAAATAATTAAACAGTTTGTTTATGAAAATATTCAGGTAATTCCTTGCTGTAACACCGATAAGTATAGAGGTAAAGGTTATATACTTGTGCCGGATAATAAAATTAAAGTCTACAAAATTTATCTGTACGAACTTTCTATTAACTGGTCTGTGGATGAGCCTGTAGAATATTTAGATTTAGAACTTCTAAGATCAATTCCATTTAGCTTGGTAAAAGATTCACCTTATGATTTGATGAAAGAATTTATAGAACACTCCCAAAATCTTTACGATCCAATGGTTTACATTTGTGAAACTGAATTAGATTTTCCATTTAATGAAACACTTTTACCAATCATAAAATCTAAATTATTAGATTCTGTAAATGGGCTAACACCCTATATTTAACCGACACTCATTAAAATATAATCGGAAATAATTTTAGCTGTTTCATTAAGGATATAATCATCTTTATCCTTTTTTATAGCCGGAATTTCTTCATCTAATAATTCCGCATCTACCTGTTCTTCAGTTTTTCCATCTCTCTCAAGTTTTCTCTGCTCGTCTTTCTGCTTTTCCTGTTTTCTAATCTCTTCATTCAATGATATAAAAGTTTTTTTCTTATTTTCTTTATAAATATTTATGTCTTCAAGCAGATATTGAAAGTCTTTATTTGTAGAAATTCTTTCTAAATGTTTTTCATTTAATTCCGGAATAAATTTGGACATATCAGAAAATTTATTAAAGTCTGCAGATTTTATTTCATCCCATGGTAATGCAGTTGATTCAGAACTTTCACCAAAATCTTTAGGATCAATCATTGTTGGATATGAGATATCCGGAACAACGCCAAGATTCTGTGTGCTGCCGCCATTAACACGGTAGTATTTTGCGATTGTTAATTTAACTTGTCCTAAATTCAAGTTTTTCTGCGATGATAATCTATTTAGATCAATAAGATTTTGTACAGTACCTTTACCATAAGTTTGTTCGCCAATTATAAGTCCTCTGCCGTAATCCTGAATTGCACCAGAAAATATTTCAGACGCTGATGCACTAAATCTATTAACTAAAACAGCTAACGGTCCATCATATACTATTGAAGGATCAGGATCTTTAGCAACATCAATATTACCATCTGAATTTTTTACTTGAACAACAGGACCATCTTTAATAAATAATCCTGTAAGCTCAATTGCCTCCTGAAGCGAGCCGCCGCCATCTTCACGCAGATCAATAATTATTCCATCAACATTTTCTGTTTTTAAAGAGTCCAGAATTTTTTTAACATCTTTAGTTGTGCTTTTATAATTACCATCACCGTTTCTTTGTCCTTCAAAATCGATATAAAAATTTGGAATGTCGATCACACCAATTTTAAATGGTTTATCTTCATTCATTATTTCCAAAACACTACCTTTGGCTGCCTGATCTTCTAACTTAACTTTTTCACGTATCAGTGAAATTTCAATTGGTTTTGCGTTAAGATCACTGCCAGCTTTAAGTATTTGAAGTCTAACCAAGGTACCTTTTGCACCACGAATTAACTTAACTGCATCCGTAATTCTCCAGCCAATAATATCTTCAAATTCACCGTCCTCACCTTGGGCAACACCAATAATTTTATCATCTGCTTTAAGTAACCCGCTTTTAGCTGCTGGTCCACCTGGAATAACTTCAGCAACTTTTGTGTAATCATCTTCAGTTTGTAAACGTGCGCCGATTCCTTCTAAGGATAAACTCATATCAATTTTAAAATTATCAGACGTCACAGGTGAAAGATAATTTGTGTGCGGGTCAATTGATTGGGTAAATGAATTCATTGCAAGTTGAAACACGTCCTCAGAGTTGTACTGATTTAAAAAATGTGCAAAGTTTTTATATCTCTTCTTCAAAGTTTTTTGAATAAACTCCCAATCTTTACCATTAAGTTTATAAGTAAGAGCATCGTTTTTTAATCTTTTGCGCCATAGTTCGTTTAGTTCAGTTTGATTTTTTGCCCAGGCAGATTTATCTCTATCATATTCATAATTTTCATTTATAGAATAATCAAATTCTGTATTTAACAGATCGTCAACAAATGTCATTCTTTCATTCACCCGATTCAGATAAACATTGAACACATCGTAATAAAATTGAAGATCGCCCTTAAATAAATTATCATCCAGGTTATATTTTTGCGAGTTAAATGATTCAATATCAGATGCAAGAAAATAATTTTTTCCGTTATCAAGAACTTCTAAATATCTATTAAAGATCATATTGGATAAAGAATCATTAATTTCAAATTCTTTAAAGTGATAGCGTGTTAGAATTGAGGTAATAAGCTGATTTTCTATCTGATAATGATCTGCAGGTTTAATTACATTTAATGTATCAGATGAATTGAAAATTGCTTTATCAATAAATGTATTACCGCTAAAAAAACTACCGGAGAAAATTAATATTGTTATAAAGATTAGTCTTTGAATCTTTTTGCCATGAGTCTTAATCATTTGAGTCTTTCTTGCTGATAGAATTTTGTTACTAAAAATTAATGTTTTCTGCCACTAAATATAGAATTAGTCAAGTATTTTCAAGCTAATAAGACTATACTTAATGCCAATGTGTTCCCTAACAATAATTGAGCAGAGATGATAAAAGTGGACAATATTTTTCATAACTTTTGGAAGTAAATTAAGGTAATTTGGTGAATGATATGGCAAAGTCAAGAGAAATTTTAAGAAGAAAATCTCAGTATTCTGATCCGCTAAGTGCATCAGTTGAAGATATTTTTGCAGAAATAGAAAATGAAATTGAGCATAAGGATGAAATAGAAGTACTTAATCGGGATGGAAAAAAAGTTGTTGTATTTAATGATCCATTATATTCACGTGAACCCAGAAGTACAGTTAATTATTCAATCTTCAGAGGCAAATGGGAATTTGAACCATTAGAAGATATTGATGAAAATGACTCTGATAAATGCGCAATTCAGTTTAAACCTCTAAGTGACTCTGCTGAGGTCATCATTGCATTCAAATCGATTAAGGATCGGGTTGAATTTATGAACTCAATATACGCTAGTGAAGAAATGAAACAGGTTGGCAGTGGAATGAGTCTTGAAAAATTTGCCAACTCAAAAGTACTTAAGACCACCGGAGGTTTACTTGGATTGACTATGGCTGGTTATGGACTTTATAAAATCTTTGCTAAGAAAAATGAGGATAAATAAAACCAACTCTACTTTAATTTAACCGCAAGATTAAAAACATCATTTGCGTGAGTTTCAACATCAACATCGCGTAAAATATTAGCAATATTTCCTTGCTTGTTTACAATAAATGTTATTCTGGAATCCACACCAATATTATTCAATACGCCATAAGCTTTACTAACTTCTTTATTTTCATCGGAAAGGAGAGGGAAGTTTAAGTTATTATCTTTGATAAATTCTTTGATTGATTCTTTTGAATCCACACTAATTCCCAAAACAACAATATCATTTTCTTTAAACTTGCTGAAAGAATCTCTAATTCCACATGCTTGTTTTGTGCAGCCAGGTGTGCCGGCTTTTGGATAGAAATAAATTATAACAGGATTTTTTTCTTTATAGCTTGAAAGAGAATAACTATTTCCATCTGAATCTTGAAGAGTAAAATCAGGTGCGGGATTGCCAACACTTAAGTTCTCGGCATTACCGCCACAGCTTTGCAATACTGTAAATGATGCAATAAATAAAGCAATTAATAAAAAATTATATTTTTTCATCTTATTTCTCTTTTAAAATGGTTCTGTCAAAAATGAACTCTACATTTTTTAACATATTTTTATTTTCAAAAATTCCATTTAGTTCTTCGACGGAAATATATTTTCTCAGCTCATCAGATTTTGACAACTCATCTTTTAGATTTAGTTTTTCATCAGCCCAGACTTTCATAGCAGAATCCTGTACGATTCGATAAGCATTTTCTCTGGATATCCCTTTAGTAACAAGCTTTAATAAAATTGTCTGAGAAAAAACTAATCCTCTTGTTAAATTAAGATTTCTGATCATGTTATCTGGATAGATTAGTAGTTTTGAAATAAGTTTAACCATAAGATCGAGCATGTAATCTAATGCGATGCAGCTATCCGGAACAATAATTCTTTCTACTGAAGAATGAGAAATGTCGCGTTCATGCCAAAGAGCCACATTTTCTAATGCTGCCATTGAATTACTTCTTAGAATTCTTGCTAATCCTGTTATACGCTCGCTAACAATCGGATTACGTTTATGCGGCATTGCAGATGAACCCTTTTGTCCTTTCGAAAAATATTCTTCGGCTTCAAGCACTTCTGTTCTTTGCAGATGGCGAATTTCAATAGATATTTTTTCTAAAGTTGCGCCAATAATTGCAAGTGTAGTTAAAAACTCTGCATGTCTATCTCTTTGAATAACTTGAGTTGAAACCGGTGCTGGCTGCAAACCCATTTTATTACAAACGTATTCTTCAACTTTTGGAGAAAGGTGTTCAAATGTTCCAACAGCTCCGGAGATTTGACCAACACTGATTACGCCAATCGCTTTTTGAAGTCTTTCAATATTTCTTTTTGTTTCTTCAAACCATAAAGCAAACTTCAATCCCATAGATGTGGGTTCTGCGTGTATTCCGTGCGATCTGCCAATGCAAATTGTATTTTTATGCTCGATAGCTCTCTGTTTAAGAGCCTCTTTCAAATCATACAATCTTTTTAAAAGTAATTCACCTGCTGTTTTCATTTGAAAGGATAGAGTAGTATCCAAAATATCTGAAGAAGTCATTCCATAATGTATGTGTCTCGATTCAGGTCCAACATATTCAGCAACATTAGTTAGAAATGCAATCACATCATGTTTTGTTGTTTCTTCAATTTCAAGAATTTTTTTTACATCAAAATTTGCTTTTTGTTTTATCGTATCCACATCTGCTTTTGGAATCTCACCCATTTCTGCACGCGCCTCGCAAGCAAGAATCTCAATTTGAAGCCAGGTATCAAACTTAAATTTGTCTTCCCAAATTTTTCCCATTTCAGGAAGCGTATATCTCTCTATCATTTATTTCTCTCTAATTTCATCTTTTTTGTTAACTCGGAATTTTCACGGATTATTTTAACTTCAATTTCTTGTCCAGCTCTGAATTCCTGAAACACTCCAAAAATAGTTTGTTCATTACTTATCTTGTAACCATCAATTTCAGTAATGATATCTCCGCTCTTTAGTCCCGCGTTTTCTGCTGGGGTATTTGGTAACACTTTTGTTATGATAACACCTTTATTACTCTTAAGATCATAATATCTCATGATTCCTGCATCAATAGATTGAATACTCATTCCAATTTGAAAATCTCTATCAATTTTGCCGTTAGTTTTTAGTTCAGTTACAATCCTTTTAACCTTATCTATAGGTATAGCAAAACCAAGTCCAATATTTCCCTGAACTCCACCTGCAGTATAGATTAACGTATTCATTCCTATCACTTGCCCAATCGAATTAACTAAAGCACCACCACTGTTACCGCCATTAATTGCTGCGTCAGTCTGTATCATATTTAAATAATAGCGATCATTTATTGGCTCCAGATTCATTCCTGTTGCACTAATAACACCAACTGTAACGGTTGGCTTATCATTAAGCTCAAACAAGCCAAATGGATTACCGAGAGCAATTACCCATTCACCAATTATTATATCATTTGAATTTCCTAATTCAACATAAGGAAGATTATCACCATCAATTTTAAGTAAACAAATATCCGAAACTGGATCCGATCCGATAATTTTTGCTTCATGGTGGCTTCCATCAGTCATAGTAATTGTTATTTCAGTTGCATTGCCGGCAACGTGATCGTTTGTAACAATGTATCCATCCGGTGAGATAATATAACCGGATCCAAGTCCTTGAACTTTCTGACTTGAATTGCCTCTGTTGCCAAAGAATTGTCTGAAGAATGGATCATCAAAAAAAGAACTAAATGGATCTCTGTACTGTCTGATTTCTATGACGTTTATTCCAACTATTGCAGGACTAACTTTTTGTACAGTATTGGTAATAATATTTTCTCTGGAGTTTGTTATCTCATCATTAAATCTTTTAGCTTGCTCTAATGATGTTAGAGAAACATTACTTCCATTTGAAGATGTGTAAAAATCATTCTGAAGTTTTGAGTTTAGGTAAAAGAATGATGCGGAAAATAAAATTGTAATTATTACAATTGTTACTATAAATGTTTTTCTGTTAATCATGGCTTTATTTTTTGTTATTTGATATAATTTCTTTTAATGGCTCAATATGTTTAATGAAAATTATCAATAATCCGGCGGAAGTAAAAAGCAATAATTCATTCACTAAAACGGGCTGTGGATAAGCATACTGAATTAAGTAATTGGGGAGTCCTAAAACAGTTAACAATGATAATGCTGTTGCAAAAATATTTGCGATGTGGATATCTTTCTTTATAAAATAAACTAAAAGATAAAATACTATCCATGATATTAATAAGAATGGAAAAATAATTGCACTACCTCCAGCCGCAGTTGCTAATCCTCGACCGCCTTTAAAATTCAACCAGGGATTAAAACAATGACTAAAGATCGCGAACAGGACTGCCAATGAAGCTATCAAAAATGAATTTTGCAGAAGATATAAAACTCCTAAAGCTGGAATCATTCCTTTCAAAAAATCGATTAACAATACTATAATTCCAATCGATTTTGAATTAGTAACTTCATAGGAGTTCATAGCCCCTACATTACCGGTGCCTGCATTAGTGATATCAATTCCTCTAGTTCTTTTTAATAAAAGATATGCAGTTGGAATCGACCCGAATAAATACCCAATAATAGAACTTAATAGATATTCCATATAAAATAATTTTGTTTGTTTATTTAAAGATAAGAAAAAAAAACAGAGAGATAATTAGAAGGAAAGTTAAAACTTAAAAATTAATAAAATGCCAGTTTATGATTTTCGCTGATAATATTTCCGGCTTTATCCCGCAGATTATTGATGATAAGTTTGTACGAAGATTCAGGCACATACTTTTCTGTATATAGCACTACTGCGGTATCACCTGCAACAACACCGACTTTGTAAACAGCAATCTGTGTTTCATCGTCACGAAAAATTGTATAGTTATCAGTATTAAAAATTCCATCGCGGGACATCGGTTCGTTAAACTTAACAAGTACCCTTGATGTATCTGCCATTTGCTGGGCAAATAATTCAGGAGATGATAAAGCAAGAAGGATTATTAAAAAAGAAATTTGAAATAGTTTAAGCATATCATCATTTTGAAATAGTTTGACTATTTCATCTACTCCAAACTCATGCCAAGATAATGTTAATAAAAAGTCTAAAATAGCAACTTGAAATTTAATTTTAATCTCAAATAAGGAGACTGGATATTGGGATGTTGCAAAAAAAGACAGAATAAATAAAGCTTATTGTAAATGAGATAATAAGAAAGGGATTTTTAAGTTGAATTTTGAGGCGCCGGTTCGGATTCTAACCGATAAGAATCGGGGTTGCAGGCCTTCCACTTAAGGTTGATCAAGTAATGATAGTGTGGTTTGCCAGCGGCTACAAGTGTCGCTGAAATTTGTTATAGTGAGCAAAAAAAAGAAAAAATTTTATATTTACCGGAAGAATAAAGCAATACATAGTAGCCATGATTGCATTATTGATGAGTTCAAACGGATAAAAAAAGACTGGAACGAAGAAATCAATATTCCATAAAGCTTATACTCGTGGCGAGTTCTATGTTAAAAGGTAACTTTATAATAGAAAATAAATTTATATAAACAAAAACTGAGAACTACCACAATGAAAAAACATTTTGAAATTAGAGAAAGCTCAAGCTGTTTAAGGGTGTGGTATCCCTTCAGTTCTGTTTGGGCTTTTTCGTTTAATAAACGTTCTTTCAGTCGTCGAAACCATAGTCAAAAAATTGATTCCCTTTTTGATTCCAAATAGTCAGTTTTCTATGAAATCGGGTGTGCCTTTAAAATAAAAAAAGTTCGAAATTAGAATAAAATCGAACTCATTTGAGGCGCCGGTCGGATTCGAACCGACGAATAAAGGTTTTGCAGACCTTCCCCTTAAGCCACTTGGGTACAGCGCCAAATTTAAAAAATAAAATCCACTTTTAAGTGGATTTAGAGCGGGAAACGGGACTCGAACCCGCGACATCAACCTTGGCAAGGTTGCGCTCTACCAACTGAGCTATTCCCGCGTACAAAATCTATAGAACATTGTCTCAAAAAGACGTGCGAAATATAATATCGTGCTCTCATTTATGCAATATTCTTAAAATAAAAAGAGCCGCAAAAGCGGCTCTAAATAAAAGAAAGTTGAATGAAAATTATTTCATCAACATCATTTTTCTAACACTTGAAAATTGAGCAGTTTCAATTTTGTATAAATACATTCCACTTGGTAGTGAAGATGCATCGAAAGAAACATTATATGAACCTGCATTCATATTTTCGTTCTTAAGAACTTCTACTTCTTCACCCAATAAGTTGTAGATAGCTAATTTAACAAATGTAGGTTCAGCTAAGTGAGAAATTAATTGTAGTTGTTGGGTTGAATGGATTTGGATAGTTCTGATCAAGAGCAAATTCTAATGGAGCAGTAACATCAACAAATATTTCATCGCTGTATTCGTAAGCGCCGCCAAAATCGATTTGCTTTAGTCTGTAATAATAATTTCCAGTCTCAACGCCTGCATCAGTATATGAATATTGTTTCCTTTCAGTCGTTGTTCCATTTCCCTGAACACTGCCGATTGTAACAAATTGTCCTTCAGCAGTTCTTCTTTCAACTTCAAATCCCTGATTGTTTAATTCAGTTTCTGTTGTCCAATTTAGAACTACATTTCCATTAGAAACATTTGCAGAAAATGCACTTAGTTCTACAGGAACATTTCTTGCATCTCCCAGAATACATCTGAAGTGGAAATCCGTATTTGTATAAATTACCCAAGTAATTCCGTCATTGTAGAATGATCTTAGAGCAGTTCCAGGCTGCTTAATAGTTATCCAAACAGTATCTTGGGGTACCATAAATCCAATCCAGAAATTTCCAGATAATCCTGACAATTGGGTAAAATAAGGTCGAAGGTCTATTCTTGTCATCGGACTAGTATTAGTAGTTGTAGCCTCTGGTGTTACCAAAAATGGAGTTATTAAATCTGCACCTGGTATTCCAAAATTATCTGCCCAAACGTGAAATTCCATTTGTGAATTTGGTCTATTAACATCTGTATAATTTCTAATCAAAGCAGTTACGAGGTTTCCAGGGTTACCGGAAGGAACCGTCATTCTTACCGCAGCACCAAATTGACCAGTGAGTGGACCAAAATTAGTAACAAAATCAACTGTAGGATCATCATATTTAATATATGTTCCAGAAATATAAGAATAGACAGGAGGATCTACGGTTGTGTTAGATTGATTATCAGTTGATTCAATATAATATTCAATCCAGGAACCCGGAACAGTTGAAGGGATTGTAAATGTATATACATCTCCAACTACACTCGTTGGAGCAACAGCCACTGGAGTATTTCCATCTACAGTATAATTGAGTGTTGCAGACTGTATTCCGGATATATCGGAAATATTTGTTGTTGCTGTAAAATCACCAATCACACCCTCATAGAATTCAGGTCCGTTGTGTACAATGAGAGGAGGGGATAGGTCAACTGTTGAACCGGTGACAATAAAGTCATCGATATACATTCCATCAACTTCATAACCACCATCGCTGAAGAAACGAAATCTAATTTTAACATTAGAATTTCCAACGAAACCACCAAGATCATATGTATATTGAGTCCAAGGAACGCCTTCTGCATTAAAGGCTTCAAGTGTGATCCATGTCGTTCCATTAGTTGAAACCTGCAAATACATATAGTCAAAACCCTGCTCAATATCATATTTTGCCCAGAAGCTAACTTCAGCGCCTAAATAAGTTGAAAGATCCATACCAGTCGCCATTGTTGCAGTGATATTCAAGTTTGGTGGATAAATTCCACTCGGACTTTCAGTTAATGAATGTGTAGGTGAAACTGATTGTGATGTTGTTAATCCCCAAGCTCCAGTTAATACCCATTGTGTAGTCCCTGATTCAAAATTATCAGAGAATAAAGTTGTTTGGGCAAAATTTGAGGTGAGAGCAAAAACAAAAAAAACTAAAGTAATTATTTTTCGCATAACGACTCCAAGGGTTTGTTTAAGAAATAGTATGAATTAATTAGATGAAAATACTTTTCTAAACTTTTTTAATTTTTATTGAATTTCTATTTAGATATTAACAAAATTTAAATTAAACATCAACCTTAAGTTGGATTATTTTCTTGAACCATGAATAAACCCACGATATGGTAATGAGTGCTGAACAGTTATGAAAGCCTGAGAATCTACTGATTCAATAAGTTTAATTAATTTCTTCTGAAATTTTCTTGGTACAATAACAACTATTATAGATAACTGTCCTGTGGCTCCCTGTGCGGGTAGAACAGTTACACCATACTTTTCTTTTCTTAGTAATTCAATAATTTTTTCACTCGCATTTCTTGAGATTATATTCAACTGAGCAAAACCTAAACCAATTTTTTGTTCTATGGTAATTCCAAGAATGTTGCCTATGCCAAATCCTATTGCATAACCGAATAAATTTATCACCTCATCAAGATTTTGGAAAATATATCTTATTGCAAAAACCCAGATCAGAACTTCGATCATTCCTGCCAGTCCAGCATAATACTTTTTTCCCTGTACTACTAATATTGTTCTCATAGTACCGATCGATACATCGCAAATACGCATAAACATTATTAATAATGCGCCTAAAATTGATTCATACATAGCTTACCCGGACTTTCAGTTTAATATTGTTAAATCTTACTTAAAAAATTTTATCTTTGCTAAACAAAATAAAAATAATATAGTTAAATGTTTAGAGTCCAAAGAGAAGAATTAGTTGATGAGATAACTCGAAAAGGTATTACCGATCTCGCAGTAATTAAGGCTATTGGTATTGTTCCCCGAGAAAAATTCATAGAAAAAACTTTGCATCATATGGCTTACAAGGATGTTGCATTGCCGATAGGATATGATCAAACAATATCTCAACCATATACAGTTGCATTTATGACCCAGTTATTAAATATTAAAAAGCCAGGAGTGAAGATATTAGAGATTGGAACAGGTTCGGGATATCAGGCTGCAGTGTTGTTTGAAATGAAAGCAGATGTTTATAGTATCGAACGAAATGTTGATCTTCATCATCGCGCCACTAAACTTTTTGATAAGCTTGGAATACGAGTACACGCCAAATACGGCGATGGAACGATAGGTTGGAAGGAATTTGCTCCTTTTGATGGTATAATAGTTACCGCAGGTTCACCAACTATCCCGCAAAAATTAAAAGAACAACTTGCTGTTGGCGGCAGAATGATTATTCCAGTTGGTGATAGATCCTCCCAAAAATTATATCTTCTAAAAAAAATAGCTGAAAGTGAATTTGAATCTGAAATAATTCCTGAGTTTTCATTTGTTCCATTGATAGGCAGAGAAGGTTGGAAGAAGTAATAGTAATTGTTGGACCAACTTGTTCAGGTAAAACTTATTTAAGTCTGAAATTAGCTTCAATGCTGAACAGCGAGATAATCTCTGCTGATAGCAGACAGATATTTAAACTTTTGAATATTGGAACGGCTAAACCAACTGCTGATCAATTAAAAAGTATAAAACATTATTTTGTAGATGAGTTAAATCCGGATTCTGATTTTAATGCAAGTATGTTTGCAGAAGAAGCAGAGATTATTCTGAAAAGATTAATCGGTCAGAAGAAAACTCCAATTGTAGTGGGAGGTTCCGGTTTATATGTAAAAGCTTTGGTTGATGGAATAAGTGAGTCAGCCGATACAAATAATGAACTGCGAGAAGAACTTTTAGAACTTCGAAAAAAATTTGGTAATGATTATCTGTATGAGGAATTAAAAAAAGTTGACAAGATTAGCGCCGACAAGATGCTTCCACAAAACTGGAAGAGAGTAATGCGTGCATTAGAAGTTTTTAGATTAACAGGGAAAGCAATTTGGCAGCATCACGATAATCAACCCCGATCTAAAAAATTTAATTATCACCAGATTGGATTGCTGTGGAAGAGAGAACGTCTTTATCAGAACATTGAAAGCCGGGTTGATGAAATGTTTAGTATAGGACTTGTTGAAGAAGTTGAATCTATTCTAAAATTGGGCTATGATAAAAAGTTGAACTCATTAAATACTGTTGGATATAAAGAAATAATTCAATATTTAGATGATGAAATTTCTTTAGATCGTGCAGTTGAATTGATAAAAAGAAATACAAGACGGTATGCGAAAAGACAAATGACCTGGTTTAATGCTGATAAGAGAATCGAATGGTTTGATATTAATTCTTTAACAGATTTGGATTTACTTGCTGAAAAAATTGTAAAGGAAATAAATGAAAGAAAAAATTAAAATTGCATCTGGACAGGGATTTTGGGGTGATTTAATTGATGCACCCTATAATCAGGTAACTAAAGGAGATATAGACTATCTTATGATGGATTATCTTGCTGAAGTTACGATGTCAATTCTGCAAAAACAGAAAAATAAAAATCCGGAACTTGGTTATGCAAAAGACATCCCGGAATTAATGAAGCGAATACTTCCAATTATTGTTGAAAAGAATATAAAAGTTATTACAAATGGTGGTGGCGTTAATCCTGTTGCGTGTGCAAATGCAGTGATGAAAGTTGCTAAAGAACTTGGTATAAAAAGTTTAAAGATTGGCGTTGTGTTCGGTGATGATATTAAAGATCAGATTGATGATCTGATAAAAAGCGGTGCACAACTTAAGAATATGGAAACTGATGAACCGATTTCTACTGTACAGGATAAAATACTTAGTGCAAATGTTTATTTCGGTGCATTCCCAATTGTTGAGGCTTTAGAAAAAGGTGCGGATATTATTATTACAGGACGAACTACGGACACAGGTTTAACTTTAGCTCCGATGATTTATGAATTTGGATGGAAGAATACTGATTACGATTTATTATCAGCGGGGACTGTTGCCGGACATATTCTTGAATGCGGTGCTCAATCAAGCGGCGGAAATTTTTTGGGTGATTGGCAATCAATTCCGAATATGGCTGAAATTGGTTTTCCAATTGCTGAAGCTTATCCAAATGGTGAAGTAATCATTACAAAACATCAAAACACTGGCGGCAGAGTTTCATTTGAAACAGTTGCGGAGCAATTACTCTATGAAATTGGTGATCCCAAATCTTATATCACTCCTGACTGTGTTGCTGATTTTACTTCTATTAAACTTGAGGATCTAGGTAACGATAGAGTAAAGATGTATGATGTAAAAGGATTTCCTGAAACAGAATTTTATAAAGTATCCTGTTCATATTCTGATGGATTTAGTGCAGTATCTTCATTAACATATTCCTGGCCTCAAGCTCTTACAAAAGCAAGAGTTGCAGATGAGATTTTGCGAAAGAGATTAGCCAATCTTTTATTACAGTTTGATGAAATCAGAAGTGAATTCGTCGGCTATAATTCTACACACGGACCATTAGCAAAAGAGTTGGATGAAGATGATATAAATGAGATAATGTTACGAATTGCAGTCCGGTCCCACGATTATAAATCTGTAGAAAGATTTGGCAAAGAGATTGCTCCGCTTATTCTTACTGGTCCGCCTGCAGTTACCGGATTTGCAGGAGGAAGACCAAAACCGAGTGAAGTCGTTGCCTATTGGCCTGCTTTAATAAATAAGAAACTAGTTCGACCTGTTGTCGAAGTTATGGAGTTATAAAATGAAAATAAGGATTAAAGAAATAGCTCACGGTAGAAGCGGCGACAAAGGTGATGCCGCTAATGTGGGAATTATTGCTTATGATGATAGAGGTTATAGCATTATTAAAAAAGAACTTACAGTTGAGAAAGTAAAAAAACACTTTGAAGGAATTTGCCTCGGAAAAGTGGAAAGATTTGAGCTGCCAAATCTTCGTGCGCTGAATTTCTTATTGCATAATACTTTAGGCGGCGGCGGAACAGTGTCGCTTAAACACGATGCACAAGGCAAAACTCTTGCAGCAGCATTGTTAAGAATGGAAATAGAAATAGAATAAAGCAAATTGAGGAGCAAAAAATGTTCGAAGAAGAAATTAAAACTCTGAATAACTACAAGATTAGAATCAATAATCTGCGGAGTTATCTTTGACGTCGATAAAAAAGAATTAAAAATAGAAGAACTTCATAAGAAGACTGAGGCACCTGATTTTTGGAATGATCAAATGGGTGCTCAGAAAATTTTGCAGGAAATAAAAACACTTCAATCGTGGGTGGAACTTTGGAAAGAAGTTTACAAAAAATATGAAAGTGTTGATGAATTTATTCAGATCGCTCAAATGGAAAATGATGAATCTCTATTTGATGATATTGCAAAGGAACTCGAATCACTTGATAAAAGTATTAACGATGCTGAGTTTAGAAATATGCTCAGTGGAAAAGACGATAATAGAAACTGTATCCTAACCATTCATTCTGGAGCAGGGGGAACTGAAGCGCAGGATTGGGCAGATATGCTCCTAAGAATGTATTTGCGATATGGAGAGAAAAATGGATTTAAAATGACTTTAGTTGATATTCTTGATGGAGACGGAGCAGGAATAAAATCCGCAACAGTTACGGTGGAAGGTGAGTTTGCATACGGCTACATGAAAGCTGAAAATGGTGTTCATCGTTTGGTTAGAATTTCACCTTTTGATTCCAATAAAAGAAGACACACATCTTTTGCCTCTGTATTTGTAATTCCGGAAGTTGATGATACGATTGAAATAGAAATTAATCCTGCCGACTTGAGAGTTGATACATATCGTTCAGGTGGTAAAGGCGGACAGAATGTTAACAAGGTAGAAACCGCTGTGCGTTTTACACATCTTCCCACAGGAATTGTTGCAGCCTGTCAGAGTGAAAGATCTCAAGCTCAAAATCGTGTTAATGCAATGAAGTTATTAAAATCAAAACTTTATCAAATCGAGCTAGAAAAACAAAATGCTGCATTGGATGAAGTTGAAAAAGGGAAGATGAAAATTGAATGGGGTAGCCAGATTCGATCTTATGTTTTTCATCCATACAATATGGTTAAGGATCATAGAACAGATGAAGAAACTTCCGATACTCAAGGTGTAATGGATGGAGATATAAATAGATTTATCAAAGCATATTTGTTAAAGTTCAGCCAGAATTAATTTCTTATTCTCTCTTTAAATTATATTGTTTAGCAAGATTAGTTAACCGTCTAGGATAATCTGTTTGCATTCCGTTGATGCCGCTTTTTATCAAACATTCCATTTCTTTTTTGTTGTTAATAGTACATCCAACCAGAAAATCTATTTTGGCTTTATCAAATTTTTTGTTTAGCAATTTCTTTCTTCTTACATCATACCAGATCACTCTTCTAAATGTTACCCAGCTGGCAAATGTAATTTGTCTGGGACGCATAATTATTGCAACATTATTTTTATTTGTAGATGCTACTTTTACGGTGCTGTGAAGTCTGGGTAAAAATATAAATCCAGGTGGAATCTCTACATCCAAACTGTAATTTAAATCCGGGTACTTTTGTTTAGCAAGTTCCAGTACCTCACTATAAAAAGTTTCGATGATAAACTTAGTTGTTGGATTAAATTCTTTTACTAATGAATTTAATTGATCTAAAATTACAATTATTAATTCCTTTTCAGCCTTTGGAACCTTCATATCTAAAAATACGTATTTGATTTGCGGTTTGTCCTTCAGCCAGTTTAAGAAATCAGCCAAAGTCGGAATGTGAGCGTTGATAGATTCAGTTTCATCTTTTTTGATATAATTAAAATGTTTTCTGAATTCCTCCAGGCTAAATTCACTTGTTTTATTTCTTAATCCGCTAAAAGGAGCTGGAAAATCCGGTTTGTACGCAACTTCAGGCTCAAGTCCACTTTCGCGAATCAAAGCTACAAGATCATCCGGATTCCAATCATGCCAAAGAATTACTTCTTTGTCTTTTGTAACACAAAGATCAGTCTCAAGTGAATTAACTCCTTCACGCAAAGCTCTTTCAAATGATGGAATTGTATTCTCAGGTTCATTAACTGGCGAACCGCGATGACCACACACCAAAAATAAATTATCGTGATCAACCTTTAATTTGCTGATAGGGCAGAATCGAAAAAGTTCTCTAAACCATACTCTATATTTTGCTAATCTTCGCTTTAAACTTGCCATAATAAATTATTTTTATGATTTTATTATCAGAATTATTTTAATAATGATTTACATATAATGAAACTTAATAAAAAGATAAAGGAAAAAAATAAAAAGAATAAAAAAGTCCATTCGGATAAGCAGGATTTTTTTAAGAAAGTATATTCTGTAACTAAAAAAATTCCTTACGGTAAAGTCTCCACTTACGGAGATATTGCGGAGGCTTGCGGTATTCGTTCATCTGCAAGAACTGTTGGCTGGGCGTTAAACGGCTGCGGACCTGATATTCCTGCGCATAGAGTTGTAAACAGGTTTGGTGCACTAACAGGTAAAATACATTTTGGTGATCCGAATTTGATGGAAGAACTTTTACGAAGCGAAGGTGTGGAGTTTGATAAAAATGGTTGTGTAAGATTAGATAAACATTTGTGGAAACCTAAATGATGCTAACCCATCCTCAATCCTTCCCTTTCTAAAAGGGAAGGACTTTTCAATTAAGAATGAGAATTAATACTTTTTCACGTCTATTGATGAAACACCGCAATCGATGTCGATATAAATCTTCTTTGAATATTTATCGAAGTTTTCTGATCGATATAATTCTTTACTTATCTTATTAAATCCTTCATAGTTTTTGCTTGATAATGCAGCATCTGATTTTATTTCACATCCAACTGAATCGGGAATTAAAATATCTATATCAGAAGCACCGGCATTTATTTTAAATCGTGTTACATCAGCTAAGTTTCCTAATTTAACATTCAAAGCTGCTGCTCCCATATCAATATCTAAATTATTTACCTTGTACTGTGTTAAATCTAAATCCAAAGAGGCAGCACCAACATCAAAATTTAAATCCCACTCAGGATTAGAATTAAGTGAAAGCTCAACATTATTTTTATAATTTTTTTTCCCAAGCTTGATGCTATGGTTACTCTTCATTTCAAAATTTATTTCGGAATGAGAATCCAGGTCATTTCTTTCTAAGGTAAAATTTTCTCTGACTCCTTCAGTTCTAAAATCGAGCAGTTTGTCAGTTGGAGTCAGCATTTTAAATCCACCCGCACCTCCGCTAAAGTTAAGTGTAGCGGTTTTGATTGAATCTGAGTATTCCTGTGAGAAATAAGTTGTATCAAATACAGCAACTTCATCACCAAAGTTTATTTCAAAATCATTATCAATAAGATTGGTTGTTGCACTTATTGAAGCGTAAATCGTTAGAGCCAGAACTAAAGCCGCTAAACCTGCAACTATGCCTTTACCAATTTCATTCTTAACTAAGATTGAAACTCCAATTAAGATTAAAACCATTGGCCAGAATTTCCAGGCTGAATTCCAGGTAAAATTTAGATCTGTTAAGTTGCCAAGCAGTACCAAACCACCGATGGTGATAAAAAATACTCCCCAGAAAATATTTGATGTTTTCATTGTCTTACCTCATTAACAGTATTGTTACGTGCATTTAGAATTATTGCAAAACCTAATCCAATAAGAATTAGAGGCCAAAAATCACCGAAGTGAAAATGCGGAACAAAATTATCTAAAAGAAAGATTCCGCCCAAAAGTATTAAGAACGCTCCGGCATAAATTGATCTGTTACTTTGCGTTTTATTTATGTTAACATAATTCATATCTGGATTAGAGGTCTCACTTTTTTTTTCTTCAGTTGATGAAGAAGAATCACCACTAGGTGGATTCGTATTAAACGGCGTAATTATATAAGGCTTTTGAGGAATGATTATCCACAAAATTATATAAGCTAAAATACCGCTGCCGCCAAAGATAACTGCTAAAACAAAAATCAATCTTACGATTACAGGATCGATTGCAAAATATTCTGCTAAACCTCCGCAAACTCCTGCAAGCATTTTGTCTGTTACTGATCGATATAGTTTCTTGTACATTTCAGAACTCCTTTCTGTATCAAATTTCTACTGCAAAACTAATCAAGATATACACAGAAGGCTTTTTTAATAGTATCAGCGGTAGAGGGGTATTAAATTAGGGAAAATCAGTTTATTGTCGGGCGAGTGGAATCGGTGAATGGAGGAAAATCCAAGTATCTATTGTAATAATTAAAACTTAGCTTATTTTAGTTACAACATTTTATTAAATCTTTATATAGTATCCTTACATGAAAATAGCTCTTTGCCAAATAGATCCAATTATCGGACATCTGGAATATAATAAGCAAAAGATTTTAGATGGATATAAAAAAGCTATTGAAGCAAAAGCCGATCTTGCAATCTTTCCTGAACTATCACTTGTTGGCTATCCGCCATTAGATCTTGTTGAAAAACAAGAATTTCGTGCTGCAGTGAATAAGCCGCAAAAGAAATAGCCTCACAAACTAAAGAAGTTGGATTAATATTCGGAGCGATAACAGAGGACAATGATAAAATTGGAACTGATATTCACAATTCAGCAATTTTATGTTTTGATGGAAAGATTCAGTTTGTTCAGCACAAGACATTAATTCCGAATTACGATGTATTTGATGAGATGCGTTATTTTGATTCAGCAAAAAGTGTTTCTGTTTTCGATTTCAAAGATGAAAAATTAGGAATTTCAATCTGCGAAGATATCTGGAATGATGAAGATTATTGGTATCGAAGAAGATATCATGAAGATCCTGTAAAAGAATTACTTAAACAAAATGCTTCGGTTTTAATTAATATATCAGCAAGTCCTTATGCTTATGGAAAAAGATGTGCCCGTCAGGAAATGCTTTCAGTACTAACAAAGAAAGACAAAATTCCCCTGGCTTATGTTTGTTGCGTAGGTGCTCAAACTGATTTGATTTTTGACGGTGCAAGTATGTGTTTTGATGATTCTGGAAATCTTGTAAAAATTGGTAAAGCGTTTGATGAAGATTTTATATTATTCGATACTAAAGAAAAATATCAGCCGATAGAAAAATGTGAAAGAAGTTTTGAAGAAGAAGTTTATAACTCACTTGTTTATGGATTAAAAGAATATTGCAGCAAACTCGGATTTAAAAAAGTTTTAGTTGGATTAAGCGGCGGAATGGATTCGGCTTTAGTTACTTGTATTGCGGTTGAAGCATTAGGAGCAGAAAATGTTAACGTTATTCTTCTTCCCTCAAAATATTCTAGTGAGGGAAGTGTAAAAGATTCAGAAACACTTATCAAAAATCTTAAAATTCAATCAAACAATGTAAGTATCCAACCTGTTGTTGATGAAACATTTTATCAATTGCAGCCTGTATTTAAGGATAATATTAAACCTCTTACAGAAGAAAATCTGCAGGCAAGAGTACGCGGCTTATACTTAATGGCTTACTCTAATAATTTTGGAAATCTTTTACTTACAACCGGAAATAAATCTGAAATGGCTGTTGGTTATTGCACTTTGTACGGAGATATGTGCGGTGGATTAGCAGTGATTGCGGATGTTTACAAAACCGATGTTTATCGAATTGCTAATTATGTCAATAGGGAAAAAGAAATTATACCTCAAGTGATTATTGATAAAGCTCCATCGGCGGAACTAAAACCTAATCAAACTGATCAGGATACTTTACCGCCTTATGAATTGCTTGATAAAATTTTAAGAATGTATCTTGAGGAAAACAAAGAGTATAATGAGATTAAAGAAATAATTGGCAATGATGAATTGGTAAAAAGAGTATTGCGAATGGTTGATATGAATGAGTTTAAACGAAATCAATCTGCTCCGGCTCTGCGTGTTTCTTCCAAAGCATTTGGATTTGGAAGAAGATTTCCAATCGTACAAGGATGGCGAAAGTAGTAATTAATAACTGATTTTTGTTCCAAACACATTAAAGTCATTAGGAAATCAATTGTATATTCATGCCAGTATTATTAGTTTTGAAATAGCAAATGTTTAATATTTTAAGTGAGAAAAATGGCTAAAGAAAAAGAAGTTCAACAGCTAAGTGAAGTTACCGTTCGTTTTGCAGGCGATTCCGGTGATGGAATGCAGCTTACCGGTTCGCAGTTTAGTGATACAACTGCATTCGTTGGAAATGATTTAAATACCCTTCCTGATTATCCTGCAGAAATCCGTGCCCCTGCCGGAACAATTTATGGCGTTAGCGGATTCCAATTACATTTCAGCAGTGAAGATATTCACACACCAGGCGATCAGCCGGATGTTTTAGTTGCGATGAATCCTGCAGCATTAAAGAAAAATCTGGCAGAGATAAAAAAGAATGGAATAATAATAGTTAACTCAGATGCATTCGATTTAAAGAATTTAAAGTTAGCGCATTATGAAAAAAATCCTCTGGAAGATGACACGCTTGAAGGCTATACAGTTTTTAGTGTTCGCATCAGCCATCTTACAGAAAATGCTTTAGAAGGAACTCCTCTTTCACCAAAGGAAGTTGCAAGATGTAAAAACTTTTTTGCACTTGGTTTGATGTACTGGTTATATAACAGACCTATTCAGAATACTGTTGATTGGATTCAACAGAAATTCAAAAAAAATCCAGAGTTTGTTGATGCGAATACAAAAGCATTAAACGCGGGATTTAATTATGGTGAGATGACTGAGGCTTTTACTACCAGATACGATGTTGTATCAGCAAGACTTCCTAAAGGAACATACAGAAATATTTCCGGTAATGAAGCAACAGCATTTGGATTTCTTGCTGCATCGGTTCAAAGCGGATTACCATTATATCTTGGATCATATCCGATTACACCTGCGACAGAAATTCTTCAGTACTTAAGCAACTTTAAAAATTTTGGTGTAAAAACTTTTCAGGCAGAAGATGAAATTGCCGGCGTAACTTCTGCAATAGGTGCGGCTTTTGCTGGTAATCTTGCAATTACAACAACAAGCGGACCCGGCTTAGCGTTAAAGACAGAGGCAATCGGACTTAGCTGTTATGACGGAACTTCCATTAGTGATTATTGATGTTCAAAGAGGAGGACCAAGTACAGGCTTACCAACAAAGACTGAGCAAGCTGATTTATTACAAGCTGTTGTTGGAAGAAATGGTGAAGCTCCATTACCTGTGCTTGCTGCTAAAACTCCACGTGATTGTTTTTATATGGCGATTGAAGCTTCGAGAATTGCAATTAAATATATGACACCCGTTATTCTTTTAACAGATGGCTATATCGCAAATGGTACAGAACCCTGGAGAATTCCGAGTGTTGAATCTCTTCCCAAAATTGATGTTAAATTCAGAACTGAAAAAGAAGGATTTTATCCGTACTTAAGAGATGAAAACCTTGCAAGACCCTGGGCAATTCCTGGAACACCTGATCTGGAACATAGAATTGGTGGACTTGAGAAAGCAAACATTTATGGAACCGTTAATTATGATCCCGATAATCATAACAAAATGATTCATCTGCGTGCAGAAAAAATTAAGAATATTGAAAATGATATTCCTGAGCTTGAAGTTGATGGTGAACAGCAAGGTGAACTCCTGGTTTTAGGATGGGGAGGAACCTACGGTGCAATTAAGGAAGCTGTTATTAAATCAAGAGCACTTGGATTGAAAGTTTCTCAGGCACATTTGCAATATGTTAATCCTTTCCCAAAAAATACTGGCGATGTTCTTAAAAGATTTAACAGAGTTCTTATTCCTGAAATAAACCTTGGACAATTAGCCAAACTTATAAAAAGTGAATATTTGATTGATGTTGTTCAGTTTAACGTTGTTAGAGGATTACCATTCAGAGTATCAGATATTATAGAAAAGATTAAGGAAACACTCGGAGGAAAAAATGGAAAATAAAGTTGAAGTAAAGACTGCTAAATTAACAGCTAAAGATTTTGCATCTGATCAGGAAGTTAGATGGTGTCCGGGTTGTGGTGATTATTCAATCCTCGCTCAGGTTCAAAGAACATTTCCTGAAATAATTGAAGTACCAAAAGAAGATGTTGTTTGGATTTCCGGTATCGGATGTTCAAGTCGTTTTCCTTACTATATGGATACTTATGGTTTTCATGGTATTCACGGCAGAGCACCTATTCTTGCAACCGGAGTAAAGCTTGCAAATCCAAAACTTTCGGTTTGGGTTGCTACTGGTGATGGTGATTTACTGAGTATTGGAGGTAATCATTTTATTCATGCTTGCAGAAAGAATATCGATATAAAGATTCTATTGTTCAACAATCGTATTTATGGGTTAACAAAAGGACAGTATTCACCAACATCGGAAAAAGGTAAAGTTACAAAGACAACTCCTTACGGTAGTGTTGATTATCCTTTCAATCCAACAATGCTTGCAACTGGTTCTGAAGCTACATTTGTTGCTCGTTCTATTGATAGACATACAAAGCATCTTCAGGAAATGATTAAACGAGTAGGTGCTCATAAAGGCACAGCTTTCTTAGAGATATATCAGAACTGTAATATCTTTAATGATGGTGCTTTCTCTGTTCTTACTGAAAAAGAGACCAAAGATGATAACGTTTTAATTCTTGAACAGGGTAAGCCAATGGTATTTGGTAAAGATGGTAGTAAAGGAATTAAGCTTGATGGCTTTACACCAAGAGTAGTTGATTTAACTACCGGTGAGTATTCTGTAAATGATTTATGGATTCATGATGAGTTTGAAGAAAGTTACGTTCGTTCTGCAATTCTTTCATCATTCACCGAAACACCGGAATTCCCAACACCGATTGGTGTTTTCAGACAAGTATTTAAACCAACTTATGATCAGGGTTTAGATGCTCAGATTGAAGATGTTAAAAAGAAAAAAGGTCCTGGCGAATTAGAGAAAGTTCTTTTTGGCGGTAATACCTGGGAAGTTAATTGATTAAAAATAAGTTAAACTAAAACTATTATTTAATGTTTTCGTGGGCTTGAAACAGCTTCAAGCCCTTTTCTATTTTATATATGATACATGATTGATTTTGAAAAACTAAAAAATATTGTTCTAAGCAATTCAAGCTTCTTGTTAACCACACATGTTAATCCTGATGCTGATGCAATTGGTTCTGAGATTGCTTTTTATAATCTCCTCAAAAAACTTGGTAAGAAAGTTTATATTATAAATCATAGTTCTTTGCCGTACAATATGGAGTTTTTTAATATTGATAATGTTATTCAGAAATATGATGAGGTGCTTCATAAAAATATTTTTAATGAAGTTGATGTGATTGTTGCTTTGGATTTTAATCGTGCTGATAGAACTGTGAGCATGGAAAAAGCAATTCGCAAATCAAATAAGTTAAAAATTTGTATCGATCATCATCAGGATCCTGAAGAATTTGTGGACCATCAGTTTATTGATACTGATTATTGCGCAACCGGCCAAATCATTTATGATTTTATCTATCAAACAAAAATTGTTGACCTTGATCTAAAAATTGCAGAAGCAATTTACGCTGCTATTATGACTGATACAGGTTCATTCAGATTTGATAGAACAACATCAGAAGTTCATATTATAATTGCTGAATTGTTAAAGCTTGGTGTTAATCCAGAACAAGTTTATGATAAACTTTATGATCAAAGTAAGTTTAGTAAAGTTAAACTTCTTGGTCGAGCATTAAATTCAATAAATCTTTTGGCAGATAATAAAATTGGTTATATGATAATCACGCAAAAAGATTTTGAAGAACTTGGTGCAATAGAAAGTGATACTGAAAATTTTGTGAATTATAATTTATCGATTGAAAATGTTGTGCTTGGAATTCTTTTTATCGAACTAAAAAACGGATTTAAAGTAAGTTTCCGTTCAAAGGGAAATATTCCAGTTAATAAATTAGCAAATGAATTTGGCGGAGGCGGACATACAAATGCTGCGGGTGCCAGATTCTTTACTAATAATATGCAGGAAATGATTCCTGTAATTCTTTCAAAAGCAGAACTTTATCTAAAAAACTGAAGGTAATCTTTATGTATAAATTAAATCTTATTTCAGGCGGTACTAAAATTTCATATCAGCCTTTATCAATCAGCCTAAAATATTTGATTGATGATAATAAACTTGAAAAAAGTTTACCTAACCTTGAAAAGATTTTTAACATTAAATTCTCTGAACTTCAAAGAAAAAACTTTCTTTCAAGCGAAGGTGGAAAAATAAGAGTTACAAAACCTTCTGGTAAACCCGATGCATTGATTTTATGGAAAGTTAAACTTGATGAAAAGTTTGATGCCGATTATTTCAGAAATCATTTAGCAGAGTTTATTTCTAATCTTAAAACCGAAGTAACAAAAAATCTTCACATTTTTATTCCTGCATATTCAGCAGTTAAAAAAATATTTTGAATCTGAAGAATATTATTATCAGACTTTTGTGGAAGGCGTTTTGTTTGGCAATTATTCGTTTGATAAGTACAAATCCAAAAAAGTAAAACACAAAGTGCTTGATGTATTCTTTTATGCTGAGAACGAGAAAAAATTAAAAAGTGCCATCACAACAGCAGAAAAATTAATTACTTCAGTTAATCTTACAAGAGATCTACAAAACGAACCTGCTAACAATCTTACTCCGGAATTATTAGCAAAACGCGTTGCTGCCGAAGTAAAACCATTTGGAATTAAAGTCACAATTTTTGGTGAAAAAGAAATCCAGAAAAGAAAAATGGGCGGATTAATTGCAATCGGGCAGGGAAGTATTAACAAACCAAGATTTATAATTTTAGAATACAAACCAGCAATAAAATCAAAGAAGAACAAAAAAGGTAAAACCAAAACCATTGCTCTTGTCGGAAAAGGTATCACATTCGATACAGGCGGCATCTCACTTAAACCATCAAAAAATATGGGCGAAATGAAAGCCGATATGTCCGGTGCAGCTGTTGTTGTGGGAACTCTAATTGCAGCAGCAAAAAATAATTTACCTGTTCATTTGTTTGGAATAATTCCTTCTGCAGAAAATATGGTTTCAGGTGAATCAATTCGTCCCGGTGATGTTGTTAAAATATCAAACGGTAAAACTGTTGAGATTGAAGATACTGATGCTGAAGGCAGAGTTGTTTTAGCTGATGCTTTGCATTACGCTTCACAATTAAAACCTGATCAGATAATTGATCTTGCTACATTAACCGGTGCCTGTGTTGTTGCACTTGGTGAGTTTGTTGCGGGTATGTTTACAAAAAATGATGCTATGGCTGGAGATTTTATAAAAGCGGCATAACTACCTTTGATAGAGTTTGGCGCTTACCTATGTGGGATGATTTTAATGAATTGATTACAAGTGATGTTGCAGATGTTGCAAATCTTGGAAGCACACGCTGGGCAGGAGCAATTACTGCAGCAAAATTCTTAGAACATTTTGTTGATAAAAATATTCCCTGGACGCATTTAGATATTGCCGGACCTGCAATGAATAATCCATCCAGAAGTTACACAAAAAAATATATGACAGGTTTTGGAGTAAGACTTTTGTTTGATTATTTATCTAGGAAGATTTAAGATTTATTTTTAATCTGTTTTATCACACCATCTTTAATTTCAAAGATGATATCTGCTAATTCCATCAACGCAGGATTGTGGGTTACTATAACAAATGTTTTTTTAAAGTTATCACGCAGATCAAAAAGCAGTTTATGAATTGAATCACTATTTGCAGAATCAAGATTACCGGTTGGTTCATCAGCAAAAATTATTTTGGGATCATTAGCCAAAGCACGTGCAACGGCAACTCTTTGCTGTTCACCGCCGGAAAGTTCTGCAGGTTTATGTTCTGCACGTTCTTTTAATCCAACAATTTCTAAAAGTCTTAATGAATTTTTAGTTGCAGATTTTAAACTTACTCCTTTAATCATTTGAGGAATAGATACATTTTCTACTGCTGTAAACTCAGGCAGCAAATGATGGAACTGAAAAACGAAACCCATATTTTCATTTCTAAATTTAGCAAGCTTATCATTGTTAAAATCAAAAATATTTTTTTGTTCAAAAAAAACTTTTCCGCTGTCAGGTCTGTCTAATCCACCAAGCAAATGCAGCAAAGTAGATTTGCCCGCACCTGATGCACCAACAATAACAGAAATTTTATTCGCTTCAATCTCAACTGAAATAGATTTAAGAACTTCAAGCTTAACCTTTTTAGCTGATTGATATGACTTAGAAATATTTTCTGATGATAAAATGATATTCATATTTATTCCCATTTAATTGCTTGTAACGCATCAACTTTAGCAGCTCCTTTGCAGGTATAAGCGATGCAATGAACGAAAGAAACAATGATGCACCTGCAATCACAAAGAAATCCCAAAATCTAATTTCTAATGGAAGTGAATCAATTTTATATTGTGTTGGATCAAGTGGATAAATGTTGTACTGTATTTGCAGAAAGCAAATTAAGTAGCCCAGTAAAACTCCTAATCCAGTGCCAATCAATCCGATCATCAAACCTTCGTACATAAATATTTTTAAAATTGAATTTTCTTTTGCACCCATCGATCTAAGAATTCCAATATCTCTTTTCTTTTCGATTACTGACATTGAAAGTGAGCCGAGAATATTGAAAGTGGCGACAGCAATAATTAAAGAAAGTAAAATGTACGCAACCCATCTTTCAATCTGCATCACCGTGTAAAGTTCTTTATGAAAATCGTACCAGGTATTTATTTCAAATGTATTTTTATCAAGATTCGATTCAAGATAGTCTTTAGCTTTAAAAGAATTATCAGAGTTGTGCAACTTAATTTCAAATCCCTGATAACCATCTTTATATCCCAATAAATATTGGGCTTCACTTAAATAAGTAAAAGCTAAAGCTTCATCATACTCATTATTCTTTGAGCTAAAGATTCCACGCACAACAAATTGCTGAGTGTTTGGCATTCCAAACTGTGCAATTAAGTTTTTCAATTCCGGCAGGGGAGATGATTGTAACAGTGTCATCAACAAGAACTTGCAAACGATCGGCTAATCTTAAACCAATTAATATTCCAGGTGTTTTATCAGCTTCATTCAATTCACCACTGCCGAATAAAATGTTATCCTTGATGTTATAAATATCTTCTGCATTTTTTAGATCGATTCCTTTAAGAGATATTACTTGTGTAATTCCGTGATTAAACGCCAATACTTTTCCACTTACAAAAGGTGCAAATGATTTTATATCAGGAGTTGATTTTATGATTGAACTTACTTTTTCATAATCATTGTCTGAACTTTCAACTTTGTATTCAACTCTAAGATGCGGATCAAAGTTCATTAGAAAAGATGTAACCAAACTTCCAAATCCATTAAAGACAGAGAGCACAACTATAAGTGCAGCAACGCCGAGAGTAATTCCAGCAATTGAAATAAAAGAAATAATTGTAATGAAATTAATTTTATGCTTTGATAGAAGATATCGCTTAGCTATGAATTTCTCGTAACTCATTAATCAAACCTCAATGCTGAAACCGGATTGATTCTTGAAGCAAAATAACTTGGGATAACTGCCGCTAATAAAGCTAAAATAAAAGTTACTATTGAAACTAACAGAAATACATCCAGACTTAATTCAATTGGAACTCTTGTAACAAAATAAACACTTGAAGGAACTTTGATAATATCTAATTCTAATTGCAGAAACATTAAAAACCATGCAAGTATGTTTCCGGCAATAATTCCAATAGCCGATAAATAAATCCCCTGGTAAAAAAATATTTTTATTATTGATGATCCTTTAGCTCCGAGTGATTTTAAAATTCCCACAGCATTAGTTTTCTCAAGCACAAGCATAAGTAATGCGCTAATTATATTGAAAACTGCTACAATTATTATTAGCCCTAATACAATTGGTATAGGTTTTTTTTGAAGTTCAATCCAGGAAAAAATATTTCTGTAAATCTCATAAATTGTTCTTGCGTAATAAGGGTATCTCAATTCTTTTCTAATCACTTGGGCAATGCTATCAATTTTATTTACGGAATTTAATTTAATATCAATTCCATTTATTTCTCCCGGCATAGAGAATAGATTTTGTGCAGTACTAAGTCCCGTGTAACCGATCATGTTATCATACTCAGCCATCCCGCTTTCAAAAATGCCATCTACAAAAAAGTTTTGAATGTTTGGTAAATCGTCCATCGAAGGAATCTTATCATTCTTCAATGCAAAGAGAGTTACTTTATCTCCGACTTTGATTAACAATTTTGTGGCTAATGTTTTTCCAATTACAAGAGAATTTTCTTTATCAAGATTTAATTCACCCTCAATCATATTTGATTTTATTTTATCAATCTCTTTTGCTTCAACAATTCCTTTGATATTGATTCCTTCTTTACGATTCTTTGTACTGATAATTGCGAGCTTGGAAATTGAAGGGGAAATAAAATCTATCTGATCGTTAAGCTTGTTCTTTAATTTTAGTAAATACTCATCAGCTTTTGGTAAAGATTCTTTGTAGGATAAAATCTTAATATGCGAATCAAAGTCAGTTATTTTTTGCGTTAGAGTTTTTTCAAATCCATTTAGAACACTTAAAGCAATAATTAATGTAGCAACACCAAGGGAAATTCCCACAATGCTGATCACAGAAATCAGATTAAGCAATCTGGAGTCTTTATTGGAAAGGATATATCTTCTTGATACAAAAAAGGCGAAATTCATTTATAAACGATTGATTTTTGTTGTGGACAATTTAAAGATTCTATTAGTACCAAAAAATTGTTTTTTAGAACCCAAACGTATATATTTTCACCTCGTTTTTTAAGTTTTATGGTATTTCGGGGCGTAGCGTAGTCCGGTTATCGCGCCTGCTTTGGGAGCAGGAGGTCGCAGGTTCGAATCCTGCCGCCCCGACAAAAGTTTATTCAAAAATTGTTCATTACTAGGTTTTGTGGATTTTGAGCGCCCGTAGCTCAATTGGATAGAGCATCAGCCTTCTAAGCTGAGGGTTAGTGGTTCGAGTCCACTCGGGCGTACAATTGAAATTTTGTTAGTCTTATCAGTTGGATAGAGCATCATCCTTCTAAGCTGAGGGTTAAGGTTCTGGCATTGCCATCCCTTTGGGAGAGTCCACTTGGGCTTACAAATATTTTGTTCTTTAAATGGTGAGCGTAGCTCAGTTGGTTAGAGCACCAGGTTGTGGCCCTGGGGGTCGTGGGTTCAATTCCCATCGCTCACCCAACCATTTAATTTTATGAGTTTTGATTCCATTGGCCCCATCGTCTAGTGGTTAGGACATAGCCCTTTCACGGCTGTAACAGGGGTTCAAATCCCCTTGGGGTCACTATAAAGCCTCGAAATTGATAAGATTTCGAGGCTTTTTTATGTCTAAATAGAAAAATGCATACCGAATGCATACCCGAAAATGAAGAAGGATATGCAAAATGGTATGCGAAATTTCTTACCTCTTTGCTCTCAAAATATTTTAATGGACGGAAAGGAAATACTATTATGTTTCTCTTAAAACGTCCCAACGGTATCAATCATCTTTTTTATACACAAACTGATGGTGAGAGTCTATAGATCTACGAAGACCAAACTTAAATCTGAAGTTAATAAATTTTTCATCCGATTCTCAAAAAAACTTACTGGTGAAAGTGATCGTAAAATTCTTCCTGCTACAATTGAAAGTTTTACGAATGAGTTCTTAAAACACTCAGAGACTGACCTGCCCAAAAAAAAAGATCGTCTAAAAGAATGACTTATGATTGCCTATATTTAAATAAACTTTAGAATATCAGAAAACTCTAAGATAAAATTGTTGATGATGTTTTGTTAATAATTAGGTATTTAATATATATTTTTGAATTCTTGCTAATAAATCTTCAAATTCAAATGGTTTATTTACAAGATCACAGATACTTTTAATTGAAAATTTATTGATCGTATCAATGTCTGTATTGGCGGTTATAATTATTACTGGTAATGATGGATAAATTATTCTAATCTCTTGCAGTACTTCATATCCGTCCATTTCTGGCATTTGATAATCGAGGATTACTAAATTGTACTTATCAAGCTTTAACTTTGCTAAGCCTTCTTTCCCACTGAAGGAACAGGTTACAGAATAATTCTCTTGCTCAAGTTCCTCACCTATAACTTTGCAGAGTGTTTCATCATCGTCTATTAATAATATTTTTGGTTCGGAAGATGCTTGCAATGAATTTTCTAAATATTTTTATGGATATTAAAACTCAGTTCGATTACAAAAAAAGATAATAAAAATTAATGAATAATCTTTAACTAACTATTCAATTTTCTTAGGCTGGAACTAATCCTGGTTTAAGAAAAAAAAGACCGTCATAAAGACGGTCCTAAGTTCATTCCTATTTTCTCAAAACTTATTTCATCAAAATCATCTTTTTTGTTTCAACAAATGAACCTGCTTGAAGTTTATAGAAATAAAATCCACTTGATAATGCAGCCGAATTAAATTCAACTTCATAAGTACCTGCATTTCGATATTCATTTACAAGTGTTGCTACATCATTTCCAAGCACATCATAAACTTTTAGGGTAACAAGTTGTCCGCTGCCTACCGAAAATTGAATACTGGTTGAGGGATTAAAAGGATTTGGATAGTTTTGGATTAAATCAAATTTGAAAATAGAGGTATTATCATTTTTAACATCAGTAGGATTTTCAACGGTGACAACACCTGACATTCCAACTCCTCCGGGTCCTCCGTGTTGAGCGCAGTAATATGGGTTTGTTCCCACTGAATTGAATGTATGCTCATAAACCCAAGCGCTGGAAGAAACAGAACCACTCGTAAAGCTATTATCATCAGCAACTACATTATGAAGTCCCCCTGAATTCGTCCATCTGACTACATCCCCAACAGTAATTGTAATTTGAGCTGGTGTAAAAGAAAAATTACCCACGGTAACATTGTGCGTAGTTTGGGAGAAAACCATTTGGTTAAGAAGTTGAAACAATACCAATAAATAAAGATTTTTCATTTTGCCTCCGAGAATTAAGATTTAGTTAATCGATTTTATTAATTGAATAAGAAACACCATCAATTGAATTAACCTGAATCATATATATGAATAGGATAAAATTAAAGAAAATCATTTTTATTCAACACAAAAATAATAATTCTAATAAGAGGGGTGTTAGGAGAAATCTTGCAATCATTAGGACATTTGTTGCAAAAGTATAAAATAGCAATAGTTAGCTATATTAAAGCTTATGAGTTGGGTATCGAAAAGTATAAGATTTACAATAAAAACCCCCACCAACTTAAATTGATAGGGGCTTGATTATAAAAATAGAATTGGAGAGTAATGTTAAATATAAAACTTATTATTTATTAAGTGCATTTTTTATTCTATGTAATCCTTCTTCAATCTGCTTCAGGTTAGTAGTCGAATATGAAAATCTTAAATTATTTTGAAAATATTGACCAAAACAAGAACCATAAACTGTTGCAACACCAGCATCAATTAGCTTATTAAAAATATATAATTTGCTATCCTCAAGATTGATGTTTTTAGGAACAAATTCAGAAAAATCTGGGAAGATATAAAATGCACCATCAGGCTTTAGTGGTAATCTAATCCCTTCAATTGAATTTAATCCATTATATAATGCATTTCTTCTTAAAGCAAATTCATTCATAAAGATATCAACAGATTCTTTTTCTTTTTCAGCATTTGTCAGAGCTTCAGCACCAGCAAATTGCGTGTATGTAGGTATTCCTGCTGTTTGAGTATAGTCACCCAATTTAATAAGGTTAGTTATTTTCTTATTCCTACAGACCAAATAACCCAATCTCCATCCAGTCATCGCATATGTTTTTGAAAATGTATAAACTGATATGATATTTTCATAATCTAACTGCATAGGACTAAAATGTTTTTTCCCTTCAAATGTTATTCTCTCATAGGCTTCGTCTGATAAAATGTAAGTGCCATATTTTCTACAAATTTCAACAACATTTTTTATTTCTTCTTCACTAAAAATCTTTCCTGTTGGATTATGCGGTGTATTAAGATATAGAAATGATGCATCTTTAATTTCACTTTCCAGTAAATTATAGTCGATGCTAAAATCATCAGCTAACGGAATTTGCTTTAAATCTGTTTTTGCATAAGGCACAAAATTTTCTAAAACACAACTCCAGACAGGAGCTAATGCAACTGCTTTCTTCCCTTCAAACATCTTAAATACTAATTGCAAACCTTCTTGACCACCGTGGGTAACTACAATATTATCGGCATCTAAGTCTTTTATATTATTGAATTTATTTAATTTCTGAATTATAGCATTCTTTAATTTTATGTGGCCACCAGATATGGGATATTTAGTTAAACCCTGATGGAGTGCATCTACCATTGCGTCAACAATATATTGAGGAGTAGAAAATCCAATTTCTCCTCGCTGAAATAACACAAAGTCCTTTCCGGTTTCTTGTGATTTTTTATTTACTTCTTCACTAATAGCCACGATAGGCGATAGTCTGATATTTTCCATTGCTTGATTAAACAATTATTTTCTCCTTAAATAGTTTTGTTTATGATTTGATGAGAATACTGTTCTTAAAGTTAGTGTCAGATAACATCTGTAATTAATGATAAATTAAAATTAAATGTAAAATAAATAAGATGATATGGTATGAGAAAATATTTAACTAATTCAGTAACTCAACAGCACTTCTTAGATTATCAGGTGTAAGATGAGCAAGGGAATAGCTGTTTTATTGAGACAATATTTTTAGTATTCACAGTAGTAATAAAAATGTCATCTAAAAATATTTGTTCATTAAAATGATTTTTGAGTAAGCAAAAAGGTGTGCGAAAGCTGCTAACTTCATATATTTCACGGCTGTAACACGGGTTCTTACTGTTAGAGAATCTAAAATAAGTCATTCTTTTTCATCAGTTTAAGTCCTATTTTTATCAAAATCAAAAAACGAAAGATTGAAAAATGAAACTTACATGTTTTGAATTACTTGCAGGTATTTTTGCGTTATCCTGCTCTACTAAAAGTGATAAATACACCATACAAGGAACTATAGCTGATATCGATTCTGTAGTGGTTTATCTTCAAAAAAAGGGAGTGATGGCTGGGAAAAAATCGATTCTGCAATGGTGATGAATGGAAAATTACAATTAAGGGATCTATCTCACGACCTGAGATGTTTTATTTCAAACATAAAAGAAAAGGAAGTAGTTGTTCCCTTATTCGTAGAAAATGCTGAGATCAATGTACAAATCTACCCTGATAGCGTCGATAAAAGTATAGTGCGGGATCATCGACAAACGATATCTATATGAAATATGTTGCTATGGATGAATCAATTATGAAAAGATGGAAAATGTCGAAATGCATGGAGAATGTCAAAAGAAATTGGGGACACGGCATCAATGAAAAAAAACGATTTAATTAGTGAAGAACTTGACAAGGAGATGAAAGCTCAACTAGTTTCTTTTGTTAGAAAAATAAAAACACTGTGGTTTCACCTTATCTAATCACTCGTAACTCCTGGCAGTTTGATTTGCCAGAATTAGAAAATATTTTAAGCGTGTTCGATACAGCAATGAGCAGTTCAACATATTATCAGGCGATCGAAAAACGTATGAGAGTACTTGGAGTGATCGCTATCGGTCAATTCGCTCCCAATTACTTGAATGACAGTACGGGAAATCCTATTTCACTTTCAATCTTTAAAAGGCAAAATATTACTTGTTGATTTCTGGGCAGCGTGGTGTGGACCTTGTCGAGCTGAAAATCCCAACGTGGTAAAAGCTTGGCAAAAATATAAAGATAAAGGATTTGATGTACTCGGTATTTCGTTTGATACAAATCGTGATAAGTGGCTAAAGGCTGTTAAGGATGATAGATTGACCTGGACACAAGTTTCAGACCTTAAGGGTTGGGGCAATGAAGCAGGCAAACTATATGGTATTAATTTAATCCCAGCAAACGTATTGCTAGACAAAGATCAGAAGATCATTGCTTCTGGTTTACGCGGTGAGCAACTATTTAAAAACTGGAGGAATTTCTGCGACCATTATCTGTGGCAAAGCAAACAATGAATTAATGTAAATCTCATTCGACATCATTTGAAAATCGGAAAATTGTTAGGAATAAAATTTCGATCTGCATTTTCTTAAGGATAAAGTGCATTTTTAGATTAGTTGTTTTATTGAAACAATATATTTAGAATTCCTGCGGCTTTTAATATCATTTTTTGCAGTAAGTACTTTTATTAAACTTGTTAAGTCGTTTTTAGCGATTATTAAGCGATAAAAATCTTGCGGCAATAAATAAAATTCTTAAGATTTTTATATGTTTTTTTTAATTTGCAAGCCGATAATATTTGTGTTGGCTAATACTTTATAAATATTAAATTTGTGGAAAATTAACGGAGAATAAATTTTGAAAATTAATCTGGTGCACTTTTTAGTGTGTTGATATAGTTCTTTTAACAAGTAATCTATATTCCCAAAACTATCTTGGATTGAATGATGGCTATGCTGCGATTTTATCAGAACGCGGTCAATCATACGATGCCTGGTCAATGAGTATGGGTAATGCCTATTCAACTTTTGGAAATAGCTATACCGCCACTTTGTTTAATCCGGCTACTTTAGCAACAGCAGAAAAACTAACTGTTTCAACTTCTGTAGGATTAAACCTTTATAGAAATACTACTAATTATTTATCAACTGAAACAAGTTCCACGAAAGTCTAAAATAGTTTAGCCAATTTGGGTTGGTATATCCCATTAAATCAGACAAACAGCCTAAGAACTTTTGCACTATCTTTAGGATACAATCAGTCTAAAGACTTTAATAGGATTGTTGAATTTACGGGATACAACTCTAATGGTTCGTTCGTTAATGATCTGGTAGTTGATGGAAAAAATATTGCGCGGAACTTACTACTTAGTTATCCTTATTTATCAATCAGGTCAGTATTTTGAAATAAATAACAATTCTACAGTAATCTTCAACAGAGTGGTTCACTTATTAGTGATGGCGGATTGTATAATTGGTCTGCCGGTGCATCTTACGAGTTTGCACATAATGTTTTTTTTGGTGCCAGTGCTAAATGACACGAGTACACTGCAAAGTAATCGTGAGTTTCGTGAAACAGATATAAATGTAGTATTTTATCCATTAGCAACCACAACAATACCAGATTCAAATCTTACTGCCGGATTTGACTCTTATTACCTTAACGATGTTGTTGATTGGAGTTATAACGGCTGGGATGGCAGGTTTGGTTTGCTTTACAAATTTTTTGATTTCATTCGTTTGGGAGGATCTGTAAAACTGCCAACAACTTTTGTTATTACTGAAGATCATTACTTAGCGGACAAAGTAATTTTTCAACTGGCTATACAAAAACACTTGATAATCCAGTTATAAGTTCTGAATAGAATAATCATTCCACTTCATTTTACAAGCAGCAGCTTCTGTTAATTTATGGTTTATCACAGCCGCCGCCGAAGCGTCTTATACCGATTACTCAAATGAGATTTTCTGGTGAATATTGATCCAACAATTTCAGCGGAAATAAATAAACAAATTCTTACAAAATATACACAAGTTTTTAATTTACGTGCTGGTGCAGAGTTCCGACTTCCATTTACAGGATTAAGTGCCCGTGCAGGATTCATTAGACAATCCTTCTCCGCTTGTATATATGCCTAGAATATGCAACAGAAAGATATTTAACGCCGGTCTTGGAATTAGTTCAGGTGAAGGTGATTTTGAATTCAATGTAACATATTCAAGAAGCTGGTGGGATGAACCAGGTGAAGGGTTTTGGTCCTGATGTTTCCTCCTGTTGATCAGTCAATTCGAATAGATAATGTTATGACATCATTTACTGTGAGATTTTAGTTAAAACATAATTTATCTTTTTATATAAGGTCATTATTCAAAGTCCCTTAGTTATTTCTTTGGGACTTTTTTATTTGCTATCTGTTGATTGTTATTCGTTTTTAAATTTTCAGATGTTTGATAAAAAACGGTGAACAAAATGAAAAAGTCATCATTTTTAATTATCACTATTCTTCTCATCAACATTTCACAAAGTACTTTTAGCCAATCAAATTTTAATATTGATGCGTATAAGCAATTTCTACAATCACATCAAAATATGGAACCGGATCAGTTAATGCAGATGCATCCAACAGGACTCTTTGCCGGTGACTTGAATTTATCTTTAACGAATACAAGATATCTAGATTCTCTTGCTTTTAAGTATGGTTTAACTCCGCACGAATTTGGAATGTTAAGGACAAAACGGGTTTGTTGTTTCCGAAAGAATGAAAAAGATTTCGTTTGGAGAAGCATTCCTTGAAATTTTCCATAAGATCTTCCAGTGTTTGTTTCTATTGATGCAATTCTACATGCTTTTCATATTTCTTATGATAGAATTTTGAAAGATGCTGAACTTGGCTTCTTAATCAAAAAGTTAAAACACTAATGCAAACCTTACATTCACAACAAAACTATTTAAATATGAAGTATGGAAATAATCCGGAAATGTTAACAATGCTTAAAGACGTAGATGTTTATCTAACTGTTCCTTTAAAATTATTTGAGTTTCCTGTTAATCCTTATTACATTAATGCGACACAGATTGAAGAAATATTAAATAGGATTGAGGCAGAGCAGATGGATACTAGCTCATTGTTTTCAGAAAATTGTAAAGTAATAGATTGTAGTGATTTAAACCTCGCGGGCATTATGATGAAGATCCAAATACTATATTCTGACTGATCTACCAAAGTATTTTAAAGTAATGATGTGGTTAGGAAGAACTGAATTATATTTATTATCACCTCGTTCAGTTCCTACCTTATGTCCTCCACAATCATTTGAGGATGTACAAAGACAAATTATAGATTCATATTTGATTAAAGAATTGATCGATTATTCAAATTCTGACGATGATTATTTAGAAATAGAAAACACTATTAAAATATTTGCTGGTGATCA
>CAWEUT010000027.1:0-15858 GCA_963812305.1 uncultured Ignavibacteriaceae bacterium
TTGATTTTTATTTATTGGGGATTGTTTTTGTTCTTTGTTGGGTCAGGTAGAATCATTATTAGAAGTGTGCAGCGAAATTTCTTAATAAAAGGTATCGGCAGAAGATGCGGATTAGTTGTTGGGTATAATGATAAAGGGAGAGAAGTATTAGATTCGATAAATAATGCTCCAGCACTCGGAATCGATATAGAAGCATTTGTTGCTGTCAGAAATGAAAATATCGGAAGAGAATATAAGGGAATTAAAGTCGAAGGAACTACAGATCAGATGGTAGAGATTATTGAAAAGTACTAACTGCTAAAGAAATTATTATCGCACTTGAAAAAGAAGATCACGATGTTCTTGTTGATGTTATATCAAAAACAGAAGGTAAAAATCTTAGTTTAAAAATTGTTCCTGATCTTTATGAAATCCTAAGCGGACAGGCACGCACAAGCCAGATATACGGAATGCCGCTTATCGATATTATGCCTGAGTTAATGCCGGAGTGGGAAAAGAAATTAAAACGCTTAATGGATATTTTTATTTCTTTATTAATATTGATTGTAAGTTCTCCCATAATAATTTTAACTTCGATTGCAATTAAGATAGACAGCAAAGGTCCAATATTTTTTAAACAGGAGAGACTCGGACAAAATGGTAAACCATTTAAAGTATTAAAATTTCGTTCGATGATAAATGATGCAGAAAAATATACCGGTCCGGTATGGTCACAAAAAGATGATCCGCGTGTAACAAGAATGGGTAAGTTTGTTAGAAGAGTAAGGATTGATGAGATACCACAAATGATAAATGTTCTTAGAGGTGAAATGAGTTTAGTCGGTCCCAGACCTGAGCGTGCTTTTTTTGTAGAGAAACTTTCACAGGAAATTCCATATTACAAAAGAAGATTAAAAGTTCGTCCTGGTGTAACGGGTTGGGCACAGATAAAACATAAGTATGATGAAACAATTGATGATGTGAAAATTAAATTACGTTACGATCTTTTTTACATTGAAAATATGTCAATCAGAATGGATTTTAAAATCTTATTGCGAACTGTGTTTGTAGTACTATTTGGCAAAGGGCACTATGATTAGCCGTTCAATAGTCAACTGCATAGTTATAGAGTAGTTAATCGGTGGTAACTAGTTGTAATTTAATCTTAAGTTTTTAAGATTTAGGTTGTAAAGAAAATTTATTTCGGAGGTCTTAATTGAAATTGGAAGAACTTAGAGTTTATCACTTATCAATGAAATTAGCAGAGCTGTTTGGGCGTATAGTTATTAAATGGGATTATTTTGCTAAAGATACAATTGGGAAACAGTTGATTAAGATCTGCAGATTCTGTAGCTGCAAATTTAAGCGAAGGATTTGGTAGGTATTTTTACAAAGAAGAAAGGCAATTTTGTTATTATTCAAGAGGATCTTTGTTATGAAGACAAAAACCTGGTTAACTAAAGCTCTTAAACAGAAAATTGATTACGGATGATGATGTTTTGAAGGATTCGATGAAAGACATAAATGATCTTGGAGTATAAAGCTTAAACAATTATATAAATTCAATTGGGAAAAATATTAAAAACAATGAATGACCTAATGACTAGGAATGACTACTTAAAAAAATTAAATGTAAAGTTTTTCAGATTTAATTTTAAACAATATGAGTAACTTCAAGTCACTCGTTATCATCCCAACATACAATGAGCTGGAAAATCTTCCGAAGCTTATTCCAATTGTTTTGTCCCAGGATGAAGGCATTCATATTCTAATTGTGGATGATGGTTCACCAGATGGAACAGGTGCGTTTGTTAAAGAGGAGATGAAAAAAAATGATCGTATTCACCTTTTAGAACGCGAAAAGAAAATGGGGCTGGGTACTGCCTACCTTGCAGGATTTAAATATGCATTGCAAAATAATTATGATTTTATTTTTGAAATGGATGCTGATTTCTCTCACGATCCAAATGAATTTAAAAATTTTTTAATTGCAATTAAAGAAAATGATCTTGTACTTGGAAGTAGATATATTAATGGTGTCCGCGTACTTAACTGGCCGATGGCTAGATTACTCTTAAGTTTTTTTGCAAGTGTCTATACAAGAATCATAACAGGAATGCCGATCAAAGATGCAACGGGTGGATTCAAATGTTTCCGAAGAAGTGTGTTAGAAGCAATTGATTTAGACAAAGTTAAATCGAACGGATATTCATTCCAGATTGAAATGACATTTAAAGCTTATTGCAAAGGATTTAAGATCAAAGAAATTCCAATTGTGTTTATTGATCGCGTAAAAGGAAAATCTAAAATGTCTAAAAAAATTGTTCGTGAAGCCGTAACAATGGTTTGGAAGCTTAGACTTCAGCATATGTTTGGCAAATTGTAAGGATCAAATAATTGGATCTTTCAATAATCATAGTAAACTACAACGTAAAAGAATTCCTTCAGAATTTAATCCACTCAATAGAAAAAGCTTCCACAAATCTTACCAAGGAAATTATAATCATTGATAATGCTTCTGATGACGGCAGTGTTGATTTTATAAAAGAAAAATTTCCGCAAATAAAATTAATAGCTAATCAAACTAATCTTGGATTTGGCAAAGCAAATAATATTGGATTAAAGCAGGCGACCGGGAAATATATTTTGTTGATTAATCCTGATACGCTTGTTGCTGAAGATACATTTGAAAAGATGATCCAGTTTTTTGAATCCAACAAAAATATTGGGTTGGCAGGATGTAAAATTTTAAATCCTGATGGAACATTACAACTTGCATGCAGAAGAAGTTTTCCTGGTCCCTGGACATCGTTTACAAAAGTAACTGGATTAAGTAATCTGTTTCCAAATAGTAAAATATTTGCACGCTATAACCTTACTTATCTTGATGAAAATAAAAGCTATGAAGTAGATGCAATTTCCGGATCATTTATGATGATGCGAAAAGAAGTTTATGAAAAAGTCGGTGGATTTGATGAACAGTTTTTTATGTATGGTGAAGATTTAGATTTGTGTTACCGAATTCAAAAAGCCGGATACAAAGTTTTTTATGTTCACTCTACTCAAATTATTCACTACAAGGGAGAAAGCACCAAGCGCAGCAGCATTGATGAAACAAAAGTTTTTTACAGTGCTATGCACCTGTTTGTAAAAAAACATTTATCAACTTCTTTTCTTGTTGGGATGATTTTAAGAAGTGCAATTTTTGTCAGAAGCATTTTTGCATTCATCGGTGTTCGAAGGCTAATTATTCTTTCGGTTATTTTAGATTTCATTTTCTTCGATCTTTGTTTGTTTGCCGCTGAAAAGATTTATCATAATATAAGTGATTGGAAAGGTTTTCCCGATTTTGCAATTCCAATTGTTTATTCTATTCCGGCTTTGATACAAATTTTTGTTTCATTTGCAATTGGAAATTATAAGAAAGATAAAATTTCAGTTTCAAAAACTTTACTTTCAATATTAATTAGTTTACCAATATTAACATCTCTTACTTTTTTCTTTAAAGACTTTGCATTCAGTCGTGCGATTGTTCTCATTACTTATGTGTTTTTATTTATAGTGCTTTCTATCTGGCGTATTGCATTTAAAATTATTTTTAAAGCAGGCTTAGTTGATGATGAACTAAAACAGAAAAGAACTCTTATTGTCGGATTGGATGAAAGTGCTATTCAAATTGGTAAAAAGATTAAAAAGAAAAAAACAGATAGAAGAAGTGTAATAGGATTAATTGGATTCTCAAATAAAAATATTGGCGATAAATTAGAATCATTTGAAGTAATAGGAACAGATCAAAATATCAAACGTGTTATTAGGGATAACAAGATCAATGAAATTATATTTTCATCCGGCGAATTATCTTATAACAAAATGATGGAGATTGTTGGTAAATGCCGCGAAGAAAATGTTGAGTTTAAAATTGTTGGAAACAATCTTGATTTTATAGTTGGCAAAACAGCGGTTACATTGCTTGATGATATGCCGGTGATCGAACTTAAATTATAATATCACTCAAACACAGCAAAGAATAATTAAGGCTCTATTTGATTATTCTATTGTTATTCCTTCTTTGTTTTTGATTTATCCTTTCATATTTTTCAAGCGCAAGCTTAAAAGAGGGCAAACTGATTTTACTAAATTTGTTTTAGGATTTCCAAAAATTTTAAACGGAAGTTCAAGCTTAGTTGGTCCTCAGTTTTCTGAGCAATCTACAGATAACTTTTTAGGTAAAACAGGTTTAACCGGATATTGGTATATTGAAAACGAGAATCCGGAAGAATTAGAAAAATTGAATTTTTATTACGCAAAAAATCAAAACATTTGGCTTGATATAGAGATACTTGCTAAATCGTTAAACAAAATGTGGAGCAAAAAGTAAAGATGGCAAAAACAATTTTAGATTTTGAAAAACCAATTTATGAGTTAGAATCAAAATTAGATGAAATGAAAAAATTCTCCGATAACCTTGATATCGAAAAAGATGTTGTAAGGCTCGAAGAGAAAGTAATGCAGTTGAAAAAAGAATTATATAGAGATCTTTCAAGATGGCAGCGAGTTCAGTTAGCTCGTCATCCTGATAGACCTTTTACACTCGATTACATTTATGGTATGACTGAATCTTTCGTAGAGTTGCATGGCGATAGAGCTTTCAAAGATGATAAAGCTGTTGTCGGTGGACTTGCGCAGATCGGTCAGCATAAAGTTGTAATTCTGGGACAGCAGAAGGGGCGCGACACAAAGTCCAACGTTTACAGAAATTTTGGTATGATGAATCCAGAAGGTTATCGTAAAGCTTTACGATTGTTTAAACTTGCAGAAAAGTTTAATCGTCCTGTTATTACTTTGATTGATACTCCCGGCGCTTTTCCCGGGCTTGAAGCTGAAGAACGCGGACAGGCAGAAGCGATTGCCAGAAATCTTTTTGAGATGAGTAAACTTAAAGTTCCGATTATTGTTGTGATAATTGGTGAAGGTGCGAGCGGCGGAGCTTTAGGAATTGGTGTTGGTGATAGAATTTTGATGCTTGAAAATTGCTGGTATTCTGTTATCAGTCCTGAATCTTGTTCCAGTATTCTGTGGCGTAGCTGGGAATATAAAGAAACAGCCGCTGAAGCTCTTAAACTTACTGCACCGGATTTATTAGAGCAGGGAATTATAGATAGAATAATAAAAGAACCTCTAGGTGGTGCGCATAAAAACCATAAAGAAGTTACAGATACTCTTAAAGCCGCATTGATTGAAGAACTTGATGAACTTATTAAAATCAAACCCGAAAAACTTGTAGACAATCGAATAGAAAAATTTGGTAAGATGGGTGTTTTTACTGAGTAGATTTATGCTTATTCGATTTTTTAATTGCCACGACTTTTAAGTCGTGGTTTTTTATTTAATGTATTTTCGGCTTTAGCCAAAATTTTAATTTATATTTGGCTGAAGCCATTATTATTCTATTAATTTTGTCAGGATTGTTTAATATATATTGATTTTATGTCATTCCCGTGAAAACGGGAATCTAAACCTTTTTAATGTAAAATAGATTCCCACTTTCGTGGGAATGACAAACCTGAACTTTAACATTTGAAACAACCCTTTATTGAATCAAATTTTTATGCAAAAACATTTTACAGAACTTAGAGTTAGATATGCAGATACAGATCAAATGAGATTTGCATACAACGGAAAATATTTTGAGTACTTTGAAGTCGGTAGAACTGAAATGATGCGTGAAGTTGGATTGCCGTATGAAGTGATTGAGAAAAGCGGATTCTTTATGCCTGTTATTGAAACTAAAATTCATTTTTTTGCTCCAGCGTTTTATGATGAACTACTTGTGATTGAAACTCGAGTAGAAAAATTACCAACTGTTAAAGTTCATATTGATCACGTTATAAAAGCAAAAGAAAGAAATATTATTATTTGCGAAGGTTATGTTGAATTGGCGTTTCTGGATGCTAAAACTAACAGACCAACCCGTGCACCAAAACTTTTTATTGATGCAGTTAAAAAATACTATGAGTAATTTTTGTTACAGATATATTTTAATATAATGTGATTGTCACACGTATAGTGTCATCCCGAGCGAAGTCGAGGGAGGAAGTGTGACTTTGTAATTAATTGTCAGGTCTTCGACTCCGCTCAGACTGACGTAATTTGAATTATCAGGTTTATAAAATCAAATAATAAATGTTAACTTTCTATTTATGTTATATGAATAAAATTGATAAAAATATTTCCAAAATAATTTCATCATCGCTTAAAGAAGATGTTAAAAACGGAGACATCACAACCAAAGCCACGATTTCAAAATCAAAAAAAGCTATAGGAAAATTTCTTGTAAAAGCAGATGGAATTATTGCCGGGCTAGAAATTACAAAAGCAGTTTTTAAAACAGTCGATCCTAAAATAAAATTTGAAATAAAAATTAAAGATGGTTCTAAAGTTAAATATGGTGATGTAGCTGCAATCGTTTCTGGGAAAGCACAATCTTTATTAACAGCGGAGCGCACAGCCTTAAATTTTTTACAACGAATGAGCGGCATTGCAACATCAGCAAATAGTTATGCTGAAATGGTTAAACATACAAAAGCAAAAGTAATCGATACAAGAAAAACTGCTCCGGGTTTACGCACACTTGATAAACTTGCAGTAAAACTTGGTGGATGTGCAAATCATAGAATTGGTTTGTATGATATGTTTCTAATTAAAGATAATCATATTGAAGTTGCAGGCTCAATCACAAAAGCTGTTGAGGCGTGTGTAAAGTATAATAAAAAACATCACACAAAATTTAAGATTGAAGTTGAAACAAAAAATCTTAAAGAAGTTGAAGAAGCTCTAACAACAAAAGCTGATATTATTATGCTTGATAATTTTGAAATTGATGAAATGAAAAAAGCTGTTAAAATAATAAATGGTAAGTGTAAGGTTGAAGCATCAGGTGGAGTAAATTTGGATACGGTAAAAGCCATTGCAGAAACCGGAGTTGACTATATTTCTGTTGGTGCATTAACGCATAGCGTAAAAGCTTTGGATATCTCACTCGAGATAACCCTCTAAAAGAATGAAAGAAAAATTAAAAGAACTAACTAAGGATACTGCTATATACGGCATCAGCACGATGCTGGGCAGATTTCTTAATTTTATTCTTGTTCCATTCTACACAAATGTTTTTTCTCCTGCTGATTACGGTGTTGTAATTCTTATCTATTCTTACATCGCATTATTTAATATAATTTTTATTTATGGAATGGATGCAGCTTTTTTAAAGTATGCAGCATTTAAAGACATTGGTGATGAAAAAGATAATTTCTCAACTCCATTTTTAAGTGTACTTTTTACTTCAACAATTTTTTGTGGATTACTTATTCTGCTTAAGCAGCCGATTGCAAATTTTGTTGAGCTCCCATCAAATCTTAATTATCTGATTATTCTCTCCGCATCGATTTTATTTTTTGATGCCAACGCCGTAATATCTTTTTTAAAGTTACGACTTGAACGAAAAGCTAAATTATTTTCTTTTATTAAAATAATAAGCATTGTTTTTAATATCTCTCTAAATGTTTTTCTAATTGTAAAATTAAAATGGGGAATTGAAGCAATCTTTATAAGTAATCTGGCAGCATCTATTGTATCGTTTTTATTATTGATCCCGACTTTGCTTAAGAATATCAAATTTAGTTTTCACAAAGTATTGTTTAAGAGATTAGTAAAATTTGGTTTGCCATATCTTCCTGCTGGATTAGGAATGATGCTTGTTCAGGTTATTGATGTGCCGATTCTTGAAAAGTTAACTGATATAAAAACTGTTGGAATCTACAAGGCAAATTACAAGCTCGGTATTTTTATGATGCTCTTTGTAAATATGTTTCAATATGCGTGGCAGCCGTTTTTCCTTACAAATGCAAAAGAAGAAAATGCAAAAGAGATTTTTTCAAAAGTGCTTACTTACTTTACAATTGTTGGAAGTTTAATGTTGGTTCTTTTATCTCTTTTCATTTCTGATATCGTAAAAATTGATTTTGCAGGATTTCTCAATTATCGGCACAAAGTATTGGGCTGGATTGTACATTGTTCCTGTAATATTACTTGCGTATTTATTCAATGGGTTATATGTGGTTTTTTCTGCAGGAATTTACATAGAAGAAAAAAGCATTTACGCTCCCATTGTTGCAGGTGCAGGTGCAATCACTAATGTAATTGCAAATTATTTACTTATACCATACCTAAATATTATGGGTGCCGCACTTGCAACTCTGTTAAGTTATTTTGTTATGGCTGCGGGATATTATATCGTAACTCAAAAGTATTATAAAATTAATTATGATTATTACAAGCTTTTTAAGATTGCATTAGCTATACTATTTGTTGGAACGGTTTACTACTTATTAATGTATGGTGGATTTTTAAATATCTATTACAAAATAATTCTAGCACTTATTTTTATTTTATTTATCTGGCTGCAGGTATTTGAAAAGAATGAAATGAATTTTATAAAAACAAAAATATTACGGAGATAAATGTCTGACGAGATCAAAATAAAAGTTAAAAGACTAAGTGAAGATTATTTAGATGTTCCGCTTCCACATTATGCAACTCCCGGTAGTGCTGGAATGGATATTCGCGCAGCAATAAAAGATGATGTGATTTTAGAGCCAGGAAAGGTTGAATTAATTCCAACAGATATTTCTGTAGAAATTCCCTTGGGATACGAAATACAGGTAAGACCAAGAAGCGGATTAGCAGCAAATCATAGTATCGGAATACTAAACTCACCGGGAACAATTGATTCTGATTATCGTGGTGAAGTAAAAATAATCTTGATGAACTTCGGAAAAGAAGATTTTAAAATATCAAAAGGGGATAGAATCGCTCAGCTTATTGTTTCAAAAGTTTATATTGCAAAAATGGTGGCTGTAAAAGATTTAAATTCATCAAGTCGTGGCCAAGGCGGATTTGGGCATACGGGGAAGCATTAATGGATTATGTTTAATGGAATATGGTTGATGGAATCTGAAAATAAAGAATCGCAAAAAATTGGAATGGTGGAGTTTTGGAGCAAGAGAATTTTTTTTAAAAAGTAAAGCAATATTTTTTGTCAAGAGTTTTCAAAATAAAATTAATTTTTCTGTTTTAGATTTTCATTTCTGTTTTCATTAACTTCGATTAGCACTTACAAAAAAACTATTCATATTATTATAATATTTTGATATACGATGTCTGATTTTATTCATCTTCACAATCACACACATTACAGCTTACAAGACGGCGCTTGCACAGTTGATGGCTTAATCAATGCTGCCAAAAAACACGAGATGAAATCTGTTGCAATTACGGATCATGGTGTTATGTACGGTGCGGCGGAGTTTTATAACAAAGCAAAAAAAGCCGGCATCAAACCAATCATTGGAATGGAAGCTTACATCGTTGTTGATGGAAGCCGTTTTGACAGAGCAAAGGCTGAAGAAGCCAACAACAAAAAAAAATCTAAACATTATAATCACTTAATTCTGCTTGCAAAAAACAAACAGGGTTATGATAATCTTTCCAAACTTTCTACACTCGGACATACCGAAGGTTTCTATTACAAGCCTCGTATTGATATGGAATTATTGGAGAAGTATAAAGAAGGATTAATTTGTACAACAGCTTGTGCAGGCGGCGTTGTATCAACTCATCTTGTAAACGGTAATTTTGAAAAAGCTCGCGAAGTTGCAAAAAAGTTTAAAGATATTTTTGAAGATGATTTTTATTTAGAAATTCAAGATCACGGAATGGATGTTGATAAACCGATTCTTGAAGGAATGCCAAAACTTTCAAAAGAATTGGGAATCAAACTTGTTGCAACAAATGATTGCCATTACATTGAACCCGATCATGCAATTGCTCATAATATTCTTCTTCTTTTATCTGATAAAAACGGCACAGATTATACACAGTTAAGATATGGAACGGATCAGGTTTACTTTAAATCATCCGATGAGATGACAAAACTCTTCAAAAAGTTTAAAGGTGCATCTGAACATACGCTTGAGATCGATGAGAAAATAAATCTTAAACTAGATTTTGAAGGACATCATTTTCCAAATTTTCCAATACCAAAAGAATCCAAAGCAAAAAATCTTGATGAATATATCGAACTTCTTGCAAGACAAGGATTGGAAAAAAAGTTTAAGGTTATCACACCGGAAATTGAAGACCGTTTTAATTTTGAAATTAAGACAATAAATGAAATGGGTTTTCCTGGTTACTTTTTAGTTGTTGCAGATTTTATAAACGCTGCTAAAGATCGAAACATTCCAGTTGGACCCGGAAGAGGCAGCGCCGCAGGAAGTATTGTTGCTTATGCTTTGGGAATTACAAATGTTGATCCTTTAAAGTATGATTTGTTGTTCGAAAGATTTTTAAATCCTGCAAGAAGATCAATGCCCGATATTGATGTTGATTTTGCAGATGATCAGCGTGGTGATGTTATTGATTATGTGCGTGGAAAATACGGCGCTGAGTGCGTTAGCCAGATTGTTACTTTTAATAAATTAACTTCAAAAGCTGTGTTAAGAGATGTTGCTCGTGTTCTTAAAATTCCGATTCCGACTGTTAACAAGATTACAAAATTTATTCCTTCAAAGTTTGGAAAAGTTTATTCCATTGATCAGGCATTAGCAGAAGTACCTGATTTAAGGTGGGTAAAAGAATCAAACGAAACGGATATTCAAAATCTTATTAAGTATTCAAAAGTTTTAGAGGGAATGAATCGCAATGCTTCTAAGCATGCGGCTGGAGTTGTAATCACACCTGATGAAGTTAGCAAATACGTTCCGCTTGCAAATGCTGTGTCTCAGCAGGATATCGTTACTCAATACACGATGAAGGATATTGAAAATGCCGGATTGTTGAAGATGGATTTTCTTGGTCTGCGAACACTTACCATCATTCGTGATGCAATTGATATGATAAAGAAAAATCATAATGTAGAAATTGATATTGATGATGTACCTCTTGATGACGAAAAAACTTTTTCGCTATTTGCAAAAGGACAAACAACCGGCGTGTTCCAGTTTGAATCTGGACCGATGCGTGAGTATTTAAAACAGCTTCATCCAACAAGTTTAAATGATCTTGCCGCAATGAATGCATTGTACCGACCAGGACCAATGGAATTTATTGATGATTTTATTGATAGAAAGTTTGGCAGAAAAGAAGTTAAATATTCTCACAAAATTCTTGAGCCAATTTTAAAAGAAACATATGGAATTATAGTTTACCAGGAACAAGTTATTCAACTTGCAAATAAAGTTGGCGGAATGAGTTTAGCTGATGCAGATCTTTTGCGCAGAGCGATGGGTAAAAAAGATCTTAAAGTAATGGAAGATCAAAAAATAGTTTTTGTTGATGGCGCAATTAAAAATGGTGTTGATAAAAAAAACGCTCTCGAAATTTTTGAAACGATTTTTAAGTTTGCTAATTACGGATTTAATAAAAGTCATGCTGTTGCTTATAGTTTGATTGCTTATCAAACAGCTTATCTAAAAACACATTATCCAACAGAGTTCTTAGCTGCCAACTTAAAAAATGAATTTGAAAACACGGATAAGGTTACAAAGTTTCTTGATGATTGTAGAAAATTAAAAATAGAAGTTCTGCCTCCTGATGTTAATAATCCATCACTCCATTTTGAAGCTGAAAATGGAAAAATAAAATTTGGAATGTCTGCAATAAAAAATGTTGGAGTACCTGCAGTTAAAGGAAATTATTAATGCAAGAAATAATCTTGGCAGAGATTTTACCAGCATTTATGATTTTTGTGCAAACACCGATAACAGAATTGTTTCAAAACGTGCTTTAGAAGGATTAGTTCTTGCCGGCGCTTTTTACACTATGAATAAAAATCGTGCACAACTTTTTGAAGCTGTTGAAACTGCATTGGATTATGCACATAAAATTCAAAACTCAAAAATGCTTTCAAGCGATTCATTGTTTGGTGAAGCTGAAGATGTTCAGTTAAAAGAACCCGACTTTGCCTAATACTAAACCCTGGACTGAAAAAGAATTTCTTGCACAGGAAAGAAAAGTAATTGGTTTTTATTTAACGGATCATCCGCTAAGAAGATATGAGTTGGAGTATAAATCCTTTTCAACAATTCATCTTGGTGAAACAGAAGATATAATTGAAAAAAGTGATGTAAGAGTTTGCGGAGTTGTAACAGAACTTAAAACAAAGTTTGATAAAGCCGGAAGGACAATGGCTTTCTTTAAGCTTGATGACTTAACGGGTAGCTGTGAATGTTTAATGTTTTCAAAAGCTTACGATGAATTTGGAAAATTTGTTGAGGATGAAGAAGCTATTTTTGCAGTCGGTAATCTTGAAAGCAGCGGCGATGCAGTTAAGATGCAGGTGAATAAAGTTATCCCGATGAGAAAAATTGCAAATGAACTTACGGAGAGTCTTAAGCTGCAAATCAGTAAAGAAAAAATCTCAACTGAAAAACTTGGTGAACTGAAAAATATCTTAATGAATTACGAAGGAAGCATTCCTGTCTATATCAATCTTACTGAAAACGGAATTGATAAAGGAAAATTATTTTCACTTCAGCAAATTCGTGTAAAGATAACATCTGAACTATTAAAGTCTTTAACAAACTTATTAGGTGAGGAATCTTTGATACTAAAATCAAAGTAAATTCCAAATTAATTTTTGTTGTTTCACTTTGTCCGATTTTGTATTATTGCTCCGGTTATTAACACAAAACTTATAGGAAAATATTTAAATGAGACGTAACGAAAAACAAGAATATTGGGCTCTTATATTAGGTGCCTCATCCGGCTTTGGTGAAGCAACAGCATTAAAATTAGCCAATGATGGATTCAATATTCTTGGCGTACACTTAGATCGACAGGCAACAATGCCAAATGTTGAAAGAATTATAAATGAAATAAAATCATCTGGGGTTGAAGCAAAATTTTATAATGTAAATGCTGCTGATGAATTTAAACGAAATGAAATTATAACTGAAATAAAATCTTTACTAAACGGAAAGCCATTAGTAAAAGTTATAATGCACTCACTTGCATTTGGAACTTTAAAACCATTTGTGCCAAGTGAAACCGAACAGGCTATAACCAAAGCTCAGATGGAAATGACACTTGATGTAATGGCTCACTCACTTGTTTATTGGGTGCAGGATGTTGTTGCAAATAATCTGCTTTCACAAAGTGCAAGAATTTTTGCAATGACAAGTTCGGGAAGCCATTCAGCAATACCATATTATGGAGCAGTCTCAGCAGCTAAAGCATCTTTAGAATCTCACGTAAGACAACTCTCCGGGGAACTTGGAAGTAGATTTGGAGCATCGGTTAATTCTATTATGGCTGGTGTAACAGATACACCTGCACTGCGTAAAATTCCAGGCAACCTAGACATGATTGATATCGCACAAAGAAAAAATCCGCACGGAAGATTAACCACCCCTGAAGATGTTGCAAAAGTAATTTCACTGCTTTGTAAAGATGGCGGTGAATGGATTTCAGGAGGGTTAATACATGCCGATGGCGGTGAAGATGTGGTTAACTATGTTGGACAAGGAAAAAAATCTTAATCATCTTATTTATATTCTTAATAATAATTTTTTAAGGAACTTGAAATGAAACCTATAACTTTTACTGATGATAATTTTGCAACCGAAGTTTTGCAATCAGACAAACCGGTACTTGTAGATTTTTGGGCTGTCTGGTGCGGTCCCTGTAAAATAATTGCTCCTTTTGTTGAGGAACTTGCCGGTGAATTAGAAGGGAAAGCCAAAGTTGGAAAACTAGATGTTGACAACAATCAGGAGAGCGCTATAAAATATGGGGTAAGAAGCATTCCTACCGTATTGATTTTTAAGGGCGGAAAAGTAGTTGATACAATTATCGGTGCCGTTCCAAAAATCCAGCTAAAACAAAAATTAGAAGCAGCATTTTAAACCATAATTGAGTGATATATTAAAGTTAGTGGAATGTAATTGATTACATTTTATTTAAACTTTGGTATTACTCAATAGGTAATATTATTAATTAAGTGGCTTAGAATGGATTTTAGAGGAAAATAGAATCTCTTGACATTAAAAACAAAAAATATTATTTCATAACAGCAAATAAAAAAACTTTAAAATCTTGACTAAAATCACAAACAATTGTAATTTGAGCCAGAATTTTAAGATAAAAAAACTAATTAACTTTTTTTATTTAATTAACTAAAAAACACTTAACTCAAAAGGAGATCGTTATGATCAGAAAAATTTCCGTTTTGTTTCTAGCTTTGGCATTTATTAGTGTTGCCTTTGCTCAGGAACGTGGTGTTGGTAATGAGAAGAGAATAGTTCCGGATATGAACTATGTAGCTCCTCAAGCTCCGACCACAACTTTAGAGAGCATTAATGCTATCGGTGAAACATTCATTACAACCGATTATGATTACGGTGGAAATAACGTAATTCCAAAAATGATTTCTCTTGCAGACATTGATGGCACAGGCGATCTTGATCCATTCTTTGTTGGAATGGTTAGAGATAACGTAGCCGCAGTTGCACGATATGTTGCATTCGGTTACAGCGCGTTTGGTGCACCTATTGATGCATTTAGAGCTTTTGCACCAGCTCTATCACTGGTTGGGGAACAACACAACTTTGTGTTGGCGGAGCTTTAGATGGCAAAGCATTAGTTATGGCACACGCAGGTGGCGTAGCACCTGGCACTCAGTTATTGATTTAGTTAACTTAGCTCCGGTTGAACCTTTTCCTGCAAACTACTTTTGGTGCTAACTTCCCGGATTTCTTTTATCAAAACTGATGGAACAATTTGGACAACCAATACAGATGCTAATATTTAGAAAATCTACAGATGTTGGTGCTACATTTACAACAGTAGCTCCTATCGGTGCTGGAGATCCTAATGTATATTTATTAACAGCAAATGGTCCTTCAGAAAATCCATTATATGGTAACTCTACTGGTCAATATATGGCTACAGTTGGCGGTTGGGCACTTGCAAGCGGTGTTGATACCACTGATGATGTTGTTTACTGGTATGGCACAAATGATTTTGGTGCTAGCTGGAATGGTTTAGTTATTGGCACGGACGCAGTTTATGGTCAGGTTGCAAATAATCCAAACTTAGCTCCTTACTTTGAAAACTTTAGTCAGTTAAACGCTAATATTGATGAAACCGGAACCACACACGTTGTAATGAACGGTTACGGCGAAGGAATCAATTCAGTTGGCGATACAGTTAATGCTTTCCCAATCGTTTATTGGAACAGCAATATGGGCCAATGGATGGAAGTTTCTTTACCTTCAATAGCTTTTGAGCCAAACGCAACAATGGCAACACTTCGTCCAGGTAACGGAATTGGTCAATCTTATCCATCAGTTAGTGTTACAGACGATGGACAATTTATATTTGTAATTTGGACAGCCCCTGAATATACCGGTACAATTGGTGCAAGCCCAATAAATATTTATGCTGGTACAAATTCAATTTTCTATACAGATCTTCATTGGACAACATCAACAGATGGTGGACAGACTTGGGCAGCTCCACAAAAGATTGGTGAACCAAACGTTTCTGAAACTTATGCAAACGTTGCAAGAAGATTAGAAATTTTACCAAATGGTGATGTTAAAGCTCACTTTGTATTCTTTGTTGATGCTATCCCTGGTACTTCTTTATTCGCAGCTAACAATGAAAATGCTTTAGGAACCTGGCAATATTTATCAGCAGTTGTTGGTAATTATACTCCTACTGCAACAGCCGATGTTACATTCCAGGTTGATATGGGTGTTCAGGCTCAAAAAGGCAGATTTACCATAGGCGACCCAGTTAAATTAGCCGGAAATTTTAACGGCT
>CAWEUT010000028.1:0-5654 GCA_963812305.1 uncultured Ignavibacteriaceae bacterium
CACAACTTCTACACGGATTTGTTAAACAGTGTTGATGTAGTATTAATGGGAAGAAAAACATACCAATTAATGGAAAGCTTCTGGCCTGTTGCGCATAAAGATCCCGGAAGTACGCAAAGTGTGCTGCGATTCGCAGATAAATATAATTCCATTAAGAAAATAGTTTTTTCAGAGACTCTTAAAGAAGTTAAGTGGCAGAATTCACAATTAGCAAATCAAAATCTTCAAGAAATTATTTCAGAATTAAAAAATCAGGATGGCAAAAATATTTCAGTTGGGAGTTTAGGTATTGCGCTGCAATTATTAAAATTTAATTTAATCGATGAATTCTGGATTGCCGTGCATCCGGTAGTTGCTAAAAAAGGTCCGCATTTGTTTGATGGTATGGATGTAAATAAAAAACTAAAACTTATTGGTTCAAAAACATTAAGTTCAGGCGTTGTCTTTCATCATTATCAAAAGATATAAAAGGCAGTAATGAAATCATCAAATAATAGATTTACCGGCATTGAAGAATATATTTCACAATATCCTGAAGACATTCAAAAAATCTTACAGCAAATCCGTGCAGCAATAAAAAAAGCTGCACCAAAATCTGTTGAAGTTATCAGTTACGGAATGCCTGCATTTAAAATGAACAAAGTTCTTGTTTACTTTGCTGTTAGTAAAAATCATATTGGATTTTATCCTACACCAAATCCAATTAATGTATTTAGCAAGGAACTTGAAGGATATAAAACTTCAAAAGGTGCGATTCAATTTCCTCTTGATAAAAAAATTCCTTTAACTCTGATTTTTAAAATCACAAAGTTTAGAGTTAAGGAAGATCTTGAGTTATTTAAATCCAGGCAAAAGTAATGTGATCCGATAACCAATAAGTTTAGTTCACAATTTGTTACTCCTTTATTTTATAAAATTAAAAACCTGAGCCGATAGATGACAGAAAACAAAAAGACAGTTGAAAAGTATATTGATGGGTTTAATAAATTTGATCACAAACAAATTCTATCTTGTTTAACTGATGATGTTGAATGGATATTACCCGGAGTATTTCATCATATCGGAAAGGATGCGTTTGATAAGGAAATTGAAAACCCTGCCTTCGAAGGAAAACCGGTTATCGTTGTTACGCGGGCTATAGAAGAGAACAATATTGTTATTACTGAAGGAACTGTCCTGGCTAAGAAAAAAGATGCTAGAATACATCAACCTGGTTTTTTGTGATGTGTTTGAAATGAAAGACGGGTTGATAAATAAACTTACATCTTACCTGATGGAAATAAAATGAAAAGAAAGACTATGAGAAAATTAAAACTTCAGATGCAAATAATCTGTAAATGGATTTGTATGCGGACCAAATGGTGAACTGGATTGGATGACGCTGGGACTGGAGCGAAGACATTAAAACCTATGTAACTGATCTAACTAATTCCATCGATACGATTATTCTTGGCAGAAAATTAGCCGAAGGATTTATTCCATATTGGGCGGATGTAAAAGCTAATGCAGAATCATCCGGAGAATGAAGCAGGAAAAACATTTACTGATACTCCAAAATTGTTTTTAGTAAAACAATTAATAAATCTTTGTGGGATAACACAACGGTTGTAAATGGAGATCTGGTTAGTGAAATAAATAAATTAAAAGCACAATCAGGGTAAAGACATTATTGTTTATGGCGGGGCTAGAGTTTGTTTCTTCGTTGATTAAAGAAGATTTGATTGATGAATATTATCTCTTTGTAAATCCTGTTGCAATTAAAGGCTTAACAATTTTTGAAGAACTGAATGCAAAAAAATTCAATTTAAGAGAATCTAAACAATTTGATTGTGGAATAAATTTATTGTGTTATAAGGTTGGTGCGGGTTGATAGTATCGCGCTTAATATTAAAAAGTATTTTATCAGAATGAGTTTATTAGCAAGGAAATAAATAGACTTTAGTTTAACAATTATACATAAAAAAAGACGCACATTCGTGCGTCTTTATCTTACAGATATTTAAATATTTTACTTACCAAAAACATATCTTACGTTAACGCCAAACCATCCCGCTTCAAAATCAGTTTCTTCAATAATTATAAACGATGGGCGCCAGTCTGCACCAATTACCATTGGAAAATCGAATCTGTATTCAAGTCCGATTTCACCACTGACTGCAAGTGCAAATGGATCGCCAAGGTACATAGAGGGACCAACACCAACGTACCAGTAAAAATTCTTTTCTAATGGTTTGTAAATAAATCCCAGAGTGCTTCAACGCCAACACCATCGTTTCCAAAAGAAACATCAGCATGTATTCTGCTGAATTCTCCAATACCGAACACGCCATCAACAGCATAGTGCCCGCCCCATGCATCACCGAAGCGGATACCAACTTCCTGAGCCTGGCTAAATTGAGAGATACCTAAAACTACGAGAATTGCTAGAAGAAATGTTTTCATTTGTTTTCCTTTATTTGTGATTTAACGATCTGTATAAGTAAATATAATTATTAAAAACGTCACAATATTAATCATTATTTGTGATATTTCAATAGTTCTAATTGTTGTGTCAATGATCATTTTTCATTTTGATCAATGGTTTTAACTAATAATTTTATGAGGAATCTCTTCTCTATAAGTAGGTTAAATTTAATTTAAATGAAACCAATCAGGATATTTTTTTTCTTCAACAAATCTACCCGCTGATATTAAATGCTTATTGTTGTTTGATAACTCCTTTGAAAATTTCAATATTTTTATAACAAATTTTGTTTTATAATTGTCTTTGTAAACTATATTATGTCTCCCTAAATAATATTTTTTGAAATGAAGAACATAAATATTTTAATAATCTGTCTATTTCTTCTGCTTTCTGCTCAAGGGTTCACTCAGAATATGCTGATCAGCTCAGGATTCCATGATAGTAAAAGTGGATACAATGAAGCAGTATCTGAATACTCTGCAGAAAAAGAACAAAGCCACTTCTGCAGATAATAACATTTTCATTGAACAGAATAAAATTCTTAAAAGCATTAAGGAAAAATCTGATATTGGAAAGGCGATACTTTCACGAGGGGTGGATAGTGCTTCAATTAATTGGGAGCTTCAGAGTATAGTACAATGGAATGATATCGCCTCGGAAGGAATTTTTGATACAGAAGCTAAGTTCGTACTTAAATCAAACCTCAATGTTTCTTCTATCATTTTCAGGGAACTGCTTACAAGAACTCAAAACATTCAAGATAGAATTCAGGCTTACAGAACAGAGCTGGAAACAATTCAGATTGGAATCGATTCCCTTATTGTGAAACGATGCCCTTTACCAGATGCCGAAGGATACCAGCGAAGTTCTTGCATATCTGCTGAACGTCAGGCTGGTTGTAGAGGAAGCCGTTAGCATAGCAGATCAGATAAAAAAAGTTTTAAATAATATTCAGAAGCAGGAGCTGCTTACATCAGTACTGAAATATGATCTGGAGGGAAAGTTATCAAAAGCTGAAACCATACAGTCTGAGCAAATCGGGATTGAAGATTGGAAAGACTTTGAGAACTTTACTCAGTTTCTTGGCTTGCGAAAGGATATCCGGGAAATAATTAATTATTCGGCAACGAAAGTATTTCTTGCGGCGGGTTTTTATCTATACAATCATATAGACCTTGTAAGCCTGATCATTCTTTTTATTGTCGGAATGTTTTTTTATTTGAAAATGTTAAAGAAAAATTTATCTGAGAAAATCCGACTGAAAAATCTGCTCTTGAATACTATGCTTTCAAACATCCATTTTTTATCTCGATAGTAGTTGTGGTTACAGTGCTTCAATATTTCTTCGGAGCTCCGCCTTTTCCTGTTTATGCAGGGTTGTGGGGTATAAGTTTCTGGATATTAGTATTCCTAAGAAAAAACAATCTGGATAAAATCTGGTTCAGATGGATGCTGATGTTGGGCGGATTATACCTGCTTGCATACCTCGATTATATGATTCTTTTACAGCATATGCTGGATAAAATCTTAGTTTTGATATTGGCAATTTTAAGTATTGTTTTGAGTATAACTGGTTGGCGTTACATTAAAAGATCAGAAACCAAATTGGATTTTATGAAAGGATTCCTGTTATATTTTATAATAATGGAATTCTTATCGCTGATTCTGAATTTGTTTGACCATTTCGGTGCTTCCAAGCGGTTAATGGTGATTGGTATTCTGGGAATGGTTTTAATAATACTTATAAGATTGACACTGGAAATTCTCTATAAAGTATTTAGCCTTTCCCTTGAAGTTTTTAAGAAAACTGATGAGGGTATTCTTACAATTAATCTCCAGCAATTTAATTCACCAACTCCTAAATACTATTCTGTAATTGGCTTCATCGCCTGGCTGTATATGTTTATACATTTCTTTTATATTCTTCAACTAATTATCCAGCCAATAAGCGATTTCTTTACTACAAATAGAAGTATAGGAAGCTTCGTCTTTACGTTTGAAGGCATCCTTTTATTTGTTTCAATTATTTTTATTTCGACTTTAGTTTCTAAAATGCTGTCTTATTTGCTGGCAGATTCTAAAGTTTTAAAAGACAGGACAAAAGGTAAAAAGGGAATTGAACTTGGAAGCTGGGTTTTATTATTACGAATCGGCATAATCAGCATCGGACTGTTAATTGCTTTTGCATCTGCCGGAATACCACTTGACCGTATAACAATTATTATAAGTGCATTGAGCGTTGGTATCGGTTTTGGAATGCAGACATTAATTAATAACCTGGTGAGCGGAATAATAATCGCTTTTGAAAAACCTGTGAACGTTGGAGATGTTGTTGAAGTTGCGGGCAAGACCGGCAGAATGAAATCGATTGGTGTGCGAAGCAGTATGGTTACAACCTGGGATGGTTCCGATGTGGTAATACCAAACGGCGATTTATTAAACCAGCATTTAACCAACTGGACTTTAGGCAACTCTTATGCCCGTTTTGCAATTGTAGTTGGTGTTGCATACGGAACAAACCTGGAAGAAGCACATAAATTAGTTGTTGACTTACTTCAATCACGTAATGATGTTCTGAAATATCCGCAGCCGCTAATTACCTTTACAGAGTTTGGCAGCAGTTCAATTGATCTCGCTGTTAAGTTCTGGGTAGCAGATTATTCAACGGGAGTTACAGTTAAAAGCGATTTGATTATTGCAATTGATAAATTATTTAAAGAAAAGAATATCAGTATCCCATTTCCGCAGCAGGATGTTTATGTTAAATCTTTGCCCGAACAGGACAAAGGATTAAAGAATTAATTTTGCCCCCTTCTTTTGTCTTTCTAATGGAAATGGAATGGAATTGGTTTTTTTACGAGTAAGTTCTTAATGATTTAGATAAGATTTATGAGATTTTTGTGTTAAAATGCTTTCCATAAACTAACAAGTACCTCAATTATTCCAAGCAAAAGTCCAAAAAATATTACATAACTTAAAATCCCAAGCAAGATTGCTTTAACCTTGCTTACCTTATTAAAGAATTGTGTGTAACACCAAATCATTAATACTATATCAGACAGAATGAGTAAATCTCTGAAAATAAAAAGATTATCCGTACCATCTAACACTAAAAGCAGTGGAAATGTTGCAATTCTGATTAACAATCTTTGGCTGGCTAAAAAAGTATTAAGGTAAAAATGTTCGTAAA